>JAMCPD010000010.1 GCA_023379935.1 Actinomycetota bacterium | reverse complement strand
TTCCTTGGTGAGCTGGTTGTAACTATGCATATGTGCGACTCCTTTTCTCATTGAATAGTAAGTGGAAGAGTTGTTCTCCCAGCTCACCAGAGTATCTTAGGTGTTGCACTTCGAAGTTGAATCCGCCTAGCTAAGATTACTGATCCATCGAATCTGAACCAATTTGTCCTGATATTGCATTTTCCATAATTACTTATCCTAACTCGTCCCCTTGTGTCTTATTTCAAAATTCCGTGTCCCACAAATCCCTGACAAAGGGGATCCGCAAGCATTTGACTCAAATACTTGACAAAAAAATATACAGCCCAGAGTGGACTTATATCAAAATATTTAGTGAACATCGTGCCAAACTCGGGAAAGGACGATAGCTGTTTTGGACAAAAATTAGTTTTTGAGTTGCATTGCGAGTTGCATTGTCTCAACTAAGTTGTTATAGTAGTATTTAGAATGCTGTGCGAGATACTGTACAGCATATAAAATATTGTACCAACATAAAATTACCAAACGGTTATTAATGTTGGTTCTGGCACCGCCTCGAAAGTTTGATAGAGTGTGCCCAAAGTCGCTCTTTGAAAACGGAATAGGACAGCTAGTAAAGTCAGTGCGGGTAAAACCTACATCGGATTTTGGTTCAACTTGGATATCTTCACAGTTGTAATTTTTTTCATATATTACAAATGTGAGACTGTTCCGATATGAAACAAATTCGGTGTTTTACTAAATTAGATTGACTACTGAGACAAAGCCCATAAAGCTTTTCTCAAGTGTGATCTTGATGGAGAGTTTGATCCTGGCTCAGGACGAACGCTGGCGGCGTGCCTAACACATGCAAGTCGAACGGAACTCAACCGGTGGCAACACCGGGGAAAGTTTAGTGGCGAACGGGTGAGTAACACGTGAGCAACCTACCCCGAAGACTGGGATAATACCGGGAAACTGGTACTAATACCGGATACCTTCATCATCTCGCATGATTTGGTGAAGAAATGTTTTTTCGCTTTGGGATGGGCTCGCGGCCTATCAGTTTGTTGGTAAGGTAACGGCTTACCAAGACTATGACGGGTAGCTGGTCTGAGAGGACGAGCAGCCACACTGGGACTGAGACACGGCCCAGACTCCTACGGGAGGCAGCAGTGGGGAATCTTGCGCAATGGGCGAAAGCCTGACGCAGCAACGCCGCGTGGAGGATGAATGCCCTCGGGTTGTAAACTCCTTTTAGCAGGAACGAAATTGACGGTACCTGCAGAAAAAGCTCCGGCTAACTACGTGCCAGCAGCCGCGGTGATACGTAGGGAGCAAGCGTTGTCCGGATTTATTGGGCGTAAAGAGCTCGTAGGCGGCTTAGTAAGTCGGATGTTAAAACTTCAGGCTCAACCTGGAGATGCCGTTCGATACTGCTATGGCTAGAGTCTGGTAGGGGACCATGGAATTCCTGGTGTAGCGGTGAAATGCGTTAATATCAGGAGGAACACCGATAGCGAAGGCAGTGGTCTAGGCCAGAACTGACGCTGAGGAGCGAAAGCGTGGGGAGCAAACAGGATTAGATACCCTGGTAGTCCACGCCGTAAACGGTGGGCACTAGGTGTGGGATCTTATCGACGGATTCTGTACCGAAGCTAACGCATTAAGTGCCCCGCCTGGGGAGTACGGTCGCAAGGCTAAAACTCAAAGGAATTGACGGGGGCCCGCACAAGCGGCGGAGCATGTGGCTTAATTCGATGCAACGCGAAGAACCTTACCTGGGTTTGACATGTAGAGAAAAGCTGTAGAGATACAGTGTCCTTCGGGGCTCTGCACAGGTGGTGCATGGCTGTCGTCAGCTCGTGTCGTGAGATGTTGGGTTAAGTCCCGCAACGAGCGCAACCCTCGTCCTATGTTACCAGCGGGTTATGCCGGGGACTCATAGGAGACTGCCGAGGTTAACTCGGAGGAAGGTGGGGATGACGTCAAGTCATCATGCCCCTTATGTCCAGGGCTGCACACATGCTACAATGGCCGGTACAACGGGTTGCCAATCCGCAAGGAGGAGCGAATCCCTAAAGCCGGTCTAAGTTCGGATCGCAGTCTGCAACTCGACTGCGTGAAGTCGGAGTCGCTAGTAATCCCGGATCAGCAATGCCGGGGTGAATACGTTCCCGGGCCTTGTACACACCGCCCGTCACGTCACGAAAGTTGGCAATACCCGAAGCCGGTGGCCCAACCTGTAAAGGAGGGAGCCGTCTAAGGTGGGGTCAGCGATTGGGACGAAGTCGTAACAAGGTAGCCGTACCGGAAGGTGCGGCTGGATCACCTCCTTTCTAAGGAGCAAGAACGTCTCAATGCTATAGTCTTATAAGTTTCCAAGTTTACTTGTGATACTTGCGGGATATGGCTTTGGGGCTTCTAGTCGATCACTGGCTTTATCTTCACCTTTCCTATTCCGTTTTGAAGGAGCGACTTGATTGCTGTTTGAAAATTCAATAGCGAGCACAAGCATCTTTATTCTCTAAGTTATAAAGGGCCAACGGTGGATGCCTTGGCACCTGGAGCCGATGAAGGACGTGGGAGGCTGCGATAAGCTACGGGGAACTGCCTACCAAGTTGAGATCCGTAGACGTCCGAATGGGGAAACCCTGTATTTTAAAAAAGTACAACTCTAGTCTGAATATATAGGACTAAGAGAGGGAACCGGGGGAATTGAAACATCTCAGTACCCCGAGGAAAGGAAAGCAACAGCGACTCCCCCAGTAGCGGCGAGCGAAAAGGGATAAATTACAGTACATTTTTTTCGTCAATATGTGTTTCGATGCGTATGAATCAGGTGTATTGTAACAGCCCAAACCAAACCGGCGTGATAGCCTGGTGGCGTTGTCGGTTTGGGGTTGTGGGACCCGATTGAAGGAGCACCAGATCCTTTGAGGAGTTACAAAGTTCTTGCTCTAGTAGAAGCGCACTGGAAAGGCGCACCATAGAGGGTAATGGTCCCGTATACGAAAGACATGAACCTCCTTTTGGGTATCCCAAGTAGCACCGAATCCGAGAAAGTCGGTGTGAATCTGCGAGGACCATCTCGTAAGGCTAAGTACTTCCAGGTGACCGATAGTGAACTAGTACCGTGAGGGAAAGGTGAAAAGTACCCCGTGAGGGGAGTGAAATAGTACCTGAAACCGTTGGCTTACAAACAGTCAGAGCGTCGTTGGCCACCCCTGTTGGCGAACGTGAATTTGTTGAGGTTCTTGGTTGACTTCGGTCTTCTGATTACCAAGATGGGTTCACCAAGCCGACACCTTTAGTGGTCAGCCGTGATGGCGTGCCTTTTGAAGAATGAGTCAGCGAGTTATCGTATGTGGCAAGGTTAACCCATCAAAGGGGGAGCCGTAGCGAAAGCGAGTCCTAATTGGGCATATATAGTCGCATGCGTTAGACCCGAAGCCGGGTGAGCTAGCCATGGGCAGGCTGAAGCGGGAGTAAAACCCCGTGAAGGGCCGAACCCACTGTGGTTGAAAACACAGGGGATGACCTGTGGCTAGGGGTGAAAGGCCAATCAAACCCGGTGATAGCTGGTTCTCCCCGAAATGCATTTAGGTGCAGCGTTAGGTGTTCAGCACCGGAGGTAGAGCACTGAATGGGCTAGGGGGCCTCAAAGCTTACCAATCCCAATCAAACTCCGAATGCCGGTGCTCTAGAACCTGGCAGTGAGACCACGGGGGATGAGCTCCGTTGGTCAAAAGGGAAACAGCCCAGATCGCCAGCTAAGGCCCCTAATTCTTGGCTAAGTGGAAAACGATGTGGGAACGCTCAGACAGCCAGTAGGTTGGCTTAGAAGCAGCCATCCTTGAAAGAGTGCGTAATAGCTCACTGGTCGAGTGGTCCTGCGCGGATAATGTAACGGGGCTCAAGCCAAGAGCCGAAGCTGCGAATTCTCTTATTGCTCAAGCCATTCTTTCTCTTTGTCAATGGTCTTGAGATATCGGTAAGAGAGTGGTAGGGGAGCGTCGATCTTACTGAGAAGCGGCGGTGTAAACCGTCGTGGAGTGTGGTCGAGTGAGAATGCTGATATGAGTAGCGAGAGAGGGGTGAGAAACCCCTCCACCGAAAGCCCGAGGTTTCCTGGGCAAGGCTAATCCACCCAGGGTAAGTCGGGAGCTAAGGCGAGGCCGAGAGGCGTAGTCGATGCACAACTGGTTTATATTCCAGTACCACCGTGTCCGCGACAAACCCAATTCAGAGATACTAAGGGGCTGGCTTTTTGTCAAAAGAGTTCGTTTGTTGTTTCTCGACAAAGACTCTGAAAGACAATCAGTCGAACCGACCAACTTTGATGTAGGGTAGCGATGGGAGGACGCAGGAGGATAGGTGAACCCAGGCGTTGGTTGTCCTGGGGTAAGCGTGTAGGAGGAGGTTCCAGGTAAATCCAGAACCTCATCAACTCTAAGACGCGATGCCGAGTCGTTTTAGACGAAGTCACTGATTCCATGCTGCCAAGAAAAGTCTCTAGCAAGTTGACACGGTGCCCGTACCGCAAACCAACACAGGTGGGCAGGTAGAGAATACTAAGGTGATCGGGAGAACTGTGGTTAAGGAACTCGGCAAAATACCTCCGTAACTTCGGGAGAAGGAGGGCCTTGTTAGGGTGACAAAACTTTACGTTTTCGAGCCCGAGAAGGTCGCAGAGAGCAGGGGAAAGCGACTGTTTACTAAAAACACAGGAGCGTGCTAAGTCGAAAAAGACGATGTATACGCTCTGACGCCTGCCCGGTGCCGGAAGGTTATGGGGAAGGGTTAGCCCTTTTGGGCGAAGCTCCGAACTTAAGCCCCGGTAAACGGCGGCCGTAACTATAACGGTCCTAAGGTAGCGAAATTCCTTGTCGGGTAAGTTCCGACCTGCACGAATGGCGTAACGACTTTCCTACTGTCTCAACCACAGACCCGGCGAAATTGAAGTACGAGTAAAGATGCTCGTTAGCTGCATCTAGACGGAAAGACCCTGTGGACCTTTACTGCAGCTTGATGTTGAGTTTTAGTATGAACTGTGTAGGATAGGTGGGAGCCTGCGAAACCCCAGCGCTAGCTGAGGTGGAGGCAACCTTGAAATACCACCCTTTTTGTACCGGAATCCTAACCCGGATCCGTTATCCGGATCGGGGACAGCGTCAGGTGGGTAGTTTGACTGGGGCGGTCGCCTCCTAAAATGTAACGGAGGCGCCCAAAGGTTCCCTCAAGCTGGTTGGCAATCAGCTGTCGAGTGCAATGGCAAAAGGGAGCTTGACTGCGAGACCTACAAGTCGAGCAGGTACGAAAGTAGGGCATAGTGATCCGGCGGTTGCTTGTGGAAGCGCCGTCGCTCAACGGATAAAAGGTACCCCAGGGATAACAGGCTCATCTTCCCCAAGAGTCCATATCGACGGGAAGGTTTGGCACCTCGATGTCGGCTCGTCGCATCCTGGGGCTGAAGCTGGTCCCAAGGGTTGGGCTGTTCGCCCATTAAAGCGGTACGCGAGCTGGGTTTAGAACGTCGTGAGACAGTTCGGTCCCTATCTGATGCAGCCGCAGGAGATTTGAGGAAGGCTGTCCCTAGTACGAGAGGACCGGGACGGACGTAGCTCTTGTGTGCCAGTTGTCTTGCCAAAGGCACTGCTGGTTAGCAACCTACGGTCGGGATAAGCGCTGAAAGCATATAAGCGCGAAACCCTTTCCAAGATTAGATCTCCCACAGGATAACCTGGTAAGGCCCGTGGCTAGATGACCACGTTGATAGGCCGGAGGTGTAAGCACGGTAACGTGTTCAGCCGACCGGTACTAATCGGCCGAGGACTTAGGAACTTGCTTGTGCTCGCTACTGAATCTTCACTCAGCAAGGAGAGTTTTGTTTTTTGATTTAAGGTTCCGGTGGCCATGGCGACAAGGAAACACCCGTTCCCATCCCGAACACGGCAGTTAAGCTTGTCAGCGCCGATGGTACTTGGGGGGCAGCCCCCTGGGAGAGTAGGACGCTGCCGGGGCCTTATTAACTTTGTCAACTTTTGATAACTCTTGTTCAACCCGCGGCTCTATTCTTGTTGCGGATAGTCGCGGTTTTAATCAAACAGTCTTGAACAATGCTTGTATGGTATAATGCTATGTTGAATCATCAGTGGAAACCCCCGACCGTCTTGAGCGATTAACAAACTTGGTTATGACCTTATTGAATACATCCCGCCCTCTTTCCTTGAGAGAGATAGCCTCTTTGGTAAACGGATATCCTGATCCTAAAAACCAACTTACCTTACGCAGAGCCTTTGAAAGGGATAAAGCGCTTCTTCGTGAAGAGGGTATACCGGTTGTGACTGTACCCATTCCAACTGATGATCAAGCCGGTTATCGTATTAGACGTGAAGACTATTTTTTGCAAGACCTACAGTTAACTCCGGATGAGCAGTTATCTTTAAATCTGGCGGCAGTTGCTGTTAATTTTAATACCAACTATGCTTTGGACGCACTCTTTAAACTTGGCCTGCCCGTTTTACCCGCTTTAGACGCTTCGACCAGTCTTTATAATCTGGATTCTGTGCCTGTTATGCAGGCCGCCGCCTTGCCCTTCAGCGAGAACTTACCTATTTTGTATGAGGCGTTATGCACGAAAAGCATAGTCAGTTTCGAATACAAGGGTGTCACCAGAGAGGTGAAACCACTTTCATGTTTCTTTAAATTCGGACATTGGTATGTCGCCACTTGGGATATCAAAGTAGGCCAACTCAAGACTTTCAGGGTGGATCGCATAACAGGCAAACCACAGATAGTAAAACATGACGGCAATACCGACCTTTATTCCGGGCTGCCGTCGCTTAGTCTGGAATCGTTGCCCGCCCCCTGGGAGGCCGGTGATGAGCCGTTTATCAGCGTACAAATTGCAGTTGATCCCTTCTACCTGAGCCGGTCAGGATCTGAGATCGACTTTGATTCTATTGCTAAAGATAACTCTGTTATTCTCGAACAACGCGAGGATGGATTTGTTGTTCTTGAACTAAAGGTGGCCAACCAAGATGCCTTCCGCTCATGGTTGCTCGGGATGCTTGATCATGTGGAGCTTATCAGTCCTTTAACTTTACGCCAAGAGTTATTGAAGTGGTTGGAGGAGATGGCTTCAGGGCCGTCTAAACGTGCGTTGAATGCCGCTAAGCAGTATTTTAAAAAGCCAAACCAACCCTTTGGCGGTTCTTCCCAGTCTGAGAAGTGTTCTTTTTTCGCAGATGGGTTCCCTTTCGCTGTGAGTGCTCCCTCCTCTTCCAGCGGGGTTACTTCCTCTGCCTCAAAGCATGCGGGAGTTGCTTGGCGACTCCACCGTTTGCTGGCGGTTTTGGCTTATTTGGCCAGAGTTCATACAGCGCAAGTTTCAGAGCTGCAGACACGTTTTGGAATGAGCCGCCGAGAGCTTGTGGGGGAGTTGGAGTTGGCATCCTGTTGCGGGACACCTCCTTATACTCCCGACAGTTTAATGGAAATAATGATAGATAAGACAACCGTACAAGCTAATTTAAGTTCAGGTCCCGCAAGTGAGTTGATGATACCGCGACGTTTGAATGCCAGAGAAGGCCTTGCCTTACTCGTATCCGCCCAAGCCATACTTGCGATTCCGGGAGCGGATGCAAATCGGCATCTCACAAGTGCTATGGAGAAACTTCAGAAAGCCTTAGGGATACGCGGACAGGTCTCAGTTACTATCAATGAACCGAAGTTACTTTCCGAGTTGAGAGCCAAAGTAACAGATGCTATCAACATGAAAAAGTGCTTACGGATAAGGTACTACTCCTTGTCTCAAGATAAGTCGACCACCAGGCAAATTGAACCTTTGAGGGTCTTTGCCGCCGGGGGTTACTGGTATTTGGATGCTTGGTGTCACAAAAGAGATGGTGTCCGCCGTTTCCGGGTGGATAGAATTCAATCAGTTGTTCTAACCCAGACCCCGGCGGAAAAAGTTATACCTTCGATATCTGCCGAATCTTTTGTTCCGAGCCCAGATGGGTGGGTTGTTCGTATGCTCATACCCAACCAAGCCGCCTGGGTAGGGGAAACCTATCCTTTGTTAGCCATCCAAGCACTTAGTGGCGGATGGATGTTGGTGGAGATAGCCATAGGGGGGATTGCGTTTTTGAAACGCTTGTTGCTCCGTTTAGGTGCCGATGCGGTCATTTTGTCCCCGCCCGAGATGGCCGGGCTTGGGGCTGAGACTGCAAATGAGCTGATTAAGCTGTATGCAGCTGTTTGACGAATCCCCACCATATTGTGGACAAAAAGCTGGCACCAATGGTTAGAAGACCTATAGTTGAAAGGACATAACCGGTTCCGTGTATCTGAGAATCCACAAATATATAAACCATCCCTCCGGCGAACAAAAGCGTGCTTCCGATAACCGCCGCCAAGGCGGTTATCCCTTGATATTTTGGTATTACATAACGAGCCGTTATTAGCATTGTTACAGTGATCATCGGGAACAAAAACAGCCCGACATCTTGATGAAACCAGGTAAATACCGCATCAGATTTAGCACCGGGAGCCGAAACGGCACCCGCACCAAAATGGGTCTCATGGAGTTCAATCCAGTATCCGCTAGCCACCACAAGAGAGATAGTAAGCAACCAACTCCAAGCGGCACCAAAAACCGGCAAAACGGGTTTGGCTGCTTTCGCCAGAAATGCTCCCGCCAACCCAACCAATCCACCCAACATCCCAAACCCTGTAATTAGGTCGTCAAGCGCAACACCGTTGACACCATGGTTAGAAGTAAAAAGTGTCGGTATTGTCCAATCGGTGAAGCCGGACCATAGATAAACGGCCGTAAACCCAATCGTTCCTATAAGCGCCATCAATAAACCCACCCTGCGTAAGATGGCAAAACCGGCCGTAGATTGTCGTTCGGCAAAAAACCCAACACCGGTTGCTATGACCATGACCATGAAAGCAACGGTCATCTCATGAGAGTGTGACGTAATAAGATTGGAGGTGAGTGTTTTTACGTTCTCACCTTCAAAGTGCGCAAAAGAGCCAATAAATGAGGGATGATCACCAAACTCTAAAATCCAACCGGCAAGATGTCCCATGACGGCGGCAAACAACATTGAAATATCGGCTGCCCAGGCAACCAGGTAACTGAGTTGCCGGGAAGTTTTTGCTCGCCAGTCGAGAAAGAACGCTATGGCAGTTACTATCAACATCTCGTCCAAGGTAAAAAACCCCAGTATCTGTGTCCAAGTGGCTATTTTATCACCTATATCACCAGGAATCCGATGATCAAAGATTCCCCCAACTGTGTCAAAAAGTGTGGCTACAACGACTCCGAGTGGGACCAACCACCAAGCATGTTTCCAGCGTATCTGAAAAACCATCATGCTAAGCAGTAACGTGATGCCAACCATACCGATCAACATTCCATGGAGATACATGACATGCCAGTAGTTGATGGTCGAGGTAGCCGTCCTTTCATCCTCGAAAGGATTGGAGACCCCAATGCTTCCCAGTGAAAAAAGTATCAGCCAAGCGAAGGTAGAGTAGATGATACGCCTTGGAGTCAGCCATCCAAACCGTCTGAGAACAGCCTTGTCATCATGGTCGGTGGGGGACAATGACCCGTTGTCGTCTTCGATATCTGCTTGGTTCATAATAGTGCCACCTGTCAATGTACTGCCACAATAATAGAATGTCAATAATCTTATAAATCATATTGCATGAAATATCATAAAAGACTATGATATTTCTATGCTCAACATATCCAAAGTTGCCAAAGGCGGCCAGGACTACTACTTGATGACGGTGCCCCAAGGCGCTAAAGATGGTATCGAGCCGGACGGGCGCTGGATTGGCGCCACATCCGGCGAACTCGGGTTGGAAGGACAGATTGTTGAAAAAGATGTTTTACAGTCCGTACTTGAAGGAGTAGATCCGACTAGAGGTGAACTGCTCGCCAGGGCACACAATCGGGTAAAGATTGCCGGGTTTGATCTGACATTTTGTGCCCCCAAATCCGTAAGTCTCCTTTTAGCTTTAGGCCAAATTTCGCAAGGTCAAGATTCACAGGCTAATAGTTTATCAATTGCGAAAGAGTGCATGAACTCTCACTGGCAGGCGGTCACTTGCGCTCTTGGTTATCTGGAACGGCAAGCGGTTTGGGTAAGGCGTCAAGAAAATCAAGCCAGACATATGATGAGCGCAACCGGGGTGGTAGCAGCAGGATTCTCTCATAGAATCAACAGAGCATTGGATCCGCACCTGCACACTCATGTCCTGGTTGCCAATTTGGCTCACAGTCCAAAAGATCAGGGTTGGTCGGCATTAGCAGCCAAAGGGCTTTACCGGCATGCATATAGTGCGGGTTATCTTTATCAAGCACACCTCCGTTGGGAGATGTCAAGACGGTTGGGTGTGAGCTGGGGTCCCGTCAGATCGGGTTGTGCGGATCTTACACTTTTTGATCGCAAAGTTATAGAAGCATTTTCAACTCGCCAAGCACAGATAAAGAAGCATCTGGATGAGGTCGGGTTTTCGAGCCGCAAAGCATCACGGGTGGCAGCCTTGGTGACCAGGGCAGCAAAAAACCCGGACATCGGTTTTGACCAACTGCTCCCTGTGTGGCAAGCCAAGGCTGAAAGCCTTGGGGTCGATTTTGATACCCGCACGCTCTTTCGTCCCGGGCGTTCTTCCACTCTTATTAATAGTCCGGACTTTATCAATCAGCTCATAAAAAATTTCAAACAAGAGAGTTTTGGGCGGCGGGAACTGATACGTGCCTGCTCGGGCATGTTAGCCGATGGCGCTCCCGTGTATGCAATAGAGAGGTTGGTTGACAGGGCCCTTTGTAGTGATTTAGTCCGATGTCTGGAGGTGCGAAAGACCAACAAGGCGGGGATCTCTTTTTGCTCCAGTCCGGCTTTTGAACAGCGTTGGATGACAAACGCCACCAAGATAGAGATAGGTATGAGCGCGGCTTTGGGCGCTTCCTTTGGTTTCCAGGAGAGAAATGAGGCAGTGGAAAAACTCCCCAGCATGAGAGAATCTGCTATGACAACTCTTGAAATGTTGGATGCAACAAGGAAGAAGTGGGAGCGCTCGGGCAAGGTTGTGGTCGGGATATCATCTGATGCCAACGAGTTGCATCGTTTGGAGACTTTGGCGGGTGTGAGGGGGATAGGAGTAGTTTCAGCCGATGCTAATGAACGATTGTTGTTGAATGAAGCAATGAGCGCAATAGCCAAAAAGCGCAGTTTAGCTTCGCAACAAGACAAGCAACTGTTGCTGGTCATAGACGCTAAGAACAAGATATCCGCCTCTGGGCTTGATCGACTGGTTGAGTTTACACGCCAAGGTGGAGTGGAGGTTGTTCATGCCGATTCTCTCAACGCTATGGACATAAGAACTGCTATGGACCCAACCGGCAGAGATGAACTCAATAAAAATGATTATATTGTAGGCGAAATTCAAGGTATGACGGTAACTGTTGGATCCTCCTTGGATCAGGTGCGACAACTTATCGCATCCGAATGGAGAGATGCGGTATCCAAAGGTGAACGTGTGTTAATAGTTGCATTTACAAACCGTGATCAGGAAGTACTGGAACAACTGTGTGCTACCCCGTCGGAGCTGGGAGGTAGACTAAAGGTTGATAAATTCAATCCTGAAATAGCCAAACAAGCGGTTTGTCATCCCTCGCGGCTTGCCGATCTTTTGCAAGCCGATTTCGTAAAAGGACAAAATTCACGGTTGTTGGTATTGGGGGATTCTGTTTTATTGAAACCCTTTGTGGCCGCTGAACATAAAGATTACCGTACTTCATTTTATGCTGTGGCCGGTTTGGCGCCTGTAACAAGGCTTCCGGCATTACTGGGTAAGATAGCTGAGGTGGCACATCCAGGCAATGTTGTGTCTCTATTGGGAGAGAGACCGTCTAGGGCCATGTCAAGGTTGGCGTGGGATAACGGGGCTATGGAAATTATGTCATATAACGAAAGATGGGTAGAGCGATGTAAAGTGAGCGAGACAAGACAGGGACGGGATATGGAAGGCGACAGAGCGCCAAGAGACAATATGGCGGCCAATGGGCGCACAGATCAGGGGTTCGAGCAGCGCTTGGATAAGTTGCGTTTGGAACGTACATTAAAGGAATCCCGTATTTGGATCAAGCCCGTTCATGAGCTTGTGCGTTCCAATGAATTTGGTATACAAGTTACGAAAGGTTTATCTAAAGAGATATCAAGAGGAGTTTGAAACCGGCTGAATATCCGGTAGGATAAGTTGTCACGCGCTAAGGCTTTCTATAGTTGGCCAGTTTAGACCAAACCGGATGAGTAAAATATGGCGGTATTTTAACCCACCCTCTGGTGGAGTTGGCATCTACCAAGAAGGCGGTTCCGTTTGGAGACCCCGACAGAGTCTCTATGGGTAACCGTCGTTGACGCCGAGTTGCAACGGTAGTGGTTGAGCGGCGCGGTATATGCCACCAACCCCCGGTTGTATGGCTGTGAGTTTCGGCTTCCATGTCGCCGCATAATGCAGATACCAGCTGTAATGTGGATAAGTCTGCTATGCCCCCCAAGAGTAATTTTATGCCAAATAAGGTGAGAAACCCATCTGCGGCGGATTGCCAGCGGGTTCTGGCTTGGGAAAGGTCCTGTATGCATGCTAAGGTAAGCAAGCCTTGTCCGCCGCCTTCAGAGACTATTGCAGGAAGTCCGCTTATCGGGGCAATGTTGGCTACCTCATCCAGTGCCAACAACAGTGGGGGTTCCGTCAAGTGTCGACTCAACCCGATATCTTGGTTCAGCTTAGCATGTGAGCTGTATACAGATTGGCGCACCTGTTCAATGAAACCAACTATTAGCGGCCCAAACAGTTCCTGGTAGCTGCCTGTAGCCAATATGTAAACAGTATCAGAACTGGGCGAAAACTGGGTCGAGTCAAAGCCTGCAATGGAGCCGGGGCCAGCAGTGGACCCCGGGCACTCTGTAGATTGAAGGACTGCTTCAGAGCGATAAGCTCCCAGTACGCCGGCTACAGTTGACCATATGCCGGAGCGTTCCCTTTCTTCAGTTGCACATATCCCGACTAAGACATCTTCAGCTAATTCAGCATTGTAACGCCCCAACAAAGCCAGAGCCTCATCTGCTTCTTTGCGATGAACCCATTTAAGTACTGTTCGCATCGGTTGGTTATCCAAGGCAGCGGCATGGAGCAGGGGAGCAAGTAAGGCTTCTCCACGTTCACTCCAGTGGCTTGCCTCCAAACTTTTTGAGACCGATGCCCCGTAAGAATGTGATGCCGCCACCATTGAATGTACCATCATTATGGTAGAGTCCCACTGCTTGCAGCCGCTCAGGGGTGACCAGCACATCTTGGTTACACCCTTTGGGACATCAACGCTGCCGCTTGGGTCAAACATCCAACAGGTGCCAAGTTGGGACCTTGTTGGCAGTGTAGCGTGCATGACATCAGGTTTGGTTGAAGTTGAAATAACCGGTCCCATCGCAGCAAGAATATTTGGGATTATGATCCCGGTAGTCTTGCCCGATCGCGGAGGTCCAAGTACTAAGACTGCTTTTTCGGGGTCACCCCATATGAAGCCGCCTTGTCCTTCACCCAGGTATAGCCCCCAGCGTGCATTTTTGACCTGGTGGTGAACAAAATCAACCATCTCTGAGGCAGTGGTGTCAAAACTTGTCAGCTCTGCCTCCCATTAACCGGATTGATATTCTGTTCTTTGTGCATAACTCTCATTGAAAGAGTTTTCACTTGAGCCGCGCCTGGATTAAATAGGGTCCCGGTGTATTTAAACCATATTCGAGGCGGGCAGTAAAGTCTTCAGCAGTGTCTGCTCTTGCCGCTTCAACTCCCATACCGTTAGCCAATGATACGAAGTCAATATCGGGGCGGGAGAGGTCTAACATCTCCAATGCTTTGTGCCCGGGAGTTCCAACTCCGACTCTACTCAGTTCCAGTTGCAGCAAAGCATACGATCCATTGTCCAATATCACAGTTGTGACATCCAGCCCCTCTCTAGCCTGAGTCCACAAGGCTTGCAGTGTATACATAGCGCTTCCGTCTGCTTCCAAAGACAACACCTTTCGATTAGGACAAGCCAACCCAGCTCCCGTCGCCAAAGGCATACCTTGTCCTATTGCTCCACCGGTCAAAAAAAGCCAAGAATGGCGAGGAGATGTTTTGGTATACTGGGGTACAAATAAGCCACAGGTATTGCTTTCATCGGATACTATGGCACCTTCGGGTAAGAGTGCCCCGATGGCACCAGCTAGGGTTTCCGGAGTTAGTTGTCCGGTTGGTTTTTCATTGGCCTTCGTGCCGGTGGCAGTTGTTGATTTAATTTTTTCTGCTCCGAGCAGATCGGCAAGGTCTCTAAGAACATCCCCCGCGCCGTTCACTGTGTTGCCGTCCGGTTCAGCCAACACATGAACACTGCATCCTTGCGGTACCAGGTAGCTTGGTTTACCCGGGTACGCAAAGAATGAAACAGGAGCTTTCGCACCGGCAAGCACCAGATGTTTTGCTCCCTCCAGTTGCATGACGGCAAGTTCAGATAAGTATGCAACCCTCTCTATGGAGGGCAGTCCGCAACCTCTTTCAAGGCGGGCAGGGAAGGTTTCGCAAAGCAGTTTTGCGCCCGTTGCATTAGCTATACGGCTAGCAGCCAAGAGTCCCTTTTCTTCCAGCGCGTTTCCCCCCAGCAAAACTATTGACGGTTCACCGCAGGATAGAACCTTGGCTATCTCCTCTGCTGTTTCGGTAACCGACGGTTTAGGGGATGTCCGAGCCTGGTTTCTCGAGTGTTCAAACAGCTGTTGTTGTGAAGGGTTGGTCTGGGGAAGTTCTGTCCAGGAGAAGTCTGCCGGCACTACCAAAGTGGCAACTTTTCCGGGCGGCCCAACTGCCGCTGCCACGGCCTCCTTGACATCTCTAAGAAGTGTTTCTGGCTGCTCACAACAGCGGTACCATCCCGATACCGGAGCAGCCAAGCTTTGAATGTCTGTTTCGAGTGGTGCATCGTAACGCTTATGGTATGTAGCATGGTCACCTACTATATTGACAACCGGCGTGTTGGCTCGCCGTGCATTGTGCAGGTTGGCAATACCGTTGCCCAAACCCGGCCCCAAGTGAAGCAGCGTAGCTGCCGGGGTTTTTGTCATACGTCCATACCCATCTGCCGTTCCTGTGACCACACCTTCAAACAGACCCAACACCCCGCGCATTTCAGGGACGGAATCCAATCCGGCCACAAAGTGCATTTCTGAAGTACCGGGGTTGGCGATACACAACTTTACTCCTTCTTCAACAAGGGCCTGAAGTAACGCTTGAGCACCGTTCATATGCGTATCTTATTCATATCTGATCTGTTCTTACATCGGCAACGATGGTTGTTGATGTAAGTTCCTGGTATGAGAACACGGCATCCAAAGGCGATTTCTGATCGATAAGTTTATTCGGGTTCAGTATCCAGTTAGGGTCGAAAGATGCTTTAATGCGCCTCATCAAGTCAATCTTGTGCGGGTCTTCCAACTGCAAAAAGTAAGGCTTTTTCTCACTGCCTATTCCGTGTTCACCGGAGATAGCACCACCCATATCCATGCTTTTTTTGAAAATATCCTTTAGTGTGTCGTGTAGTTTTTCGTTGTCGGATTGGAATAGCGACAGATGGACATTTCCGTCTCCCACATGACCACACCCCGCTATGAAAGTGGCATATTTCTGAGCAATTTCGCCTATAGTTGTCAGGTAGTTTGGTATGCATGCACGCGGTACTACGACATCTATTATTTCGTTAGCCTTATGTTGTTTTGCGACCCAAAACGCTTTTTCACGGGCTTCAACCAGTTTAGTTGCCGCCTTTGGCGGTAGGACGAAAACCTCTTTGGCACCCAGCTCCAACAACAAAGCGCACATTTTTTCAACATCTTCGTTTAAGCGTATTGGATCATTATTTTCCAGCATAGTTACCAGGTAGGCAAGAGCGGCATCTTGCAGTTGCTGTGGTATGGCAAAGTCCAACTTGGCATGTTGGGTAATAGCCGCCATTGTCAAGCTGTCTATATACTCCAGTATAGCCGGACCTATCCCACTTGCCAAAACTTTTGGTATAGCTGATGCAATGTGCTTTAAAGTATCAAACGGTGCCAGCACGGTGGCGTTATGTGCTATCCGTGGGGTAAGTTTGAGAATGGCTTTTGTGATGAGAGCAAGTGTGCCTTCTGACCCCACCATCAACTGTGTTAGACTATAGCCACTGGATGATTTTACAAACTTTCCTCCGGTTGAGACTGTTTTTGCCGTAGGGAGGACAACTTCCAGCCCAAGCACATGATGGCGGGTGACACCATATTTTACGGCCCGCATCCCCCCGGCGTTGGTAGCTATGTTGCCGCCAATTGATGCGCTGTTTTCACCCGGGAATACAGGATACATCAGCCCCGTTTTCAAAAGCGCATCATCCAGCTGTTTTAGTGTAACTCCCGGTTGGACAACCGCAACATGGTTTTCGGTATCAATCTCTAAAATATTATTCATCTTCTCAAATGAGATAAGTATTCCATCTTCCAAAGGAATACATGCACCCGATAAACCGGTGCCGGACCCGCGCGGGACTACCGGAATATGGTGACTGTTGGCTATTTTCATTATCTGTTGAACTTCGGATGTGCTTTTTGGGTATACTACGCACAAAGGCAAGACAGGGATGGCGGTAAGTGATTCGTCATGGGTGTAGTCGGGATTGATCTCTCCTTGGAGTACTATCTTGTCCCTACCGACAATATTGGATATAAGTTGTCCAACCGTATCCTTATTCCTATCTTGATCTTTAGTTTTCCGCTTCACCTTGTTTACGTTTGCCATTATATTAAAAGTTGGCTTTTGGCTGTTTATTCAGCTGTGGCAAGATCAACAAGGTCGGCACTCGCAGCATCAGCTGTGCTTAGCATATCGTCCGTATCGTTTAATTTAGCTGTATCATCCGGGATGGCTTGCTCGTCTGGTTCTGCTGTATTGCTTGACTCAGTAGGGTTGGCCGTAGGTTTGATTTTAGTTGATTGGCTTGATTCTGTCGGCGGGCCAAGTGTAGAGTTGATTGTGATGAACAGTTTTTCGAAGTTGTCTAAGGTTTGTTCAGACAACTCAGACAAGATCAAGTCTCTGTTTCTAAGCAACTCATCCGACATGTAGTGATAGTAAAAATGGGTGTCAAGTAAGCTTTGAATTTTTTGAATAATAGTTCCTTCTTTTGGAAGTTGTTCGACCGTTATCTCCTTTTCCTCTACTCGGCCGTATAAGTCAAGGTAGTCTTCTTGGCTGAACAGGTCCTCAATGTCAGCTTCGGTTTTGTTTATTATATCTGCGGGAGTAATAATCCGGCTGGAAGATAGGTGATTTGTCAGCTCTTCTTCTCTTAGTTTACCGCGATAGCCCGATTTGCTGTCAAGCAGTATAGTGACATGCTTGCTTGCGCCAAGGAGGACGACGAAAGTAAGCGCTTTGCTTAACTTGCCAATAGGTAGAATGTTCCATCGTTCATCCAGTCCAACTCGTTGCAAAGATTTAAGATGCCAAGACATTATGTTTATGTATGTGTAGTCTGATACTTCACCCACTATAAGGTTGTGTTCAGCAATGAAGAGGTTATTAACCAAGTCATGTCCGAGAATGTTCCGAAGTGTATATAAGGTATCGGGATCCATGACCATTGACTCAACTGAAACACCCGCTCCTTTATCGGGTCCTTTATCTTCGACAAACAGTGTTCGTTCAATATGATTGGGGTCAACCATAAACGGTGAGTTTGTTGAGTATATAACTTGATGATGAGTGGCTATACGCTCATCAATAAACTTGATTAAATCGGCTTGGGCGCGCCCGTGTAAGCTATGCCCGGGCTCATCAAGCAGCATAATAATAGAATCGGTGTTGTTATAACCACCGAAAGTTGCCAAAAATGACACAAACCAACGAAAACCCATAGAACGTTCATCAAGACTGTTGGTGAAATAGTGGCGTGTATCTTCTACGCGTAACTTAAGTTGTGAAGATATGTCAACTTGGTTATCTGCACGTTTTATTATTTCTTTGTCAACAACTATTCTCATACGAAGGTACTGATTCTGGCTCCAGTATTTGAGAACCTCTTGGGTTAGGTGGTTGGCAACTGCTTCCATTTCACCACTTCTAATTTCATAATCATCACTTGTAAGATCGTCATCACTTATATCCGCCATCCTCAAAAGAGCAATGGTGGCTTTTTGGGAAGGGGTAAGTTCAGAAGTGTCCTCAAAAGACATTGCTTTTTGCAACGAGGCTACATCTATTTCTCCCGGTAAGAGATGATAGTCGTCAAAATAGACAAACTTGGGCAACCACTTTATTACCTGATCGGCTAGAGCACTGTGCAGTATTTGCAGTTCGGCATCTTGGACATCATTTAACGAAGATCTGTCAACATCAAAGTCCACCATGAGTTCATTTTTGTAGTTGCGCGAAAATGTCACCCGATCAGGGATAGCTGTTTCTTTTGGAAACTGCTTTTTCAACTCAGACAACTCCTTTTCGTTAAATAAAAAAGTAGCGGAAACTGGCTTTACTTCGTTCAAATATCCTGATTTACTGTCCTGCTTTTCAATCCACTTTGGATAGTGACGTTGGCTGTCAAGATGAGTATCCATATGAGGATTCAAAAGCCAGAGAGCTTGCAGTACCGTTGTTTTCCCCGATTCATTTTTCCCGATGAGACAGGTAACGTCAGGCTGGACATCGAAAGGGGTTGAATCTAAAATATTGCGAAAGTTCCTAATGTGGACTGACAAAAGTTTCATCCTACCATGTAATGCTAGCACAACTTATACTCGTTTTCAAAAAAAGCAGCATCCACCTACCAAAAGTTATATGCAATCCATGTCTCCGTTCTGTGAGCTCTTTTCAAAAGCGGCTCACTACCAAGGCGGCAGGGGCATGGCGAAGCTGGATTGGGAAAGGAATCGCTCCACCCCCAGGGGAACTCTGTATATTTGTGGCTATTCAGAAATCCTTGCTGACCTCAAACATCCTTCAACACGCTTCTTTCCCGAATGTCGCTGGCTAATTTGGCATTACAAAAATAAGGCAAACCTTGGCAGTGACTGGGGGAGATCGCATGAAAGCATTATGCATCTCAGAAAGTCGAACGGCTTGTGACTCGCTTGTGTCAAGTAAGATGACTCACATCAACACAAGTTATAACAAAGAAGGTTGCATAAGAAATGTGTCCGGTTTTAGGGGTCAAGTGCAAGCAGCCGAATCTATTTTGTTACGCGAAGATACAGTTTTGAACTACTTCATCAACAGATCTACAAATGCCTCAGCTGAATCCTTCAATGCGAAACTCAAAGGATTCAGATCTTTAGTAAGAGGAGTCAGAGACAAGAAGTTCTTCCTATTCCGTGTCTCCAAGCTATATGGTTAGAACTATACTTTGCGTATGATCCCTGACCTTCGTGCGTTCGGAGGTCAACTCTAGAACGTTTTTATCGCCGTGCATTCGAGGCGTGAAAGGCATGGCGCTGCGACTTGATCCAACCGTCCAGCTCTGGTCCGCCACTGACGAGGCGAACTTCGAGACCCCCAGTGATCCGTTGGAACATCGTGTTCACGTCGAAACTGACATCCACCTGTGGTTTCATCGTAAGGTGGCGTATTTCCCAGGATCGGGCGGACACCTTATCGGCTTGAATCAGCAACCAACCGGGATTCATGGCGGGGAACACGAGTACAGCCAAGACGCCGATCTGTCCCGGATTCAAGATGCCATCCAAGTCACGTTGTGTCAGGACAATCCTTGATTTATCCGTCGTCTTTACTTCTATGGCGATGGTATGGCTCTGACCGTCAATCTTCCGAGACGTAGCGGTGAAGTCCGGGACGCCGATGGCGTTCTCAATGACATGGAAGCCCGCTGCTTCAAAACTGCATGCGAGCACTTGCTGCATCACTCGTCCGAACTCTTGTGGACTCAGCGTTTTGTAGAGCGAATCCAACTGGTAGATTGTCCTGTTGATCCGACTCCGGTTTCCCCGTGGCTCATCCATCTTCGGCAATGACGGTACACCCAGCCGACGGCGCCCACGACAGGCGCTTGCGGCAGAAAGACCCCTCCACCATTGCGCCGCCGATGAGTTCATCGAGTTCGGAATCCTGCGTGCCGACGAGGACCTGGAGCTGAGGAGCCAACCGGCAAAGGATTCCTACGAGTGCTTGCTTGTGCTCGGTATCGAGGTTCTGACTGGGATCATCGAGTATCACAAAGCCGAGGTTGTGTTGGAGTTGCGTTGTAAGAGCCAGGTAGACGCTCAACGCAACACAGTTCATTTGCGCCGTGGACAAGTGTGAACTCGCAAGCGTCTGGTGATTGTCGGCGGATGCGTGTGTGCGGATGAAGTAGTTATTCCGTTCGATTCCTGAAACGAGCTGGCTTTCTACAGAGATTTCGATGTCATCGAAGTAGGGGTGGTTACACAGCTTCTTGTAGAGCTTTGCGATATCCACCTGTGCGCTCTCTACGGCATCACGTGCTCTCGTGCTTGCCTCTGCGGTTACGACATCGGCAATCGTGCGGATGCCGTTTTCCAATCTGCTCAGTGACTCGATCTGTTGCTTAGCAATCGAGGAGTCCTCGTCGTCCTTCCCAAGGCGAGATGAAGCCTCCTGATAGTTGGCATCAAGTTCAAGAAACCGTGCTATCTCCCTGAGGCGTCCCATCAACGATTGGATGGCGTCGATCTCTTCATCCCGCTTGTTTCGCTCGGTGTCCACGGTGGAAGCCTGCTGAAAGAGCTTCTCCTTTTGCGTCTCAAGCGTATCGATCAGGTGATCGTCGGCTATATCAGTTGGCAACAAGGCTCGGGCTTCTGTGCGAGCCTTCTCCATTTCTTCGCCGTATTGCTGGCGTTCGTTGCGCAACCGGCTCCACTTCGTGATTGCAGCGTCCAGGTCGCCGATCCGTCGCTGTTGCTCCATCTTTGACTTGTGAGCGGCTTCCATCTCCGTACGAAGATCGCCGCTGAGGTGCGTTTCTAGGCGAACGATCAACGCATCCCTTTCGATCTCCTGTCCGCAGGCCGGACAGTTGCTCTCATCGACCGATGCTTGAAGGTACGTCAAGGTGTCTTGAAAGATCCGTTCAGAGATGCCGAGCTTTTCCTGAGCTTCACGGAACTGCTGGACCGCCGCTTCGGCAGTCGCCTTCTGCTCATCAAGCGTGTCGAGGTTATCGAACCCTTGCTGTAGCTCCGCCACACTCTTGTCAACGCCATCGAGAAGCGCAGCGACTCTGCGGAGCGTCGAGAGTGCTTCGTCCACGGCGGCGATCTTCTTTGACGTGTTGGCTGCGATGGCAGCATTCGACGCCGTTTGCCGAATGACTTTGATTGCCTCAGTGACTCGACGGCTGAAACTATCGACCCCATCGGTATCGTCGGGTTCGGACTGATCTTTGATTGGGGCGTCGATCGACGCCGCAAGCGTCTCAAGACGTTCGATCACCTGGCTTGCGAGTTGTGCAACTGCGGCAAACGTGAGGTCTGCTTCTGACAGTCCCTTCTTCTTGGCGTCATCCAAGGCACGTTGCCGCTGCTCTTCGACCTGTCCGACGGCGCCAGTCAATCGAGCGACAGCGGTGCTCTTGCTCTTCTCTAGCCTGTCGAGAGCGTCACGAACGGGCTTCGTGGAACCAGACAGCGCCTTGAGCATGTCTCGTAGCTTCTCGACACCAAAAAGTCGATCCAGTGCCTCGTTGCGAACCCGCGGATCATCAGTCAGGAGTCCACGGATACTTTCTTGATGGAGGTACACCGCACGATAAAAATCCTCGAAGGTCAATCCGAGCAGACGGAAGAGTGCTGTGTTCGCCTCGGCTCCGACGTACTCTTCGCCATTCGGGAGCTGCACGATGGCTTCCGCTGCTCGCTTCCCCGCCTTCTTGAAACGGGTGATCGAGGCGATGTCGTTGTCGTTTTCGAGGTCAATGGTGACCGTGGCTGACTGCGCTCGATGACGGATGTTTACCAGCTCGTCATTGGTAGAATTCTCTTTGGGTTGGTATCGCAACTCACCAAAGAGTGCCCATTCAATCGCACCCAGGATGGAAGTCTTACCCGAGCCATTTGGTGCGGAAAGCACGGTCGCCTGCCGATGGAAGTCGATGTCAATCGGGTCACAGATGCCCCGGAATCCTTCAGCCCTCAGCCTGACGAGTCGGAGCTTCTGTGCGCTCATCGGGTGGTCGTCCTCTTGCGAGCAGCGGCCTTCTTTGCAGGTGCCTTCTTCCTCGGGGCAGCGCTTTTCGTGACCGACCGGACCTGTTTCAGGTCTTTCTCCACAGCGAGCCTTGATTGCCGCACTCGTTCCTCAATCACGCCCTTGATAGCACTCGGGCCACCATCGTCAAATGCTGTCCTGATGTCAGCCCAGAGGATGCGAGTGTCCTCATCTGGCGATGCCTCGCTGATCTTGGCGCCAACGTCATCAAAGATCGATCCGCCAGTCAGCTCAGGCATGCAGTAATTGTCAGACATGTTATCACATGAATTAGTTTAGCTTGCCTTAGGTAATTGGTCAAGTTTCTTGATTGTTCATTCAGTTAGCATCACCAGTTTTAGAACTACCAGAATATTCACCTTGATTATCATCTATGGGAATAGCACACAATGGCCTTTCCTTGCAATTACTGCAATCATGAATGTCGCTCATTTGCTTACCATCGGTACCTATCAAGTTGGTTGTCATGTTTCTTCCTTACGCCACCTTCCGTTTTCCAGTCCTACCTTTATTGACTTTCTCCAACTGGTATTATAACTCGATATACCACTTGCCATTAACTAAGGTCAATGGTATGGCAGTGTGTTTTTGAGCTGGATTAATTGCATTGGCAAATGCCCTGGAAAACGGTACTGATGACGTTGGTAGCCCAGCATTGGGATTAGAGTTGGACGTGCATCCACTACTACCGGCAGGACACTGAACTATTGTTGTTACAAGAGCTTCGTTGCCATTGACTACAAAGTTTCCTATTCGCACTGCCTTGGCCATAGCTTTCATCTGAGCTTTAGCTGTCGGATTGTTCACAGAAAACCCCATCGCACAGAAACTCTGGTCCTTGGCAATCACATAACCACATACGGTTGTAGCATTACCAGTGGCCAAAGTCTGCATAAAACCGGATCATGCGCAATATAAGGTTCCAAGACTAGTAGAATAGATCTATTGGATTAGCAACGAGAATGAGGAGATTCTTTTGGAAATTAATAAAGAACTGTTTGAGGCAATATTTCCGGCAGGAGTATATGAGTGGTTTGAAATCACCAAAGTAACAAGAGATGAAAGTTCAACAACTATTACCTTTGAAGAAAAAGATATTTCTCCGCTTGAGGCAAGCAATCAAGGTCAAAAGATCATTGCTCGCAAGTTTCATAACATTACCGTCACGGATTTTCCTTTAAGACACGACAACTAGTCTAACAGTGAGGGTGTTCCAACGTTCGACAAAAAAGATTGATCTTCTTGGTTTGATACACCAGTAGCTAAGATTACTTGTGGAAGGCTACTTATTCCAAATGTATACAAAGCTATTGCTCTTGCCAATTGAGGATAAAATTGAGAACCCATGTTCCCTTTAGGGCATCCCCGGTTGGATTGGAGCCGTTACAAAAAGCAACTGAGAGTTTTCCACTCCCCGTCCAGAATGCAAAGAAGCACTGACAAACTTAGATGCGCCTCTATGAAAAATGGTGAATGTTTAGGCCAAAGAGATACCAGATCTCCTAAGTAACTGAAGTGGCACTGATTGTGGAAGAAATAGGAGAGCGGACGACGGGATTTGAACCCGCGACCCTCACCTTGGCAAGGTGATGCTCTACCAGCTGAGCCACGTCCGCAAAGCAAGGTTTAATTTTAGCAACTAATTCATAATTTTACAAGGAGCGAACTGCATAATTTATTTTGGCGGGCGCAGGAACTTTCAGCGGTGCCTGTTGTTTCACCGCCTCTATCAGCTCTCGCATAGACTGGTTTAAAAACTTGGCGAATTTATCCAGGTCAGGCATCAATTCCCTGCAAGCCAAGAGTCCGAAATATAAAGTACCCATGTAGCTCATTACCGTAATGTTGAGTCCCATCCCTTCGACAATTGGTCCGATCGGATAGAATGTCAGCATACGCGCACCTGCCGCATAAAGGGGAAAGTTGGGTCCGGGCACATTTGAGATAGTGACGTTGAACATAGGCCTTAGCTTGTTGAATGTCCGCCTGCTGGTTACAAAACGTGCTGCCCGAGCAGCTAATGCCGGTGTTGCAAACTCCGTAAAGTCCATTAAAGCTGCAGCACCGATAGCTCTGTCCTGTTCTTTTGCGTCGCTGGTGGCTTTGCACACTGCCTTATATCGCTCTATCGGATCTTCTATATCAGAGCCGAGTGAGACTAACATGGCGGAAAGTTTGTTGCCAGGTTCATTTCCGCCGCTTTGGGTGTGCACCGATATGGGGACCATGGCGACCAGCGACTCCTGGGGGAGATCATTGTGAGCAGTTAAATACTTTCGCAGTGCGGACGCACAGACACAAAGCACGGTGTCATTTACCGTTCCTCCCAAGTTGTTCTTCACGAACTTGAAGTCCTCTAAGTCAATCTCGGTAAAGCTAAAGCGGCGATGAGGAGTTATGGCGGCGTTTATTCTTGTTTTGGGCGCACTGAATAAAGATGGTGGAGGTTTGATCCCCAACATTTCCAGCATGCGGTTCCGTTCTCGTATGTTGAGTATCATCTCAATAGTGCGGTTTATTGCTTTGTAAGCGCTCAAGGGATGTAGAGCAAGGGATATCATGGCATAAGAAACCAGTTCATAATCGGTTGGGATGCGTTCCGGTTTCCAAGGTTGTTCAGGCGGTGGGACATATCTGGGTTCAGGTGTCATGTCAAGCAAAACAGCGGCAAGTTCCGCACCGGATACCCCATCAACTGCAGCATGGTGGGTCTTGGGCAGCAGCGCTATCATTCCATCGGATAAACCCTCGATGACATACATTTCCCATAACGGTTTATTGAGATCAAGAGGCCTTCCAATCACCTCCGCCACAAAGTTTGCCAGTTCTTTGCGGCCACCTGGTTTAGGAAGACAAACTCTTCTGACATGATAGTCAAGGTCAAATTCAGGATCTTCCACCCAAAGAGGGTGGTGAAGATCAAACGGTATCTTAACGACTCTGCGCCTGAAAGGCGGAAGCAGGTGCAACCTGGCTTCCAGCAACTCTCGCACTTTTTCAAAATGGTAGCCACCGGGAACATCTTTTGGATCCAATATGAAAACTCCACCTACATGCATATGCATATTTGCGGTTTCCATATACAAAAAGCTGGCATCCATACCACTTAGTCTTTTCATACTCTGTCAACCTCAATATTGCCATTAACTTCAATATCGGTATAGTAACCACTGTGTCCAAATCCCGTCTCATTTCTTTCAGAACTGTCAAGACTTTCCACGGGTTTTAAGGATATCTGTTCCACCTGTTTAATTAACAGTTGCGCTATACGCATAAATCTCTTGACTTCAAAAGGTGAGGTTGGATCTAAGTTTACAAGCACAACTTTGATCTCTCCGCGATACCCCGAATCAATCAGACCGGGAGAGTTCAGGCAAGTTATCCCATGATGCAGCGCCAATCCACTGCGGGGCTGTATAAAACCTGCATACCCGAATGGTATGGCGATGGCCAGTCCTGTAGGTATAGAGCACCGCCCGCCGCGAGGAGATAGCAATGCGTCTTTGGCTGCTACAAGATCAATTCCAGCGTCACCCGGATGTGCATATCGGGGAAGGGGAAGGTCTTTATCCAGTCTCATAACCTCTATTTCCAGCATCATTATCATACTATCATTACCGGGGAATAGGTGCCGACAAATAATAGCGACGAACGGTTGTCGTAATATAGTGCAACTATCGTTTTCGCCATACTCATCGAAGATGCTGTTAGCAAAGGTCTGGAATTTAGCCTATGATAGTGTGAATGTTTGTATGGATGGACCTTGAAATGACAGGATTGGATCCCACGCGTGATTATATAGTTGAAATAGCCACGTTAATTACTGACGATGGGCTAAAAGTATTAGGGGAAGGTCCTGATCTGGTCATTTCGGTTCCCACGCAAGTTTTGGATGCAATGGAGGAGCCTGTAAAGTCCATGCACGAGCGTAGCGGCTTGACCGAAAGTATCAAAAATTCCAATATTACCCTTGAGGTCGCAGGCAAGGAAACTTTAGAGTTTATCAAAACATACGTGCCTAAACCCAGGTCAGTCCCATTGTGTGGAAATTCTATCGGAACTGACAGACGGTTTTTAGCTGCTTATCTGCCCGAGATAGAGCAGTGGTTACACTATCGCTCCATAGATGTATCTACACTAAAAGAGTTATGCAAAAGATGGAATCCAAGCGTTTTCGCTCTGGCACCGGAGAAGTCTTCTCATCATCGGGCAATGGATGACATACGCGAAAGCATAGCTGAGTTGGAGTACTATCGCCGCTATATGTTACGCTAAAACATGAACCTGCCTACATATGGGCCCGTGCTGTTCCTAAATAGTAAGTGGCAGACGGTATAGAACTATTTGTCTGGTTGCGGGGTCATGCGTAGGTAAGGCTTGAGAGTTTTGAAGCCTTTTGGGAACTTTTCCTTTGCATTTTCATCTGAGATGGCAGGAGAAATGATAACATCATCTCCTTCCTTCCAGTTGGCAGGTGTTGATACCTCATATTTAGCGCTTAGCTGCAAAGCGTCTAACACTCTCAGCAACTCATTGAAGTCACGACCTACTGAAGGCGGATACGTGATAGTCGCTTTCACTTTTTTGTCTTTTCCGATGAAAAACACCGACCTCACCGTGAAGGTATCGGAAGCATTGGGATGAATCATATCGTAGAGGTTAGCAACTTTGCGGTCTTGATCTCCGATTATTGGAAAGTTCAAGCGCGCACCTTGGGTATCTGCTATGTCTTTAGCCCAGCTATTATGTGAAGATACCGAATCCACGCTTATTCCGATAATCTTTGTGCTTCGTTTGTCGAACTCACTTTTCAAGTGTGCGGCTGTTCCTAGCTCCGTTGTGCATACGGGTGTGAAGTCTTTTGGATGCGAAAACAACAGGCCCCACGAATCGCCAAGCCACTTATGGAACTGTATAGTACCTTCTGTAGTATTAGCGGTAAAATCAGGTGCCGTGTCACCCAGTCTTATTGTCATACTGAAACCTCCTGGTTTTCTCTTATCTATAATTTTACTTTACAGAAAAATGTTGTTTACTAATAGTATATCACTGTTATTTGCAAATGTCTAGTTAACAACTCAAGATTATTGTTAAATTTTAACTGCGACTACACCAAAGTTCATAGCCAAACGCGGGAAAAACTTTCCCAGTCTGTTTAACAAGCGTAGAGCTGGTTTTGGAAACCACATACGTGTTGCCAACAGTTGAGCCAAATCCCTCCAGCCTCCTCGCGTGGGGAAATACCATGGCAGCGGTAACAGCAGCCCTTCAATATTGACGACAACCGCTCCGCTTTCGTTTACCGCTTTTAGCAGTTCATCATAGGTATACTCAAACAGATGCTCAGGATTCTGCACCGTTTCTATGCCTGTTAACCTGGCCATCAGGTGTCGCCGGTTTGGTGTTGTCAAGGCCATGCGCCCTCTTTTCTGCAGTATTCTATTCCATTCCAGCAGAGCTTTGTCTGGTTCCACCAGGTGCTCAATGATTTCACCGCAGTATACTGCATCAAAGATACCTTCCCGGAAAGGCATTGCAGCGACTTCGCCTACTACTTTCGCAAGTCCGGCCTGACCGGTCGCATCTCTTATCGCTTCGTAGTCTCTATCCAGGAGTATCAGCTTGAAGTTCCATGGACCGGCCATATTGACCATTGAGTAACCTGACCCTACATCCAATACTTTTCCTGTTACACCACTTAACATACGTTTACACTGTTTGATTCTGGCTAGGTGAAACTCATTTTGCCAAAGATTCGAGGTTCGACAGTAGCTCAGCTGTTGATGCAGTTTACGGGAGTAGTGTCGCTTTAGAACCTTATCATCACCGCTTACCACATCCACTTTATGGCCGTTTATTTCAAAGGTCATACGCGGCCAAGGGACAAATCCGGGTATACAACCGCCCTCATCAGGGTAATGTCCGTCTATCGTGCACATAGTCTCCAAATCTGATAGATCGATTTGCATTACTTTACCCCCTTTGTCAAAATACCATCTACCCACCATTTCCCCGTCTACCGGATCACGTGTTTTAACCGTTATCGGTCCCGAGGCGGTTTTAGTCCACTGATCAAGCGGAAAGTGACTGGCCATTATGTAAGGGTCGCCCCTACTACTGTTCCGGCATAATCGGGCAAAACTGTCGTCAGATTTCCGAGGTCGGGTTCGTTGCCAAAGGTGTACACTTCTCCCTTTGAACTAAAAAGCACGTAACCCGTGGCGGTTGCGGAGATAGCAACTATCTTGTTTTGTAAAGTAGCGGGCGACGCCGTTGGCAGCGAACCGTAAAAGCTTGCATCGCCAAAAGAAAATACTCCTCCGTCGGCTCCGGCTAACCAGTAGCCGCCACCGTTAGGTGTGGAGACAATTGCAACTATTGGGGCATTGGGAGTAATGTGTTGAGCGGGCAGCGAACCGTAAAAGCTTGCATCGCCAAAAGAAAATACTCCTCCGTCGGCTCCTACCAACCAGTAGCCGCCACCGTTAGGTGTAGAGACAATTGCAACTATTGGGGCATTGGGAGTAATGTGTTGAGCGGGCAGCGAACCGTAAAAGCTTGCATTGCCAAAAGAAAATACTCCTCCGTCGGCTCCTACCAACCAGTAGCCGCCACCGTTAGGTGTGGAGACAATTGCAACTATTGGGGCATTGGGAGTAATGTGTTGAGCGGGCAGCGAACCGTAAAAGCTTGCATCGCCAAAAGAAAATACTCCTCCGTCGGCTCCTACCAACCAGTAGCCGCGACTGTTTTGCATTGAAGCGATTCCCGTAACAGGTGCCGCCAAGGGTAGTGTTGCTGCTGATCCGGCAAACCATGTATTACCGAAGGTAAAAACCCCGCCGTTTTGGGAGGCCATGATATAACCGTCGACCTTTGGTACCGTTGTTGGAGGTGTAGTTGTGACAGTCGGCGTAGTTGTTGTTGTGGTAGTGGTTGTGGTGAGATCAGTTATCTCAAACCAGTTGGATTTCAACCCGATTGCATAGGCGAAACTGGCACCGGTAGTGGTTGTCGTAGATGTACTTCCTACTATGTTCAGCCAAAGGACTCTTCCTCCGAAGTCGCCTAAGTTGTTGCGTTTCGTTACCTGTATTGATTCCAAGGTTCCAATGTTGGGATAAGCGGACTGAACTGTTGATACCGGTATTGAGACCTCCCATGTATGATTTGGATTACATGCATTCAAAGTGCATACTGAGTCACCTGTGTCTATGACAGCCGGAAATGGTCCGCCCGCTGTATACCCACCGGTGGAAGCTGAATAGAAGGTAGTAGCTACCGAGCCATTTGATGATATCAGTACCTGGGATGCTGTATCGGCTACAGCCAGGTTTGAAAGTGCGGTTTCAGCTGTTGCCCCCAGGTAGTCCTGGCAGGCGCTGGTATCACATATGTCGGCATATCCGTAAGAACCCATGGTTGAAACCGCATATGAACGTGCGGCAACTGCCTGTGCCTCTAACGCTTGGAAGCCAAGTGCTTGATTTTGTGGCCCGTAAGATCCCAAATTTGCCCATCCGGAGGGCATTTCCGCCGGGACTACCCCTTGTAAGTAGGACTGGAGCGGCACAATGTTTACGGCATGTGATGAGCCGTCGACATTTACGCCTTCGATGGTTCCCCTCAAAGTCAAGGTGGTTGATGAGCTGGGTAGACAAAGTTTCAGTAAGTTGCTTATAGGTGCATTTGTTGCGGTATCTGATGGCACCGCAACCACCTTGGATGCTTGTGAAGCTGGTATAGTTAAAAGGGTAGTCCACGAAGTCGAACCGCATTGAGCGGCTTGGAATATATCCCATTGCCCTGTTGATGTAAGCAACATCTTAGCGGCCATATCGGCAGGGTAAGATATGCCGGCAACAGTGAATGGAGCGGAAGATGTTACATCTATCGGAGCCCCGTTATCTTGAGTTATAGCTACCCGTATCTGAGTGACGGATGTTTTGCTCAAAGTGGTCCCGCCATAAAAGTGAGAGAGTATTTGCGTATAACTGTAACCAGCCAAAGCATATCCCAATGCTCCCCATTGGCCCATTCCTACTCCGTCGCCCCACCCATGTCCGGTAAATGTGACGCTATTGTTTGGCGGAACTTGGCTGGCTGAGGTGTCAACAGTAGTGCCTGAGTTTATCTCCTGTACTGAGTTGATTGCAGGAGTGTTAAAATATCCAAGAACAAGAGCTGTTGCCAACAGATATAACATTGTGAGTGAGGAAATCCTGCTTTTCATACCTATAGTGCTATATTAACCTGTTAATGTTGCCATAGGTGGGAGAGGCTATATAAAATCTAAGTCAAAGCCGATTAACCGAAAGAATAGTCATTGGACAGGTAACTATAAAACTGGCAATATGGCAGTATGAGTTGTAAAAAAACCGAACTTTTTGGTTCGTTGGAAGATCAACTTACTTTGAGGGTAATTGAAAACGAATTAGGAAAACGTTTACAAACACCCGCAACTGTATCAGTCAAAAGTATTGCCGATTTTCACAATCGTGCCTACACAATAAACATAGGTTATATAAATGTGGTTTGGGTGCTAGGCTTGGGTAAGGGTAAAAGTCAAAGGGAGATATCAAGTAAGTTGTCGCCCCTCTTACCTTCAAGTGATTTGGTTGTTGCCGGTGATGACTTCGTATTGGATATGCTAAACTCCTTAATATCAAGCTCAGGGGTGGCCATTAGAGAGGGAAAGATCCGAGTTGTTCCCGATCCTTGCTTGCTCACCTCTCACCTCTTTGATGCGGATGTGCTTAATTCGCGCCTGGGTTGGCTGAAGTTGATGGGATGGTATCCGCCAACACGCTCTGTTATAGCACTTCGATTGGGAGCGGTTTTACAAAAAGACAGCCAAACTCTCATCGGAGAGATTGTAAAGCTGCTTTTTGGTGATGATGAGTTGTCCTTGGTTTTGCTACCTGTCAATCCTGTCGATTCGGGTAGGTATCTTGAAGAGGTTGAGGCGAAGGAGCAGTTTATACATGCTCTTGATCAAGCTGCACCCGGGCGCTGTTGGAGTTTACCCGATATCGCCAGTGCTATAGACATAGTTGCTTGTTTGGCGGGATCGTCACGTGTTATAAGCAGTTATGATGTAGATGCTGTCATAGCCCACAGTTTAGGGATTGGCAACATCACAGTGCTTAGCAAAAATAACAGCGACTCAACTGTTGGTTGGCTGGAGGAAAGTTATGATGTTGACGGAGGTATTGACAGCATCGGTAAGTTTTTTGATGATTTGGCTCAAATGGTGGATGCCGCGCCAGTGCATAACCCATCCAGCCGGAATAACAAGCAAACCGGCAGCCGCAAGGTTGGGAAAAAGGGCGATGCCAAGGCAAAGGACGATAACAGCCGCTGTTTACAGCTTGAAAAGAAAATAACCAGACTTGAATCTTTATTGGAAGCAAAGGCACTCCGGATGGCGGCAGAAAGACGTGCTATGGCTGACAGGGTTTCGGAACTGGAGCGTAGACTTGCGTCACAAACTCAAGCTCGGCATGGCGCAGAATCGGAGTTGGCGATGGTGTTGAACAGCCGTTGGTTTCGTTACGCCAGAGCCGGTAGGCGCATTTGCAACCTTTTAATCCCTCCGTTTACAACTAAAAGACGGAATAAAAAGTTATGAAAGCTGGTTCTACATCTCCCTTGGGACCGAAGGACCCCATTGTATCGATAGTCATAGTGACATACCAGTCTCGTTCTTATCTCCAAACCTGTTTGAACAGTTTGTTTCTGAATACTCCCGATATATACGAACTCATTCTTATCGATAATCTGTCCACCGACGGGACAGGGAAATGGATGGCTGATTATGTAGGGGGTATGCAGATCGATACAGTTATTCAAAACTCTGCAAACATAGGTTTTGGACCTGCCGTCAACCAGGGATCACTTTATGCGAGAGGCAGATATTTATGCTTGCTTAACCCTGATGTAGTGGTGGAGCCCGGATGGTTGGACTACTTACTTCAGGCCATCAACTCCCATACTTTAGCATCTATAGTGTTTCCAAAGATACTGAGTTTAGACGGGAACTTACAAGAAGCTGGATCGGTATTGGGCTGTGATGGAACGATCTACAGCGTAGGGTTTGAAAGAGACCCGTTGGCGGACGACTACTCTTTTTCAAGGTTCGTAGACTATGGTTCTGCTGCTTGTTGGTTAATGGATAAGAATGATTTTTGCGACAACGGAGGATTTGATCCTATCTTTGAAAGAGGTTACTACGAAGACGTAGATTTTGCTTTAAGGATAAAACTCCAAGGCAAGCTGGTTCTTTACGAACCTCGTTCCCTCGTGCGCCATACGCGGGGTGCCTCTACTGCTTCTTATAAGGATGCGGTGGCACAACGGGAGGCTAATCGCAAGCGTTTTATTCCGAGATGGCGGGGTTACTTACGTTATCAACCCGAACTTTCAGAGTTGGCCGAACATTCCAGGTTTGTGATTCACCATTATCCGCATGCAGAGATAGCGGCAAGGGACGGGTGTGCCCCGGAACGGATTTTACTGCTGGTGGATGGGTCTTTTTCAGATTCCAGAGCACAAGATGAGGTGTTACAGGCTGTAAAATTATCCTTGGAACTTGTTAACTTGAATCCTAAGTTGCGTGTAACGGTTACATCCTGTTCCAGTCCAATCCCTACTCTGTTGGCGCTGTATTTGAAAACCCATGGCGTAGAGGTAGTGCGGGTAGGAGATGGCACCAACAGTGCAGTTGCTTTAGGTAATTGGCTGAAAACAAGGATGTTTCACTACTCTGGAGTTGTTGTGTATTCGAGTTGCGATGATGAGACATTGAAAGGTTTTCTTGAAGAAACCCAGTCTCAAGCTTTTATATGTGATTTTTCCGACATAATTGATGCGGCGTCCTTTCTTGATGGATTGGGAGTAGAATCCAGGCTGATAACAGTGGGAACGCGATGAAGTTTAGACATCGTATTGGACGTGCCCTCGGGAGTCGTATAAGGCGATATTCAAGTTTGATTTTGTATTGGCGTATGCCCTCCTGGGAGAAGTTGCCCGCTAAGCAAGCATTTCGTATGGCCTACAATGTTGTGTTGGGTAGAGAGCCGGATCCAACCGGAACAGCTGATTTGTTGCCCAAACTGTTGTCCAATGAGTTGTCTTATCGCCAGCTTGTACTGTTTCTGTGCGATTCAGAAGAGTTCCGCGCCAGTCGAAAACATGCCCCCCTCGGCTCTTCCCTGCATGCAAGCCGCTCAGATTTTATCCAAAGTTTGCCGAGGGCAAAACGGATACTGGATTTGGGAGGAACCCACTTGCATAATGAGTATGGGGCTTTTGTCCAGATGGGCTACCCATATAGTTTTGATGAGCTGACGATAGTAGATCTTCCTAATCAACAACGCCATTCGCTATATCGCCAAGACCGGGAATTATATAAGGGAGAGTTTGGCAAAGAACCCAAGGAGAAAGGCGAAGAAGGGATTTCACCGGTTCAAACTCCCCTTGGACCGGTGTTCTATCGCTATCATTCGATGGTGGATCTTTCCGGTATACAAGATTCCACCGTAGATTTGGTATATATGGGCCAGAGCATAGAGCATGTCACCTTTGATGATGCCGATACTGTCCTAAAGGAGGTCTTAAGAGTGCTTGTTCCCGGTGGTTATCTGGCTTTGGACACTCCAAACGGGGAGGTTACGCGTTTACAACAAGATGAGTTTATCGATCCTGACCACAAATTTGAGTATACTCATGCGCAACTGTCAGCAAAATTGAAAAATGCAGGTTTTGAGATAATATCGGCAGTTGGACTCAACTGGGATGAGCTTGGTGCGATAGATGAGGTTGAAGCTGAGGCAAATCAAAAGGGAGCAAAGACGGGTATTTTCGCCGGGGGAGACAAACCCAACTTTTCCACATCGGGTATTGCATCACATAAAGGGATGTTTGCAGATATTACGAACTGTTACTTGCTGGCTTACGTCTGCCGTAAACCGGAGGATGCTAATGCAGTGTATCGCTTTTGATTGGTGGTTGACTCTAAACCGAAGTTCCTCCGCAGCGCTTGCTCCCCCTGTCCAAGCAATGTTCCTGTCCAAGCAATGTTCCTGTCCAAGCAATGTTCCTGTCCAAGCAATGTTCCTGTCCAAGCAATGTTACCTTTACTGTCTTCGATGAGACATCCAATAGCATATCTTGAAGGATCGGCACTGATTGTGAGGGTAAGGAATTACCCCCGCATAGCCAATATGCAGTATCCATGAGTAGTCATCCCACTCGGATCACTCCCGTCCACCGGATCACCGGTTGCGTTGACCAAGACGGGTGAGAGGCTCCCATGTAGCCTTTGATCACATACCGGAACTTTGTGATCGGTGGTGGATACCGTAACCGTACCATTTTTCCCTTGGGAGAAGTCCAACCAAGAATGCCGCGGCAGCTGGAGTCAGGATACCCCGTTGGGCAATCTGATTAAAGATTGCCCAACGGCTTTCGGTCGATATGCGATTGGCTCCGACAATGAGCCCATGGCCATCGTTCTCGACAAAGTGAAGGTTCGGAACTGCCGCCGTCACTCCGCTTCCTCCAGCTATCAACTTCCTGATTGCTTTAGGGGCCACAATTGCAATAGCTTCAAGCTTGGCGAACTCAACTACATGCCACCTGTAGATCGCCCGACCTGCAACCCAACCACTGCCAACCAAGAAGTCAAACGAGTGGGTCAGTGGATCGGACGGACGTTTCCTAGCTCTTGAGTTGCGAACATTACGTACGTATTCATCAAGCGGGACGTTGATCAGAGGTGGCCTAGATTTAAGGGCAACCCACGCACTGCCTGACCAGCGATACGCACCGTCTTTGGAGAGCACTGGCCGCCATACTTTGCCATCCCACCACCAGGTCCCTTCGGGCGTGAACTGTCCTTGTGCCATTTCCATTTTAGGCTGTGACTCCGGCAATACGGGCAGAATGACGAATTCCTACAAGCATTGGTTCCGTGGAAGGTCCAGTTCGTCCTGTAGAGGTAGCATAGTAGCTAGGGAATAAATAATACTCTTTTCTATAGGTTCCGAGGATTTAAACATCATAGGTTCCGAGGGACTTCCCGTGGTAACAACTTCATCAAGCTGCTTAATGGTTTTCATGGTTTTCGAAAGCACACTTTGTTCCGCATTGATTTGAGAGTGAACCTGCTGTTTCTAAAGATAACTGCACATTCCAGCTTGTACCTGAGTTTTCTGTCTCTAAAATCGTATCTGCCAAGACAGAAGGGGGAGGTTCAGTAGAACCGGAGGCGCCAGAGCTTGCTAAACCTTGGAATACGGACTGGTTTGGCAGTGTTGTAACATAGCATTGATCAACAGAGACACAGCTTATTGTTCCGGGACTGCCTGCAAGCCCCAAAAAACTTTCTCCAATAAGAGCAATGAACGGTGGCAAGGAGGAAGCGGAGGAAGAAGATGTAAAAAACTCAGATGCTACAAATCCTACAAATGTTGTTGGCAGGCTGTTTGTCATTTGAGACAGTACAGAAGTTTGATACGACCAGGTTGTGCCACCATCTGTGCTTTTAAGTATATACATTCCAGATAGAGAAAATGATATTGGAGAAGAAGAGAACAACCATGACATAGAAAATGAATAGTTTGCTTGACCAAGTGCATAACAGACAGAGCTGGTTGGACAAGACATGTCGGTAAGGGGACCCAACGAGGTTACTTGTCCCTCTATGTGAGTCTCGGCGGATAGAAGAACTTCACCAAATGCAATGAAAAGCATAGATAACGGGAAAAGGTTTGTATCGACAGTTGTATCATAAGCGCTTGGAAGTGAGAAGTTTGATTGCACCGATATGCTTGGCGAGCTTCCCAAGTTGCTAACCTGTATGATTAGGGGAACCGGAGGTGAAGAGCTGAGAAAAGAGGGTTCAGTCCCACTTACAAGACACTCGTTAGCAGATGGACAAGAAAGAGACGTAATGGACAAAAGCGTAGTCAAAAGGGGTATGTCGGTGTAGGTCAATCCTTGATTTTGTGTGAGAAGCAGCTCATAAGAGGAACCGTTTATTGCCGGAATTACACATTCTGTCAAAGAGACACATACAAACTGGACAAGCGGTCCTGACGAAGTTTCAACTTGCACTCCTTGGGGTAAGGGGTTATAAGTCCAGGTAGACCCCGAATCAGAGGTTATATAAAGATATGGGGTTTGTGTTATAGTTCCGCTGGATGTAGTAGCAGGAACAACTCCCAACACTGTACAGTCGCTTGAAGAGGTACATGAAACTCCCAATGTCTGTGGATTTTGGGGTAAATCTGTAACAGACCAGCTTGAGCCTTGGTTGGTGCTGATAAAAAAGTCTCCGGCCGAAGTTGCAGATGAACTTTGTTCCTCTCCTGATGCAAAGCAGACAGAAGATACACAGGTTGTATCTGTTATCACCGTATTAGGTGGAAAAGACGATAAACTCCATCCGGAAGGGTCGCCGCTTGTAGGTAAGCTGGGTAGTGCGTTATAAAGTGATTTAGACTCTTCTGACAGTGTTGAAGCACCAACACCAGACATCTTTGAGTAAAGGGTTGCTACAGTGTTAGATAATGCGGCACTAAGTGATCCTGTTTGTGACTGTGTTTGAAGTGGCGAAGAAGCGGTACCGGTTTCACCCCCTACAGCTCCATTTTGTGCAAATCCTTTTGCCGGAAACACTGAGATTAAAACTGATGTCAATAATAAAAGAGAGATAACGCCTTCGAGGAACCTTCTATTTCCCCGAGATTCTCTCTCTCCAAGTGCGGTTTGACATAGCTGCCTCCTTTGCTGTATCCTTTTACACATATGGTTTAGCTTGCCTATGGTTTAGCTTGCCTAAAACCAATACTATTTTTATTAGTAACTAAACATACAACCAATTTTTGTAAGTGTCAAACAAAATTTGTAAATAAAAATTTAAGTAACTGTTCACCTCCCCGGCGAATCGTTGGATTTGTGCAAAAACATGCTTTGAGCAGATAATCGTTCGGATCGTACGATTATCCACTACTATCCGTGCCGATTTTGGCATGTTTGATGGAATGAACCTTGATAAAACCAATCGCGGAGCTTCACAAGCGCTAAAAGCAGTGTTGGTCGTAAAGATCTCCGAGATTGAGGCTGAGATTGAGTGCTTTGAGACATGCCTTGCCATGAACTCGCACAAGCTCATCCAAGCCGGGTGGCTATGAGAAACTCCACCAGGATATCGTCGCTACCGAGCGCGAAGGTCAAGGATATCGCCTAGAGGTTTTGCTGATGTGTAATATTATGCTATAAGGTTGATGATCTATAACATGCTAAGGAAAACAGTAAAGTGGCTAGTCGGCAAAGAATAACGAAGATTTTCTATTCAAGCGTGGCCCTTCTTGTGGTCGCCACCATTTTAGTTTCCTGTTCGTCAAACACCACCGGGGCTGTTGTTAAAACCGGTAGTTTACCGTCGGAGCAGTCTAAGGTGGGGGTGAACTGGGGAGTCGGTGTGAAAGGGTCTCCTAGGTGTGACCCACTGGGTGTTATAAGGTGTATGTTACCTTTCCCTAGTGATTATTACACAGTGCCTGATGGTGCCATGCCTTCCGGAAGGCGTGTCGTTTTTCCTCTCTCAGCCATGCCAACCAACTCGTTGGCAGCCCATGTCAATCCTGCCGCTTGGGAAAGAAATGATGGTTTTAGTCCCGGTTCTCTTATCCTTGTTTATGTTCCTGCTGTAAGCTTGGCTCTGTCGCACATAGCTTCAAGTGTAACAATACAGGACTCGCTTCAACCCAATGCTCCAATCGTAGTTATGGATGCCGACACCGGAACGCGTTTGGCATACTGGGCGGAACTGGATGCCAACGATCCAAACCCTGCTTCTCAGTTACTTATCATACACCCTGCCGCCAACCTGCCCGAAGGGCAGAGAATAGTAGTGGCGCTTCGCAATATGTACAATTTTTCCGCACAACTTATAAAACCGGCCGGTGTGTTTGCTTCGATACTTGCCGGTAAGTCAACAACTGCTAAGTCGACAGCCGATGCCGCCAAACGTGCTTTTGATGCCCATATAAAAAGCCTTTTGTCCTTTCTTGCTTTACATGGGGTAGGGGAAGCCGGAATGTATCTGACTTGGGACTTTACGGTAGAAAGTTCCAAGAACTTAACCGATTGGGTTCTTCACATGCGCAACCAGGCCTTTTCACAACTGGGTTCAAACCTACCTTCTTTTAGTGTTACACAGGTGCGAAATTTTACTGTTACACAAAATCTTGATATTGCCCGTCAAATAACAGGCACTTTCAATGTGCCCGACTATCTTAACAAACCCGGCGCTCCGCCCGGATCTGTGTTCAGCTTCGCCAAAGACGGACTGCCCAAGCAACTACATGGCGCAGTGGTGCATGCTTCCTTTTCATGTTCTATACCAAGATCTGTTGTTTTTAATTCGACTTCTGCGGCTGCATCCGTTGCCCCCGGTAAACCTATGCTGTACGGCAAGGGACTTTTCTCTTTGGCAACTCAAATGTATAGCGAGGGGGTGCAGGGGATGGTAAATAAGTATGGTTATATACCCTGTTCGACCAACTGGTTGGGGCTGGATAAAAACGATGAGCTGCCGGACGCCAACGTATTGACCGATCTGTCTAAGTTTCCCACCATCCCCGACCGCCTGGATCAGTCACTGTTGGATGCTCTTTTCTTGTCTCGCTTGATTGTAAGTCCTAAGGGCTTTGACGCCAACCCTGCCTTCGAGTCCTCGTCTGGAATTCATACCCCCTTTATCGATACCAGCCAACCCCTTGTCTACTACGGTAACAGTGAAGGAAGTTTGATGGGAGGCGCATTGGCGGCAATATCACCCGAGTTTACCCGTGCCGTGCTGGGTGTTCCCAGTATGGACTATGCAATCTTGTTGAATCGGAGTTCTGATTTCGCACCCTTTTTTGTGATTATCGACCACACCTACCCCGACAAAGCAACCCAGCAGATCATCTTTGACCTTCTCCAGATGCTTTGGGACAGGGCGGAGACTGATGGTTATGCAGAGAATATTACCGCCAATTTCCTACCCGGCACTCCTCCCCATAAGGTTCTCTTGGAGATGGCTTTTGGAGATCACCAGGTTGCCAATGTTTCGACTTACACAGAGGCGCGTACTTTGGGAGCTCGCATGTATGTACCCGGGTTGGCACCGGGCAGAATGCCGTCCAACCCCTTCTTTGGGATATCACCTATCAGTTCTTACCCTTATTCAGGGAATGCAGCATTGGTAGTATGGGATTCGGGTGTCCCACCCCCTCCGCTTAGCAATACTCCCCCTACCGAAGGACAAGATCCTCATGACACAATACCGAGAGCGGTACCGAGCGCTTGGGATCAGATTGTAACTTTTTTACAAACCGGACAAGTTATAAATGTCTGTGGGAATGCCCCTTGCCGCTCCGGAGCGCCTAACAGCTATCCGTTTTAGGTTGCGACTAAAGTAAAGCAACAATGCCGGTTTGCCCTAGCCGTACCATCCCATGATATCCACTATGGCATTTGTTGAACCGGAATAGTTGTAGATCGTTATCTCTCCATTCGCCCCGACCTCTGCCACCACCATGTTTGCAGCTATCTCACCGGCGGCAAAGTTTAAGTTTGAGGCTGTATGTTGTCCGTTGCCCGTTGGATAAACAGTCAGATAACCCGGTTTTCCGCCTTGGGACAAAGGAGATGAAATTGCGGTTAAGTTGACAACTACCGCTGTAGCTGAAGTTGGGATCTGGCTGGCTCCGGCCGTGATGCCGGCTACTTCCACATTGATACTCTCGTTGGTTGAAAGTGTAGTACCCGAGTTGTTCGTACCGTTACATTGGGCAGCGAGTCCGGTTAGCTCGGACGGATTGGCGGCCCTGGTATCGCATATTCTGGTGGGCGAAATGGGGGTGAACTGCCCACTTGCGGTTACAAAGTTAGACGAGGCGGTGAACCAACCTTGCACATCCACTATGATGTTTGTTGAACCATCGAAGTTGTAGATGTCTATCTGTTCTGCGGAAGAGACCGGTACTATAACGGTATTGGCAACAGTTTCACCTGGTGTGAAGTTTAAGTTGGAGGTGATTGGCCGAGGCAGTCCAGCCGGCCAAACCGTCAAATAACCCAATTTACCGGCATCTGTCGCAGTTGACTCTACGACTGTTACGTTTAGTACGATAGCACTTATGCCACTTGTCGGGATATTGCCGATGCCGCTTCCTACATTAACGCTTATTGAAGTACCGGGGTTGGGGGTGGTACCCGAGTTGTTCGTACCGTTACATTGGGCAGCGGGTCCGGTGAGGTCGGACGGATTAGCAGGCCGGGTATCGCATATACGTACGGGAGTGTCCGGTGTGTAGACGTTTGCCGCGGAAGATCCCGTTGAGCTGAAATAACCTTCCACATCCACTAAGACATTGGCTATTCCTCCGTAGTTGTATATACTAATTTGACCGTTTGTGCCTATAGGAACTTCCACCAGATTTGGGACTGTTTTTCCCGCGGCAAAGTTTAAATTGGATGTCGTTTGACGCTGATAGCCGGTTGGCCATGCAGTTAAATATCCGAAGTATCCACCGACAGACGCTGAAGATGAGATAGCGGTTATATTTAGCATTGCCGCTGTGGCACCGGACGGTAATACGTTCGTAGCGGTACATGATGTGGTTGTACAAGGATAAGTTCCAGTTGTTTGAACGTTCAGTACTTCACCCGGATACAGTGTTTGGTTGTTGCATGATGCGTCAACTCCCGATAGCTCTGACGGATTACCGGGTCGGGTATCGCATATTCTGTAGGGTGCAAGGGGAGTATAGGTGCTTGTCGAAGCGGGGTTGAAAGCCGGTACGTTGTCATATGTGTATGGCGTAGGTGAAGTAACGCTATTTGGGTATCCGGGTGTTGTCAGGGTAATTTGAACAGATTCAGGGGTTGTCGCATCCTGGGTTGCCGAAGGGGGCACTATGGCAGTAAGAGAGGTGGATGAGCTTACTTGAACACTTGGGCTTGGGTTTCCTCCAAAACTTACGGCAGTTTTCCCGGCAGAAAAGTTGGTTCCTTCTATCGTAACCGCGTTTCCGCCGTATTCGTATCCTGATGCAGGAGAAACAGAGGTAATAGTCGGCGGAGGCAGGTAGTAGGTAAATGTACTGTTTTGTTGCTGCAACTGAACTTGTCCCCCCACAGAGATGTTGACGTTTACAGACAGACCGGCCTGAGAGGAAGGGGCTGTGGCTGTGCAGGTAGTTGAAGATAGACAGGACACACTAATGGCGGGCTGGTTGGCGAACATTACTGTCACCGCTCCGGGTACTGTTGAAAACCCCGATCCACTTATTGTAACTTGAGTTCCGCCGTTAGGTGATCCGATGTTTGGCGAGATTGAGTTGATCGAGGCGGCTTGAGAGCGTACTAAGGATGTGGGGTCGATGTTGCCGGTTCCCCAATGGTCATGGTGAAACATTGGCCAGGAATCGCTCCATTGCCCAATTGACTCATGTGGAGTGGTGATCTCAAAGTGCTCTATAAGTCCCACTCCACTTGCCACGTCACCGGGGATTGTCATGGAGTTTGCCTGTATTCCGGCTATGGTTATCCCGATAGTTCCGTTCGGGTCTTGGGTGACAAGAGGTGAGTTCTGCAAGGTCATACCTGGTCCATATTGGCCGTTAGCCAACCAAGCCACTTGTTGTCCGCTCTTGCCGTCATAGATAAACAGTCCGCCACCCGTGGGAACCAGTATGTCCTGATAGCCTTGGCCTGTCAGATCGGCAGTGGTTACGCTTCCGACTACCGGAGTATTTAAGTTTACGGGGTAGTTGGGAAGTACATTGCCGGTAGGGCTAAACGCCCATAAAGCTCCTCCTGAGGAGTTGGATTGATATCCAAGTGTGGCTTCGACTATGTCTTGTTGTCCTGTGCCCTCTAAGTTTGCCAAAGCAGGTGAGCCGAATGTATATCCCCCCAAGTTTTGCGCCCATAGCTCACCTCCCGTACTGTTGAGCATGATCAGGTCATCGGACTCAGAGGTGTTGTAGTAGTTCCCCAAGCCGAATACAACCTGAGGGGTGCCTTGCCTCAGTACATCTCCGACGGCGGCCGAAGATCTGAACACTTCGGAGGTATCGAAACTGTTTAAAAGCTGCCCCGCACCGCTCAAATAGCGCATGATTCCACCACTTTGGTAAGTCTGCCCATAAGAGGATCCTGCGGTTGAGTCGCCGCCGTCAACTATGTCGGTTTGCCCGTGCCCAACACCTGCAAGATCGGCCAGCGCCGGAGAGGAAAATACGGTATCTGAAGTATAAAAAGGCCAACCGGGAACCGGCTGTCCGCTGAGGGCGTTGAGTGAATACATATTCTGTCCCAAAGCTCCAGCCGTTACCGTTGGCGCTGATCCTGCGACGGTATTTCCTACCGCCATTTGAGCCAATACGCCTTCTGAGTTTTGATTGGGGTCGGTGGCGGGATTACGTCCCTCAAACTCCCAGAGGTCGGCACCTGTATGGCTAAAAGAGTAGTAGCCTCCGCCGGGGTTGTCTAATTCGAGCTGGCCCTGCGGGCCCAATGTCCCCACGGATCCAACAAAAACACGATCATAGCCGCTTGTCCCTATTTGAGCAGCGGTGGGCGTAGCTTCAATAGGACCTTGTGCAAAGGTTGGCCACCCCGACACCAAAGTACCGGAGCCAAGATGAAATGCATAAACTCCACCGTTTAATGCCCCTACCACTATTGAAGGTCCACCCGTATCCAAAACCGCCGGTATGGGAGATGACCACTGTATGGGTGCTGATGGAATCAGCTGTGTCCATACGGGGTTTCCGCCGTTGCATATCTGGATTGAATCGCTTTGGGAGGTGGATTGAATTGGCGAGGGGCAAGCCGCAGAGGAAAAAGAGGTATGAGCATAGCCAGTATGCGCAAAAGAGGTAAGGTTATTGGTTGTGGCGTTATTTGTGATTCTTGGATACAAAAGTGTGGTTAGAAACAGGATTATGATAAAAACAGTATTGCAACGTCGCATTTGAATAATTATATTTGAAATAGTTGCTACTGTGGCAAACTGTTAAAAAAACAACCGTAAGGACAGAGATGAATGAATAAAGGTTCTAATCGACAGGAGAAGACTTTTCTAAACGATATAATGGACGAAATCGCCCAAGAAGCTGCTCAGGCAGCGGGCGAACTTTCCGAGGCGGCCAGCCGCCGATTAGACGACTTGTTTTGGCAGTTTGCCCCCTTTTCCGGAGCAGGGCGGAACTCCAAGTCTTCCCAGTTTGATCGGATAGCCCAAACGGTTGATGCTTTTGCCGATATAGATGCTTTGGTTCCCATAGAGTCCCATAAACCCGGAGGGGCATATTTGAAGCGCATTATTAGGAAGTTGACCTTTTGGTATATGGACTATCTGGCATATCAGGTTGTGAGCTTCGCTAAAGCCGCCTCTGCGGCATTGATGGCACTGAATGATCGCTTGGGTTTGCTGGAACGGGGCAGCGACGGTTATCCTTCCCGCACAGGGGGGAGCCAGCGGCAAAATTGGTCTGCTATGGCACAGGTTGACAAGACATCGGGACCGGCTCGCCAGTGGTTGGTTCAATTGGCCTTGCAACAGCTGAACAGCGTAAACGGTAGGGTATTGCATTTTGACTGTGATCAAGGCTATCTTGTGGACGCACTTATCAACAGTCATACCGATGCCTATGGTGTCGGGCAAAATGAAAAATCGGTCAATGTGGGAGTAAGGAACGGTTTAGACCTTAGATGTGAGGGGATTATTGAACACCTTAGTTCCCTCAGGTCTGGCACACTCAAGGGAGCTGTCTTGAATGATTGTCTTGAAGCACTCTTTTTGAACGATCGTTACCTGTTGCTTGATCTTTTGGCAAAAAAACTTTCCCCAAACGCGAAGCTGCTGTTGTGTAGTGTTCATCCTGACGCATGGGGCAAGGATGACTATATTATAGCGGCGGATCTCGCTCCCGCTAAGCCTTTTGATCCTAAGACTTGGAGTTACTTATTGGAAAAGTACGGATTTGAAGATATAAGTGTCCATGATGAGGGTGTTTACAATGGGACAGATAACAGCCATATTACCAGGAACCTCTACTGCATAACAGCCAGCGTACCAAATTGAAGGTAACCGCAGTTCATCAGTTTGTTCCCATGCTGGCTCCCCGTGATGCCATAGGTGCGCATACTCTAAGGGTGAGGCACCTGTTGCGTCGCTTGGGGTTACATTCGGAGATATTTGTTGCGGGCGTGCACTCTGATCTGGCCGATCAGGTTATGGACTACCGGCAGTTTTCTTCTAAGTTTTCTGATTCTGCTACTTGGATTATCTATCAGAGTTCTATCGGCAGTCGGTTGGCCTCTGTTGTGGCTGGTTTAGATGTAAAGAAGATAGTCAACTATCACAGTGTTACCCCAGCTTTCCTGCTGGAGCTCTGGGACCCAAAGGTGGCTGTCTTGTTGGCTGCCGGTCGCAGCGAACTCAAAAGGCTCGCTCCATTGTCCGTAGCGGGAGTAGCGGATTCGGCATACAACAAACAAGAGATGGAGGATGTGGGTTATACTTCTTGCAGTGTAGCACCCCCATTGATTGATATGAGCAACTTTGAGTATGCGCCAGATGAGAAAACATTGAAAGAGTTGAAAGAACGTGACTGTTGCTTGTGGCTTTTTGTCGGAAGAATAGTTCCAAACAAAGCTCAGCATGACCTGATAAAAGCTTTCAGCGTTTATCGCAGACTTTACGATCCAAACGCCTGCTTAGCGCTGGTTGGCGGTGTTTTCTTGCCCAACTACCAGTTGGCATTGGAAAACTATGCCGCCAGTTTGGGTATTTCGGATGCAGTTATCTTTACCGATTCTGTAACATCAAGTGAGCTTTCCGCTTACTATAAAAGCGCAGATATATTTGTATGTCTGTCAGATCACGAAGGATTTTGTGTTCCTTTGCTTGAAGCAATGTACAATAAAATTCCTGTAGTTGCTTATGCGCAAGCGGCTGTCGGCGAGACAGTCGGAGAAGGAGGGCTACTGCTTGAGAAGAAGGATCCCGTTCTCGTGGCCACTTCTGTGCACAAGATATTGAGTGATAAAAAGCTACGTGACACCTTGGTATCTTCGGGTAATGCACAATTAGACAAGCTTAGTTTGGCGCAGAATGAACTCCGTTTTATTGATGCACTTCGACATGGAATTGGAGAGGATTTTAAATGAAAATTGCGTTTGTCACCCCACGTTATGGACCGGAGGTCATAGGAGGTGCGGAATCAGCAGCCAGAATGCTGGCTGAAAGACTTGTTGGTATTGGGGGGTGTCAGGTTGAAGTATTCACTACATGCGCCTTGGATCACATAACTTGGGACAACTACTTTCCGCAAGAGACATTGGATATAAACGGCGTTACTGTTCATAGATTTGAATCTTTATCGGGCAGGCAGCCTGAGTATTTTGCCTTGGATGCCGCCCTTAGGAAGTTTCCGACAACCGCCAGCTTGAAAGATGCCGAAAAATGGGTTGAACTGCAAGGACCGGTTTGTCCCCAACTGGTGGATGCGGTTCTTTCTTACGGTACTCACGGTGCGAAGAGCGGAGCGGCCAGTTCAGGCGGAGCAGATATAACGGCATTTTATCCCTACCTCTACTATCCTATAACAGAGTCGATATCCAAGATAAAAGGCCCGTCTGTCCTGCATCCTGCCGCTCATGACGAACCGGCTTTGTATTTACCCGTATTTGCCAAGACTTTCGGTTCTGCTGACGGGCTTGTATATCACGCCGATGCCGAGCGTGAATTACTGCAAAGAGTTTATCCCGTGGCTCATTTACCCCAGATCGTACTGGGACTGGGGGTTGATATGCCTGGAAGCGATACAGTCTATTCGGATTTGCTGCCAGGGGTATTGCCGAAACTATCCGATCGTCCTTATGTGATGAGTTTGGGCAGGGTGGATTCTCACAAAGGTGCGGTGATGGCAGCCGAGTTCTTCATAGCATACAAAGAACGTCACCCGGGTCCACTTGCTCTTGTAATGGTTGGTCCGGTTACCGCTGAACTGCCGGCCCATCCAGATATTTTCCTAACCGGTACGGTTTCAGAAGCCGTTAAATGGGAGCTGTTGCGCAACTCCTTGTTGCTTATATCTCCTTCAGCTTATGAGTCGTTTTCTCTTGTCATAATGGAAGCATGGAGCAGTGGTATCCCGGTTATGGTGAATGCCACCTGTGCCGTTACCAAAGGCCACTGTGCAAGCTCAGAAGGAGGCATATGGTTTGATTCCTACTTGACCTTTGAGGCGGGGTTGAGTTTACTTGTAAACAAAGCCGATATTCGTTCGACCTTAGCCGCCAATGGCAGGCGTTATGTTCAAGAAAACTATGGATGGGATGTACTTGTAAGTCGCTATATAAGATTTCTTGAACGAGTAATAGAACGCGCCAACATGAGATAGTCGATGATATCAAGTTGGCGCGGCGAAAAGACTAGTCTTCGTCCGCTTCTTTTGTATGCAGAATATCTTTTCTAAATACCTTGGTGGCTTGAGAGATATCGTCATCTATCGCAACTGTTCCGTGTTCCAAAATTACCGCTCGATTACATATCTTCTTAGCTAAATCCGGGGCGTGAGTTACAAATACAATAGTGCGGCCTTCTTTTTGAAACTGCTCTATTTTACTGAGACATTTAAGTTGGAAACTTTCGTCCCCGACCGCCAGTACTTCATCTATTAGAAGAAGCTCAGGTTCCACATGCACAGCTACGGCAAAGCCAAGGCGCATGTACATTCCGGATGAATAGTACTTAACCTGATTGTCTATAAACTGTTCAAGTTCTGAAAAAGCGACTATTTCGTCAAACCGTTTTACTATTTCTTTACGGGAAAGTCCAAGCAGTGAACCGTTCAAGAAAATATTGTCTCTTCCACTCAATTCCGGTTGAAACCCGGCTCCAAGTTCAAGCAACGCAGCAACTTTTCCCCGTATGGCGATCTCACCCGTGGTTGGCAATAGAATGCTCGCCATGCATTTTAGCAGTGTAGTTTTGCCGGATCCATTACGGCCCAAAAGCCCCAGCGTTTCTCCTGTTTTTACCTGTATGTCGATGTCTTTAAGTGCCCAGAACTCTTCATATGGAATTTTTCCTGCATGCACAAAGCGTTCCCTAAATGAGGTATATTTTTCGTGATAAAGCCGGAAACGCTTTGATAAATTGGATATTTCTATTGTAACATCGCTGTTCATATCAGATCAGTCGCTTTGCGGGCAGTCCTTAGAGTCCACAGTCCTTATTCTACAGTTCTTCCGCCAGGTTGCCAGCCAGCTTAGCAAATACTCCGATTGCCCCAATCAACAGTGCTATACATACCACCAGAACTATTCCAAGCAACTCTGCGTAGGAGGATATGGTGCGGGTAGGCAGTATAGCCATAGGTTGATGGGTAACTGTATTTATTGCATTTACGTGTGCATACAAAAACCTTTGAAAAGCTAAGACTACACCGGCTAAAGGATTGGCCAGATAAATCCACTTCAACCAGAATAAACTTGGGTGATTGGCAAAGATGGCTGCCACGGACTTGTACGGGTATACAATTGGTTCCGCCCAGAACAAAGCCAACATCATAACCTCTACCAGATGTTGGGTATCGCGGAAATATACGTTGACGGCAGATAAGAATATACCCAAGGCTGTTGAAAATACCAATAACACTACTATGGCAAGGGGGATTAAAGGCAGGTAACCCCATGCAGGCCCGGAGTTCAATATGATAAGCCCTATGGCCACCACGAGTGCTTGAAAGAAAAACAGCACCGAAGCTGCTCCGACTGAAGCAATAGCCAGTATCTCCCTAGGGAAAGCCACCTTTTTGACTATTCCGCTGTTGGCAACCAATGTTCCGGTTGCGCCTAAGACGGATGTTGAAAAGAGATTCCAGACTAAGATACCGGCAAATAAGAATACGACAAAGTTAGGTATGCCGTTACGCAGCACCTTTTCAAAGACAATCCAATAAATTGCCAAAGTCAAAGCAGGATTCAACATCGACCAAGCGAGGCCCAGAACACTGTTTGAGTATCGTAAATGCACCTCCTTTCGTATTAAAAACATCAACAGCTCTCTGTGATGCCATATGTCGGCTAACCGCTGCCATATATTTCTATTAGGGCGTATAATGTGTACGGGTGCCAAATAAGCAGGTTCCAATCCATTGTGTAACTTATCTCGGCCATCGGCTTTTTTGAATAGTCCTGAGGATGATGGCATAAAAGATATCACTTAAGGGGAGTAGAGCCGCTCTCCCCATCCTTACCGGCCACATCTTCCCCGCCCTTAGCGTTATCAGCATCTTTCGTAGTTGGGCTTTCGGGAAGTGATGGTTGCACTACAGAGCGATCTATTACTTGGTCTATAAACCCATACTCCATCGCCTCTTGGGCAGTAAACCAGCGATCCCTGTCTGAATCGGCCTCTATGCGTTCTGTTGTTTGTCCGGTGTGAAAAGCTATTCTCTCTGCCATCATTTTTTTCAAGTACACTATCTGTTCTGCTTGTATTGCTATATCAGCTGCTTGTCCCTCCATTTGCCCTGAAGGCTGATGCATTAGAATGCGAGCATGGGGCAGAGCATAACGCTTGCCCTTGGTTCCCGCACAAAGTAAGAACTGTCCCATTGAAGCTGCAAGCCCCAGGCAAATGGTACGAACATCACAACGCACGTATTGCATGGTGTCGTAAATGGCCAGTCCATCTGTTACGGATCCACCTGGTGAGTTAATATAAATAGAGATGTCCTTCTCTGTGTCCTCCGCCTCCAGTAGCAATAGTTGAGCACATATCAGGTTGGCTGACCGGTGGTCCACTTCACTACCTAAAAATACTATACGTTCTTGTAAGAGACGTTGATATATCTCTGCTGTGGTATCCGGTGTTTGAATCTGGCTGATAATCTGAGCGTCTAAGCAGTTGAGAGGATTCGGCTGGCCGGGGATTTGGTTGTTATTGAGTCGTTTCATATTCTGTACATACTAGTATAATATCCTTGTGTGTTGGCAAACCCAATCTTAGATGTATGATTGTTTTAACACAACCGGCCGCGAAAACCCAAGACCAACACAACCGGCCGCGAAAAAATAAAAGCGAACAAGCGGACGTGGCGGAATGGCAGACGCGCCGGGTTTAGGTCCCGGTCCCTTTGTGGGGTGGAGGTTCAAGTCCTCTCGTCCGCACATCTTCTATGAAGCGTTCTCCCATACCTCGCAGTTCCCCCAAGGCCGGCAAAGTGGACAGCGTTGTCAGCGATGGAAGTAGTTCACTTAAACGTTCCCACCTGACACCCTGACGTCGTTCCCTGCCGGCTCCTTCAGAGCCGGGTGTGAACAATGCCCATAGTTCCACTTTGCCTATGTCCTTTAAGTACCTAGACCTCTTCAGCTGAATAAAAGAAAACTCGTTGTTATCCGCCAATGCCTCGTAAAGCGTTGAGGACACCAAGATACCTCCCGGTTCCACAAGGGCGACTATGCGATTGGCTAAGTTTACTACTGGGCCGTAATAGTCGCCGTCTCGAAGCAACACAGGTCCTGCCGATAGTCCGATACGAACATCGGATAACAGTTCGTCAGCCGCGTATGCTTCAGATAACGCAAGAGCAATTCGAGCGGCATCAGCCATCTCCTCAACTACGAACATGGCTTCATCCCCAATCATCTTGACTACCCGTCCTCCAAATTGAGAGGTAATGTCTTGGGCAAGAGCTTCAAAATGGGATACAATTTCAGCTAAGCTCTCGATGCTTATTTGTTGGCTTAACGCGGTGAAGCCCACCATATCCGCAAATCCAACCGCCATTTCAACTCCACCCGTAGTTGTGGAATGCCTTGAACGAATCAACATGGCGCGCTCTACGGCTGCCGCCAAGTGTCTGCGCCACACAAATTCTAAAAGTTTAGCTATAGCGGGTAAAGTGTTATCAGCAACTTGGAGAAGTTGCTGTATGGAAGCCACATTGTCCAGTTCAGTATCAAACCCACCCGCAATGGTGACCTCAGCTTCCGCTATACGGGATAACGACTGCCCCAATACACGCGCAAGCTGCAAAGCTGTTTCTTGGTCAGCTAATCCTGAATTCAACAAACCCTGAAGTATGTCAATAGCTTCGATATCCGAATCCGTGAAGGCTTTTTTGTCATCGCTGATATCAGGAAAGCCCAACGCCCTCCAAAATCTCCGAACCTGCTCAATCGGCATTCCGGTTATTTGACAAATTTCCTTTCTGGTATGTGTAAGCTTTGATGGTAAAATAAGCCGCTGGGCTGTTATCAAGTCCAAAGTATTGTCAACAAGTGCCTGATCTATTTCTTCATCGGTTATTCCACGTTCTTTCAGTATCGAACGTATTTGAGACAGCGGATCATGATATGCCATGAGAACCAGACTATCATTATCCAGATAAATTGGGTAAAATTCTAATTTGTGGATGCATCACATAAGGTGATTTTTTCGGATAAGGCAGTCTTGGTGCCCATCAAGGCTTTTTCTGAAGCTAAACAGCGTCTATCTTCCGTGCTTAACCCCAATGAGCGAATCGAGCTGGCCCGGTTTATGGCCGAATTGGTGATTCAAGCTGCCGGTGATCTGCCTGTTGCGGTGGTATGTGATGATTTGGAAGTGGCAGCGTGGAGTGAAGCACATGGCGCAGCGGTACTGTGGGAACCGGGAAAAGGACTCAATGGTGCCGTTGATTCAGGAGTGGGAAAACTCATATCAGAGGGTGCAAACAGCGTAATCGTTGCTCATTCGGATATACCGTTGGTGCAGAATTTAGCCGGGTTGGTAGGGGATTTTGATGGTGTTACATTAGTTCCGGATCGCTACAAAGATGGTACTAATGTTATCTGCGTCTCCGATATAGCTGTTACATCCACACCCGGATTTAAGTTTTCATATGGACCCGGTTCATTTTATAGACACTTTCGGTATGCATGTTCAATTGGGCTTGAAATAAGGGTGGTAGAGGATGAACTTGCAGCCTGCGATATAGATTTACCGGAAGATATAGAGTTGCTGCAACAGATTTAGCAAAACATTCCGTGAATCAAGCAACCCGGCTCTATGAACACTTCTTATCCGCGAAGCTTTGAACCGGGTTGTTTGATTTAATTTAGTATATATTAGTAGTACTGCGTAACTGCTATGCTTACCGTTTTTTTGCTGTTTTCTTTGGAGCTGCCTTCTTTGCCGGCGCCTTCTTGGCTACTGTTTTCTTCGCAGTAGGCTTTTTAACAAGAGCTGCCTTCTTAGCTACTGTTTTCTTAGCTACTGCCTTCTTCGGAGCTGCCTTTTTCGGAGCAGCCTTCTTAGCTACTGCCTTCTTCGGAGCTGCCTTTTTCGCAGCAGGTGAGGCTTTCAAAGCCGGCAATGGTGCTTTCCCATTGACAACATCCTTGAAGAGTGATCCTGCAACGAAACGCACACCTCTTGAGGCTGGTATCCTAAGAGGTGCTCCCGTCTGGGGATTCCTTCCTGTGCGAGCCGAACGTTTCGATGGGATAAAGCTGCCGAAGCCAATCAGCATTGTTTTACCGCCACTTTTTACGTCAGCTATGACTGTGCGGGTAAAGGCGTTTACTGAGCGTTCAGCTTGCTCCTTTGTTATTCCCGCTGCTTTACTAATTTCATTTACTAGCTGTGATTTATTCACAACCACCTCCTAATGGTTGACCAAGCCTGTAGCTTGGTGACAACAACTTATTTGTTATATATCAAAGTGCACTTTTGCAATAAAGTCAAGTATTTATTTACATTTAACGATATTTTTCTGTTTTGTTTATTTTTTATATATATGTTAATTTTTTAATTTGTTTACAATTTAATTGCCGCCGAAGCCTATAAAATCAAGGGTTTGGGAGATTTCAGTTTATGTAAAATATAGTTTATCGTTATCAAAATTCATTTAAAAATTATTTAATATTTTTTATTAAAAATTTTGCCAGTGAACAACAAAAAACTATTTTTTATCGTTCAATTCATCATCAATCTTCGCCGGTTCATCTGCTCCGCCTGCGGGATGTTGCTTGATTAGTGTGCTCATAAAAAGGAATGGAGCATCACGGAGATGGTGGTAAGGCTTTGAGGCATGGTTCAAGGTGGCAAGAGTATCAGCGGTGCGCAAGATGATCCTGCGTGCTACCCAACCCAGAAAAATTGCTAACGGAACTTCTCCAAATACCGCGGTGATGATTGTTATGATCTCGTTATGTGTCCCAAGTGACGTATTTATGTCGAACCAGGCATCACAAATCAGTAGTGTTGCTGCAACTATAGATGTGACAGCCAGAATTTGACGACGGAACCATGCCGCCCAGGCTGTATATGCAAGCACTATTATAACCGCACTGTCAAAGCCAACCCAGGCTATATTCCAGTCGTGGCTTTTAAAGTTGGCGGGAAGCGTACTTGCTAAGTATACGGTCCAGGGCAGCAGTCCGATTATAATTAACGATATGAACCCGGCAACCCATCGGCTCAGATAAACACCGTGCGGTTTTTTGGTTGGTTGTTTTTCCACGTTAGCGTTTGAATGCATTCAAGTCCCATTCACTTTATGTTAACTATTTTATTATAACCTACAAATTTTTCTAAACTGAACTTGCTATGGTGTAAAAATAAACTATAGTATGTAAAGCAAACTTAGCCTTGTTGTTGTTGACAGTTTTTTCTCGCACTATCTGCCAACTATGATTTGGCTGATAGCTGATAGGCTAGCAGTAGTCTAAATGCGTAAAGATATATAGATAGACCAAGTGTGAGGAGAAGAGAGTAATATACTAAAATGAGTACTGGCACTGTCAAGTGGTTTAATACCACTAAGGGCTATGGGTTTATAACCCCTGATGATGGAGGAAAAGACGTATTTATCCACAAGTCGGCGTTACAACCCGGTCAGTCTTCCTCAATTACTGAAGGCCAACGAGTAGAGTTTGAAGTAGCGACAGGTAACAAAGGTCCGGAAGGAACAAACGTTAGAGCGATATAGGACGCCGGAGTGATACCGTAGTATCAGAGGTTTTCTGCTGTTGTAACCAGGATTTGATAAATTCGTCTATGGTGCCATCCAAAACTGCTTCTACATTACCGGATTCAGTCTGAGTTCTTAGATCTTTTACCAGCTGGAATGGTGCTAAGACATAAGAACGTATCTGATTTCCCCAAGCTACTTCGCTTTGGGGCCCGGTTATGTTTGCCAATTCGGCTTGGTGTTGCATGTGGGCTAAGTCCGCTAATTTTGAAGACAGTATCTGTAATGCCTTTTCCTTGTTCTGGTGTTGGCTGCGTTCATTTTGACAGCATACGACTATTCCCGTCGGGATGTGAGTAATACGAATAGCAGAGTCTGTTTTGTTGACATGTTGACCGCCCGCCCCAGATGCCCGATAGGTGTCTATCCTTAAATCTTTATCGTCTATATCAATCTTCTCGCTGGGGTCTTCTGACAAAGGGGTTACCTCACAAGAAGCGAAACTTGTGTGTCTGCGGTGGTTTGAGTCAAAAGGTGACATCCTGACCAAACGATGTACCCCTTTTTCCGCTCGGAGCATGCCGTAGACGTATCGCCCTTTCAGTATAAATGTGGCAGAGAGTATTCCGGCTTCTTGTCCGGGAGTAACGTCTTCTATTTCAACTTGGAAGCCCTTTTTCTCAGCCCACCTAATATACATTCGCATAAGCATTTCAGCCCAATCCTGCGCGTCTGTTCCGCCGGCACCTGCATGTATTTCAACTATGGCGTCACTTTGGTCATACTCCTTATCAAGTAAGGTTTGGATTTCCAGATTATCCAGTTGAATCACCAATTTTTGTGTCATTTGCTCCAGTTCTTCTAGGGCTTTTTCGATTTCTTTACACTTATCTATGTTTCCTATGTTGCTATCGGCATCTTTTGCATTACCGCTGTCGATATCTTGACTCAGTTCTTCCGTCAGTTCTGCCATGGTTTGTGCATCTGTTATACTGTTCTGCAAGGTTTCAAGGGTCCCGATATCGTCACGTAGCTGAGCGTAAGAGGAGGTGAGCGCTTTAGCCGCATCGGGATTGTCCCATAGATCAGGATTTGCCAACTGTGGTTCTAAATCTGCGAGTCTTTTCTTTAGTTCTTCAAAGTTCATATATACTTTGGCTTCGTCGAGGCGATTTGACTGTATAGCCAGTACAGCTTCCACCTCTTTCAACTTATCCTTATAAGCGGGTTTCCTTTCTCGTTGAGAGGGGTTGCTTATAGCCTTGGCGTTAGGTTTGTTTACAAGCATTGTTTATCACAAGTTGCCACGCTATATTTGACTTCCGTGACAAAGTTTGTATTTCTTGTTGCTTCCACACCAGCAAGGGTCGTTTCGGCCTATTTTTTTGCGGGATGCAGATACACGGGTAGCAGTTCCGGATGCAATAGCCCCGACACCAACGGTCCTGGTCGCCCCATTACCAACGGTTCTGCCATCAAGTGCCCCTCCGGTGCCAGCGCCGTCGAAACCGACGGTTCCGAGAGCTTGAGCGTTCGTATTGGAGTCTGTCCCAACACCCACAGACAACTGTTGTAAGATATCCCCCAGTTCTTCAACGGGATTGTCTGCCGCTAAGTATTGGGCTTGGGCAAAGTCAACTGCTTCTGATGGTTGTGTGATAACCTCTACATGCATTATATAGCGCAGGTAATCGTCGTCAATAACGTCCATGAGTTTCCCGAACATCTCGAATCCGTCCTTTTGCCAAGCGACTAACGGATCCTGCTGTCCCATAGCTCTGAGATTGATTCCTTCTCTCAGGTAGTCCATTTCCGCCAGATGATCTTGCCAATGCTGGTCGATTATTTGAAGCATCAGTTCTCTTTCCAACTGACGGAAAGCCTCTTTGCCAGCAGGTATGGCCTCTTCACGTTGGTGATAGTACGATAAGCATTCTGCTATCAGGCTATCGGTTAGTTGAGCAGTGCCGGTGGCTTCAAACAGTTCATCGGGTGAGAACTGCGTCGGGTAGTATTGGGATACCTCAGTCAGGAGATAATGGATATCCCATTCCTCCTTATACTCTCTCGGACAGGCCTGTTGCACTAAAGAGATAATAGTTTTCTCCAACAACTCCTCCGTATACTCTTTTAGATCTTCACCTTCTATTATTTGCATGCGTTTGGCATAGATAACCTTACGCTGCTTGTCCATCACTTCGTCGTACTTTAAAACATCCTTTCGTCTCTCTGCATTGATGGATTCAACAGTGTGTTGTGCTTTTTCTATCGCCCGGCTTATCAGACGAGCTTCTATGGGTATGTCCTCAGGAATGGCTTTGTTCATTACCCATGTCATTGCACCGGTGGCAAATATCCTCATCAGTTCATCTTCCAACGATAGATAAAAGCGACTTTTCCCGACATCCCCCTGACGTCCCGAGCGGCCTCGAAGCTGGTTGTCAATACGCCTTGCCTCGTGACGTTCGGTCCCAAGAACATAAAGCCCCCCGAGTTCCCGCACCATATCCCCCTCCTCTTTGCACTGCTGCACAAAATTTTCCTTGAGTTTCGCGAGCAGTTTGACACCTTCTTCTGTTTGCGGATCGATTCCTTTTTCCAACAGTTCAGCGACAGCCAGACCTTCCCAATTACCACCGAGAAGTATGTCAACTCCTCTACCGGCCATGTTGGTAGCGACGGTGACACTGTGCAAACGACCCGCTTGGGCTACAATCAGAGCTTCCTTATCATTCTGCTTGGCGTTGAGCACCGAATGAGGTATCCCTTCTTTATCCAATAACATTGAGAGATATTCGGATTTTTCCACCGACGCGGTTCCAACCAGAACCGGTTGACCCTTTTCATAACAGGCTTTTATATCCTGTACAACAGCTCGGAACTTAGCCTCTTCACTCTTGTAGATATAGTCGGGAAGGTCCCTTCTAACCATTGGCTTATTGGTTGGTATAGCTACGACAGGGAGGTTGTATGTGGAAGCGAACTCGGCTGATTCAGTTTCAGCCGTTCCCGTCATGCCGGATAGTTTTTGATAAAGACGAAAATAGTTTTGCAGTGTCACGGTGGCCCAAGTGTGATTCTCCTCTTTAATTGGAACCCTTTCCTTGGCTTCAACTGCTTGGTGTAACCCATCCGACCATCTACGTCCCTCTAAGATACGGCCGGTAAACTCATCTACTATCTTGATTTCGCCATCTAATACCACGTAGTCTTTATCTCGCAAATAAAGCTCCTTGGCTTTTAGGGCTTGTTCCAAGTGGTGCACATAGTTGATAGCCACTTGGTCGTATAGATTGTTTATACCCAACCCCTTTTCAACCACAGCTATACCGGATTCTGTAGGGGTTACGGTTCTTTTTTCTTCGTCCACCTCGTAGTCTACATCTCTTTTTAACGTTCTGACTATCGAGGCAAACTGGTGGTAGAACTTTGCGGTTTGAGTGCTGGGACCTGAAATGATAAGAGGGGTTCGTGCTTCGTCAATCAATATGGAGTCGACCTCATCAACTATTGCATAGACATGCTGCCGTTGAGTCATCTGGTCTTTGGAATAAGCCATATTGTCACGCAAGTAGTCAAAACCAAACTCCGTGTTGGTTCCATAAGTGATGTCGCATGCATAAGCCTTTTTTCTAAGAGCGGTATTTTCCATGCCGGAAACCACAACTCCAACGCTTAGCCCAAGCCATTTGTGTATCTGCCCCATCCAGGCGGAGTCTCTTTTGGCCAGATAGTCGTTGACGGTAACAAGGTGAACGCCTTTTGAGTTCAGTCCATTCAGATAAGCGGGTAAAGTGGACACAAGCGTTTTGCCTTCCCCGGTTTTCATCTCAGCTATCCAGCCAAAATGTAAAGCCATTCCTCCCATCAACTGTACGTCAAAATGCCGTTCGCCAATGGTACGCCATGCCGCTTCCCTGACGAGCGCAAATGCTTCGAGTAAGATATCCTCCAGCGTTTCACCGTTGTCTAAACGTTCCCGAAACTCCACAGTCTTATGTTGCAAAGATGCATCATCAAGCTTTTCCATCTCCGGTTCCAGTGCATTAATCAAGGGAACTAGTTCTGTCAAGCGCCGTATCTTTTTTCCTTCACCAACTTTTAATACCTTGTCAAAAAGGCTCATACCATTAGTTTAGGGGATTTTAAGTTGTGATGGGTAGCGTATTTCTAAGTTTAAACAGGTTTATGTTCACGTTTGCGCGGATGGTTTCGCGCAACCAAATGCCCTTTTAGTTTCTCTAAGCGGTGTTGTAGTTTATGGACAGCTCCCTCAATTGAAGATTCAGGATCAGATGCCGCCGCAGAGGTTCGCAAAACTAGCCCATGTCCAAGCAAAGTAACTTCGCATACCTTATTGTTGGTTATTCTCGGGTTGCGTTCCTTCTGAAACCTGATTTCGGCACGTTCAGCCCCCGGAAATAAACGACTCAGTCCTTCCACCTTTTCCTTGGCCAAATCCTTGGCCTCTTCGGATATATCAGCCTTCTTGGCATTGATAATTACATTCATATAGATGCCTCCTATCGAAGAAACTTAAGTGGGTACTATAATTATATCTTATCAATAGCTTATACGAAACTGCTGTGATTTGCAACAGTTTTATGTTACAAATTGGTTAAGATTCACTTTAGGTGCCGCTTTGCCACGAGGATAAGTAGTTTTGTTGCTCATCGGTTAGCGTGTCGATTGCCACCCCCATGGCCTTCAGCTTTAGAGCGGCTATTTCAGTATCAATATCAGCCGGTACGGGGTAAACTTGAGGTGAAAGTGAGTTTGCATTACGCCACGCCCATTCGACTGCCAGTGCCTGATTGGCAAAACTCATGTCCATTACGGCAGCCGGGTGACCTTCTGCTGCGCTCAGGTTGACTAAGCGTCCCTGAGCTATCACCAAGATCCTCTTAGTATTATTGCGACCCCCGTCACTGTCTGAGCCTATAGTGAATTCATCCACCATTGGGCGTACCTTACGTGAGCGTCCCTGTGCCAGTTTTTCAAGCACGTCCAAGTCTATTTCGACATCAAAATGGCCTGCATTGGCAAGCATCGCCCCGTCCTTCATCGCCATAAAATGCTCTTGTCTTATGACTCCCTTATCTCCCGTGACAGTTATAAAAATATCTCCTTTGCGTGCGGCTTCCGCCATTGGTTCGACGCGATAGCCATCCATCTTAGCCTCAAGTGCACGCAGCGGATCCACTTCACAAACTATTACTTGAGCACCCATGCCAGATGAACGCATAGCCACTCCCTTGCCACAGTAGCCGTATCCCGCCACAACCACTGTTGTTCCCGCCAGTAAAACGTTGGTAGCTCTTATTATCCCGTCCAAAGTTGACTGCCCCGTCCCGTAGCGGTTGTCAAATAAGTGTTTGGTGTTCGCATCGTTGACCGCAACTATCGGGTACTTCAGTGCCCCCTCTTGTTGCATAGCTTTTAGGCGTATTACCCCTGTCGTAGTTTCTTCCGTACCCGCTATCACGTCTTTTACTTGATTCTCCCTGAGTGAGTGCAAACGCGACACCAAGTCACAGCCATCATCCATTGTGATTGTCGGGTGCTGATCCAATAAGGCATCTATGTGGCGGTAGTACTGATCTGGACTCTCTCCCTTGATTGCAAAGGTCGGTATCGCATAGTCGTTTACCAGTGAAGCGGCCACGTCATCTTGGGTGGATAAAGGGTTGGACGCACACAAAGTAACCTCAGCACCCCCTTTCACCAAATTTATGCACAAGTTGGCGGTTTCTGTGGTTACATGCAGGCAGGCAGCTATTTTAAGCCCATCAAGCGGACGCTCCGCTTCAAAACGGTTACCTATCAGCGAAAGCACATCCATGCAAGCTCCCGCCCACTCTATCCTCTGCTTCCCAAGTTCTGCCAATGAGGCATCTGCTATGTCAAATTCCATTTGTTACTATTTTCCTTCCGATAATTGCACAATATAACCTCATACCATTTGAATTTATTAATCATATCTTATCCTCCAGTTTTCACATAATCATCCCAAATTTTATCGAGAATGACCTTATAAGCCTTATCGTAATTAGCTAGGCTTTACTGCAAGCAGCATAAATTGTCTCATAATCATCCCAAGTCTCATCCCGGATGGCTTCAAGCTTAGCCTTATTACGGTTATTTCCGGTTACCTTCGCACTTGCCTGGTATCACTGTCAGGTTCTAGAGCACTTCTCGATGTTGTAAAGTGCTATATCGAGAAGTGGCAGTTCTCTAACAAGGCGGAGAGACCGCCACGTTCCGGGCAATCTTGAGCCGTTCTTCACAGACGGAGTTTGCGGGTTGCCATCGGATCAAGTAGCAGTGGCTGTTTTTTGGAGCTTGACCTTAATTTCGTCAAGAACAGGTATAGGTCCAGGGTCTACACCAAGATTGTAAGCCAAGTAAACAGATACCAGATCACCAATGAATATTAAGTCCAACAACTGAGCAAGTTCACCTTTGTCCTCGCCTTCAGCTCTCACCTCTATGATGTCCGCAACTGTTTCTTGAAGTATATCCGATACCAGACCAAAACGTGTTTCCACTTGCGGGTGTTCATGTCCACTATGTAACTGGATCAAGGTGATAATTTGTCGTGTAATATCACCATTTTGTCCCCAACCGGCAAGTTCATTATGACACAGCTCTGGGTATGAGGAGCAAAAGGCTGGAGTTTTTGAGTTTTCATTGAACTGCGCCTTCCAACGCTTTGCCGCTACTGCCCCAAGCGGTTCTGCTCCATATATAAGAGGTATGTTACTTCCGATGCGACGAGCCAGTTCGGATGGCTGGTTAAAAAGTCGGTTTCTTTTGGTTTTCAGATGTTCAACCGTACCAAGTATCCACTCCTCCACTTCGTCCAAGAGCCCGACTTGTTTTAAGGATAACAGTATGGAAACCAGCATAGCGCCAAGTCCTGCTCGCGGTTGAGGTATCTCTGTCGGTAACTGTATGAGCGGCGCCTTCAGCCGGTCAGCTAATTTCGCCAATTTACCGCCTGTGGTTATAGATATTAGGCTTGCTCCCGCTTGTACGGATCTTTGGACTGCTTCCAAGGTTTCTTCAGTGTTGCCTGAAAATGAGACTGCTATTACCAGTGATGTAGGTCCGATAAAACAAGGAGGAAGATAGTTTCTTACGACATTTAGCGGCACGGCAGTCTTGTTGTAAGCAACTGCTTGTGCCACCTCTCCCGCCATAGCACTTCCGCCCATACCCAGTATCACCACATTATCAAAGCCGTTTTTTGGACAAAAACCATCCAACCCTGATTCCCCGGAGACTATGGCAGCCGCTTGTTCCATCTGCTCAGGCAACTCCCATGTTGCTGTGAGCATTCCTTGGGTATCAAGCACTAAAGTTCAGCTCTATCCCCTCAGACTTTACCTTTGCCATCAAGCGGTTGTGTTCTGGCTCATCTACCACCTCAGCTTGGTCGATCAACATTATTGGTATGTCATCTTTTATGCTGTAACGACATTTCAGCCTGGGATTGTAGAGACTATCTTCATCGGCAAAATAATAAAGCGGACCCTTGTCTTGAGGGCATGCAAGTATTTCTAAAAGAACCGGATCTAGTGTCATAAGTTTGTAGTTTAGTAGTTATTTTATTTCCGTGCTCAGTTGTGTGAAGAAAATACGTCTCTTTTTAATCGGGTTCAATGAAATTGGGTGCCTCGCCGGTTTGATTTTCTTCAGGTTGGAATTTGACAGTTTTTTAACAAATGATTTTCTATACATGACAGAAGATTTGTCTTTTTGGAAGTACCGCTACACAGGCTGGAGTGTCGGAATAGTCAGTCAGATCTTCGAAACAGATCGTTATTTGATAACAACATGAGAAATTCTGCAATTTTTTTGTTTTTAATTTGTTGTAAATGAATTAATGGAGTATAATAAGAATTAATCCCGCATATTACTGGTCATTGACTAATAGTAGTTGCTAGTAGCTATGATAACAGTAAAGAGTGTATTTTCCTATCTAGCAAAAACAAGAAGCGAGGTAACCTATAAAATGGGCACAGAACAACTTGAGCGTGATTTTCTTGAGCACAAAGAAAAAGATGAGCTCTATGTTATCGCTCAAGCCATGTCTTTAAAACCTGGTCCAAAAATCAGGAAGGCTGATTTAGTCGATTTAATATTGAATGCTGCCAATACAGGCACAGAAACAAAAGTTGCTGTGCCAGAGGTTGTTGCGTCGGAAAACGGAGCTACAGCCGATACCACTGTTGATGTTGTAAGTTTTACAGGTAATATAAACAGCGCAAACGGTTCCGATAGTGAGACTAAGGCCGATAGTGAGGCTAAAGTAGGCACCTCAGCCGCAAGCACTGTGACAAGCGATACGACAGATGTAGAGGGTGCAGATAGTGTAGAGGATGCAAGTAATACGGTTGCAAACGATGCATATGCGACTTCTCAGCAGCCTACATCCAATGCAGTACCAAACTCTACTTTAAATTCAAGTCATAGAAATAGAAGGCGTAAGGGGCGTGACAGAGGAAAGACTGGGGAGGCACGTGCTACGGAGGAAGCTTATACGGGTGAACTTGCAGCAATTCAAGGAATTTTGGATCTGCGTGATGAAGGATATGGATTTTTGCGTGCTTCGGGTTATCTACCAAGTCCTCAGGATGTATATGTATCAGTAAGTCAAATACGTCGTTTTGAACTTCGTAAAGGTGATTATATAGAAGGTGGCAGCAGGCCTCCTATCAATAACGAGAAATATCCGGCTTTAGTACGCATAGACACAATAAACGGCTTGGATCCCGAGTTAACCAAAAACCGTCCCAATTTTGATAAACTTACTCCTTTGTTCCCCGATTCCCGTTTACGCTTGGAGGTTATTGGTGATTCCAATAATACGACATCACGCATCATAGATCTTTTATCGCCATTGGGTAAGGGCCAAAGGGGTATGATCGTTTCTCCCCCCAAAGCAGGTAAGACTACGATAATGAAGCAGATAGCTAACTCCATTGAGACCAATCATCCCGAAGTATATTTAATGGTCTTATTAGTCGATGAGCGTCCCGAAGAGGTAACCGATATGCGTAGATCGGTAAAGGGTGAGGTTGTTGCTTCTACTTTTGACCGTCCTATTGATGAACATACGGCTGTGGCGGAGTTGGCAATTGAGAAGGCAAAGCGGTTGGTTGAAGTTGGTAGGGATGTTGTGATTATTCTGGATGGAATCACCAGGCTTGCACGTGCTTACAATCTGGCTCAACCTGCTACGGGAAGGGTAATGACAGGTGGAGTTGATTCCGCAGCTTTGTATCCTCCAAAGAAGTTCTTTGGATCAGCTCGTAATATTGAAGAAGGCGGTTCGCTTACCATTCTGGCTACAGCACTGGTTGAGACGGGATCAAAGATGGATGAGGTTATTTTTGAAGAGTTCAAAGGAACCGGTAACATGGAATTACGTTTAGACCGCAAATTGGCTGAGCGTCGTATATACCCCGCGATAGATGTAAATGCCAGTTCTACCCGCCATGAGGAACTGTTGTTTGAACGTAACCAACTCCAGCAAGTATGGAAGTTACGTAGGGTTTTAAGTGGTCTTGTGAATGACGACGGGACTTCTCCGGGACTTGAACTTTTGATGGATAAGATTAAAGTGACCAAGAGCAATGATGAGTTTCTTGCTGAGATAGCCAAAGGACCTAGTTAGATTATGCTGGTTAGATTATGAAAGCCGATATTCATCCCGATTATGTAGTAGCTACTGTGTATTGTTCGTGCGGTAATAGTTTTGTGACACGCTCGACTAAAGCTGAGTTACATGTTGAGCTGTGTAATGTGTGTCACCCTTTTTACACGGGTAAACAGAAGTTGGTAGACTCAGGTGGGCGGGTAGAACGCTTTGAACGCCGTTATGGGCGAAGATCTAGAAAAATCCAGTAACAGTGGCAATCAGACAAAACTTATTGCATAGGTTTTAAACGAGGTTGTCAGGTCCGGTGGAGCAACCAGACTATCAACAACAGCGGTTAAGTGAGCTGCAAGCAGAGTATACAATCTTGCTGGAGCAACTGCTGGATCCTACGGTTCTGGCAGATCCCAATAAACTAAGAGAGGTATCCAAACGCCAAAAACAACTTGAACCGATAATTGTTACTTATGAATCTATACGACAATCCATGGCTGATCTTGAGGTGGCCAAGGAGATGTTGTCAGAATCAACAAATATTGCTGAACGCGAGTTCGCTAGACGTGAGTTGGAACAGATTCAAATTGATTTAGAAGAAAAAGAAAATGAACTGAAACTGCTTATGTTGCCTGTTGATCCGAATGATGGGAAAAATGTGGTTATGGAAATCAGGGGGGCTGAAGGTGGCGAAGAAGCCAATCTTTTTGCAAAAGACCTTTTTGATATGTATTGTCGTTATGCGGAACGAATGGGTTGGAAGATAGAGCTACTCGGCTCTTCACCATCAGATCTGGGAGGATACAATGAGGTAACCTTTATTGTGAAGGGCAAGGACTGTTGGAGTAAGCTCAAATACGAGGCGGGTCCGCATCGGGTACAAAGAGTTCCGATTACAGAATCACAGGGTCGTGTGCATACCTCTTCGGCAACCGTTGCTGTCCTTGCCGAGGCTGATGAAATTGAGGTTCAGATAGACCCTGCGGACATCAAAGTTGATGTATTCCGTTCTACAGGACCGGGAGGGCAGAGTGTAAATACTACTGATTCAGCAGTACGGTTAACTCATATACCAACAGGTATTGTGATCTCAATTCAGGATGAAAAAAGCCAGCTTCAAAATCGCATAAAGGCTATGACTGTGTTGAGAGCGCGTTTGTTGAAGCAGGAGCAGGACAAGCTGATTGCTGATCAATCACAGCAGAGGCGAAGCCAGTTGGGAGGTGGTGGACGCTCCGAAAAAGTGCGTACTTATAACTTTCCTCAGAATCGAGTTACCGATCATCGCATCGGACTTAGTTTGCATAAGCTTGACAAGATACTTATGGGTGATCTTGATGAGATAGTTGGGGCATTGGCGGCTGATGAAAAAGCACGGCAGTTATCGACGAGCAAACCATGAAGTTGAGTTCTACGGAGATTCGTTGGATATTTGAGAAGGCGTCAGGTCTGGACAGCACCGAGTGGTTCCGGGCTTTAGATAATATTGATATTATCCCAGAAAGCACTTACGACACGATACGCGATATGTTGATAAGGCGTATTAACGGTGAGCCACTTCAATATGTGCTTGGTAGGTGGCAGTTTCGCTTTTTAGATTTGATAGTTGATCGTCGTGTGCTGATACCAAGGCCAGAAACTGAAGTTGTGGTAGATGTGGCATTGGAAGAACTGGACAAGCTGTCTCATTTGAGAGGCCAGGTGTCCGTGGACCCTATGGCGCCTGTAGATACTATACAGATTGCTGATCTTGGCACAGGCAGCGGAGCAATAGCTCTTTCTTTGGCGCTTGAGTTCAACGCCGCAAAGTTGGACATTATGGCGAGCGATGTTTGTTGGCAAGCACTGGAGGTGGCAAAGGCCAACTTAGAAGAGATCCAACCAAAGCTTGACTGTTCTCAGATACCAAACACCGTACATCTTGTTCATGGCTCATGGTATGAAGGGCTACCTCAACATTGGCGAGGTAGGCTGTCTATGATAGTTTGTAATCCTCCCTATGTTTCAGAAAGTGAGTTCTTGCAACTTGAGGCACAGATAAAAGACTGGGAACCGCGCAAGGCGTTGGTAAGCGGATCCGTCGGCACTGAAGCAATTTATAAGGTATTGAATGAGTCACGTTATTGGACCAGCCGACCTTCGGTAGTTGTAATGGAAATAGCCCCTCACCAAGCGGACCAAGTTCGCAATTTTGCACTGGAGTTAGGCTTTGTCGATGTTGGCGTACACCCAGATTTGTCTGGACGCCCCAGAGTGTTGGTAGCCAAGCGAGAATAAATTTGAACTTATGAAGCTGTCAAGTTATGCTCGTGACGTAGATGTTCGTTAAATGTTCTGTTCATATCTGCAACTCCTACGCGAAAGTCTGTACTAAGATTGTCTATACGGATAGCAAGAGTATCTATCCGCTGATTGGTCTCGTCTATCCGTTTATTGGTCTCGTCTATCCGTTTATTGGTCCCGTCTATCCGCTGGTTTAGCCCCTTGGCAAGGTCGTCTATCCGTTTATTGGTCTCGTCTATTCGGAGTGCCAATTTACCAACTGCGTGGTAAATTATTGCCATAAAGCCAAGCGACATAGCAGCCAAAACTCCGAGTGCACTCCAATCAAATACTTGCATATTGTTTCCTTTTATTATTGTAACACACTTTTTAAATTGTGTCTATTCTTAATTCCAACAATATCATTATACATGTAATATAATGAAAATGCAAATAAATATACAATATTTTTAACATAATCATGGAATATGAACATACAAAAAGGAAGGAAACACCAGTAAACAGTTGAAGTACGATCAGCTAATATAGTTGATTGTGCTTCCTTCGGTTTTGCAACTTGGTATTGCCTCATGTGATATAGAGAAAGTTTTAATGGCTAGTAGCCAGGAGCTTGTAAGCGGTAATATAGTAGGCATTCCAACCGATACTGTTTATGGGCTTGCTGCTAGCCTATACAAACCCAATGCAATCAATGATTTATTTAGGCTTAAGGCTAGACCTGCCGATGTTGCTATGCCTGTTTTAGTTGCGGATACAGAGCAGGCTTTTGATCTAGCTGAGTTTTCACCGTGGGGTGAGCGTTTAGCAAAACATTTTTGGCCCGGCCCCCTTACCCTGGTGCTTCAACGTAAAAGTAATGTTAAGATGAATTTGGGTGGTGATTTCAACAGTATTGGTTTGCGTTGCCCAAACCACGATTTTATAAGGAAGTTATGTCGGCTGGTTGGACCACTTGTCACCACCAGTGCTAATTTGCATGGAGGCAAACCTTTCGTGGATGTGAAGAGTTTCTTGTTGGGGGTAACCAAGTGGGATAAATCTGATGCGGAATTGGGTAAGATGATGGATAATAGAGGTAGCTTAAGTTTAATTATTGATGGTGGAGTATGTAACGGCAAACCATCTAACGTTGTGGATTGTAGAAGTGATGAGCCATTATGCATTCGCCAAGGGGCCATACCTTGGGACGCAGTCATGAGCCTCAAATAGAGGAGAGATTAGTTGTGCCAATATTGAAAAGTGTTGTTTGTAAACTTGCCAATTATTTGTATGTGTATGTAGTGATTACTCTTCGCGACTCATCAGCTGTTCATACAGTTCTTTTGTTTCGGGGTGAATTGTATCATAGGGTTCAACTTCTGCATCTAGCATCTGAATGAGTTCCCTCATGACTGCCCTGACTCCTGCTTTGTTTCCGGCGCAGTACTCGGCTCTCATCAGCATTCTATACAACCTTTCGTCCCAAGGGCATATCGACAAACCTTGACGTGCTGCCCACATTGCTTTACTGGCATTTTTGCTATTTAGGAAGTGTTCGCTTAGCCGGTCTGCCAAATCAACCACTTTTGCCTCAATGTTAGCCAGGAAACCTTGCCTTACAACCCAATCAGCGCGCTCCATTCCTTCAAATGGCCTTCCTGTGATTAATGTCAATGCTTCTTCCCATTTAGCGGGGTCGCTATATTCAGCCAGCTGCTGGAATTTATGCCAATCGCAGGTGACTGAGGCATCTAAATATAAGCCACCTTTACCCTTTAATAAACGTTGGGCTTGAGTCTCCTTTTCCATAGTGGCACTTCCTAACCAGGTTCTGGCTTCGCTGGCAGTGTTATCGATGCTGCGTTGTGCAGGTAGGCTGTTAGGCCAAAGCGCATCAACCCATATATCACGTTTTGTGGGTCTGTTTCGCATAGCCAGATATATAATCAATTCTTTAGATTTGCCACGGGGAGGCTTATGAATTTGAAGATCTCCCTTTATTTCAACATTCCCCAATACGGTTATTTCTATAGTTGAAGTAGGTGCTTTTGTTGGGATAACTGGTGACATTGTTGATACTGTTGGCAATACGCCTAAGTCTGAGGTAACCGCTGTAATCGAAGCGGGTACTGTTGGGTTGGCTGATATTGGCGGTATCGACGCGGTGGTTTCATAGAGCGGGTGTGAGGCCGGTATGAGATGTGTCGGCACAGATGGCTTATCACAGCTGGTTGCTTCCAACAGTTCACCTAAGTACTTATAGTCAAAAGAGCTGATCTTTTGTGGAATAACCGTAGCATTAAAAGGTGGAATTTGTATGTAGTTTTGTTGGATTTCCAAGGTTGTATTGGCAGTGGGTAGTGCGCCCAGGTTTACCATACAAATACCTGATCCCCCTATAGCCAGTTTAGCGATTTCTTCTGTTACGTATTGCGGAACAGTATCTGAACATACTACAACAATAGGTTCCCATCCACTGTTATCACTTAATAAACGACATTGACTCATACTCAGCAGATGTTTTTCAATGGTAGGAGGTTGCAACATGGAACTTGAACTGTTAGATATGCTACTTATTTCACTTCTCCATGTAACTGACTGTTCAGATATGGATTTTAGCCAAGATATTTCTTTGTCAATATTTTGCACAAAGCGTACCCGTTCAAAGGCACAAAAAGTACTGTCAAGGCCTATAAGCAGTATTTCTAAAGATTCACCCCAAGCAGATGTTGCCAATTCGCAGCAGATGGATAACATTACTGAGTTAGCAACTTCCATGTTGCCTGTTAATGCTAGAGAGCCTATCTGTTCTAAATCAATCATTACGATGCCGTGATTATCTTGCCCCAACGTTGTCAAACAAGGCATAGGAGATATCGCAGTAGGGGGAGGGGAGTATCTTATGGCATCGTTGTCAAGTGACCACTGATTGTTTTCACCTTTGGTCCAAGGCATGGGCGGGATATGATCAGAAGCAATCTGTTGTGAGTCGGATAACAATACTTTTAGCTCATGATCCCAGATTCTAACTCCTTCAATTAATGGCGGAGGCAAATGTTGTGAACGAATGCTCATTGCCAATGATTTCATACCTAATTCAACTAAATGTGCTTTGTTGAAGTCGGCGGTTCTCCGGAGGGAAGACTCCACTATGGCACTATGTCCTTGTGGTAGGTTAATTATGTTGCCGATTTCTCTATGACGGCGTTGTGCTCTTCTCCGACGTTCTATGATGTTTACGATTCCCACAGCGGTTATACCCATAACTGTCTTTCCGATTATTGACTTAGATAACTCAGGCGTAGAGGTTATGGGATTTGCGCTAGGAGTATGTATAGCAGATGCATACTCCTGGGCAATGGCGCTACTGTGTGTATTAATAGCGGTAACGCTGGTTTTGTCTACAGAACCAGGATGCAAGGCAATCAGTAATGATAAGCATGGGATCAAAAGCTGTGCGGCAAAATAACGTCCAATTCCCCTCCCTCTGCTGCTTGGTTGGTGGTTTTTAACTATATAGAATGTTTCTGAAGAGATGCATATAAAAAGGTATAACCACGAAATCCAAGCAAGTAAGGTTAACGATGTTATCCAAAAACCTGTTTGTGCAGGCTGTAGTAGTGTATGCAGTATTGATGCAATAGGTGGTAATGTCGTGGGAAGTTTAAAGCCACCAAGTGCATATAGAGTGATGGGGATTCCTATAATTAACACAAACAGTGCGAAAAGAGACGAAACTCTTTTCAGTGAGCTTATGTTGAAAGTTTCAGCTACACAGGGCTGGCTTGTTTCAAGTTGGGTATAGTTCGGATAATGTTTATACATTTGCTTATTAGGTAAAGTTTTCATGCGGTTATTTTTAGTGTAGGAGGGCATTTTGTGCAAATTGAAACCATTTAAGTTGTGACATACTATTGAGACCTGTTACATCGTCCTTTAAATGTTTCATCGAATATCTCAATTACTGCCCTGCTACGGGGTTGGCGGTGGCATTTGCCGATACAGTCATTGACGAAATTCCTATAATTCCAAGCAAATCTGTTGGAAGCTGATATGGGATAATATGCACTAAAACTGTATTGCCGTTTATATTGACTTGGCATGGGTGTTCTGCCGTATTGCACCAGTTGATCGCATTTGTTTCAGCTAAGTAGGAGTTTTCTTGGATGCTGATAGGCCCTTGATCATATAAAGTTTGTCGACTTAAGGTGTTAGCTCCGAGGCGTGCCGCTTGCGCCGCTTCGTTGTAAGCTGCTCTGTCAGCTGTGAGTGTTCTCCCACCATCTATCACAAGACCTGCTAATACAATCAGTGCTGGAACCAGCAGAACAACAAAAAGCACAGCTTGAGCTTGTTCCGAATGTTGGGGGCGTTTGCTTGATTTCACATATTGGGCTCCCCTGGAATGTCTAACTAATTTCACGGTATAGCTCCAAAGGATCGCTGGCCGATGCGCTAAGAGTACGTGATCCAGGCAAACCGGGAACCAATAAGTTGCCAGTAGACACTGTACAGCTCACAGCTACAGTAACTTTGCCTCCTGATACAAAATTATTAGTGTTGGTATTAACTTGTGGATTAGTGCATGCCAATCCTTTTGTAGACAAGGTGTTCATTGCTTCTGCTAACGCTGCTTGGGCTGCTGATGAAGGGGTTGATTGGATTAGTGCTGCTTGGGCAGCCGCTCGTGCGGCATCAATGACATCAGATTCCGCGATTGACAAACGTCCCAGATATACGATAAAACCAATTAGGAGTATCATCAAAGGCATAAGTGCTATAACTTCAACTGTCATACTGCCTGTAGCTTGGCTATCTTGATGCGGGTTCCGGCAGGTGTATTTCATCCTGAACTCCTATAGAGTTGCAAGGGTCCGATACTTGAGGCATGTATGGGCAATGATACTCCTGGAAAGATTGATTCTGCTTTTCCAACAACGCTTAGACGTATTTGGTTATTTTGCAATACTTGAGCCTTCACTGTTGTGTTATTGAGTAAAGTGGAACCATGTTGTGTTAAAAAAGCTTGTGTACCTTCAACACCTGCTTGAAGAGAACCTGTTAAAGAATTTGTATACTGCCAAGAGTCACGTGCGGTAGCGTCACCTGTTTGTACACCTGCTTGAGCTACGTAGTATGCGTAACCCCACAATGCCATCTGTATAAATAGCATAACAACAGCCAGCAAAGCTGTTATAGCTATTAGTGCTTCAGGAGTCTCAAAACCACCCTCAAAATTTGATTCAAGGCCAGCCTTGGTGAATGTTGCAAATCTTACCTTAAGGTCATCTGGCCCAAAGTCTGACTTAGAACGTAAGCCAGACTTTGAGTTGTGACAATCTATTGAGATCACGGCAGATTGATGTTGTTAACAGCTCCCTGGATTTTCGGAGCAAGGCCAAACCACAAGAGTACTGCAAGAGCAATTCCTGCAATAGTCAATACCAGTTTTTCCGGGGTTCCAAAACCAGCTTCGTTGTTATAACCATGGCTGTTTTTGTGGATGGTGGTATATGCTTTATTGGTATAGTAACCAATAAGAGTCATCAAATATGTATAGTCCATATAATTTATTCTCCTTTTATTGTTGTATTAACCGTAACTATTGGATGGCTGAATAGTGATACCTGAATAGTTACATATTTTCCTTATTTTCCTTTATCTTCCCTGGTTTATAATGCACCGAGGATTCTTATTGCAGCCGGATATACCATAAGTAAGGTAAAGCCAAACATCATGATAATTCCAGGTACAAACATCTTTTCTGTTACAGCGTTCGCTTCAGTTTCTGCTTCGGATTGTTCCTTCCGCCGTAGAGATCTTGCTTGTGCTGCTAGGGTTGTTCGTATGCGGGCTCCCTCAGTCCCAGCTAAGTTCAGGTTGGCAGAAAGTTGAGATAGTTCTGTGATGCCCAGCCGGCTTCCTAGCTCTTCGAGTGATGCCCAGACGGTGTTGGTCGTAGTGGTTGTTCGATCAACTGTTTGGACAATACGTCTGAATGTCCAGTCTGTGCTTATTTGGCCCGCACACTTCAGTGCTCCTTCCAACCCCATGCCGGCTGCTTGGGCCAACGACACCAAGTCAAGAAATACTCCAGTGGCGTGACGCAGATCCTTCCGAGCCTGCTTGGCTTTTGACGCAAGTGATATTTTGGGATAAAAGGCCCCTATTATACTTAACAGCAGTACTGCTATAAACGGAGTCTCAAAGTTAACTGGATGTCCCATTACTTGTAGCAAAATCCATATTACAGATGGGGCAGCTGCTCCTATTATTGCACCCCAGATAGTTTTTGTTACCAAAACTTCAATGTTTGATCCTGTTACATCAAGGTCACTTGTTACTTTTTTACTGAAGAATCCTGTTGCTACAGCCTTGGCGCTTATACTGCTTGTCAAGTGTCTTGATTTATAGTATTTGGGCTTGGATGTTTCAAAATAGTCTATGGCATTACTTAGATTTACGGGATTTCTTCTGATGGAAAGCCATATAGTCATTAAACCAACCCCTACTCCTGCACCGGCAAGCATTCCTATTGTCATTGCCTACTTCCTTTTGAGGAGGATGTCGCAAGGGTATGGGTTGATGGTGGGAGATTTGGGTAGTCGACATTTTTACCTTTAAGATCCTCAAGCAACCGAGAATATATTTTAGGCCTAGACATCCGGATCATCAGCATGAGTCCTATGGCATAAAGCCCTCCTACGATTCCGAGTACAAGCTGTCCCTGTGCGCTGCCCATAGGCGAGAGATAAGAACCTGCAAACAATAGCATTATAATAATGGCACCGATAGATATGCCTACTACAAGGCGAATACTTGTATACGCCTCAGCTCGTCTAGCTTCTATTCTTAGCCTCATTGAAACCTCATCAGCAGCTGATTCGGCTAAAGCTGAGAGCAGTTCGCCGAGTTTTTGCGCTTGGCTTTCGGCAGCCATTATCAAAGGAACCAGTATCATGTCGGCAGTTGGGTCAGATAGTTCTTGCGCTAACAGCCGCAATGCTTTCCCGAGCGGAACCGAAGCTTGTAATCTCTTTGACAGTAAGATTATTTCTTCCCTAATGGCTAATGGTGCTATAGAAGCAGTTGCCGTAATGGCTTGTATTATTCCTGATGATCCTGTTAAGGTGTCACGTAACATCTCAGTCCAAGTACCAAGAGCTTCAATGCGGTCAATTAAATTTTTGTGGGTTGTATTGGCCCAAAGGCCTGGCAATATCCAGACTGCTCCAGCAGCCAGAACTGCCGCTACCGGCCAGCGAGTTAGAACCTCCACCAACAGGGCAATCAACAATGCAACAATCAAGCGGCGGTTGTTGATAATACTGTTATTTGTTCTATACGTTCTGTGTACACCGTATTTTTTAGGGTAAACTGATTTATTAATTCTTGAACTGGTGATGTTACGATTTTCATCAAACTTGTTAGAGTTATGAAAGCTATCAGGACCATAAAAACTAGCCCAGAGCATCACGATGCCAGTTCCGAATCCCGCACTAGCAACTATCATTAAAGCAATCATGACCACTCTCTATTGTGGAGCAACTCCGGTTTGAAACCATAGGACATAATTCGTTCCAAAGTTTCTGTTCTTATTGGGGCATGAGGAACTGCCAGTCCATCCGGACCGGGTTTAAATATCTCATTAGATATAACAGCCGGCCCTTCCGCTCCCACTACTTCTCTAATTGATGAGATTACTCTTTGGGTGGGTGTCGCCATGCCAGGTGCTGCTGGCGCCTCTTCGTGTGATCCGGTTGTCAGTTCACGATAGTCCCAATTTGACAGCTGTAACGAAATATCTGTTGCGAATGATAAATAAACTACTAGGTCTATTGATCCCGCAGTCAAGAGATTGGTGGCTTCCAAACTTAGACGTTCGGATGCTTGTGCCGCATATGAAGCTATCCTTTGGAATACCCCTAATGAAGAATCGGCATGTATAGTACACATAGACCCGGATCGTCCGGCGCTCATTGCGTTAAGCATTGGTATTATTTCATCCCCAAGAACTTCCCCTACTATCACTCTGTCAGCATCCATTCGCAGGCTTCGACGTACCAATTGCGAGATGCTTATCTCTCCTTCACCTTCCGTGTTAGACTCTCTGGCCTCCAGAGAAACTATATCGGGGTGACGGCTGGTTTGCTCGTGTAGTCCCAATTCATAAGCTTGTTCTATGGTCACCAGTCTCTCTTCACACGGTATTTCAGCAGCAAGTGCTCTCAAAAGTGTAGTCTTGCCTACGTTCATAGGCCCTGCAACAATGATATTAAGTCGTGCTCTTACAGCTGTCGCAAGGAAAGATTTTACTGTTGGACTTAGCATGCCAAGGGAAGAGAGTTCATCCAAAGTGGTGTCCTTGTATCTGTGCTTTCGTATCGATGCAACAATTTTAGGAGTACTAACAGACATCATCGCTGATAACCGACTTCCGTCAGGTAGTTGAAGATCCAGCCATGGGTGTGCGCTATCAAACCTACGCTCATTTGAAGTTGCTCTAGTGGCTAGCGCGCGTATAAGCTCTATTAAGTCTGCGTCAGATTTAGCAATTTGACCTATTGGCTTTTTGGTTCCATTTGCATACTTGACCCAGCAGTTGTTGTATCCATTGATGTTGATGTTTTCTACACTTGGATTATCGAGTATTGACTGCAGTTGCCATCCCGCTCCAAACAGCTCTGCCCATACCGCTGTTTTGATCTGGTGCTCCTCCTCGCTAGTCAATGGAGCTATCCCATGAGCTATTTGTTCGTGAGCATAACGGTCAAGTATTTGATCCAGTAGGTTTTTGGCCAGTTCTCTGTGCTGTTCGTTGTGACTACTTTTGCTATTATCGCTTAATTTGCTTTGGGTTATCGTAGCTGCTTGTGTTGCTATAGTTTCGGTTACTTCTCTACGAATTGCTTCAACAGTTTCTGTGTTCATAGCTCTCCGATGTTATTGTGTGACTGTGACACTAACGCTGATGGAGCTAACGGCAGATTAGCGCACCGGCTGCTGTGACTATGTTGACCTGATATTTGGGCATAAGATGAAAGGCTACTTATCTGTTGCCATAACTTAAATGTTTCCTTTATATATGATGAACGAGGCAATGCTTCACTCATAGGTTCTTGTCCCGACAAAATGTTTGCTGCTTTTGGATCCCAAGGTAGGTAACCCAAGATTTTTTGTTCTACAACCTTACTTATTGCGTTAGACGAGTAAGGTCTCTTGCCTATCATTACTACTCCAATTCCCGGAGATGTTGTTTGATTACAAGAAGTATCCTCTTGATTGCCGGTTAGGTTGTTATCAATATTATTGTTAAAAGAAAAGTTTAGTTTTTTTGCAGTACTCAAAATAGCCCTTAAATGAATTAACTCTTCAGCTACCGGGCGACAGGCTATTAGCAGAGGGCTTAAATTGAGCAAAGCACCGTTTGCAAAAGAAGGCAGTAGCCTCCCGGCATCAACGATTACTGTTGCTTGGAGGCAACAGATAGCATTCAATACTGTTGGAAGCATCTCCTCTATAACAGTTGCCTGTTCTATTCCAGGCAAACCAGGTAGGATGTATAATGAGTCACTGATTTGTTGTGTGTGTGTCCATATGGTTTTAGGATCGTTATTGCGTCGAATGGCTGCAGTCAAAGTTGCTATTCCCGGTACGCTCTTTATCCCAAAACGTATTCCTATATCCCCGCCTGCCGGATCAGCATCTACTAATAGAACCGGTTCGTCACCAGGTGCCGATGCAGCTAAAGCAACTGCTAAGGTAGTAGCACCGGGAGAATTTTTTATAGAACCAATAGTTATTATCATGGCAGTGGGGAACTGTTCGATTGGCCTGTTTGTGCAGACGGTGATCCCATTGTTTTAGGTGTTTTGGGAAGCAAAGCAAGTCCTACATCGCCTGAAGCGGCAGCTGCAGTAATAGTTGGTGCATTAGCGGCCGGAACTACAACCGATATTGTCAATCCATTACCTGAAAATTGGTTTGTTTGAGATTGTCCCGCAGAAAGTCCTGCTCCACTTGTAAATGTATTTGAACTGTTGGAACTGTCCATGCTGTTTATTTGGTAGATAGTTGCCTGGGGCACTAATACGCTGCCCGGAGTTGTTGTGTTAGGCTGTCCGACAACAGACTGGATAGTGGCGGGTTGTAGAACAGAAGATTGAGGCAAATAACTGCTGGGTTCAGTACCAAGCTGATTTACCTGTCCTGTAAGTATTACGATTACATTGTTGCCAGTGTGCAGTCCAACAGGATATTGTCCAGCTTTGAGATTAAGCCCTACTACGGCAAAGCCACTCTTTAAAGGTGGGCCGCCGCCCAGCTCTTGTAATGATAAGGGGACTCCAGGCACGATACTTACCTGTGCCCTAAGGCCTATAACACTATCAATTTTGGAGGCAGGTATAAAAGGTATCCCTTTGCCGGTAATTTTTGCTGTGGACAACTCTGATTGTGTGACTATTTGCCCCGCCTCTATTGGCTGTGAAGCTACCAAGACTTTTGTTTGTACGGTTGCTTTGGAATAGATAAATGCTCCAAGTAAGGCGCACAATATTATAATACAAGCCCCAACCGCCCCAGTCATAGGACTGCGTTTTGATGCCCACGGTGATTCTAAGGATGTAGTTGAAGGCGATGTTGGATGTGTTAGAGGAATGCGACGCCTCCCTGTCTCGCTTGCATTATCTGTTTTACCCGTATTTCCCATACCTATACGCAATGAGTTACGTGGTTTGCCAAGACCGCTAAAGGCAAAGTGAGACCTCTTCGACTCCCTTGGTCGCGGCGGTTCTTGGCTGAATTCACCAAAATTATCAAAATTTTCTATATAAGGATCGTTGTTGGCAGAAGAAGTAGGATCAATGCGCATTATTAGCCTCCTTGTGTGACTATTGATTCAATTTGATAAACGTTTAAGGGTTTTGAAGAAGATACAGCTATAGCCGGTAGCGTGCACATGCTTTGGCCACATGGAGTTGGTGCTCCTGATACTGTATAGGTGACACTCCAGTTTACAGTGGCTGTTATACTGTAATTTCCAGGGGAAGTATAAGTATAAAAGCAAGCCTGGCCATCTTCATTGGCTGTTTGCTGTTGCATTGACCATGAGAGATTGGGGTTGTATGTCCAACCAGGGTAAGGACAAGTGATTTGATTACCATCACCCATGTTCCAGGTTATTGATGTTGGCGTTGCAACAGCTGTGACGCTTACTCCCTGGGCTGATGATGTTGTTGATATTGGTGGTTGTGCAACTACCCATAGCCAAGTTGCCAGGTTTACTATACCTTGAGGAGTAGGTGCTGTGCCAATTGTTGGTGGAGATGGACTCATTTGGCTGCTTGCGGACCCAACTATCTGATTGATTTGGATGGTTTTGATAACTTGAGTAGTTGTAGTCTGTGTGCTGGTGCTTGTTTGGTACCAAAAGAAGCCCATGCATTCACCTATGAGATTTCCCAGTCCTATGCATGTTGTGTCTAGCGGTGTTCCATACTGAGACAGTTCTGATTCTTGGGCGCAAGTAGCCTCTATCAGTGTACCTTGTGCGTTTGGATTACCTGCAATTGTGCTACCCAAGTAGGCTGATGCTCCAGCAAGGCTTCCAGAGTAGGCGCTCGCAGATGAGCATCCCGTTGGAGCACTCCAACCATTTTGAGATTGAGTTGACGTAGTAGAACCGGTTGTGCTGGATGTACTGGTTGTGCTGATTGTAGTGGTGCTTGTGCCGCCGGAAGCGGTTACTGTAACGGTGCCACCAGATTCGCCAGCGCCACCGTTGTTAATGAAGGTGGCTCCGGCAAAGGCTTTTGGTTGTGCCAGTCCTATCGTCAGCAATGCTGACAGTGCGGTGATTGCAGCCAAGCTTGCTGTGCGGGTTACGATGCGTGTTACGATACGGGGCATGGCTTGCTCCAATGGTGAGTTCCGGTTGCTTGACTTACTTTCCAACCAGGTAACGATCGGACAAGCGTAGCTACTGCTTCGGTTGGGCTTTTATTTATGTGTCCGGGTTGTCCAGGAACGGGTTGCCCGGTACTTGGTATGTAGGCATACATCTTGTCATATCCACACCCATTGATAACAGCAGTATTGCTGCTCAACGAGGTTACTTCCACAGGACCAACTTCATACCTTCCGGCTGCCTTCCAGCCTTGGCGTTTCCAGTCGATAACTATTGACTGAATATGATAAAGCTGTGGTGGAAGGGTGGTGGAAAGTAGCTGTGGATAAAATGGGTTTTCAGTAAGAAGTGCATTTTGGGCTGCTATAAGAGAGTTGTGCCAAGCTGTCAGGACAGCTTGTGCTTGAGGAGTATCTTGGTTTATCCCGTCTACGATATTGGACGTAGTTGCAGTCTTTCTTGCTTTGGAGTGTTGAGTGGTATTTGATTGTGACACGGGGCTACTTCCACATGCGCTTATGATAATGCTACTCAACCAGAAGCCGGGTAAGAACGAAAGCAATATAATAAATGATTTCTGTTTTTGTTTTGATTTCTGTTTTTGTTTGTACATAATGTGCAAAGTTTGCTTATCCCTGTTCCCAGATGTGCTCCCATTTGTACTCCCAGTTACACATTTCGATTATTTTTTTAAAAAAATTTGAGATTTAATTTTTGTAGGAAATATTGGGAGTTCGCAGTCCTTGACTCTCACCAGTGGAGGAGGTTTACAGTTTTTGGAATACCAGTTGAGTTGACTTGTGTACACTGGTTGTGTACACTTATATTATGAAGAACATAACATTTTCTGCAAAAGCAGATGCTATTGACCAAGCACGTGAAGTTGCCAAACAAAAACATACTACGCTAAACGAAATGTTTCGCCAGTGGCTTGAAGAAATTAATGAACGGCAATCCCCCGATGGGGATGTTGCCGATAGGCTTGGAGCACTATGGAAGCGAATAAACTACCTATGTGTGGGGAAAAAATTATCACGTGATGAAATGAACGAGCGCTAAAACGTGTTGTTTATTGACACCAGTATACTGCTTTATGCACATGATGAGACTGAGATACAAAAATCGCAAGTAGCTAGACGGTTGCTGGTAGATTGTATCTCTTCAAAAAAAGGTTGTATAAGCACACAGGTAATACATGAATTTTGCAATGTAGTGCTCAAGAAATCGGTGTTACCACTCAAAACAGCGGATGTCCGTGAGATTGTACGGGAGATTCTAATGCCTCTGCTGGCACATATCCCGGACGATTTATTTTACCTTAGGGTGCTTGAAACTTATGAACGGTATTCACTTAGCTTTTACGATTCTGCAATTGTACAAGCGGCAATGGATCTAAACTGTAGTGCTATATATAGTGAGGATATGCAAAATGGGGCATTGTATGGCAAAGCCAGAGTTATCAATCCATTTCTTACTTACGAGGAGCCTACCATATCAGACACTGTCATATGAAAATTTTTTGTAGGAATCTACAGAAACCCGAGTTTTGGGAGTAAAGGTGGGAGTAATGATGGTCACAAAATGAAGATAGTGATGACAATGACAGATGCTGCCACGATGTCTCCTATAAACAGTATAAACAGTATAAACGGTGCCGTTGTTACCGACAGCTTTGAGGTGGAGGTACGTGTATTAGGTCCTGTTGAAATATGGGGCTTGGAGCGGCCGATAAAACGCAGCTGGGCAACTGAACTTATTGTTTATCTAGCGATGCATCGGCGTGCTGTGAGTAACGAAGTATGGGCTACAGCATTATGGCCCGATAAACTTATGGCGGCATCGGGACTTCATTCGCTTACTTCAGTAGCACGCCGCTCACTTGGACGTGGGGAAAATGGTATGGACCACCTGCCAAGAGCTAGAGGACATTTACGGTTAGCTGATAGCGTGGGTACAGATTGGATGAACTTCAAGAATTTGGCCGATAATGGTTTATGGGAGCAGGCACTGCAGCTTGTAAGGGGGAGGCCATTTGAATCTTTGCGTTATTCTGATTGGCCGGTGATGGAAGGATGGGTAGCTTTAATGGAGTCTGAGATAACATCTGTTGCTCTGTATACGGCTGAAAAATCGTTAGCGAAAGGGGACTTCGAAACAGCACAATGGGCGGCTAGAAAAGCTCTAAGTGCGAGCCCGTATGACGAGAGGCTTTACTGCTTGCTCATGCGAGCAGCAGACTTGGCAGGATATTCTTGGGGAGTGGAAGCTGTCATGAAAGAACTTGTCAAAGTAATGGAACTTGATAGCCGCTTGGGCGACGATCAGTCCAGACATCGTGCTGATAACCGTCGTGGGTTAGCTAACCGGTGCATCGAACAGCAAGTTTTGAACTTTTTACATCCCCAAACTGTTGAGTTGTATCTGAAACTGTCCAAATATCATAACTGCACCAGATCTGTATAGGTGGAACTGTTATATCTTGTTACTTCTATCACAGCGCTTATGCTATACTACCCCTGTGGACAGTTTTGTTTTTGCAGAGGTGATGGAAGGCACTTTTGCCAAAAAGGGAGAGAGACATCTAAGACCTTTTTGTTTCGAACTTAACGTGAAAGTCCCTTTGTCGCTTCCTCTTATGCGGTTATGGACTGTTCAAGTAGTGGGAGATGCAACAGGAGTGGTTTATATCGATGGTTTTGCTGAAGAGGTTCCAACAAGCGGTAAGCTGGAGATTTCACCTCTGTACAAAAGACGAATTCACTATGCACTTTCTTTTGTTGCTGATGATGGCAACAACTATTTGTTTGATGGGACAAAGCTTATCAACTGGTTAAAACCGATTTCTACATTGACAACTCTGCCTGGGACCGTTACCAATGATGCCAAAGATACAGTCGGAAGTGGATTACTTCATTTTTCCCTGATAAAACATCTACCGGGTTTAGTGCGCAGTCTTAGGCTCGGTTGAGCTTATGATAATTTACGTAGTACCGAAACAACCTTACCATATATGGTTACATCTCTCGGGTCCAATGTGATTGGGTCCATTGAAGAGTTTGCTGGTTTAAGTACAACCTTGCTGTTCATACCAGCGCTCTTGTCGGTGGTAGTAAAAAACTTAACGGTTGCTTCTTCTTGTGGTATCCCTGCCACCACGATCTCTCCCTCTAGAGCGGTCGGTTGTTGGCGCACTACCACATAGTCGCCATCAAAAATACCGGACTCTATCATAGAATCTCCTCGCACTCGGAGCATAAATACTTTCCCTTTTCCTGTAAATAATTCCGGTAACGGTATAGTTTCTTCAAGATTTTCCAGAGCCAGTACTCCGGTTCCGGCGGCTACATTTCCAATTAGGGGAACTTCGTTTAAGCTTTCTGACCATTCTTTGTTATCCGTTGTATTGGATTGCGACTGTTGCGGTTGTAAAAGTGACGGTTTGATATCAACAACTTGGTCCTGGTTGTCATTGTGTTGAATAGACAAGGTTCTTGACTTGGTCGGACTGCGTTTAATATAACCTTGCCGTTCTAAGACATTGAGATGACTTTGTACGGTAGAAGGCGAAGATAGTCCAACCGCTTGTCCGATTTCCCTCACAGACGGAGGATATCCCTTTTTCTGGATTTCCTCCTTTATGAAAGCAAGTATTTTTTTGCGCCTTATACTCAATTCGTCTTCGTTGATTGAATCAGTTTTATTGATTGTCATATCAAGGAGGCTACCGTATTTTAAAGATAAATGCAAACATTAGTTTGATTTAATGTTAAACTTCCTGCCCTCGACGATGGGAATTGTGCTCCCATCTCCTTCAAATAGAATAGATACGAAAGACATGCACTGCTGTTCAGTTGCATGCCTGATTTAGTGGGAGATATGCAGACCGACAAGGTTATGGATATGTCGCACTTGCACTAAAAAATAAAGTTTAATATTTTTTTGTTTAATACTTGACACCGAACATATGTTTGTGTTTATATAAGAATATGCGAACAAATGTACGAAATAAAAGGTTAGCTTTTTTTGTTGCAACCGTTACTGCCACATTAGGAGTTATACTGCTATTTGCAACAGATCCTTCACCGTTACGGACAGTGCAAGCCTTATTGATTTTTCACTTTTAACTGTATCGGCTTGCGTCCAATGTAACAGTTGGTAGGTGGTTTATATCTCCTCTGGACCGAACAGATACGGGTGGTCTGCCAGCGTCTGACGGTAGTTATGGTTCTGCTTGTTAGCGATGTTACGGTGGAGACTCCCGGTTTGGCCGGGATAGCTAAATTCTCCAACGGTCCATTGTATCAGGATCAATACCAAAGTATTGCATAGCAGATTTTATCTCCGCGGGGTTGCTATTGCCATGTTGAGCCAGTGCTGATAATACAGCGATAACTATGTGTGCGGCATCTGTTTCAAAATACCTACGTAGTTGTTCTCTGGTGTCTGAGCGTCCGAAACCATCTGTTCCCAAAGAAATATATGTTCCTGGTATCCAGCGTGCCACTTGGTCTGGTACTGCTTTCATAAAGTCGCTAACAGCTACTATGGGTACATCCTGAGCAGTTGTGTGTGTATGGATAGCAGTATTGGAAAGTTGTTGTGTTATGTAGGGTATACGAGGTTGTTGATTTGGATGTAGGCGGTTCCATCTTTCCGTGTTGAGAGCTTCTTCACGCAGTGCCTTGTAAGAGGTGACTGACCAACATTCAGAACTTATAGACCATTTCTTATTCAGTATTTGTTGTGCTTCCATAGCAGAGGCAAACCCAGTTCCAGAAAATAAAATTTTGGCAAATCTGTTAGTGGAAGTAGTTTCAGTAGTGGGAGAAAATAGATACATGCCGGCCGATATACCATTCTTCACTCTTAAAGCTTCCTCTGCGTTATTGGGTAACCCAGGCATTGGATAGTTTTCATTATATAAGGTTAAGTAGTAAAAGCAGTCTTCAGGTTCAGGCCCGTACATACGCTTAATGCCATCTTGGAGAATGCAGGTTATTTCGTAAGCAAAAGCACAGTCATAAACCCTTAAGTTGGGTATTACAGATGCAAGTATTAAAGAATGCCCATCAGCATGTTGAAGCCCTTCACCATTTAGGGTAGTGCGTCCAGCGGTACATCCCATCAAAAATCCTCTTCCCCTTATATCGCCCAAAGCCCACATCAGGTCTCCTACCCGTCCAAAACCAAAGATGGAATAAAACAAGAAGAATGGTATCATGGGTTGACTCCAAGTAGCATATGCGGTTGAAGCTGCCATGAAGCTTGCGGTAGCGCCTGCTTCCGTGATGCCTTCCTCCAGCATTTGGCCGGATACGCTTTCTTTGTATGAAAGCAGTAGGTCGGAGTCGACCGGTGTGTAGTTTTGTCCCACTGGGGAGTAAATCTGAACTTCATTGAATAGTGGGTCAAGCCCGAATGTTCTTGCCTCATCTGGAATGATCGGAACTATTAATTTTCCTATTTTTTCATCTCTCAGTAGGTATTTAAGCATTGTTGCAAATGCCATTGTCGTTGAGACCTTCCGATTGTTGGATCCTTTTTCAAACTCTGCAAATATATCTCCATCCGGTAGGGGGAGTGGTGAGCTTCTTACTACCCGTTGAGGCAAGCAGCCGTTCAAAGCAGTGCGCCGTTGCATCATGTACCTGTATACCTCCGAGTCTTCAGGCGGACGATAATAGGGTGGTCGGTCAAGGTGAGATTTGTCGTCGGGACCTAAAGCAACTGTTAGATCAGGTATCTCCTTTTCCAGCCCCAACCTATCGCGTAAGGCAATGAGTTGGGCTTTGTTCATTTTTTTAATCTGGTGCGTAGCATTGCGAGCTTCTATTTCAGGACCAAGTGCCCAACCCTTAACTGTTTTTGCAAGTATGACGGTAGGAGAACCTTTGTGCTCGGTGGCTACTTTATAAGCACTATATAGCTTTTTATAATCATGTCCACCCCTTGGAAGAGCTTGAAGCTGTTTGTCGCTTAAGTGTTCAACCATATTACGCAGGCGAGGGTCGGGACCAAAAAAATGCTCCCGTATATAAGCGCCTGTTTCTGTTGCGTACTTTTGGAAGTCACCGTCAAGCGTAGTGTTCATCTTGTTCACCAGCACCCCATCAGTGTCTTTTGCCAGCAGTTCATCCCATTTTGATCCCCAGATCACCTTTATGACATTCCAACCAAATCCTCTAAAAATGCTCTCAAGCTCCTGAATTATTTTTCCGTTACCTCTTACCGGTCCGTCCAAACGTTGGAGGTTGCAGTTAATGACGAATGTTAGGTTGTCAAGACCTTCTCTTGCTGCTACTCCTAAAGCTCCCAAGCTTTCCGGTTCGTCGAACTCTCCATCTCCCGCAAAACACCAGACTCTACTCTGGGATGTGTCAACTATATGACGGTTCAGTAGGTAGCGATTAAAATGAGCCTGATAGATGGCACATAAAGGTCCAAGCCCCATGGATACTGTTGGAAACTCCCAGAAATCCGGCATTGAACGTGGATGAGGATAACTTGACAGCCCGTTTCCATGAGTTTCAAAACGGAAGTTGTCTAGCTGTTCTTCACTAAGGCGTCCTTCTAAAAAGGCCCTTGCGTATATTCCGGGAGAAGCATGGCCTTGGAAAAATACCTGATCTCCCGCTTTGTTGCCCTGTTTTCCCTTAAAAAAGTGGTTAAATCCAACCTCAAATAAAGCAGCCGAACTAGCGTATGTCGACAAGTGCCCTCCAATTCCAGGAGAACGTATATTGGCACGAAGAACCATGATTGCCGCATTCCAGCGTATGTAAGCGCGTATACGCCTTTCTATATCCTCATTGCCGGGAAACCACGGTTCAGCTTCAGTAGGGATTGTGTTGATATAAGGTGTTGAGGCGGGAGCGGATATTCCCACCTGAGATTCCTTGGCTTGTTCCAGCAGTTTCATAAGCAAAAATCGTGCTCTTGTCTTGCCGTGTACATCTATAACTGTATTAAAAGAGTCTATCCATTCGGCTGTTTCAGATGGATCTGCATCCGGAAGTTGCTGTGTAAAGTCATCAATGTTCATATGACAATCATCGCGCGACTAGAATAGTTATGTGATCATTATTTATACGGACGGGTCATGTTTAGGTAATCCCGGACCAGGTGGCTGGGCATGGGCGCTTGGAACTGACAAATACGAAAGTGGCTTTGATTCTTTTACCACTAATCAGCGTATGGAGGTAACTGCCGTGTTGCAAGCCTTCAGAGCATTAGAAGCAGCCGATATATGCAGTGGCAAAATAGACTGCACCAATACGCCGTTACAGATAGTGAGTGATTCAGTATATGTGGTTAAATGTTTTAATGAAAACTGGTGGCAGGGCTGGCTTAGAAGGAACTGGCGTAATTCCAAAGGCCAGCCTGTGGCCAATCGTGATATATGGGAATCGTTGATAAAGGCGGTAACCGATTGGGGGTTTAACCGGGTTAATTTCAAGTGGGTAAAGGGACATGCTGATAATGGAATGAATGATTTTGTGGATCAACTGGCGCGTGAAGCGGCTACACTGAGACAAGGACAGTATTGTGGAATAAATGAGATCGGTTGCCCATAGTATTGCTTGATTAAATCTGCTTATAAAATTTGAATTGGATTGGCATTGATATTGGATATCTTATAAACTCTCACACTATGAAAATAGATAACTCATCAGCAATAGTTACAGGAGGAGCATCAGGTCTCGGAGAGGCCACGGTGCGTAAGCTCACCGCCAATGGTGTCAAGTGCATTATTTTTGATCGCAATGAGGATGGTGCTCAAAAACTGGCAAATGAGCTTGGATCAGGAGTTGGCTATGTAGCAGGAGATGTGGGTGATTCCGACATGGTTACAGCTGCCGTAGAGGAGGCTTTTGCCTTAGCGCCCTTGCGTATAGTCATCAACTGTGCCGGCATTGGTTGGGCACAGCGTACTGTTGGTAAAGGTGGTGTTCCCCATGATTTGGATGCATTCAAGACTATCTTGAATGTAAACCTGATCGGTACATTCAACGTTATCAGGCTTGCTGCTTCAGCGATGTCACTTCGGACTGAACCGCTCCAAGACGGAGAGCGCGGTGTGGTAGTCAACACCGCTTCGGTGGCGGCTATTGATGGGCAGATAGGCCAGATCGCCTATTCTGCTTCCAAAGGCGGTATAGTAGGCTTGACTTTGCCTGCCGCAAGAGACCTTTCCGCCATTGGTATTCGCGTAGTGACTATAGCTCCCGGTATTCTAGATACGCCCCTGCTTGGTTTACTGCCTCAGGATCAACGTGATGCACTTGGCTTGGGCGTGTTGTTCCCAAAGCGGCTTGGCACTCCGGATGAGTATGCACAGTTGGCGCTCCAAATATGTGAGAACTCTTATCTAAATGGTGAGGTTATCCGCTTGGATGGTGGCTTGAGGATGCCACCCAAGTAGAACAGATTAGGTGCGCAAGTTAACTAATGCTGCTTATGAGGAGTAGGTAACTTTGCGTTATATAGAGGTTGCCGGCGTCAAGGTTTCCGTAATAGGACTTGGGACTTGGCAGTTCGGCTCTAGGGATTGGGGTTATGGTATCAGTTATGCCCAAAAAGATGCTCCGGCTATAGCGACGGCTGGGCTGGACATGGGAATAAACCTGATTGATACAGCAGAAGCTTATTCGCGCGGTGAATCAGAACGTATCTTATCAAAGGTTGTAGTTCCACGGAGAAAAGAGGTATTTTTAGCTACTAAGCTTTTTCCTATTTTACCGGTGAACCCTATTGTTGCTTGGCGTGCGCATGCCAGTGCCGCACGACTTGAAACTGATTATATAGACCTATATCAGATACACTGGCCTAACCCCGCCGTACCTATATCTCAAACCATGAAAGCTCTGCGCGAACTTCAACAATCCGGCCTTATACGTCACATAGGAGTGAGCAACTTTCAACTCAGCTCATGGCAGAGAGCTGAAAAAGCTCTGGGAGGGGTTGTTCTTTCTAATCAGGTCCGCTACAACCTGGTATCCAGATCTCCCGAAAAAGAGTTGATACCTTGGGCACAAGCAAATGACCGTTTGATCATCGCATATAGCCCCTTAGCACAGGGACTGCTATCTGCCCGTTATAGCTCTTCCAACCGCCCGGGTGCATTGAGGGCAGTTTCAAGCCTCTTTTTACCCGAGAATTTAGATAAGGCAAAGCCGTTGTTTGAGGCCTTAGATGATGTTGCTTCATCCCATGACGCAACTCCCGCTCAAATCGCACTGGCCTGGGTTATAAGCCATAAAAACGTAGTCGCCATACCGGGAGCCAGTTCCATAGAACAACTTGAAGCCAATGTCGCAGCAGCGGATATAGTGCTTACTCCGGATGAGATCGTTCATCTAAATGAAATGTCTGCTGCCTTTACTCCCTCCAAGGGTTTGGTCGATATAGCGCATATAGTTGTCAACCTCCCGCGTACTGCATTTGAATGGGTTGTGAACAAATAGAGTAACCTTGCTGCCCAGGCGGTTAATTATAGTACTGTTTGGCGGTTATGATATACTGTCAATTTAAACGGTGACAAGACCGAGATATAGAAAGAAGGTGACACAGACCGATTCAATGTCGGTGATCTTGTAAAAGTTGTGGTGGCAAAGGATAAACGCTCTGGCGTACATGTCGGTTATACAACAATTTGCACTCAAGGTAGTTTTCTAAGGTTGGACAGGCAGATGGATATGGATACGAAAGACAAGGCCCAAGCGGTGCTCTTGGCTAAACTCCGACTCGGAGGTTTTCACGGCGTGAAATTTTTATGAATTCCGACAGCTACGATTTAATTGTTATAGGGGGCGGACCTGCAGGATATGCTGCTGCGCTATATGGAGCAGCAGGGGGGTTGAGTGTGGCTATAGTGGAAAACAACAAAGTAGGCGGTACTTGCTTACATAGAGGATGTATTCCCGCAAAAGAGTTGCTTGAAACTGCCGGCATTTATAGGAGTGTCGGGCGGGCAGAAGAGTTTGGGATACAGGCTTTTAGCGAAGGAATTGATTTTTCCGTTGCTCAACAACGGAAAGACAAGGTTGTAGATCAACTATACAAAGGGCTGTCCGGTATTATACGTTCCAGAGGGATTACGACTATAGCCGGTACCGCTCAACTGGTGGGGCAAGGGAAGGTATCTATAGACAAAGAGCGTATAATTTCAGGTAAAGATGTTATACTTGCCACAGGATCTGTCCCTCGAACTGTTCCAGGCTTTGAAGTGGACAAGAACATAGTCGTTACTTCCGATGAACTTTTAGATATCCAACAACTGCCCGCTTCTATGATGGTCATAGGTGGCGGAGCCATAGGGTGTGAATTTGCCTCTATGATGGCGGATTTTGGTGTAAAAGTAACTCTGGTTGAAGTTATGGAACAGCTGCTACCCGGTTGTGATGCTGAAGTTTCGAATATTGTTACTCGTTCGTTTAAACGCAGAGGGATAGATGTGCTTTTGGGTACCGCAGTAGTGGGTCATACTCCGCTAGATGGTACTGCGATACCGGAGAATGGGATAAAGAAAGTCGTGCCAAAGGAGAACTCACCGGTTGGTACAACCGTGAAACTAAATGATGGCAATGAGATCCAAGTTGAAAAAGTTTTAGTTTGTGTAGGAAGGCGCCCATTTTCCGATTTTGGATTGGGTGAGGATATGGGCAAAGGCATAGGAGTGGAAGTTGATAAAAAAGGTTTTGTGACAGTTGATGATTTTATGCGCACCACCGTCTCGAATGTATGGGCAGCCGGCGATATTGTCAATTCACCTCAACTGGCACATGTCGGTTTTGCAGAGGCCATAGTTATCGTCAAGTCCATTCTAGGCGAATCCGTTATTCCGGTGGACTACTCTAAAGTGCCTTGGTGTATTTATTCCCATCCTGAAGTGGCTTTTTGTGGCATGACTGAAACAGCGGCAGTCCAAGCCGGTTACGATGTAGTTGTGCAGAAGGATCCTTTCGCCGCCAACTCAAGAGCACGCATTATCGGAGAAACGGATGGATTGGTGAAGATTATAGCTGAGCGCAATGCTGACGGGTCTGCTGGAAAGTTACTTGGGGTTCACATGGTTGGGCCTTGGGTTACGGAACAGCTTGGTCAGGCCTATCTAGCCTTAAACTGGGAGGCATACCCTGATGAAATAGCCCAGTTCATACAGCCTCATCCTACGCTGTCTGAATCTTTTGGTGAAAGTATGCTTAGATTGTCCGGAAGAGGGTTGCACCTTGGCTGATGTCGTAATGCCTCAGCTGGGTGAAACAGTTACGGAAGGGACTATTACCCGCTGGATGAAAGCAGTAGGGGAATATGTAGAACAGGACGAGCCCCTCTTTGAGATCTCCACCGATAAGGTTGATTCTGAAGTTCCTTCACCCTACGGCGGGATTCTCTCTGAGATACTGGTCCAAGAGGGAAAGACCGTACCGGTTGGTACTGTCTTAGCTGTCTTAGCTGTAAGCGGTGAGGTATCTGCAGCTTCGCCATCATCGATGCCTCCGACCCCGCCAATCTCCGCCTCGCCTCCTCAAGGCGCTTCACCAACCCTTACCCCACCGCCGTTACCAAAACCGCCACAGTCATCAACACAACCCGTATCGCAAAAAGGTAGCCAGGGAAACTCCCTGTTGTCTCCTTTGGTGCGCAAGCTACTGAAAGAGCACGACATAAACCCCTCTGTTTTAAAAGGAACGGGGCTAGGAGGCAGAATTACTCGTGATGACGTTTTGGCATACATAGACAAACAAGCTTTACACGTAAAAGACGCAACCCAACCACCAACAACCAAACTACTGTCTGGACGTGATGAGATAGTCCCTTTTACCAATATACGTCGGCGCACCGCAGAACACATGCTTCGCTCTAAGGCAACCTCAGCTCACACTCTTGTTTCAATAGAGGTTGATTTTGAAAATGTTGAACTTGTGCGCCGTATGGCCAAAGATAGCTTTTTAGCACAAGAAGGTTTTCATCTTACCTATCTACCTTTTATAGCACGGGCAGTATCGGAAGTTATAAAGGATTGGCCTTATTTAAACTCTTCAGTTGATCAAGATACGATGATAGTTCATCACTATTTGAATCTGGCCATTGCTGTTGATCTGCCCGGCACGGGGTTGATAGCACCCGTAATTCACAATGCCGATACCATGAGCTTGATCGGCTTAGCTAGAGCAATATTCAATTTAGCCACTAAAGCACGTAGCCGTGATTTGAATGCAGATGATATTGCAGGCGGAACCTTTACCATTTCAAATCCCGGCCCCTTTGGTACTTTTATGACGATACCTATAATCAATCAACCACAGGTGGCCATACTTTCCACTGATGGGATTAAACGCCGTCCCGTAGTCCTGCAACTCCCTGACGGTGGTGAATCCATTGCTATACACTCAACGGGTATTTTGGCATTGTCCTTTGACCATCGTGCAGTGGATGGTGCTTATGCTGCGGGATTTTTGGCGAAGATGGCTAAGATACTTCAGGAAAGCGACTGGGCTGTTGAACTGTGACTGACAAGTTGCTCAGATCGCGTTGGCTTGGGGTAGTTCCTTTTTCTGAAGCTTATATGCTGCAAAAGGCTTTGCATATGTTTGCCAAAGATGACTATTTGTTGCTTATGCACCATCCACATGTATTCACCTTAGGTACAAGGGGAGTGATGGAGCACATACTGGTTGATCCATCTTCGCTTGGTGCAGAGGTACATAAGACTGACAGGGGAGGCGAGGTTACATACCATGGACCTGGACAGTTGGTCGGTTATCCTATTTTTTGGCTTCCACCTTCTGCCGGGATTGGACGAAAGTATGTCTACCAACTTGAAGAGTTGATTATAAGGACATTGGCTGATCTTGGTATTTATAATTCGGGTCGCTTACCAGAACACCCCGGGGTGTGGATAGATCCCACCGGTGTTTTACCGCGCAAAATATGTTCTATCGGTGTAAAAATTCACAGACCTCGAGTTGGGGGTTCGCACATGGTGAAAACGATGCACGGTTTTGCATTAAATGTTTCAACCGACTTGAGCTGGTTTAAAAAGATTGTCCCCTGTGGTGTAAAGGGGCTTTCTGTTACCTCACTGCTCCAAGAGGGTATAGATGTGTCCAGCTCAGATGTAGTTGATATTTTACTTAAAAATGCCATTGCTGTTTGGTCTTACAGTGCAGTTGAGCGTCAGGATGTTGCTTGGGGAAAAAAACAGCATAGTGTTTTGAACAAAAAAACATCCACAAAACCTCTCGATATCCCTTCCAAAGTCTCGGTTGAAAGAAAACCACCCTGGTTGAGATCGAAAGTTGTTATAGGGGAGGAATATTTATCGCTCAAGAGAAGTATAAAAGGCCTACGCCTCCCCACTGTATGTGAAGAAGCCGGTTGTCCGAATATATATGAATGTTGGGCAGCCGGCAATGCAACTTTTATGATCAATGGAGATCGCTGTAGCCGAAATTGCAAATTCTGCCTTGTCGACACCAGACATCCGCTGCCATTAGATGCAGAAGAACCTTCCAGGGTTGCCCGTGCTGTTGAAGCAATGGGGGTGTCATGGGTGGTTATAACCGCTCCGGCACGTGATGACTTGGAAGACGGAGGTGGGGTTGGCTTTGTGAGGACAATAGAGGAACTGCGCTCTTATTCCTCGTATAAAGGCATTAATATAGGTATCGAGGTACTGGTACCCGACTTCAAAGGTCGCCTCCAGACTGTAAAGCATATATGTGATGCTTCGCCCGATGTGTTCAATCATAACGTTGAAACCTGTGCCCGTCTCCAAAAAACTGTTCGTTCCAATTCAAGTTATGCCCGTAGTCTTTGTGTGCTCAGTTATGCCAAGGAATCCGGCTTACTCACTAAATCGGGTATCATGATTGGATTGGGGGAGTCGGAAGAAGAGATATTGGCAACCATGTCAGATATACGGGGAGTTGGAGTAGATATTATTACCATAGGTCAGTATCTGAGGCCTTCCGTTCGTCATCTCCGGGTTGAAAGGTGGTGGAGGCCAGAGGAGTTTGAATACTTCCGCCAAGTTGGCAAAGAGATGGGCTTTATGTATGTCCACAGCGGGCCTTTAGTGCGTTCCAGCTATCATGCAGGAGAGATTGGAAACTCAATTAGTGCGCGTTCGGTTGGTAAAAGTCTTCCCGTCCGAAACCTACAGACTGCTCACTGATTAAATGTTGTTTGGTGCACATGTAAGAGGAGGAAGTGATTTAGCCGGCGCCTTGAAGAGAGGTTCCACAATGGCAGCGGAGAGCATACAAATATTTGTCGGCTCTCCCCGTGCCTGGCATACTCCTTTAATTAGTGAAGACAGGTTAGAGAATTGGCGAAGTGAAAGGGAGGTTTATCGTGACATACGATCTGTTTTTTGTCACGCAACTTATCTGATTAATCTTGCCAGCCCGGATGCGGCTGTTTATGAACAGTCATTTAACTGTTTGGTTATCAATCTGACCAATGCATCTCTAATCGGTGCTGATGCTGTAGTTTTACATCCCGGAAGCCATCGTGGGCAGGGGCTCGAGAATGCTATCACTCAACTTGCCAAGGCAATCCCATTGGCACTTGATGCAAGTGATGCTACATGCAAACTACTGCTTGAAAATTCAGCGGGGGCGGGCTCAAGCGTGGGCAGAACTTTTGAACAACTGGCACAAGTTATTCATCATACAGGATCAGATGAACGAGTAGGAGTTTGTTTGGATACTCAACATCTGTGGGCAGCGGGGATATCATTTTTAGATATCAAAGAGGTTGACAAGGTTATAGAAAGTTTTAAGCGTATTATAGGTTTGGACAAGCTTGGTTGTATCCACTTAAATGATTCCAAAGTCCCTTTTGGTGCCGGTGTAGACCGGCATGCCAATCTTGGCGAGGGGTTTATACCCGAAGAAGGGATGGGGCTTTTGTTGAGTCATCCCGACTTAACCAACCTTGCGGCAGTACTCGAAGTTCCGGGGGAATCCGGCCAGGGTCCAGATCGTAACAATATAGTGAAAGCCAAAGGTTTGTATGCGAGAGGAGTTGCAGCCAGACGGTCGTTTCACTAGGCGGTATTAATGTTAGACAGCATTTGCCGCTTTTAACAAATTGCGATCCTCAATGAGTATTTTTTCTATTTCCTCCGGCGGCATTGGCTTTGCCATTAAAAATCCTTGACCTACCAGACAGTCATTTTGACGCAATAAAGACAGTTGAGTCGTGGTTTCAATTCCTTCAGCAATCACCTCTAAGTTCAACCCAGTTGCCATTGCAATCGTGGCAGTTACCAGTGGGGCTTTTTCTTTGGGGTCTACTATTTCTTTTATAAACTCTCTGTCTATTTTTAATGAATCTATAGGAAGTGAATCCCATCTTCGGCGATTTTTTTATAATGCGACATTTTCGATAGGCAATAATTTCTATTTGTCCAGGTAATCGATTTATGCTATCCAAAAATAGATATGGCTATCCCATACCTATTACTTTTAATATCA
>JAMCPD010000009.1 GCA_023379935.1 Actinomycetota bacterium | reverse complement strand
GAAACCAGAGGTCACGTTATTCGCGAAGGACCTCCGTGTTCCGTTCTCCAACAACCAAGCCGAGTCTGATCTGCGGATGGCCAAGCTCCAGCAGAAGATCTCTGGATCGTTCCGGGCAGCCGAAGGCGCCGAACGCCTAGCCAAGGTTCGCTCCTACATCTCGACTGCTGCCAAGCACAGTGTCGACGCGATGGACGTCTTGACTGCTCTGTTCGCCGGAGCACCCTGGATGCCGCCGACACCGATGCGCACCTGATCCCACCATCGCTACCAAGCTCCCCGTTTCACTGCCATCCGCTCTGGCCCGCTGGCGCGGACAGTCGCGGACGTGAATGGTTACGAGGTCGTGTTGTTGATGTTTGAGGTGGACCCCATTTGTTGGGAAGATTATGAATAGAATTTGTAACGCTCGTTGTTAAAAATATCAATGCCAATATGACCTATGACATCTGTCGTAAGAGGCGCATCAAGATATACATAATGAGTAGACCAGCAAGAACTATTTGACATCCCAATATTCCCCCAAAAATCCCCCAGTACCCATTTTTAGGATATCCTCTTAACTTGGCCATTTGAGAATGGCGGGCTGCCGGAATCAATCCGAAAATCCCAAAAAAAAGGGTAATTAGAATAGTCGGTATATAACTGGGTTGCTCGCCGTTACTATTTAGACGATACAAAGTAGGGTTAACTGACTTATTGTAGCCTTGAAGAGGCCTACCTTGAGAAGTGAATGCAGCTTGAGGAGAAGGCATCTGGTTTCCACATCTGTAACAAAATCTTGAGCCACTGGGTATCCGTGTGCCACAAGTTGGACAGGTTGTATAGTTGAATGTCATAAAACTCCCTTCACCGGTATCTCAACTCCGTTGGAATGCGGTAATCCTCAGGCTTGTTTTCAGATAAACTATTTTAACTCACCTTGGCAAATTACTCAAGTGACTTTTTCGTTTTTGCTCCGGCTTTTTCTTGGAGTTGTGCCGCTGGGGTTGGGAAGTGAGGCGCTGTCGGTTGTGGGAACGCCGTTGGTTTCGAGAGCCGCGGCGACGCGGATTTTTGAGAGTACCCTCCAAAACCCCACCTTTAAAAACAGAACAACCAAGAATGCCGGCCAAAAGTAACATCATAGACAGCCAATACAACCAAGGGTTTAAATGCCAAAAACTGAATACAGTTAATGCCCCCCCAAGAGTAACAGTTAGGATAAACCTATCTAAACTACCTTTAGCTGCAACTAATATACCCAGTGCTATTGCCGGCCAAAAGTAGTAGGGGGCCATAACAGACTCAAAAAAACATCTAAAGGCAAGGCTGAGGCCGGCCACCCATATCACCCACATCAAAGGGGGTAACTTACGAAATATCCAGTATCCGGCAGCAAAAGCTGCAACTACAGCCAGTATACGCACCGGGCCTGCCGAGACTACAGCAGGAAAGGGAGTTGTAATATGCGTCACCAGATGACCGTTTATACGATATTTCATCACCGGCGCGAAATAAACCCACGGGGTTGGATGATCAACCAGCGGATAACTCGGCTGTTGAAAAACAAAACCTAAAGTCGAGCGCGGACTTTGAATAATAGGAGCTGCCAACAGAACCGCTGAAGGCAGACCCCCCTGTATCGCAAGTGACAGCCAGTGCCTTTTTTTTGTCAACCCGAATACAATCGGAAAGATCAAGCCAACCAACGGCTGTATCGAAATAGCTATGCCAAACAACCATCCGGCTTTGACATGGCGTTTGTCGTAAGCTGCCATAAGTCCATACAGACCAATTCCCAGTGCGATGGCATCTTCAGGGTGCCCCCATAAAACAAGCATTGGCCATAGTGCAGCCGCCTCCAAGAAGGTCAAAACAGCTCGTCGGGTTGGTGGAATTTCCAGTCTCTTGGCAAGCGCATCAAGTGCAAAAAGAGAAAGTGAACCAATTATCATCTCATAAGGTCCAATAAGAAGCCAGGAAGAAGGGTGCGGAACGGTATTGGAGAAATCAAAACCCAAACCCAAAGCCTGGACAACTAGAACGACCGGAATAAGCAGCAACAAAATTCCCGGAAGAGCAACAAGGAAGATCTTGTTGGCGTAGATACTACCAAAATGCCCCTGAATAAGATACCGGGTGGCATTAATAGTGCCCCATATGTCACCGGGTGTAGACCACCAGGCAAAAGGTACGTGACCTGCGGTCGAAGACAAGTTATATTTTTTGTGGTTTTGAATAACACAGTAAAGATGGGGGGAGCATCGAAACGGATGAAAGATATCCCCAAGCATCCAGTTCCACTCCAAAGAGTAGAACATCCCCATACCAACCAGAAACAGTATTGCCAATATAACCCAACGTCTCTCCACGAGCCAACGTTTCACTACCGACTTGTTCATCAACACTATTGTAGCCGGAAAACAGCCCGGGTTAGATCAACTGCTCTATTGGCAACTCTATATACCGGCCGCGAATGAAAATCTTTCTACTATTTTCATATATAGCAAAGAAATAACAACTCAAAAATACTCACACAAGTACATTTTGGGCAAAGTTGCTCAACTCTTCGTTAAACTCTTTATATCTCTCCAAAGGCAGCATGTGGCCTGCCTGTGGGAGTATAATCAGGTGCGCATCGGGAATTTTTTCTGCCAAAACCTTAGAGTGGTGCAAAGAAGCCATTCTGTCTTTACTCCCTGAAAGCACCAGAGACGGGATGTTGATATTTGCCAACAACTCATGAACATCAAAATAAAGAATTGTTTCAAACAACTCCCAAGCAGCCAAGGGAGACATCACGCCTATTAAAGATCTCACAAGCTCCACCTCTTTGTAAGACGGATAACGCCCAAATGAATAACGGGCTATCAAATAACCTATATCACCGGGAGGTATCAGGCTAAAACCGTTTCGTTGCTCCCAGGAAAATAAACGCTTAGCTATCGGCATAGAATAGGAAGCAATCCTGTCTTGTAAAATGGGATCAACCAAAGGGCCCGCTGTAGTTCCGATAAGTGCCAAGCCTTTAGCATGTGCAGCTAAGCGCTCAAGATGGTTGGTTGCAAGGGCAAGCAAAATCATACCTCCCATTGAATGTCCGCCAACCAAGCAGTTCTCCAACTTCATCCTATCCATCACCTCAAGCACATCTTGAGAAAGACGTTCCATCGTATATCCGTCGGTTCCGGCTATAGAACCTCCGTGTCCTCTTGTATCCATGGCAACAACTCTGTAGTTGGCTGATAGCTCTTTGAACTGATATACCCACATGTTGAGTGAAAGAGTAACTCCATGCAGAAAAAATAGAGTTGGACCCTGCCCATATTCGACAATGTGTATCTCTCCCCCATCGCTAACCGGGACTCTGACATGTTTTACCTCTTCCGGCATTAAAAGCGGCTCAATTGGGAATACGTTATCTCTTTGGCGTTCTTTGCGCATAAAACTGCGTTCGACTACAGAGATGCCGACACCGGCACCCACAAGAGATAAAAATATCTTTTTATACTTCTTCATTAACCATCAAACTCCTCTATAGGTGCACCATCCACAATTTTCCGAAGGTTTGGGTGGCTCCGGAGACTCCAACAACTCAACAACTTCAGTCAGAAACTCCATAAACAACTCATCATCTCTCGGAATATCCTGCCATGTAGGTATCGTACGATAAACATACTCACCGGCAAACTCCACAGAAGGACGCATTTCAACCGGTTCCAAACATAACAGCCCCAAACGTGTTACAGGTGAACACATGGTCTTGCCGGGAACAGGATTTTCCAGGCACAGTGCATAAGCATGAAGTTGACGACCATAAAAAGGTATGTGTGATTCACGCGGCTCGGCAGTTTTGAAATCAGCAACTCCGAAAGTACCGTCATCAAAGGCTAAGACGGTGTCGGTGGCCCCCGAAAACCTCACATTGCTTTTTCTGCCCGGTATTCCAAACGCTATAGACTCTACTCTAAAACCTCCGCGTATCTCACCACCCGGAAGAGTGTCACTGAACTCTTTGGGTGAGCATCCGGAAAAAAGGCGCTTCTGCATGCTATCCATTTTTGAAAATACACCAGGAAAGGGGGTAGAGGGACGTTTCAGATTATTGCGTATTTTTTCATAAAAACAGCGATGACACTCATCAAAAAGAAAGGTGATGTCAGAAGGTGCCAACTTCCAAACCACAGCGGAGATATGTTCGGCATCGACCATACAAAACCTAGGCTTTCACAACAGCGCCGGGAGGTGGCATGCCAAGTGCTTTAGAGGTATACGGCTTTACATTCAAGCATGAAGCTTTAATGGCCGGATTGATTGGTGTAGGAGCTGCAGGTGGCGTCAAAAAGGTCGGGGGTGCGGAAAAATCAAGACAATCAAGCAGGTCGGCGGCGTTTGCATCTCTGTATGTCAATGCGGGCAAATTCCATTTGGTCTCTATCAACTTTAAAACCGAAGTGTGATCATATACGACACTTGACACATAGTCACCCTTGGCGTAAGGAGAGACTATTCCGGCCGGCACTCTGAACCCGTAGCGGTCAAAGCCGCCGGGTTTGTCGGGTGGAACCTTTATTTCCGGTGCAATGTTGTCAGGTTTTACCGCAGGGGGGGGAGGAACATGATCATAGTAACCGCCATGCTCATCATAAGTATAAACAAAAAGCGTCCTATCCCACTTGGGGCTGTTCAATATAGCGGTTACAACTTGGGCCAAAAACTGATCGCCAAACTGTATATCCTGTCCCTCACCTTCAGAGTTGGTGCTCCAGTTGGGGTCAATCAAAGAGAAGGAGGGTAATGTTCCGTTGGCAACATCGGCATAAAATTGACTTATGGGAGCAATGTTGGATTTGTAAGTAGAAACAATGTCCAAAGGGTTACCGTACATACTTAGAGTGACAAAAGTGCCACTCGGGTTCGCATGGTAGTTCATCCAAGAAATATTATGGTTATTTAAAGAGTTGAAGATGGTGCCGTTGGGGGGAAACTGATTTATCAGTTTGTCTGAAACCGTGCCCAAAGAGGTACCGGATATTAGATAACGCCGGTTAGGGAAAGTGGGTCCCAGCAACGAACAAAACCAGCTATCGCACAAGGGAAATGTCTTTGCCAGCCAATAGATAAAAGGAATATCGGTATCATCCCAATAAGCCATAGCAGAAGGACCTGAAGCTAAAACAAATCCTTGATTGGTCCCATTATCATAAGCGGTGTGGCTGTCATTCCAACTCTGGGTTGGATTGGATTCAGAACGACATTCCGTCGGTGAATGAAATGATTTAATCAGATCCCCATGGCCGTTCGGATTGGTAGCGGTAGGCAAACCGTTTGATCCAAGGGTAAACCCATTTCCCCTGCCTGACATTCCAAGCAGAGAATCAAAGGAACGGTTTTCTAGCATCAATACAACAATATGATCCACTTGTTCCATGGTAGGGGTGCCGGCGGCGAGGGAAGGATTGGGCAAGGAACCGGGATGTCTCAGGTTTAGAGGAACTGTTGTAGTTGTTACAGCCGGTTTCGATATATGAGGGGTAGTTGCGCATGCTCCCGCTAAAGCACCCGTACCAATTAGGCCTCCAAAAGCTAAGCTTCCCTTGAACAGTTCTCGACGACTAAAGCCTTGTTCCATAAATCACACATTTCCTTTCCATGCCAACCCAGATATGACCAAAGCTGCCATAGTGAGCTATTTTAGCATAATCCACTGTACACACAACAACTTATGTGAACACTCCTTCACAAATTCCGAAGTATCAGCAGATATATCACTGACCTTGGGAAATCCCACATGCCCGCGATGTTTGACTGGCGGGTGGTACTTGACGGAACGGATGTAGTTGCACAACTTGTGCACAGATTAATTTTGGGTACTGCCTTTATAAAGTAACGGTAATGCGAGCAGCCCAAGGTCGGTATATAACCGTTGAATATGAGATTAAGAAGCAAACTTCAACCGGCATCATAAAAAACTTTAAAAAAAGTTTATACTATTTTTGTCTGTTTTACCAGGATAACGTATACAATAACCGGCTTCAAACAAAATTAAACTGCTCTTTCAAATTGAAACCTTACTTGGAAGGCGATAGTCTACTAAGACTGATGGGCAAACGAAAACAGTCCGGAAAGACAGTTTGGGAAAAAACAGTATGAATACAGGAAATTCCGAGCTGCAAACTCCCACCCACCTTACAGCTACCCTTCCAAAGGTTCTTGCTGTAGTGGTTGCATGCAGTCCCGGCAACTGGTTTGAGCAAACATTGAGGGCTTTTCAATCTCAGGACTATCAGCAGTTATCGATAGTAATTATAGATGCAAACAGTTCCGTCGATATTACTTCTCCGGTAACTCAGCTGCTTGCGTCTGCGGATGTCAAAAGGCTCCCATATAACAACGGCTTTGCAAGCAACGCAAATGAAATACTTACTTTTAAATCTTCCAAGGACGGCCTTAAAAACTACATAGATGACTTTTCCTTCTTATGGTTCTGTCATGATGATATAGCTCCCGACCCGAATGTTCTAAGCGAAATGGTAATAGAAGCCTTTAGATCTAATGCTGGGATTGTAACCCCAAAAATGTTCTCTTGGGATGTGCCGGACAAACTGCTCAGCATTGGTGTGTCGGCCGATAAGTTTGGTGGTGCCATTTCACGAATAGAACCGGGTGAAATAGATCAAGGGCAACATGATGCCTCAAAAGAGGTGTTAATGGCTTCGGGTGGTTCCATGCTGATACGCCGTGACTTGTTTGAAGAGCTCGGCGGATTTGACGGAGCTATCTCCATGTTGAGTGAAAATTTGGATATTAGTTGGAGAGCTCATATTGCAGGGGCGCGGGTAGTTGTAGCACCGAGAGCTCATGTCAAGCACCTCCAAGCAGCTTTGACCCACCAGCGTAGTACAGCCCAACCTGACCTCATAGAGATAAACGAGCAAACCGCTTTCTTGCTGAGACGACGCTATTCGCTAAGGATGGTGTTAAAAAACTACAGCGGTTTCTACCTAATGAAAATACTGCCTCAACTGCTTATATTATGGATAGCCGAAGCTGTGTTTGCTCTCTTGACCAGACATAGTTGGAAAGCAAAAAGGCTGGCTGAAGCTATGATATGGAACCTTGCCCACCTACGTGAACTGAAAACGGCCCGCTCGGGTGTACAGTCCAAACGCATATCGTCCGATTCAAGTCTTACCAGGTTGCAAGCACACGGAACCCAACGCCTGGCTCTCTTATCGCGCCGCCTCTACCATTACGGTTTACATGCAGGACATCAGGGTATCCCTGTTGATCCTGCCGGACTGCCGCTTGACCCAAGTGAGGTAACAGGCAAGATCGCTCTGCTTGGCGAGGGGAAAGGTGAAAACGGGACTGGAACCGGAAACAAAATAGGCGCGGTTGAAAATACCGAAGGCGATTATGCTTCCATTAGCGCACCGCCCACAGCGCTCGCCAAGTATCCCCCGAGAGGACTGGTGATAGGCGTATGGAGCGTAGCTATTGTTGTAGAGATAATAGGCAATAGAGGTATTATCTTTTCCCACCTGCCGCTTCTTGGGCAGTTCATTCCATTCCCAAGCTGGACTACATTTTTGCATAATTTCTTCTTAGGTCAATCAAGCCCCGGCATATCCGGAGCATCGCCGCCCCCATTAGCCTTTTTGATACTTGGAGTATTGGGAATTGCGTTGTTGGGCCATATGGGAGCTGTGCAGATTGTGGTGGTTCTTGGATGTATACCTCTCGGGGTAATTGGTGTCGTCAAATGTGCCGGGGCGTTTGGATCAAAATGGGCAAACCTTATTGCTGGGATAGTATATTTAGCTATTCCCCTACCATATAATGCCTTGTCAACAGGAAGATGGACTGTTCTGTTGGCATACGCAGTTATGCCATGGATACTTCTGCAACTCCAAAAGTCAACCAACTTACTCCCCACTCAACTACCCGCCGGAGATGAATCTCGAAAATTTAAAGACAACATATGGAGAATATCCCTGCGTGCGGGTATACTTATAGCGCTAACATTTACATTTATTCCAGCCATAATCCCACTAACCATACTGGCTGCCATAGGCATCTGTTTGGGATCATTGCTGATTACAAACCCGAATTCATCCAACAACCCCTTCAACCCGCTGATAGTAGCCGCAGTCTCCGGGATTATCGGTCTACTGTTATGCCTGCCGTATTCAATCAGTATATTTCGGTTACAGACGAATATAGGTGCTCTTGGTGGATTCGGTATTACATCAAGCCATCCACTTAGCTTTGGCGATGTTCTGAGGTTCAATACAATCAACATTACATCCCCTCTGGACTGGACTTTTATCATAGTAGCGGGAGCGGCTGTACTGGTCGGGAAACAGTGGCGGCTTGGCTGGGCGGCCAGTATGTGGATAGTTGCACTGCTGTCGTGGCTAATCGCTTGGCTCGGCAGTAATGGATGGTTGGGGCAAACAGGGCTTTCACCCGGTGTTGTCCTGGTATTAGCCGGTTTGGCTGTCTCACTCAGCGCCGCACTGGGCGCATCTACACTGCAATATGATCTTAGCGGTTACTCTTTTGGTTGGCAACATCTTACTACTGGCGTAGCCGCTTTTGCTTTGCTGTTATGTATCCTGCCCGTACTGGGTGGTTCATTAAGCGGCCACTGGAATCTGCCGTCACAGGGATACAGACAAGTTTGGGGTTGGATAACCGCTCCTTCTACCGCTAACTCAAACAACAAAAATTCTATATCACCGGGGGATCTAAATATCTTATGGATCGGAAACCGCAATAGTATTCCCATTGGCAGCTGGTCATTCGCCGATAACACTCCAAGTGCAACCAGGGTAAACTCTCCGGTAAGCGGATTTGCCGACATGTCATATGCCGTAACTGCACTAAAGATGCCGGATGCAACTTACCTATGGCCAAACGTTGATCCCGGTTTAGCTGCAAATGCAGCCAACTATACACAGTTGAGTGCCCAAGGGCTTGTCAGCAACCTTGGGCACTTACTCGCCCGCTATGACATACGCTATATAGTGGTAACATCTTCTGTTGCCCCCACACCATCACCAAACGCGAATCAATATACTTCCTACCTGCCCCCAAGTCAGTTGATCGGTGAACTTGCCTCCCAGCAAGATCTGCGCCAATTGAGCAGTCAGGCAAGCAGTGGCGTTGCCGTCTTTTTTAATACATACCCACCTGCCACAGAGATCTCAACTCCGGGCCATAAAACTGCCCCAGCAAACGGAAAACCAGATGTTACCTCGGAACTCAAATCAAGTGGATTCCCCTACTATCTGGGGTTGCTGCTCCTCCTGCTGGGCTGGATTGTCGCATGTTTTTTGTTGGCATCAGTTGGTGTGGATAGGATAATACAAAAATGAGTTCCGACTTGAGCTCGGCCGCCATTACCCCCAGAACAAAGATCGTGGCGATCATAATGGCTGTAATCGTTGTGTCTGGGGTCATCAACGCACTGGTTCCCTCAGCAAAAAATAACACCCTTGCATCACAGCTTTTGCCCGAAGTGCCAGAAGCCACTCCCCCTAATTCACTCTCCTCATCCTGGTACTGCGTAGGTGAACCGAGTTCCTCCAACACCACTTCAGTTGTTGCACTGGCAAATGCCTCCGATGCCAAGGCATCCGGCACGCTGATAACTTCGCCGGGATCAGGAAAGTCATATCCCATAGAAGTTCCCGCATCCTCTTACGCGCTAATCGGAACTTCACATGTCACAAATGCTTCGGAAATATCCGTATCCACACTACTGAGCAAAGGAGAGGTGGCGGCAGTGCAGCAGATAAACGGACCATATGGGCAAACCGTATCCCCGTGTACATCAACAACCTCCAGACACTGGTACTTTGCCGGCGGATCCACCAAAGGCGGCCACCAACTGTTTTTATCGCTCTACAACCCCCTGCCAACCTACACTATAGCATCGGTATCGTTCGTCACCCCCAAGGGCTCTTATGTTCCTGCGGGTCTCCAAGGAATAGCCGTTGAATCTCAACATGCGCTTGCCATCAAGATAAGTAACTATATCCATGGATATTCGTCGGTAGCGGTAAATGTTACGACACGGTTTGGCCGCTTAGCGGCTTCAGAACTGCAAATCTCCGCAGTATCCGCCCCGCCATCAGGATCACTTGCCTCCGGTAGTATGGACATAGGAAAAAACTGGTACTTCCCCATGAATGAGAATGCGCCCGGCTCCAAGGAACAGTTTTACCTCTATAATCCTTTATCCACATCCGATAAGGTTAAAGTTCGGATAGATCTTGTAAAAGGAGAAGCCGGTCCTTTTGTCGTGGAAGTTCCATCCGATTCCGAAATGGTTTTGTCTCCCGATTCAAACTGGCATCTTCCGCCGTCAGACCTTTATTCAGCAACATTCAATGTTAAAAAAGGCCCCGGAATCATAGTCACCAGAGGAATGACGGCAGCATCACCTGCGGTATATAGGGGGCAAAGCAGTCTGACGGGCGCTGAGCTCGCATATCGCAACTGGTTGGTGCCGGTAGGATCTTTTTCCGGAGGCGAGACGGAACTGCTTGGTATACAAGACCCGGGACGGAAATCCGCAAAGGTTCAACTATACTTCTTACAAAGTGGTAAGTTGAAAAGGTTTAAGACGTTAAACGCGAAGCCGGGTCTGCCTGTGGCAGTTACAATACCTTACACTCACCCTCAAAGCCCTTACGGTTTACCTATAGTAATACATGCCTCCACCCCAGTTGTGGTAGAGGAAGACTTAAATGAAACCAATGGGGCGGGAACTTCCCCGCTTATCGGAATGCCGTTATTACAGTTTGCTAAGTTGTTGCGTCACCGTCGACATTAACCGCCTCAACTCCCACTACAGCCTCATCAGCAACACCGGCAGTCTTTACACCGGCAGTCTTTACACCGGCAGCCTTTACACCGGCAGCCTTTACACCGACCTCATCACCACCAGTGCCGTTGCCAACCACTTTATCGTCCGTTTTGTCAGTCATTTTACCGGTCACAAACTCCGGAAATGGAGTACAAACTTGGTCTACAAGTTGTCCGACCTCTTCTCCGCTGATGGTTTCCTTCCGCAAAAGTTCATCTGCCACGGCCTTCAAGCCCGACTTATAATGTCGCAAAAGTTCAATTGCCCTTTTCTCAGAAACCCTGAGTATCTCTTCCACCTCCTCGTCAATGATCCTGGATGTATCTTCTGAATAGTCACGCGTGTGCATAAGATCCTCTCCTAAAAAGACCATGCCGTGAGATCCCCATGCCATCGGCCCCAATTTTGAACTCATTCCCCATTCACGAACCATCTTGTGTGCAAGCTCAGTATTGGACACGAGATCGTTGCTGGCACCGGTTGAGAGATCCCCGAAAATCAAAAGTTCCGCCGCGCGACCACCCATACGCACCGTCAGGCTGTCCTCTATATTTCGGCGAGGATATATATGACGCTCTTCCAAAGGAAGTTGTTGAGTTACGCCTAAAGCCATACCCGTAGGTAAAATGGTAACTTTATGAACAGGATCGGCATCCGGCAATACATACGCCAACACGGCATGCCCGCCCTCATGATATGCAACGCGTTCTTTTTCTTGATCTGACAGTACAAGGCTCTCGCGCCTTTGGCCCATCAGGACCCTATCTCTGGCATCCTCGAAATCGCACATGTCAATAGTGGGGCTGCCCCGGCGTACCGCAAACAAGGCCGCCTCATTGACCAGGTTGGCAAGGTCGGCGCCGCTCATACCGGGAGTACCTCTTGAAACCAGTTCTAAATCTACATCCGAGCCAAGCCGTTTATCCTTGGCGTGTATCTTTAAAATCGGCAGGCGCTCTTCTAAATCAGGCAGCGGAACCACAATTTGGCGATCAAAGCGGCCCGGTCTTAGTAGTGCCGGATCCAATATATCCGGCCTGTTGGTGGCGGCTATTACCACAACACCTTCGGCCGGATCAAAGCCGTCCATTTCGGAGAGTATCTGATTAAGCGTCTGTTCTCTTTCGTCATGCCCACCGCCAAGACCGGTCCCGCGCTTTCTGCCTATGGAGTCAAGCTCATCGATGAAAACTATGGCCGGCGCCATTTTACGTGCATTTTGAAACAGGTCCCTCACCCTGGACGCCCCAACACCGACAAACATCTCCATAAAATCAGAACCTGTAACCGACATAAAAGGTACTCCGGCTTCACCAGCTACGGCCCTGGCAATCAGTGTCTTACCCGTACCGGGTGGACCGACTAAGAGTACGCCCTTGGGAATACGGGCACCTATCTCTTTGAAACGTGTGGATTCTTTCAAAAAATCTACCACCTCGGAAACTTCTCTTTTTACACCCGGGTACCCCGCCACATCAGCAAAAGTTATTGCTGGACGTTCCGTACTGTACAGCTTGGCTTTGGAGCGGCCAACCGACATAATCCCCGTCATCTGCCCTTGAGCCCTTCTGCTGAACCATATCAACACGCCTACAATCAAAACCATAGGTAACAAGAACTCCAATATCATCGGCAGTAAGCTCTGCGAAGGAGTTATAAAGTTCAGCTTTGCCCCCGAGGCATTCATCTGTTTTACATCTGACGATATAGACGGAGTGGGCCCTGATACGGTATAAGCTTTCCCGTCTTTCAAGCTCCCCGTGATAATCCCGGTTGCATTGTTTATGGTAGCTGTGGATATACCTTTTGCGGAAATATCTTTCATATACTGTGAATAACTGAGTTGTACGCTTGTACTGTGATGAAACAGGTTTGGTGTAACGAACATTATCAGTATGACAATAAAAAACAGCCCGAGTATCCACCTCATTACCCTATCGGATTTAGTAAATCTGCTGGATCGCCCTGGACCCAAGCCCCCCAACCCCGATCCCCCCAACCCCGATCCCCCCGGTCCTATGCCCCCCGGTCCTATGCCCCCCGATTTAAAGACTTCCGGGTTGCCACCTTTTGTCTTGCCTGTTCTTGCCTTACCCGTGAACGACTTGCCGCTACTGTTTTTAGCACTACTATTATCTATGGGTTTTTTCTTCACTACTTTAAAACTATACTATCGTATTTATAAATACATTACATAGGCAATATGGACAGCAACATAATTAATATAGACAACATAAACTCAAACAACGGTGATGAAAATCGGGGAGCTAATACCGGTTGGGTTTGGATAGCACTGATAGGGCTACTTATCGGAATGGCAATAGGCGAATCGTTGATATTAATTTTATCTGTAATTTTTCCAAAATTAACCCACGCTGCACATGGCGATCCGGTTATTTTAGTAGTAGCCAGCTTATTCGGATTATGGGTTGGACTGATAGGTGCATGTATATTCGCAAGTAAGACTACGGGCAACGGACATTTTATCAAGGATTTTGGCCTTGAGATCAAACCCGCAACAGACATACCTATAGGCATATTGATAGGTATCGCCTCACAACTTGTTCTGGTCCCTATTTTATACATACCGATTGCACCTTTTGTGCATAACTTCAGTCAAAACTTCTCCAAACCCGCTCGCCAGCTTACGGCTAATACACAAGGTGCTTCTCTGATCCTGCTCGCAATCTTAACGGTTGTGGGAGCTCCGATAGTGGAGGAGTTGTTTTTCAGAGGTTTACTGTTTAGGGGACTTAGAAAAGCAGTTAACTCCTGGCTAAACAGACCGCTCCGAGATAACCATTATGGGGCTAACAAGCTATCTCTCATAATAGCGGTAATATTGTCAAGCGTGATATTCGGACTGGCTCATGGAGAACCTTTGCAGGCTCTTGGACTGATAGCTTTTGGAATAATACTGGCAGTATTGGCTTATAAAACCTCCAGGTTGGGTCCCGGCATAATAGCGCACGCCAGTTTCAACGCTACCGCATTTGTCTTTATGATAAGAGCGGGGGTAATACATTGAAAAAGGTATCTTCTTTATCCGCTTGGATCGAACTGTTGGTAGTTGCCGGCGCGACTGCTTTTCTTATATGGGTAATGCACCCAAACCTGCTCTTTAATGGCTCCACTACTCTTACGGGTGGAGATACCGGAGCTCACGTAGCATTACCGTATTTTCTTATCCACCACCTGCTCCCCCATTTTGCCATAACGGGGTGGAACCCACAATGGTTCAATGGTTTTCCGTCTTCTACCTTCTATTTTCCCTTACCCAGTTTAATAACCGCATTTTTCAATATATTTGTCAACTACAACCTGGCCTTTAAGCTTGTAACAGCTTTGGGCATTTTAGCGCTGCCGGTATCCGCCTGGGCTTTTGGGAAGTTGGCGGGATTGAAAAACCCTGCTCCCGCTTGCCTGGCAGTGTCAAGCCTGCTTTTACTGTTTGATACCGCCTTTTCAATCTACGGGGGCAACATCCCATCAACTTTAGCCGGTGAGTACGACTACGAGATTAGCCTCTGTTTCGCGCTGATTTTCTTGGGGCTTTTAGTAAAAGGGGTAAAAAGCGGTAAACACCGCTCACTCGCAGCTATATTACTCGCCGCTTCTGCCCTAAGTCACATGGTCCCTGCTTTTTTTGCCGGCGTGGGAGCTGTTGTCCTCATACTGATGGAAATAAACTGGCTTACACCGAAACGGATATTGAAACAGTTCTGGTGGGCTGTTACTACAGCGCTTAGCTCACTGGCTTTAATAGGATTTTGGGTAATACCTTTTTACTTCAGGCTCCCTTACGCAACCAACATGGGGTGGACCAATATAACCACCTACGTACACTATCTGTTCCCGTCATCCCAACGATGGGCGTTCATACTGGCTTCGATAGCGTTTGTCATATCCATCATACGCCGTCATAAGATAGGAATCTTTTTAGGGATAATGGCAGGAATTTCAGCTCTGGCGTTTGTAACCATCCCAGAGGGAAGACTTTACAACCCAAGAGTACTGCCGTTTTGGACTATGTGCATCTACTTTCTGGTTGGTTTGTTCATAGCGGAAGTAGTAGACCTGGTGGGAATTGCTCTTTGGCTTATCCGTCGCCAAGAACGTGTCAGAGAAGCGGTTTCTAAGGTATTGAGCCCGCTAGGTTCACTTGTCTACTTTGGTGTTGTCATATTCTTGTTGTTGGTAACCTTAATTGGCGCTTCCTGGTTGCCGTTTTACACTACATCCACATCCACACAGTTTGCCGCCTCTACCGCCAAACCGCCATTAATCACAAGAAGCTATATACCGTCATGGATTGTATGGAACTACTCGGGATACCAGTCCAAGCCTGCTTGGCCGCAGTACCATGGGCTGATTACAACCATGGAACGCCTATCGCATCGTTACGGCTGCGGCGAAACCATGTATGAGTACAACTCCACCCTATTGAACCAGTTCGGTACTCCAATGGCTTTGATGCTTCTCCCCTACTGGACACATGGTTGCATAGATACCAATTCGGGACTGCTTTTTGAATCATCAGCCACTACCCCGTATCACTTCATCAACCAGGCTGAACTTTCCGCCGAGCCGTCCGATCCCATGGTTGGGCTGCCTTACAGTTCTTTGGATGTGCCACTGGGAGTTCAGCACCTACAGATGATGGGAATACGCTATTTCATGGCCTTTTCTCCCGAGGTGGTAAGTATAGCTCAAAACGACCCGAACCTGAGCTTGATAGCAACAAGCGGGCCGTGGCCGGTATCAGCGGTAACGGTAGGAAGTTCCGCCGTATTGAATCAGGTCACATGGGACATATATCTGGTTCACAACTCAAAGAGGGTTTCGTCTCTTGCCAATCAGCCTGTTGTCGTAAAAGGACTCGCCGCCGACCCCTCCGAGTGGATGACAACTGCTTTATCATGGTATGACAACCCCAGCCGCTGGCCTGTGCCCATAACAGACGGCGGACCTAAAAACTTCCAACGCGTTACATCTTCTGATCTGTATCCCACCCCCCGTCCAGTTGCACGGGCAAAGGTTTCCAACATATCGATACGCAATGAATCACTGAGCTTTACTGTCGCTAATACCGGTACTCCTGTGCTGATCAAGGTCTCCTACTTTCCCAACTGGCAGGCAAAAGGTGCACTCGGCCCTTGGAGAGTGGCGCCCAACTTTATGGTGGTCATCCCAAAAAGCCACAATGTCACTTTGGTTTACGCCACTACACCGCTGGACATAGTGGGATGGTTGATTACCTTGCTTGGGCTGATCGCTGTTGCGTTGATGGCTTTTAGAAAGCCGCTTATGTTGCCACCGGTCCAAAACCGCAGAAAGGATCGCAAAGGACCCGGAGAACCGTCGGCAGGTCCGCCTCCAGCTAGCCGCTCTAGTGCAGAGACGGGCGGGCCGGATAACTTTGATGCTGTATTCAAAGCTTATGATATCAGGGGAACTGTAGACAGCCAACTGGATGATGTTACCGCTTGGGCAATAGGCAGAGCTTTTGCCAGGTTTATAGGCGCAAGGGATAAGGGGGCATCTCAATCCTCACGGCCGAAGATACTTATGGCCCGCGATATGCGCTCATCGGGAGTATGGTTAAGCCGTGCTTTTGCCGGTGGAGCAATGTTAGAAGGTGTAAAGGTGATAGATATGGGGCTTTCTTCAACTGACATGATGTACTTTGCATCAGGAAAGCTCAATGTCGGAGGCGCCATGTTCACAGCCTCACACAATCCTGCGGCATACAACGGAATAAAGTTGTGTCTGTCCGGTGCTCGACCGGTAGGAGAAGACAGCGGGTTAGCACAGATAAAACAGTTTGCCAAAGAGGTTGCCCCTCAAACTTCAAACCTTCACGTACCTGAAGAAAGCCAACTTGAACATGTATACCTGTTGGAAGCGTTTGCCGATCACGTTCGCTCTTTCGTGGACATCTCCGCCCTAAAACCTCTAAAGGTCGTAGCTGACGTGGCAAATGGAATGGGTGGGCTGGTAGTGCCAAAAATATTTGAAAAACTACCATTTCAGCTTAGTATACTCTATCCCGAACTTGACGGAACATTCCCCAACCACCCGGCTGACCCTATACAACCCGAGAACTTGGTTGATCTGAAAAAAGCTGTACTGGAAGACAAAGCCGATATAGGGTTGGCTTTTGACGGAGATGCGGACAGGGTATTCCTGGTTGATGAAAAAGCACAGCCAATCTCAGGATCTACAACAACGGCACTGGTAGCCAAAGCTATGCTGGAAAAGCACCCCGGTTCTACTATTTTGTACAACTTGATTTGTTCAAAAGTAGTCCCTGAAACCATTGAGCACTACGGTGGTACGGCCATCCGTACAAGGGTGGGACACTCCTTCATTAAAGCGGTAATGGCTAAAACATCTGCGGTATTTGGTGGTGAACATTCCGGGCATTACTACTTCCGCGATAACTACAGAGCCGATTCTGGATTGATAGCAGCGCTAATCGTATTGGAAGTACTCTCCAACGCTCAAGTTCCCCTGTCTGAGCTGTGCAAGCCTTTCCAAAAATACGCGGCCTCGGGAGAAATAAATACGAAGGTACCCGACCCTCAGGCGGTTATTGAAAGGGTAGCGGCGTATTTTCAAAAAATACCGACAGCTAAACTCGGGTTCACAGATGGACTAACCGTGGAACTGGAAAACTGGTGGTTTAACTTACGCCCATCCAATACCGAACCTTTACTGCGACTAAACTTGGAAGCGGCGGACGAACAGATGTGCAAGAGTAAAACTGAAGAGATACGCAGCTTACTGAGGTGATATTTATTAATAATCAAGACTTTCCAGTCCGGTAATGCTCGAATATTTGAAGAATATCCAAATATCTCGCATGTAACCTTTCACCTCTTGGGTAAGTCATAGCTTATAAGTTGTTAGCATTCACCTTCCCCGGACAAGGTTCACAAACCCAAGGCATGGGTAAGCCTTGGCGTAACCACCCGTCATGGGAGCTGGTAGAGGAGTGTTCAGAGATACTTGGGAGAGACCTCCAGCACCTGTTGATAAAGGCGGATACAGAAGAACTGGCCGATACCGCCAACACTCAAATTGCTACGGTTGTCGTGAGCATGGTGGCATTAGATGCGGTAGAACGGTTGGGCATAAGCCCGACCATTTCCGCAGGCCACAGTCTTGGCGAATATACTGCCTTAATTGCAACAGGCGCACTGAGCATAGAAGAAGGCACCAAGCTGGTGTGTGAAAGAGCGCAAGCCATGAAAGATGCTGTTGACAAAAGAGAAGGAAAGATGATGGCCCTTATAGGTATCGGTGATGACGATGCTGAGGCAAGCTGTTGCCGAGCGGAAGGAGATGTATGGGTTGCCAACTACAACTCTCCGAACCAGATCGTAATAGCCGGGGATCCCCGGGCCGTAGATAAAGCAATAGAGATTGCAAAAGCATCAGGGGCTAAAAAGGCCTTACCTATGCAGGTTAAAGGGGGATTCCATACTCCTTTTATGATACCCGCGCGTCAACGACTGAAAAAGGCACTTTCTGAAGTATCCTTTAGTGTGCCTGAAGTCCCGGTGGTGGCAAACATAGACGCAAGGATCCACCAGGACCCATCCATCTGGCCTAATTTATTAAGTTCACAACTTTGCAGTCCTGTCAGATGGCATCAAAGTCTGCACACGATGTGGGAGTACGGGTCTCGTATTTTTGTCGAGATAGGTCCGGGTGAAGTATTGAGCGGACTGTGTAAACGAACCATACCGGCTGCAAAAACAGTATCAATCAACGGCCCAGACAGCCTGGATGAACTGGTCAATATTCTAGCAACCAAAACAGCGCAGTCATGGACAAAAGCAGCCGCCCGCCATGCCGGCGAGCACACATATATCTATGAGCGCTTAATTGTAAGTCCGTCCGCGGGAGTGTTCTATCCGACAGAAGAAGTTGAAGAAGGTTTGAAAACCACCCACTTACCTACAGATATACAGGTGGGGGATTTAATAGGCACAACAGAGAGTACGGCAGGTAAGCTGGAGATACGCTCATCCTTTGAGGGAATGCTCGTAGATATTTTGGTGTTACCCGGTGAACGGGTAACTCAGGGACAACCAGTGGCGTGGTTACGCACAAAAAAAGTGCCAGAGTCGCGGCCAAAAATCTCAGGTTCGGTATAAAAATGAGTATCCATATAACAGGATTTGGAACCGCATTGGGTGAGCGTATGGTTACCAATATTGAGCTCGAAACATTTCTGGATACCTCTGATACCTGGATAAAGGAACGAACAGGAATTCACCGACGGCACTGGGGCGGAACCACAGAAGCGTTGGCAACACAAGCCGGCAAGGAAGCTCTCTTTAACAGCAACCTAGACCCGGAACAGATAGATCTCATAATTTTGGCTACCACCACACCGGATAGGGTAATGCCGGCCACATCTTGTGCGGTGCAGTACAATTTAGGCCTAAGCTGCGGAGCCTTTGACTTGAATGGTGCCTGTTCCGGCTTCGTATACGCCATCGTAGTGGCACATTCCATGCTTGTGGGGGGTATAAAAAAAATACTTATCATAGGAGCGGATACACTAAGTAGGGTAACTGACATGCAAGATCGTACAACGGCAGTACTTTTTGGTGACGGCGCAGGGGCTGTTGTTTTGGAAAACATACCATTTGGCGACAACGACACATCGACCGACTCAAAACCTGAAACTTTTGATGCCACAAACGACAAAATGCTGCTCGGATGGGATGCCGGTGTGGATGGTTCAGCTTTGGATCTTCTATACTGCAATCATGGAGGATATATGCAAATGGAAGGCCAAGAGGTGTTCCGCAAAGCGGTGAGAGCTACCGTCTCATCAATACTTACCACATTAAAAAGGGCAAAGCTGACATCCGCCGATATTGCTCTTTTTATCCCACACCAGGCTAATTCACGTATCATAGAAGCTGTGTCTTCTCGTTTGGGGATACCCGAAGAACGTACGGTGTCCAACATCGACTATACCGGCAACACCTCTTCCGCTTCGATACCGCTCGCCATGGCAAAAGCCGCATCATCGGGAAGGATAAACAAAGGAGACAACATCCTATTGGCCGGCTTTGGGGCCGGAATGACCTGGGCCAGTGCTGTTATTAAATGGAATGTGGGAAAATGAGCAATCCCGCGATTCACACGTCCAACCGAAGGACTGTACTTGTCACAGGCGGCTCACGGGGTATAGGACTGGAATGTGTAAAGCGTTTCTTAGAAAGCGGTGACAAGGTAGCGCTGACTTATAGCAGTTCACCAACTGCTAAACTACACGAACTGAAAGAGGAGTTTGGAGATGCGTTGATGGACTTGCGATGCAATGTTACGGTACCTGAAGAGTTAGAGAAAGCTCATCGCGCCATAGAGGAAACTTTGGGAGGAGTTGAGGTTTTTGTGGCAAATGCCGGTATTGCTAAAGATACACTGTTGATGAAGATGAGCGATCAAGACTGGAATGAGGTGTTGGACTGCAACCTAACTGCTACTTGGCGCACAGCAAAGCTGATTTGTCGCCATATGATCAAAACACATCAAGGGCGCATGATATTCATATCCTCTGTTGCGGGTTTTATGGGATCAGCCGGACAAGCCAACTACGCTGCATCTAAGGCCGGTTTAATGGGATTAGCCCGCTCTTTGGCCAGGGAGTTTGCTTCAAGAAATGTCACTGTAAACGTAGTGGCGCCCGGACCTATCGATACGACAATGTTAGCCGATGTCGGGCAAAAGCGCATAGACGAGCTGGCCGGGTCAATTCCGCTGAAGCGTCTCGGAACGCCACAAGAGGTGGCAAGCGCAGTGCATTTTCTCGCTTCAAAAGACGCCTCATATATAACGGGAGTAGTATTAGCCGTTGACGGAGGAATGTCTATGGGACTTTGAATTCCGCCGTAACGGCCTTATAATAGAGTTTTGACATGCCGCCGACTTGGTCACTCGGACAGTTCGGTGACAAGTTGCAAATCAGATCAATTGAGTAGTAAAAAACAGATAAGAATGGCAAAAATAGTAAACAGTAAAAAGGAGATAAAATATGGATAAAGACGTTGCTTTTGAAAAGTTCAGAGTATGCGCCGCTGATGTGCTGGGAGTACCAGAAGAGCAGATAACTAAAGAAGCACACCTTGCAGATGACTTAGAAGCGGACAGCTTGGACCTGGTTGAGTTGGTAATGGCTTTGGAAGAGGTATTCGACATCACCGTAGAAGAGTCTGAGTTGGACGGAATAGAGACCGTTGGCAGCGCATTTGATTTAATAGCATCTAAGCTTTGAGGTTTCATACGGAAAAGACAGCTACGACTTTCACGGCTGGGGTTATAAGAACGGCTGGGGTTATAAGAACGGCTGGGGTTATAAGAACGGCTGGGGTTATAAGAACGGCTGGGGTTATAAGAACGGCAACGGTTATAAGATGAACCTACAACACAAAAATGCTCTTCGCAGAGTTGCGGTAACGGGTCTTGGAATAGTCAGCTGTGCCGGGATAGGAAAGGATGCCTTCTGGGCGGGTATAAACGGCTCACCCCCGCTTGGAATACGTAAAGTTAATGATTTTGACCCCGGTATATACTTAGGACCAAAGGAGGTACGCAGAACAGACCGATTTGCACAGATGGGGTTAGCCGCATCTATGATGGCTTTCGAAGATGGCGGGTCTCCTTCGGCCGATCCCAAAAGAGCGGGAGTAATAGTCGGAACTGGAATAGGAGGAATGATAACCTACGAGCAACAAGTAATGGTCTTGCATGAAAAGGGAGCGAACAGGGTATCTCCCTTCTTGGTAACGATGATTATGCCAAACGCAGCACCCGCTATAACCTCTATGCACTTGGGTTTCCAAGGGCCGTGTGAAACAGTAGCAACAGCATGCGCTTCCGGAACTCATGCAATATCACACGCAGCAAACTTAATAGCGGAAGGCCGTTGCGAAATTGCAATAGGAGCAGGAACGGAAGCGGCTATTACCCCTGTGGCGGTAGCGGCTTTTGCCAATATGACCGCTCTGTCCGTAACCGGCATATCGCGTCCTTTTGATGCCATGCGCGATGGTTTTGTGATAGCGGAAGGAGCCGCCGCCTTACTGCTGGAAGACTTTCAACATGCAACAGCAAGAAAAGCACACATATACTGTGAAATAATCGGCACAGCAAGTACGGCGGATGCTCATCACATAACCGCTCCGGCTCCAGGTGGTGTCGGTGCCACGGAATGCATGAGGTTGGCTATTTCAGATGCGGGCCTAAAACCATCGGATATTGTACATATAAACGCTCATGGGACCTCTACCCCATTAAATGATGCGGCAGAATCCCAAGCAATCCATAAGGTATTTGGTGATACACCGCCGCCTGTGACATCAATCAAAGGCATCACCGGGCATTCTATGGGAGCAGCGGGGGCCATAGAAGCGGTAGCTGTATCTCTGAGCTTACAAAACAGACAGATACCCCCCACCGCCGGATTTGAGACGGCCGATCCAGAAATAGAACTTGATATTGTAAACGGCTCACCGAGGAAGTTCGAGCCCGGACCTGTTTTGTCCAACTCTTTTGGGTTCGGCGGACATAACGGCTGTGTTGTATTTGCGCCCACTCGGTCGTAATTTTAACCGTTCTCTTCAGGACTTCTTTAGTGCTATCAGCTCATCCCATGCCACTTTCGGACGCACCAAGGAACGCTTGGCCAAATATTTAGAAGCGGCGGACTTAGACTTTATAAGAGAAGAAAATGCCGAAATAGGTTGTTTGGAACCGACTCCCTGTACAAAAGTTGTAGGGTAAAAATAAAAGTTATTACTTTCAAAGGAGTAGCTTTCAGATTTTAATGGTTCTAATATCCCCATCATTCCAAAGCTGTCCGCCCTCCAAAGCTTCCTGTTGAAACTGTGGCACAACAACCATGCATGTGTAGAAGGAGGGGTGAATCCATCCGGTAAGGACAGTTCTAAACGTTCGGTATACCTATCCACTCTCAACAAACACCGCACGCTTATAGGAAATCCATCTCGGTTCATTATAGAAAGCACAGCTGTTGAAAAAGATGACAGCTTTTTCAACACTTTTGATCTTATTGCACCGGTTTGTTCATACTCACCCGTTTGCTGATGAGATGATGTAAAAAAAACAGGTGGACCTGTGGTTATTTCTTGACCTAAGGACCAGTCGTAACTCAACCTGTGTTCAAAATCCTTGCCCTGCCACCATGTAATCTTGGACGGCGACACATGTATCACAAGTCGCATGTAGTACCAGTCCATGAAGGGTTGGAACGGTAAAGTACTCCAAAGCTTTGAGACAGGTTGACGCTTGTAAAGCAGCTTCCAGTACTGTTCCAACCCCACGGTGTCGGATTGAATAGCGTCATCAACTTTAGCCGACCCTTCAACCAGCACAAAAGGCGGATTATACAGTCCAGCGGCGGTGGGATCGGAAAAAAACAGTGACACATTGGGACTGCGACGAATATTGAAAGCTTTTTGCGGCCACGAAATTGAAGTGGTGACAGTAAACTGATCTTTTTGCTCTTTAGATTGAGATGACCGGTCGGGTTGGTATAAGGTAACCGTAGGCCAGGTAACTGGAGTACCGCTTCTGGAGACGGTAGAAAACTCACAACAACGAAACTCTTTTAATACCTCCAAAACGTTTTTGTTTAACTTTTCCGACATAGTTTTCTCCGTGGGATTAAATCATTCATTGTAATACTATACTTAAACTTGAAATGGCTTCTATTTCCACAACAGACAATCGTATCAGGCAAGTCAAGTTTGATTTAGATACAAGACCGTTTATGGCAATCTGGGAGGTGACAAGAGCTTGTGACTTGGCATGCAAACACTGTAGGGCAGAAGCGGATACTCACCCAGACCCAGACCAGCTTACAACAAAAGAGGGTATGCAGTTGATAGATCAGCTGGCAGCACTGGGTAGACCCCGCCCACTTTTTATTCTGAGCGGCGGAGATCCTTTCAAGCGAGAGGATCTTTTCAAGCTGGTTGAATATGCTGCAAGCCAAAAGTTGGCAGTATCAGCTTCACCTTCCCCGACCCCAAAGCTCACAAGATCCAACCTTCAAAGCCTAAAACAAGCCGGCGCCAACGCTATATCACTCTCACTGGACGGAGCAACAGCTCAAACACACGATGCTTTCAGGCAAGTTGACGGCTCTTATGATCTGGCGATTAAAGGAGCTCATTTTGCCAAAGAAGTGGGATTGCGCCTGCAGATCAATACCACGGTCACACCACATAATCTTATGGAAATACCTGAGATTTTTGGACAGATCAATCTGTTGGATGTTATGACTTGGAGCCTGTTTTTTCTGGTCCCTACCGGTCGGGGTAGATCACTCAACCAGATCAGCCCTCAACAGTTTGAAGACATACTCAACATAGCCTACGATCTCTCCAAAACAGTACCGATCAAAACCACTGAAGCTCCTCAGTTCCGCCGCGTAATGCTCTGCCGTCAAATGCTTGAGTCTCAAAACGAAAACAACTACCAAGACATTATGAAACTCGGCGAAACTTATAATACGCTCGTTGATAAGATAAACTTTCACAACGCTAAACTACCCATACGCCCACCTATGGAAATCAACGCAGCTAAGGGCTTCGTGTTTATCTCACACACGGGAGATGTATATCCAAGCGGGTTTTTCCCTTTGAGCGCCGGAAATATACGAAACCAGCCTCTAGTCGATATATACAAAAACTCATCGTTGTTTAAAAACTTACGAGATGTGACCAAGCTGGAAGGGCGCTGCAACTATTGTGAATTCAATCAAGTATGCGGAGGGTCAAGGTCAAGGGCATTCTCATCTACGGGCAACCCTTTTGCTGATGACCCGTTGTGCATTTACCATCCGCATAGTTTTCGTGTACCTAAGGCTTCGTCCCAACTTGGTACCGTTTATTCTTAAAGTCACAGATCCTTGCATCCCAGATTTTTATCTTCTCTTACTACCCAACCCATTCCCTCTAATAAGTACTGGCGGTAGTTGTTGATTTTGCTATACACCAAAAATAGGCTAATCTTTTAAGTATGGATTAACCGCCTATACCTGAAGGTGGTTTTTATACCAATTCTTTAAAAATAAGATAACCGGGACTGACAACCGGGACTATATAGTCAAGGAGAACAACACAAAAATGTCCAATATAATCTGTGAACTACTCGGTATTGAATATCCAATTGTAGCTTTCAGCCACTGCAGAGATGTTGTAGCGGCAGTATCCAAGGCAGGAGGACTGGGAGTAATGGGAGCTATGACCTACACATCAGAGGAACTGGAAACAGAACTAAAGTGGATAGAAAATGAGATAGGGGATTTGCCATACGGTGCGGACGTGCTGGTGCCGGCCAGCCTAAAGGGGTTAGAGGACGTAAAGCCGGAAGATCTAAAGGGATTTGATGTCAAATCCATACTACCACCGAAACATGTTAAATTTTTAGAAGAACTGTTAGACAAATACGGAGTTCCGCCGTTACCCGAGGATGAGAATAGGAGCAAGGGGGAGCTGGGGCGGTTGTCTCTGCCCAATACATTGGTTGAGGTGTCGCTGTCGCATCCGATAAAGCTGATAGCAAGCGCTTTAGGTTCGCCTCCGCCTAAATTGATAGAAGATGCTCATAAACAAGGTGTCCTCGTAGTAGCGCTGGCCGGTACAAAGAAACACGCTATCCAGCAAAAAGAGGCCGGAGTTGACATTATAGTTGCTCAGGGAACCGAAGCGGGTGGCCATACGGGAGAGATAGGCACCATGGTATTGGTCCCTGAAGTAGTAGAGGCTGTAGCCCCAACCCCCGTACTGGCGGCAGGGGGAATTGCCACCGGTCGTCAGATGGCTGCCGCCATGGCTCTTGGGGCACAAGGTGTATGGACGGGATCAGTATGGCTCACTACCGAAGAAGCGGAGACCAACCCGATTGTCAAACAAAAGATGTTAGCCGCTTCTTCCAGCGACACTATACGCTCACGTGCACGTACCGGAAAACCTGCGCGACAACTTCGCTCTGCGTGGACCGATGCCTGGGAAGCTCCGGACAGCCCAGAAACCCTACCGATGCCTATGCAACCCCTGCTGGTAGAGGAAGCAATAGAGAGAATAGATCATGCCGCAGTTGCGGGAAACACCGGAGCCGGTGAATTAGCCAACTACTATGTAGGCCAAGTTGTCGGATCTTTGAATACTATCAGGCCTGCAAGACAAGTCCTACTCGACATGGTGAACGAGTATGTCGATACAGTTTTACAACTGGCGAAAGAACTTGACTGAATCCGATTCGACAACCGCCAACTCAATAACTATCAACCGGGTACAAGATCCCCTATTCCGACTCGCTATCGAAGAGTTGGGATTTATAAAGTCGGTTAAACAAAAACGCAATAAGACAGAGGTGGTTATTAACATACCTGAAGAAGAAAACGAGCCGCCTTATCCGGGAGAGTTGAAAACCCGCATTGAAACAGCTTTCTTAGACGGTGTAAGCGGTTCAGACAGTTCAATCAAGTTGCAACTGAGAATTGATCTGATGGACGATACGGAAAGAGAAAAGTTCTATGAAACACTGCACTTCTTTCTAAAAAACAAGGGGGACCTGAACAGCAGCCGTACAAGAGTCATAGGAATCTCTTCGGGGAAGGGGGGGGTAGGAAAGTCCTCGGTAACCATCAATCTGGCTGTTGCACTCAGCCAACTCGGGAAAAGTGTCGCTATACTGGATGCTGACGTTTATGGCTTTTCAATTCCAAAAATGCTGGGAGTACAGCACCAACCATCTGTTCTAAAAGACATAATAATACCCCCGGTCGAGCACGGTATAGCTTGTATATCGCTTGGGCTGTTGGTGGAAGATGATCAACCTGTCGTATGGAGAGGCCCCATGCTGCACAAGACACTCGAACAGTTCATAAAGGATGTATGGTGGGCTGCTCCGGACTTCTTCTTGATTGATATGCCTCCTGGAACCGGAGATGTATCATTATCGCTGGCACAGTATCTCCCGAGAAGTGAGATACTGGTTGTAACCACCCCACAACCCGCCGCACAAAGGGTTGCACAACGAAGTGCCTATGCAGCACAGAAATTAAACCTCCCCGTTAAGGGTGTAATAGAGAACATGTCCTGGTTCACAGGAAATGACGGGGTTCGTTACGAGATATTCGGATCAGGCGGAGGTGCCATGCTGGCAAAAGAGCTGGGCGTTGATCTATTGGGACAGGTCCCATTGCTGCCCGCCATGCGAAGCGGTGCCGATGATGGTGTCCCAATAGCCATTCTTGATCCCGCATCTGAAGCCTCACGCATATTTGAGCAGATAGCAAAGAAACTGATCGACACGGCTCCCACAAGAAGGTGGCATCCTGAACTCAAGGTGACTGCCGGATAATCATCGCAACCGTTCACATAAGTGCAACTTCAATAAGCTACCTGGTCGCCTTTGGCGGCGGGGTTATTTCCTTTATATCGCCTTGTGTGCTTTCATTAATCCCTGTTTATATGACCCTTATAACAGGCACCGCAGCAACAGCATCGAACCCTTCTCTCGTGAGTATGAAGCAAGGCATTATGTTTATCATAGGCTTTAGCATTGTTTTCGTGGCACTGGGATCATCAGCCACCGCATTTGGCAGGCTTTTACTGCACAACAACCTGTTATTGGTCAGAATATCGGGCGCGGTGGTAACAGCAATGGCGCTGTTTATGATTGTCTCAACCGTATCAAACAGAGTATGGCTTCAACATGAATGGCACTTTCATTTAAGCAGTATTTTATTAAAAAATACCAAAAGCCCTGAACAGGCAAGAGTTGGTGTGGCGCTTGTCGTGGGGGCGGCGTTTGCATTCGGTTGGACACCATGTCTTTCACCCATACTTGCTTCCATATTGGCTATTGCATCATCAAAAAAAGACATTGTACAAGGTGGAGTGCTCTTGGGAGCATACTCCGCTGGCATTGGTGTACCACTCCTGTTTTCAGGCCTTGTTTTTTCGAAATTCACCAAATCATCCAAATGGCTCAAGCAACACTCACGATCGATATCACTGGGGTCTGCGGTGGTTCTTGGCGTACTTGGAGTGCTTCTTGTTACCAACCAACTCAGCCTAATCACCATACAGATCAATAATATTTTTCAAGCGCTAGAGCTTTCCAAACTTATACAACTGGGCTAGAGCCACGGCTGGAGCCGCCTGTTGCTCAGCGCTCGGTGGTATCGTTAGCAGAAGGTAAGGTCAAGTCGGCAACCTCTTTAGTCAAATCAGCCACCTTTTGAGTCAACTCGGCAACTTCCTGGCGTAGGCTGATAACCTCACGACCCGGTGTGTAAACAGCTCCATCAGCAAGATCGTGGACGAGCACAGCATTTGCACCTATCTGGCAATCATTGCCTACCTGAACAGGTCCAAGCACTTTGGCTCCTGCCCATATTTCAGTTCTGTCACCTATACGGGGATAGCCGTCTAAAAAGGGGGTACCAAAACGATCCTTAGCCGATCCCCCCAAGGTTACCCCGTGCAGTATGTTCACATCCCGCCCAACTACTACGCCTTTGCCTATAACAATACCGGAGGTGTGTGTTATACGCAGTCCTCCTCCAATATCGGCCCCAGGGTGTATATCTGCCCCGGTAAGAAAATAACTCATCCTCCAAAGCAGTTCAGCTATAACGTGAAAACCGTGTTTCCACAGTGTATGAGAAGCGCGATAGAAGACTATCGCAAGCGGGCCGGGCCTACTCAACACCAAATGCAGTGCCTTAAAAAGAGTTGGTTTGCCTTCCATGGTGCCTTTTTGAGAGAAAAGTTTTTGTATGTCTCCCGCTAAGCCCGGTTTTTCGCTATCGCTTGGTTTTCCTGACAGCAACTGCTTGTATCTCCATATCAACCCTGATCTTTTTGCTTACCACTACACCGCCGGCCTCTATCGCCCTGCTCCAGGTCAGTCCCCACTCCTCTCTGTCTAATTCTGTCCACGCACTAAAAAATAACCTGCCAACCGTATCGGCACCTGCGACATCACCGGCACCTACATCATTTTCAACGGTTACTTTATAAAAGTCTACTTCAAATACTACAGACTTTGTAAGATCTTTGATGCTCAGATCGCCCTGCAACATCCACCCGGGCAACTTCGGGCCAAGCGCTGTACTTTTAAACTCAAATGTTGGATAGGACTCCACGTCTAAGAACTCAGATGAGCGGAGATAGTTGTCTCTTATGCTGTCCCTCGTATTCAAAGTGGAGACATCGACTTGTACTTGAACCCACGAATCCTCAATTTGCTCAGCTATATGTACCTCTGTGGGCAGCAGTTTTAGATATCCCTTGACGGTGGTGAGCATCATATGTCGTACCGAAGCTTTAACAACACTTTTTTCAACATCTAAGGTATAGCTCCCGGCGATAGGGACCACTAACCCATTAACCTCACGTGTAAGTCCAGGTTTGGCTTTCATAACAAAAGTAACCATAGCAAGAAGACACCGGCAAAGCAATGTTTTGCCGAACAAAAATAAACACGCGGTGATACAAGCCGCATGAATAAGTTCCCACAGACAAGCCGAAATGGTCACCTAAAAAATATTAAGAAAATATTAAGATTTATTACAAATATTAACAAAATAGTGTTATGATGGCTAGACAAGTTTGTCAACTAGACCTTCAAAGGAGGAATTATAAAATATGCGTAAGTTAATCGGACTAGGAGTATTGTTAGCCACTATTTCATTGGCTGCGAGCGCCTGTAGCAGCACTACTAAAGCCGCTGCATCACCGGCACTCAAAGCTGTGCAAGCGTCTGCTGCAAAAACGATAGCTGCAAAAACTGCGACTATGAGCCTTGTAGTGAATGCCAGCGGAGCTGTTCTGCCTGGATCATCTTCTTCAGGCGGCTCGACCACTACTGCCGCTTCAAGCGGTTCTACAACCACCACCATCGCAGCTGGACCTACTACCGTAACCGTAAGCGGGCCATACGACTTTGCAACTAATCTCGGGCAACTGTCCCTCACTGTAGGCGGTAGTTTAGCCAGTGAACTTGGCACCAGCCCCATAGATGTCGTTACAACCAATACCTCAACGGGTTGGCAGTTTTATGTAAACTGGACTCAGCTGTCTAAGGCACCTATAGGCCAGATAGCCGCTGCCGTCGTCCCGTCGGGCACCCAGTGGGCAAAGATTTCGTTGGCAAACCTCGGAATTCTGGTCAAGGTGGCAATGAGCTTATCAAGTAATCCTCTTTCGGGATTTACCGCGGTATTCAACGGGGGAAGTCCGGCGGCAATGTTTCCGATACTGTTGAGTGCCGTCAGCGCCGCAACCAAGACTGGCACGATAACTGTTGGCGGTGTCCCTGCGACAAACTACAACGCCACTGTAAGCCTTGCGAACATACTTGCAAAATACCCAAATAAAAAATCAGATATCACAGCTATGGAAAAGGCTCTCGGAGGGGTAACTACTTTGCCCATAACGGTGGCTCTTGACAGTTCTGGGCGTGTAGCTCAACTGGGACTTTCACTGTCAACAGGCACAGGAGGTCCGAAGGTGACTATGACCATGAACTTTAGCGGCTACGGAGTTCCTGTAAGCGTAACGGTGCCCAGCGGAAGTACTGTCTTTGACATCAACGCCATAGCTTCAACCTTGAACTCTTTGTAAAAAAAGACACAAAAACAGCAACGCACATTGAACAAGTGGCGGTTGCGATCATTCTCGAAAACCCCTGGGACTCTATGCCTGGGGGTTTTTGTCGCGAAGGTTTTATTTCACTGTGATTTGTATAAAGCGAGGAGTGTGTTTAACCTTCTTGACGTTTCACCATCTGTGAAACTGCTATCAGTTTGTCCAATACCGCTTTGGCCGCACCGGAATCTATGGAGCTGGCGGCAAGGCCAAGCCCTTCTTTAATGTCCGGCGCCTTGTCCGCAACCACCAAAGCTGCTGCGGCATTGAGTAGGATGCAATCACGGCGCGGACCGGCTTCACCCTCTAAGATCTTAATAGTCAATTCAGCGTTATACCCCGCATCTCCACCTTTTAAATCGTCCAGTTTGGCCGGCATAATTCCAAACTCGAGTGGATTAAGCTCATAATGTCTCGGCACATTATCATGTTTCCTGTCAAACTCCAGTACAGCTGAGGCTCCAATAACAGACAGTTCATCCAATCCCTCTTTGCCATAGACAACCATTGTATGCTGAGAACCCTGTTGTATAAGTACATCCATCATCTTAGGAGCCATGCTAGGATTGCTGACGCCTATAAGCTGGCGTTTAGCTCCTGCCGGATTGGTCAAAGGACCAAGGAAATTGAAAATAGTCGAAACTCCAAGCTCTTTTCTCACAGGAGCTACGTTTGCCATTGAAGGATGAAAACGCGGTGCGAAACAAAACCCCATACCCGTTTCTTTAATGCACTCCGCCACTGCAGAAGGACCAAGGTTTACCACAACACCAAGTGCTTCAAGCAGATCGGCGGAACCCGACGCCGAAGAGGCCGCCCGATTACCGTGCTTGCAAACAGTAGCACCGGCTCCCGCAGCAACAAAAGCAACTATCGTAGAAATATTCAATGTTGAAAGGCGATCACCCCCTGTTCCGCAAGTATCCAGCACCTGGTCCGAACTGATATTTGAGGGCAACGGAACCTTGTCGGCAAGCAACAACATTGAACGCACCATACCAAGCATTTCTTGGCTGGTAACACCCTTCGACTGAAGGGCGACCAAGAAAGCCGCAGTGCGTACAGGACTGGCTTTGGAGACAAGAAGTTCAGTGCACAGCGCTTCGGCTTCTTGCATACTTAAGTCCGAACCATCAATCAAACGACTAAGAACCGCAGACCAGGTAGTCTCAATCCCACCAGAGGTCTCGTTAACGGTGCCGGTCTCGCTAGTCCCACCAGAGGTCATGATCCAATACTCCTTTTGCGATTAATCCCAACTGTATTTGTGATGTCCCCTCAACTATAGTTAACTGCTTGGCATCTCTGTACCACATCTCGGTTGGTTGATCTTTCATATATCCTGATGCACCCAGCATTTGCAGTGCCAAATTGGAAGCCTTGACCGCCAATTCGGTTGCATAGTATTTTGCCATTGAGAGATACGGTACCCACTGTTTATCAAAACATCCTTTATCTACGAGCCATGCCGCTTTATAGGTAAGTAACCTGGCTGCTTCTATCTCGCATGCTAGCTTCGCTATCTCCCACTGCATCCCTTGAAAATCAGCCAAGTTCTTACCAAAAGCCTCCCTGGACTGTACATACTGTGTTGCGTACATCACCGCACCCTCCGCTAATCCAATCCCCCTGGCAGCAACCGCGGGCCTCATAGAGTTCAGCCCCAACATGGCCAGTTTGAAACCTCCAACATCCCCTATCACGGAGTTTGGCGGAACTTCTACATCCGTCAGTATGAGCTCACCGGTATCTACGCCGCGTACACCCATTTTATTATCCAAACGGCCTACGCTTACTCCTTCCCACTCGCGATGAACAATAAAAGCTGTTATGGAATCGTGTGCACGGCTGGACGCTTCTTTGGTTTTGGCAAAAATTGTATACCAGTCGGCTTGAGCGACTCCCGACATCCAACATTTAGTCCCGTTCAATATCCAGTAACCGTCACGGGTCGGATGCGGTTTCGCCTGTGTCCTTATTCCCATTACATCACTGCCGGCTTGCGGTTCAGAAAGCCCGAATGACGCTCTTTTGACACCGTTGGCAATATCGCTCAGATAAGCGGACTTTTGTTCCTCTGAGCCCGCTATTATTATCGGACCAGTCGCCAGACGCGTAAGAAGGAGCATAAGAGCTGCTGTATTGGAATACTTGGCAATCTCTTCAATTGCTATTACCATCCCCAAAACCCCGGCTGAAGATCCACCATACTCCTTTGGAATGCCGATACCGGTTAAACCGGTATCTCTGAAAAGGTCAAACAGGTCTTGGGGATACTCCCCTGTAGTGTCTATCTCTCTGGCTCTTACGCGTACACGATCCCTGGCAAGTCTACGTACCATGTTACGAAGCTCAAGGAGGTCATCGGGTAGATCAAAATTCACGATCAAGCAGACTGACGACGTTGACGAAAAATACGCCGACGTTCTCTCTCAGTCATCCCGCCCCAAACACCATTACGTTCATAGTTCCTCATGGCATATTCGGTGCAGGCCTTGCGTACAGTGCACTGCGCGCAGATAAACTTAGCCTCTTGTGCCTCCTCTTCAGTGAGAGGATAAAATATCTTAGAATCAACACCCCTGCATGCTGCTTGTTGTCGCCACACAAGGTTCCTTGCAACACTCATATTTTCTTCGCTTTCCTTATAACAAGTATTCCTTATAATAAACTATTCTACTATTATATTAATATAGCATTAACCTTCTTGCTTTGTTGATAACTCTCTATATAACTTATCAACCATTCGCCAACCCGGTAATTTACCTTACCAACCCGGTAATTTAACAGCTAAATAATGGTAAACCCTCAAACAGATCCCACTACAAAAGCAGTTTTTATAGTATGACTTAACAACATAGAAGTTGTCCAGTAAAAATAGAAAAATTATAGAAAAAAATTTTAATTTATTTTTTCGCTACTATTAAAAATAACTCATCCGATATTTCCGCGGACTCTAAAGAGCTCATCTCGTGTAGCTCAAGACCGCAGGTGAGATAGCCTAAAGGTTCGCCCATGGCAGAGTAGTTATTTCAGGAGTCATCGGCCAGGAACTTACAGAAACCACCAGCCAAGCGCTTCAAATTATTGCAAGTAACACTACAGCAGGTCATCAAGTAACGACTGCTTGGTCTCACTACTGATAATAGCAGAATAGCTGTATTCACTGTGGGATATCTCCAACCTTACATCAGAAACAGAAAAGCTTTCAACATCACTGTCAGTTAGGTAAAAATGTAAATAATGTAGGGAAGATGTCACGTCTTGACGGGTTAAATTCGCATCATGCGATTCATCGGGAACCCCCGGTATCACTTTTTCACTAAGCGCGCTCTTGGCATCCCCGATAACCAGCTGAACCTTACGTTCTATACCGACAAGTTTTCCAAGCCAGATTCTAAGGTCAGCCTCCGTGGTAAGTTCTATCATCATGGTGGCTACAAGTTCACCCGGCCCCGAGATGAGAGGATTGTAAGCATCCAACTCCTCAAGCAACTGGATATCTGTTGACATTTTTTCGACTCTTGCCATCTCCTGAATCTGAAAACGGATTGTACTGCGATTTTCAAACAACAAACTGACAAAGGGCCCCACACTGATTCGCCGTAACTTCTTCAACGCTATAATCTCAGAGCGAAAAGAGTTCCTTTGCCTTTCATAAGCCCTCAAGTCTGATATATCAGCTAGAGTTAACCAGTTTGAGCTGCGCCTAGAACTATCCATAATCCGGTTATGATACCGATCTATTCATCATCAAGCAGTCCATAAGCTGCAGCTAAAATTTGTATTGGATGAAGCGGCAGTGTTTTGTTGCCGCTTTCCTCATAGATTGCGTAATTAGCCAGATGGCAATCACCACATAACACGCCTTCTCCCTTTTTTTTAAGAACCTCTGACAACTTAAATGCAACCTCCTTCGACAAAGTGTAGTTCTGTTCCTTATACCCCCATGTCCCATCGACTCCGGAACATTGCTGAACCAGCTCAACCTTTGCACCGGTCAGTTTAAGCAGATCCCTTGCCGGAAGGCCAATGTTTTGTGCTCTTAGATGGCATGGGGTGTGATAAAGCACTTTTTGCGGTATCACACCGGTAAAACCGGTATCAATCAGATCAGGATCCGACTTGGCGGAGCGCATCAGGTACTCCATGGCATCAAAAGTATGATTCGCCAAGATTTGTGCCTCTGGGATCGCGAGGTATAAGGGGTAATCCTTCTTAATAACATAGGCGCATGTAGGTTGTGGAACGACTATATCACGGCCCATACGTATCTCCGGCAACAAAGCAGTTAGGTTCTTTCGGGCAGTTTTTAAAAACTGTTTAACCGAACCGCCGTGTAACCAGGGGGCACCACAACAAGTAATCTCCTGTGGCAAGTTGCAGTTTATACCGTTATGTTCATATACCTTTACGAGAGCCTTCCCTATATCGGGATCTTGGTATTCGACAAGACAGGTGGGAAATACGGTAACTTTCCTGGCAACGCAACCGCTGGCATCATCACTTCTGGTATCCCCCCGATTGAACCAACTTGAAAAGCGATTACGGGTATAGGGGGGTAACATACGTCTGGCACTCAAGGAAACCGATTTTTCAGCAACTTTACGAAACAAAGAACCCGGGCGTGCCATTGCTTGGTTAACAATGGAAGAGAACCTTACAGACATCTTCCCAACCAAGTCGGTACGGGAGAAAAACTGCAAAGACAACTGCTTCTTTAGATTTCGCCAATTTCGTCGCTTGCGCAGTTCAAAAGTTTCGGAGGGATTGGAGAACTTATTCAGCATTATCGCCTGTGTCCTCATTTGAGCGCGGGGAAAATCCAGCTGCCACTCATGGGGGGGAACATAAGGACACTTGAGAAAACAAAGTTTGCAGTTATAGCACTCTGACATTACCTGATCTTGTTGTTCTGCTCTCATTTTGCTTACATCCCCTCCATTGGCATCTATAAAGTTGAAAAGGGTAGGGAAAGCGGGACAAAGATTAAAGCACAACCGGCAGGAGTGACATATTTCAAAAATACGCTCCAATTCAGAGTGCAAGTCCGTTTCATCAAAATAACTTGGATGAGAAGGATTATAAGTCGTTACCACAGTCGAATCACCAGAACTTAAGTTATCACAGTCTAAGTTGGTATGGCTAAAACAACTTCAATCCGCGGATCAGCTAAGTTATAGATCTGCAATGCAGCGGCAAATATACTCTAGGTTACAGAAGCAAGCCCTTGAGTAAACCGGCCGGCATGGCTCTTTTCAGCCTTTGCGAGAGTTTCAAACCATTCCGCTATCTCATCAAACCCTTCATCACGAGCAGTTTTTGCAAAACCGGGGTACATCTCGGAGTACTCGTATGTCTCCCCCTCTATCGCCGAGCGTAAATTGTCTTCCGTATCTCCTACATGTACGCCCGTTACCGGATCGCCCACTTCAAGCAAAAAATCAAAATGTCCAAAAGCATGCCCTGTTTCACCCTCACCCACAGAACGAAACAGTGCTGCTATATCAGGATATCCTTCTATGTCAGCTTTTTGAGCAAAATATAAGTAACGGCGGTTTGCCTGGCTTTCACCCGCAAACCCGGCTTTAAGGTTTTCTTCGGTCTTAGTACCTGCAAGTTTTGGCATCTTTGTTTATCTCCTTCGAAGTTGTCTATTTCTTATGATTGTCTTTCAGTCTCAGTTTATCTGGAATTTGGTGGTTTTGGAAAGTTTTTTCCTCGGTCTTTTTCCTTCATGGGTCTTGGTTATATTGTTTCTACGCGTCTTTTTGTTCTTACAATCAGGACATACCCCTTTGAACACAATTTCCGCACGCTCAACATCAAATCCATGGTTAGCGTTTGGAGGGAGTTTTGGGGAATCGATATCAACATGTAAATCAATTATTGTACCACACATGCGACATACAAGGTGATGATGAACTGCTTCTATATTCGGGTCAAAACGAGCTTGACCTGTACCCAACTGCAGCAGCGATATCTCCCCCAGTTCCGTCAGATCGTTTAAAGTCTGATAGATAGTCTTGAGAGACACCGTGCCGAGTCGCTTCATAGCTTCAACATATATTTGATCTGCCGAAGGGTGCGTTTCGTTATGTTCTAAGATACGAAACACGCACTGCCTTTGTGCAGTAATTCTACGTCCTGTTTGATGGAACAAATCAGTTAATTCTTCTGGAGTTTTCATGGGATCTTCAACCTACCTTATATTTTATCTAAAATAAATGTTATTTGTCAAATAGTAACTACATCTATAATACATCTGTACATACAATGCCTCTATATATTCACCTACGAAATAAACACATTAAACTATACAAACATACCAAGTTATGCTTCTAACCTTACATTATTACAAGTTTACTATAATTAGCAAATAACCACTAGGGGCGAAAGACTGTAATTCTAACCAAACTGCTCTAAGAAGTTACCGGTGCATAGCCCCACCTATGCTGTTATACTATCTGTCATGTCTGCACTTTTACAAATCGAAGACCTTCATGTTGAGGTAAAAACAGTAACCGAACCGTCTAAATCGCCGCCGGCACCGGTCATGGCTGAATCGACCTCACTCCTGCACAACATAAATCTTACCTTGCAAGAAGGGGAGTTCCATGCCCTCATGGGCCCAAACGGTGCAGGAAAATCAGGTTTGGCTAAAACACTGCTGGGGGATCCAACTTATCGGATAATCAAGGGGAAGATACTGTTCAAAGGTGAGGACATCACCTCGTTGGCCACAGACAAAAGAGCACAGCTCGGCATCTTCCTGGCATTCCAGTATCCTACAGAAGTTACCGGCGTACCAATGATACAGTTCTTGCGCCAAGCTTTATCAAAACGCAAGCAAATGGATATCTCAACTCTGGAAATCAGACTTTTGATGGATGAGTGGATGGAAAAACTTGAGTTTGACGCCTCTCCTTCTCGATCTTCCGATCTGTCCGGCTCTTTTAAACCTTCCAAACATTATCTGAACGAAGGGCTTTCCGGTGGGGAAAAAAAGAAAAACGAAATCTTACAGATGGCTGTCTTACAACCTGAGCTGGCCATACTGGATGAAACCGACTCGGGACTTGATATTGACGCCTTGAGGGTAGTTGCAAAGGGGATCAAGCTGGTACGCTCCACCTTGCCGAACATGACAATACTGCTTATTACACATTACCGTCGTATATTTGACGAGTTACTTCCCGAGTTGATACCCGACAAAGTACACATAATGGTGGATGGCACATTGGTAGTCAGCGGTTCAGCTGACTTAATCAATCAACTGGAAGAGAAAGGTTACGAACCATGGCGCAACTTGACATCAGTAGTATAAAAAAAGATTTTCCTCTGCTCAGCCAAGGTGGACCCGGTAAAAAAGGAGTTCCGCGACTGGTTTACTTAGACTCTGCCGCAACCTCACAGTTGCCGTTGACGGTGATCAATGCCATGGAGCACTACTACTCAACCACCCATGCAAATGTACATCGCGGGGTATATACGATAGCGGAAGAGGCAACCCGCTTGTTTGAGGATGCAAGGCTGAAAGTCGGAGAGTTCATCAACGCGCCAAACCCTGAAAGAGAGATCGTCTTCACAAAAAACGTTACCGAATCTATAAACCTTGTTGCCCAATCTTGGGGAAGGGGTAACTTAAAACCCGCAGATGTCGTACTGCTAAGCGAGATGGAACATCACGCCAATATTGTCCCTTGGCAAATAATGGCTTCTCAAATCGGCTTTGAAATCAGGTATCTGAAGATTACCGACGACGGATATTTAATCTTGGATGACTTGAAACGTCAGTTAGATGGCGTAAAACTTGTCGGGATAACTCTGATGTCCAACGTACTTGGTACTATAAATGATATTTCAGAAATAGTAGCAATGGCTCACGATGCGGGTGCGCTGGTATTAGCGGATGGTGCTCAATTCGTTCCTCACCTACCAACCGATGTAGCGCAAATCGGTTGTGACTTTCTGGCTTTTACGGGACATAAGATGTTAGGGCCCACAGGGATCGGCATACTTTGGGCACCAACAGATATTCTGGACAAGATGCCACCTTTCCTTGGTGGGGGCGAGATGATAGCAGACGTCACATTGGAGGGCTTCCGCCCTACTGAGATCCCTTGGAAATTTGAAGCAGGAACCCCGCCTATAGCAGAAGCGGTGGGACTTTTGGAAGCAGTTAAGTATCTTAAAAATATCGGTATGTCTAAAATACGCGAACATGAAATAGAGATGATTGAATACACCTTCGATCACTTAAAAAAGCGGTTTGGAGATGATTTATCGATCCATGGGCCCAAAGATGCCAAACACAGAGGAGGCGTGTTCTCTTTCGCATACAAAGATGTCCACCCCCATGACCTTGCACAGATTTTAGACTCTGAGGGTATATGCATAAGAGCCGGCCATCACTGCGCAAAACCGCTTATGCGCCGACTTGGCGTTACTTCCACAGCACGGGCATCGGTTTATATATATAATGACTTTAACGACATCGTCGCATTGGGAGACGGGTTGGGAAAAGTTAAGGATATTTTCGGCTAAAATGATAGCGATGCTAGAATGGACCGAAATAATTAGTATGAAGAATGCCAGATAGGTTTAAACAGTGACGCCTGACTTAGAAGATTTATATCGTGAAATAATACTTGATCACTACAGAAACCCCAGAAACACCGGGGAGCTGAAATCGCCGCCTGCAATTCGTACCGTCGGCTTCAACCCATTGTGCGGAGATGAGATAACTTTGTACTTAGACATAGAAGGCGACATACTAAAAGATGTAAAAATTGATATACGCGGCTGCTCTATCAGCCAGTCATCAGCTTCTATGATGTCAGAAGCCATCAAAGGCAAACATATAGCCGAGATCCAACAGTTCATTCAGTCATTCAAATCAATGATGTCAGTGCACAAAGCCCAATTAGCCGGTGACGAAACCTCAACCCAAGGTAAACTAGCCGACAACGATCCGGGGGAGGTCGATGACAATCTGGATGACGATGGAATCGTTGAACAAACGCTTGAGGACTCCAAACTCGGCGAATTAACCGCCTTGCGCGGAGTCGTGCAGTTTCCGGTGCGCATAAAATGCGCTACTCTGGCATGGAACACCCTAATTCAAGGCTTGGAGGAAGTCGGATAAAAAACGGGCAAAAACTTTCTTTATAAGCCTGCTGTAGGCATACCTAAATAGGCGCGCCGGCATGATCTGACCGGCATGATCTGACCGGCATGATCTGAATCGGTTACGCTTATTTCCGGCGGTACTTATTTATAGTGTGTTTCATAACTTGCCTGATAGTCAACAAACTCTGTACCAAATCGCCTGTCTTGGCGAGCGCTTTTTCGTTCCTCAGCTTTCATCCATTGATACGCAACCACCAAAGTGCCACCCAGCATACTCAGCCCCAACAGTATCCAGAGCACCTCCCCACCAGTTTGAGTTGATACCACGGTTTGGTTTGGAGATATTGGATGGGCAAAACTCATAATAATAATACCCAAAAAACTATCAAACGGTATGCCAAGAGCCACAACAGCCAGTCTGATAGGATAGTAACGCCGAGCAGGCATTGGGTCTGTCCCGACTAGGGGCCACCAAAATATACATCCCACAAGTAAAAACTGCATATGGACAAAGGCATGATAGACATTGTTTCGTATGGACAGAATATATAAGGGTGTTAAAAAATAACTATACATAGTGCCATAGTTGGCTAAACTTAGTACAGCTGGATGGCTCAAAAACCTGGCAGTTTTACCGTGTAACACTTTTAGCATTCTTCTACGGACAGACCTCGGAGATGTCTGCAACATCAGCATAACAGGAGATCCCAGCGCCAACAAAGGAGGGGCAAGATTCATAAGAAGTATGTGCTGTACAACATGCATTGTAAATACTGAATCATCATAGGAAGCCAGCCCCGAGCCTAACGCAACCACAACCACAAAAATACCACTTATAAAAGATAAACTACGTGCGTAAGACCAATGACCTCCCTTCTGTTTCAAACGTCTCACCCCCCACAAGTATAAAAGAAGCACCGTTGCCTCTACCAGATAGGCGGCCAATGACAGGGGATCAAACTGCCAGCGGGTAAGCAGAGTGGTCAGATGAACGGTAGGTACAACAACCAACGCAACAGTTGGAGCAGATACGGCGGCAGATACTACAACAGCTGTCATGGGGACAGTTTAGCGCCTGAGTGTCTGTTTATCATCAGACACTCGTACTCGTAACTTCAGCGGCGTTCCGTCAAAACCAAAGCTTTCTCTCAGTTTGTGCTCCACAAACCGTAGATAGGTCGGATGAAGACGTTTGGATGCAAACAAGGTAAAGGTAGGGGGTCTTGTGGCTCCTTGTATAGCGTAACGAATTTTAACGCCGGGGGCAGGATGGGTTTGTTGTAATGACTGGACAACTTTGTTCAACTCACCGGTACTGACCCGTTGATTATACGAGTCAACCGCAGAAAAGATAGCATTAAAAATCTTGTGAACACCGCGTCCGGTTAAAGCACTGGTACGTATGGTGGTTGCATAGTTCAAGAACTCCAGCCTATCGTTAAACTCGTTCACAATATCCAGTCGGTTTTGGGTATCCAAAAGATCCCACTTGTTGAATACAACGATCATTGCTGTCCCCATTCGCTGTGCTTTTTGCGCCAAGCGTTGATCCTGATGAATAACTCCCAATGAGGCATCAATAACCAACAAGGCTACATCGGCGAGTTCCAAAGACTTCAGTGCTCTAACCGTCGAATAATACTCAATACCTTGTGCCTTATGTGCCATACCGGCAGTATCTATAAAGCGCAAACGTCCCTGTGGAGTAGCTACTACAGTATCGATAGAGTCCCTTGTGGTACCGGGAACATCATGTACTATGGAACGTTCTTCCCCGACCAGACGATTGAACAAGGTGGATTTACCTGCATTTGGAATACCTATTATAGCCACCGAAGCAAGGTGTTGATCTGAAGTGGAGGTTTTCCTTGGAACCTCGCTCCTTTTTTCTGCAACCTTCACCGCTGCCAATAACCTAACCACCTCATCTAAAAGGTCACCCGAACCGCGGCCGTGTATTGCGCTGACCATCCAGGGATCACCTAAGCCAAGACGCGTGAACTGCCATGCATCAGGCTCGTCTAAGGGAGAATCGACCTTGTTTGCCACCAGTAATACCGCAGAGGCGCTGTGTTGCAACAACGCTGCCAACTTTTCGTCATAATCGGTTATACCAACTTTAACGTCAACTACAAACAGAACTACCTGCGCCTCGGGCAAAATGTTGACAGCCTGAATGGCTACTTTGGTATCCAACGAGTCTTCGCTTGTAGTCCAACCTCCTGTATCAGCCAGCAAAAACTCTACGCCATTCCAATCGCAGGGTAACTCATTCCTGTCCCGGGTAACACCGGGAATCTCCTGCACAATTGTCACCCTACTCCCAACCAACCTGTTGACCAAGGTGGATTTGCCTACATTAGGTTTTCCTACTACTGCCACTAACGGCAACTCGCCCGACGCGTATCTAAAGGTATCCTTCACCTGTCTAACAAATCCTTCACCAACACGATGGACGATGATTTATCCACGGCTTGACATTCTCCAACTGAGCCGCCAAGGAGAGTAAAAGCGCCTCTTTGGCTTGAGGACCGACTATCTGGATGCCAATCGGTAAGCCGTCTGGCGTCCAGTACAAAGGAAGAGAGATTGATGGTTGACCCGTAACGTTATAAGCGGCGGTAAAAGGTGCAAAACGCTTCTGGGCCTCAAAGTCGGCACTTGGGTCTTGGTCATTGCGAAGAGCACCGACCAATACGGGCGGTTGGGCAAGAGTGGGAAGGAGAATAACATCGTAACGGGATGAGTTGATAACTGCAGTCCGGGAAGCCAACTGTACCGCGGCCAGAGCTTCTGCAAAATCCGTAGCACTGACAGAACGACCTTTTTGACGAAGCCAGCGGGTAAGAGGACGAAGTTGGCCTTCCAAATCCGGCGGAACGGGCAACGATGCCGCCCCCACAGCCCAGATCGTCTCAAACTTCGGCACAATGTCAGGGGAAAATGGCGGGGCACAGTCTTCAACATCATGCCCCAACTCTTCTAACAGCTTTGATGCTTCCTCGTATGCTACAACGCACTGTTCGGCAACGACGGCTCCCGGTATTATGGGCTCTATATAACGTCCCACCTGCAATCTACCCGGCGGTACCTTGCAGGCATCAAGAAACTTCTCTCCCGGAGGTAGCGGTGGCGCCCAGTATGGATCACCCGGCATGGGACCGGCCAATATGTCGAGTAACGCCGCGGCATCGGCCACCGTACGGGAAAGAGGACCGTCGACGGGCAACCCGGTGATATTAGCAAAAATCGGACCTCCGCTGATCCGACCTCTGGAGGTCTTTAGACCCACAAGTCCACATACGCTGGCAGGAATTCTGATAGACCCCGCTCCGTCGTTTCCCTGCGCAACGGGTACCAAGCCGGCGGATACGGCAGCAGCTCCCCCACCACTGGAACCTCCGGCCGAGCGAGTCCGATCATAAGGGGTCCTAGCTGGTGGGGCTACATCGGGTTCCGTATAACACGGTAACCCGAACTCGGGAACATTGGTCTTACCAAGGCTGATAAGCCCCGCCTTGTTCATATGCTCTACAACATAGTCATCAAGGGGCGCAATAAAATCCTTGGTTATGGTGCTACCGAACTTGGTCGGAACCCCTGCTGTGAGATTCAGATCCTTGATGGCAGTTGGAACCCCAAACAACGGAGACAGCCCCTCCCCCGCCGATACGTCCCCGGCTATAGTATCTTGGGTCGCCTTGCGGGCAGCCTCACGAGCTTTCTCAGCCGTCACTGTAACAAAAGCTCCAACCGTATCAGATAAGCGCTCAATACGCCTCAAGTAGTGATCAACAAGTTCAAGCGGGCTAACTTCCCTGCGACGGATTGCCGCACCTTGTTCCAACGCCGACATATCATGAATTTCAGCCATCGTATATCATCATCCTATCTGCTATTTTCTCATTCATCCTTCAGCCCCCTCTACTGTTTTTTCCATTTTTCCTTTATAGATAACATGGAAGGGTCGCCAATGTCCGCACGTGGATTGCATAGGCATATAGGTAGTATGCTTGATCTATGTAGAGCCACAACGACAAGTAAGGGAGACTCTTATGAAAAAGATTACCAGATATGTAGGACTTGCATGTTCACAAAGATACTATTGCCGTAGCCTTCTGTGACAGCGAATTGTCTAAAGTAGAAAATTTCGGAGTTATTGAAAATTCTGAAGTAGGGTTGCCAACCCTCGCAGATTGTGGACTTGTGAACCTCTACGCATCCAGCTATCTCCGTCTGAGTCAATCCAGCACACAACCAGTTGCGAAAATCTGGTATCGTTGTTCCTTGGTGAGCTGGTTGTAACTATGCATACGTGCGACTCCTTTTCTCATTGAATAGTAAGTGGAAGAGTTGTTCTCCCAGCTCACCAGACTATCTCAAGTGTTGCACTTCGAAGTTGAATCCGCCCTTTGATTTAACCCAATCAGCAGTTTATAACTGCATTAGGCAGTATCAGATCAATATTGGTAAAAAAGCCAGGGCTTACTACGTCGATCAGCGGCAAAGTTGGGAAAGTCAAATACAATCTCTAAGGTAAAATGATCTTTACCAAAGGTGAAGACAAGAAGAGGGAAATGTCATTAGCGATATAATTATAGTGAATAACCATCACTGTATTATTGATATTATAGTGAATGTCGGGTATACTTTTGGCATGAATATACCTAGGTATCTATCAATTTCAGATGAGTTAAAAAAGAGTAAAACTTTGGTCCTATTGGGGCCACGTAGGGTTGGCAAAACCACTCTTTTAAACAACTTCATTACATCAACAAAAGAGAAGACGGCAGTGTATAGGGGTGATGAGCTTAGTACCCAGCATGCCTTCGAGAGTGCCGACAGCAACCTTTTGAAGGGGCACATTGGAACGGCTAAAATCCTAGCGATAGATGAAGCCCAGGCAATCAAAGGTATTGGTCAAAGCCTAAAGATTATCAACGATACCATGCCAGAGGTTTCAGTTATAGTTACTGGCTCCTCATCTTTTGAACTTACCGGTCAAGTCGGCGAACCGCTTACTGGACGAAAAACAACACGCTATTTGTTTCCGATTGCACTTACAGAAGTCTTGGCAAATGAGTCAGTACCGATGAGATTATTCCAGCAAAATCTACCTAGCTATTTAGTATATGGCATGTATCCAGATATTATAACCGCGGAAAATGACCAAGCGCGAATCGACTTCTTGCGAGAGCTTGTTGATTTATATCTTCTCAGAGACATCCTCACCTATCAAGCAGTTAAAGGATCTAGAGTGATATTACAGTTACTCGTACTGCTGGCTTATCAAGTGGGTAATAAAGTATCTCACCAAGAGCTCGGTTCTTCATTGAATATCGATAAAAATACGGTCGCTCGTTACTTAGATCTGCTAGAGAAATCATATATTATCTTTAGGCTTAGTGGCTTTAGTCGAAATTTGCGCAGTGAAGTTACTAAAACCGCTAAATACTTTTTCTATGATGTTGGCATCAGAAACGCAGTAATTAACAATTTCAATCCCTTAGAGATTCGTGAAGATGGCGAGAAGCTATGGGAAAACTTTATAATTGTTGAGCGGCTTAAGATGCGAACGTATACCAAGTTATATGCTAATCAGTACTTTTGGCGCACTTGGAAACAAAGCGAAGTTGATCTGGTTGAAGAGCGTGAAGGGAAATTATTTGGGTATGAGTTTAAATGGAAAGAGAAAGTTATTACGCCTCCAAAAGAGTGGAATGAGACATACGGCGATGAGGCTGCATGGACGGCGATTTATCCAAACAGTGCCTTAAAGTTTTTAGGCATAGAGTAAGTTTCTTTCTTCAGCTTGTTTGATTTTTTATGGAGGGTTGTTGTGATACTATTGCAACTAAACTTCACCTTGTGTCAGGAAAGATGTCGCATTAAAATGTTACCTAAGGGGCAAGGAAAGGATAAATTGAAATGACAGTTTCAAGCCCCAATTTACACGAACACGGTTCATAAGATCCTTCCATATCAGTTTTTGCATATTTGCACATACTATGTAACAATAATAGTAATGGATTTTGCATTACCACCTGACAACGATAATCGCCGTATTGAGTTCCGTACCTGGCTGGCTGAACACCCAAAGCCAACCCCGCGTCAGCTGGCTGAAGGAACCTGGGTAGCTCCTCACTGGCCAAGACCATGGGGTCAAGGTGCCGATCCGATAACACAACTTATCATAGATGATGAGCTAAAAAAAGCCGGTATCTATCGTCCGAACAATCCCATAGGAATAGGTTGGGCAGGTCCGACCATCCTCTATGCAGGAACTCAAGCCCAAAAGGAACGATACCTGATGCCAATGCTTGCGGCGGAGGAGATATGGTGCCAGCTTTTCAGTGAACCGGGTGCGGGATCTGACTTGGCGGGGCTTTCTACAAAGGCTGTCGCCGATGGAGATACCTGGGTAGTTACCGGACAAAAAATATGGACATCTTTTGCTCATGTCGCTCAGTTTGGAATCCTGCTGGCAAGAACAGATCCAAATGCGCCAAAGCACAAGGGTATATCTTACTTCATATGCCCCATGGACTCTCCCGGTATAACCGTTCGGCCAATAGTGGATATGACAGCTATGCACACCTTCAACGAGGTGTTCTTGGATGAAGTGCGGATCCCGGCTGAAAACTTGGTAGGTGAAGTAAACAGAGGATGGGAGCTGGCCAAAGTAACCTTGGGCAATGAACGGGTATCGTTATCAGGCGAGGGCTCCCTGTGGGGAGGTGGTCCAACCGCTAATCATTTAATCAATGCAGTTAAGTCCGTAGGGGGAACCAACGATCCTATCTTGAGACAACAACTGGCTGAGGCATATATAGAATCGGAGATACTCAGGATATTGAGACTTAGAACGGTTACCGCTATTATCTCAGGTCGCTCACCGGGTGCGGAGGCTTCGGTAAGAAAGGCTTTGGCTGACGATCATGGAAAACGGTTGATGAATCTAGCCAAGAATATGGCACAGGCATCGGGAATGTTGGCAGGTACAGGGCCTCTAGGTGCAAACCCAGCCAAAAAACCTGTATGGGGGAAGGTGGAGAAAGCACCGTTTGAACCACCATCCTCGCCTAACGAATCCCGCGGTGATGAGACCAGTGGCGCCAATGCAGGACAGGAGATCATGTGGTCGTTCGGATTCCTGGTTTCCCCCGCGCTGACTATCGGTGGAGGAACATCTGAAGTACAGCGAAATATAGTTGCGGAACGTTCTTTGGGTCTCCCCCATGAAATAGACCCTTCCGACACCAAATAGACAACATTACAATCAACATCTCATCTATGATGCTATAATATCCGGATAATAGTGGTACGAGATCAAAACTATAAACTAAGACCGTAAACAACAATAGACAATATAGAATAGGAAGTAATTATGAATATATTCGTAGCTTATGAAAGCCGCGGCGGTAAAACCAAAAAAGCTGCTGAGATCGTTGCAGACTCCTTACGCCGAAAGGGAAATGAAGTATCAGTTTCGCCTATATCCGAAGCCGCTACAAGCGAGGTACAAAAAGCGGAACTGGTGATACTGGGATCGTGGGTTGAAGGATTTATACTTTTTGGTGTAGGTCCGGCAAAGGCTGCTATCAGGTGGGCGGAAGGACTCCCAATGCTGGACAAAAAGTCCGTCGCAGTTTTCTGTACATACGGCTTCAATCCTAAAAACAGCGCCGAGGTGCTCGCCTCAATTTTAAAAACAAAAGGCGCCAAGGTACTTACCACCCAGACCATGCGCCGGTCCGATATTACAAAAGCGGCAGAAGATTTTGCTCAGTCTCTAAGCTGATAAGGATACACCTGAATACAGCTATATAATATAGATAAGCAGAGAATACGCAGGCAGGCATAGAGTAATCACATGGTAGAACTGACAGCACTGGGTGCCGCTTTGTGTTTTGGATTTTCAGCTTCACTGCAACGTCGTGAAGTGTTGGCCGTATCGGCGCAACATTGGCGCGGGCTTACGGCGCTGGTTACTCTATTTAGAAATTGGTTGTGGTTACTTGCGGGCGCATTAAGTGTAGTCGGCGTGGGTTTGCAACTAACCGCACTCAGGATTGGTAACTTGATGGTGGTATCCATTCTACTTTCCTCCGGACTTATTGTTGCATTAATTTTTGATGCCCTCCTTACGAAAGCAAAAATTCCCATACGCGGATGGATTATGGCACTGTGTATTACAATATCTACCGCAGTGTTCGTCATATTCATGGGGAAAGAATCGGGTGGGGCGCCGGACACTTTTTCACTTGCTATCGTAACTGGTGTAGCGTTGCTGTTCAATATCGCGTTGCTCATTAAAATAAAAAAGTTAAACCCCTTTTTGCTTGCTATAGGTGCTGGGCTGTCCATGGGTATGGCTAACCCTTTGGCAAAAGCGGCAGTTGAAGTACCGATAGCCCACCTAACGCCTCTTCACATAATAACCCTTGTAGGGGGAAAATGGGAGCTGTACCTTGCATTGGAGTTCGGGCTGTCCGGAACATGGATGTTGCAACATGCCTACCGTCTTGGTCCCTTGGTTACTTCACTGCCGACCGTCACGGTAAGTCAACCAATCATAGCCACTGCCATCGGTATCGCTTTCTTTGATGAACAGTTACCGTCAGGTATATTTGGCATGGCTATCGTAACTGTTGCGTTTCTGGTAATACTGATATCCTTGTGGCAACTGAGCAGCATCGTCAACCCAAAACTGCTTTCAACAACCAACTCGAAAATGGACCCAAAAGCTACACATTGACGTTGACGTAATAGTAATTATTTTGCTATACTTTTTATCACAATGAAGAATTCCGTCTCAGAACCCGCCATAGCAGTATCTGAGCACTACAAATGGATTGCGCTCTCCAATACATCGCTATCCATGCTTTTGGGAACCATAAACATGTCCAGTTTGATCATCGCTCTTCCGGATATCTTCAGAGGCATACATTTAAATCCCTTAGGTCCAGATAGTTTCAACTACTTAATATGGATACTCATGGGTTACATGCTGGCCGTAGCAGTACTGGTAGCTACGTTCGGTCGTGCAGGTGACATATTCGGGCGAGTCAAGATGTACAACTTGGGATTTCTGGTCTTTACCGTTGGGGCTGTGGCCGCTTCATCGGTGTGGAGTACTGGAGATGCCGGAGCACTTGAGCTTATAATCATGCGCATGGTACAAGCAGTTGGCGGAGCACTGATGATGGCTAATTCGGCTGCAATTCTAACTGATGCTTTCCCCTCCAACCAGCGGGGATTGGCTATGGGAGTAAACCAAATTACAGGTTTTGCCGGGATATTCATAGGAATAATTGTAGGTGGCGTGCTCGCTCAGTTTGATTGGCGGTTGGTATTCCTATTTAATGTCCCGTTGGGACTGCTCGGTACGGTCTGGTCATATATCAGTTTGAAAGAGATAGGAACCCACATCAGAAATTCAATCGACTGGTTAGGCAACCTGCTGTTTGCCGGAGGCTTAGCCACCATTTTAATAGGAATAACTTACGGTATTGAACCTTACGGAAAATCCTCTATGGGATGGGCAAATCCATTTGTGATATCAATGATCTCAACAGGATTAGCCTTGCTGATACTGTTCGTATTCTCAGAGAATAAGGTTAAAGAGCCTATGTTCCGATTGCACCTGTTTTCAATATGGCCTTTTACCGCCGCTAACATATCAGCTTTCTTGGCTGCTGTCGGACGAGGAGGTTTAATGTTTATACTGGTAATGTGGCTACAGGGGATATGGCTTCCTCAGCACGGCTATGCGTTTTCTGTCACCCCCTTGTGGGCGGGAATATACATGATTCCTCTGACTATAGGCTTTATAGTGGCGGGGCCGGTGTCTGGAAAACTGTCCGACAGATTCGGGGCAAGGCCCTTTGCAACAGGTGGCATGTTGCTTGCTGCGCTTACCTTCTTGGCTCTCCTGATAGTTCCTGCTAACTTTTCTTACCCGCTGTTCGCTTTGATCATATTTGGGAATGGAATAGCCATGGGGCTGTTCGCTTCCCCAAACACCGCCGCACTGATGAACTCCGTTCCCTCAAGTTATCGGGGAGCTGCTTCCGGTATGTGGATGACCTTCCAAAATGCTGGCATGCCCTTGTCTATTGGAGTATTCTTTACTTTAATGATTGTAGGCCTAAACGCTACAGTTCCACACGCTATGTTGGTTGGCCTGGTATCTCACGGTGTGGCAGAAACCCAAGCCGCACACCTCGCCAACCTGCCACCACTGGGCTATCTTTTTGCGGCGTTTATGGGGTATAACCCGTTAAAGTCTCTGCTGGGCCCAGCGGTATTATCTCATCTAACACACAGCCAAGCCGCGCTGGTTGAAAGCAGGTACTTCTTTCCTCAGTTGATTTCAAACCCATTCCACCATGGATTGGTTTTGACTATGAGTTTTGCGGCTGCAGCCTGTTTGATCGCGGCATTCTTCTCATGGTCAAGGGGAGGACACTATGTCCATGAGATCCACGCTGAACATGGCATAAAGACCAAGGTCCGGACATGAACAACACGCTTTTTTCCATAGGTGAAGCTGCCAAGCAAATCGGCGTTTCCACACGAACACTACGTTACTATGAGGAAATGGAACTCTTAGCGCCTTGTAGCCACACTGCCGGCGGTACCCGCCGTTACAGCAGTGAAGAGATAGCCAGGTGTCAACACATACGCAATTTGCACACAATGTTGGGGCTGCATCTTGATGAGATTAAAACAATGTTGCAGATTGAGGACCAGCTTGAAAAGATTAAGACGGCTTACAAAACAGGCACAAAACTGAAGAACAACGCAATCGCCGAAGCTTTGGAGTTGAACTTGACACAGCGTAACCTGATAAAAGACAAGATATCCCACTTGCAAACATTCCTGGACGAGTTGGAGGAAAAGGCTAAGTTGTGGCAATCAAAAATATCCAAAACATCACCCAATGATGTGAAAAAGAAGTAGTTCACATCAAAATTGCCGGATGAGTCTTTTATCCTACATATACCAACCGGTTATATCAACGATAACACTTGTGGTGCTGTGATACAGACCAATGTTTATCTTATCGAAAGTGCCGTGCCCAACTGTAACAGAGTTTGGGTTTCACCCTGGGCTTTGATATCCTGACTTAAAGCTTCTTCAGCCACTCATACCCACCCTGCAGCTCCAACCTTCTGGGAAGCACTGCATTGCCGATAACTTGGCTTTTGTGACATTTTATAGCCTCCCACTGGCGCTCTCTTAAACCATGCGGTACCTCCAGGACAAACTCAACTGAGGTGGGTGTTCTTCCGATAAACTTCGTACCCAACTCTGTATTCAGTTTTTCCCCCACATGAAGAGGAACAACCCACCCGAGAACATCGGGAGTGGCAATATCGGGGAAGCCGACAATGGTATCTCTGGCATAAAGTGCCGCTTGAGTCGCCATTTCATGATCGGGATGCCCTGTTATCCCCCCTACGTCAAATACCAGTAACGCATCCACAGCCAAGCCGTTACATAACGAAATGATCTTTTCTGAAAGCTCGTGAACGGGTGTCCGGTTGAGTTGTCCATCCGGATAATCAAGCAACTCAGCGTAGGCCAGGTTAAGCCTCAGCGCAGCCTGTTCAAACTCGTGCGCTCGAATATCAGCCACCTCATCTGCGGTAACTGTCGACACACCAAGCGTCGAGAGCTCCCCATGCGTAAAACATAAAACAGCTGTCTCAACCTGTTGATCAGCAAAGGCCAACAAAACGGCGCCCAGGCCGAACGATTCATCATCAGGATGAGCGCACACAGCCAAAACAGAGGTGTATAGGGATAAATCCAGATGTTTTTGTCCTTGTTGCATATTCGTTGTTTCCTTGATGTCCTTGATTCGCTTTGACTACTTTATCTCCATACTATTCAATAATTCGCTTGAATAGTATAATAGTTCATGATACACTAACTTAACCAATATGAACAACATGAAAGCGAACAACATGAAAACCTGCAGTATAGAGAATGCACCCGCGGAGACTATTTACCGACAGTGCAGCCGTATAACGAAGGCATTATCCAGCCCAAAACGGCTGCAGTTGTTGGAGTTGATCGCCCAAGGCGGGAAAAACGTTGAAGAACTTGCGAAAGCCGCCAACACATCAGTAGCAAACGCATCTCAGCACCTGCAGCTACTGCATAACGCTTGCTTGGTCAGAACTCGGCGACAGGGCAATAAGATTTTTTATACCCTAGCCGATGAAGAGGTAGTTGCCATTCTAAACACACTGTGGAGGCTGGCGGGGAAACAACTGGTTGAAATTGAACATGTAATAGGCGAGTATTTAAACGGAAAACGATTCGAGGCAATCAGTCAACCAGAGTTACTCGAACGCATAAGCAGTGCGCAAGTAACCGTCATAGATGTACGACCGAGGGAAGAGTTTTGGGCGGGACATATAGCTACAGCTCACTCCATACCATTGGATGAGCTTGAAACACGCTTGGAGGAACTACCAGACAACACAGAAGTTATTGCCTACTGCCGGGGTCCTTACTGTCTATTAGCCGACCAAGCTGTTGAACTACTCAGAAACAAGGGATTTAAAGCACGCCGATTGGAGGGCGGTATGCCTGAATGGAAGCTTGCAAAACTTCCGGCGGCAGACGGAAATAGCGATAACAGGGAGATTGAAAAGTTGAAAACAAACTCAAAACGTACAGTTCACATGATAAAAAGCCAGGTAAAGGAGTAAGAGTGCAAATACTGTTCATACTAAACGACCCTCCATACGGAACAGAACGTTCCTATAATGGGATACGATTAGCGGCTTGTATAGCCAGACGCACCGGCATGGAGGTGCATATCTTTCTTATAGGAGACGCTGTGGGTTGTGCGGTTGAAAACCAGAAGGTTCCCGACGGCTATTACCATTTGGATAGGATGTTGCTTTCCGCTATCAGACACGGGGCACAGGTGGGATGTTGTGGAACCTGTTTGGATGCAAGGGGCTTGTCGGACGAGATGTTGGTTGAAGGCGCCGGACGAGGGACATTGGAACAGCTTGCTGATTGGACAGTCGCTGCTGATAAGGTCGTGACTTTTTAATGGCCAACAAAACTATTTTGGTACTGGGAGGCGGAATCGGCGGAACTGTTGTGGCTCGCCGGTTGCGTAAGTTGACAGACCCGGCTGAGCGCATAGTTGTAGTTGACAAAGAAAGTTCTTTCTGTTTTCCGCCATCGTTGCTGTGGATTATGGCTGGAACCAGAAAGCCCCACAGAGTTACCAGGGATATGGCAAACTTTAGGCGTTTGGGGATAGAGTTTCTACAAGAGCCGGTAGTGGAGATAGATACTAAAGAACAAAAGGTAACCACAAAGACGCAAGTTATCGGCTATGACCGGATGGTTGTATCACTGGGAACAAGGCTTGCTCCCGAAAAGTTGGAAGGTTTTGAAAAGGCTGCGCACAATATCTACAGTGTGAAGGGGGCCCTTGATGCAAGAGATCAGCTTATGTCTTTTAGGCAAAAGAGCGGTGGAAAGGTGGTAATCTTGGTATCAAGCCTGCCTTATAAATGCCCGGCCGCTCCCTATGAAGCTGCCTTACTCTCCAAATGGGTACTTGACCGTCATGGCATAACCGATGTCGCGGTTGAACTTTACACTCCTGAGCCTTTTCCTATGCCGGTAGCCGGAAAGGAGGTTGGAGCACAAGTCAGCACTTTGTTGGAGGAAAATGGTATAAAGGCTTACTTCGCCCATCAAGTGGACAGCATTGATCCGGATAACAGGCAACTCACCTTCTTCCCCAGCGGCGGTGAAACTGATACCGGTGGAACTAGGTTGGTCCCCTATGATATCTTGCTTGGAATCCCGCCTCACACCCCGCCTCACGGCTTGAAAGGTAGCGGGCTTAGTCCAGATGATGGTTTTATCCCGGTAGATCCAGAAACTCTACAAACCAGTGCCGATAATGTATTTGCGATAGGAGACGCAACCAAACTTCCAATTGCAGACGGAAAAATGCTGCCGAAAGCCGGAGTATTCGCAGAGGCAGAAGGCAAGGTTGTAGCAGCTGAAATAGCGGCTGGACTCAAGGGAAAACCTTTTAACGCAAGATTTGACGGCAATGGACAGTGTTTCTTGGAAACGGGAAAAGGAATGGCCGGATTTGCTTCGGGAAACTTCACAGATTCCAGCGGCCCAAAAGTATCATTGAAACAACCGTCTACCCGGTGGCATCTGCTCAAGGTGGCATTTGAACGCTGGTGGCTCTGGCGCTGGGCACCATAAACAGTCGACATTTGGATTTAAACTTCGAAGTTCTATGTAAAGAGGTTTCTAACGGCGTCTACTGGAAAAAGTTTTCAAGAAGATACAGCCATGTCAGCAGCGGCTGAATAGGAGAAAACGGTTATTCCGCAACTCAATTTTATCTAATCTGACAACCTTTATTGTTAAAGCCTTGAGAGTATATACGTGAAATACTACCTCTCGTGTGAGATAATAGTAGCAACATGTACACGGATAACGGTATGGGCAACAATATTGACAAATTCCCTCCTGACTTAAAGATCGGTTCGTTCTCCAACTCGCCACCTTGGATTGTAAAACTTGACAATCTGCCTTGGCGAAGTGACGTAGAGGCTCTGAGAAGGGCTGTATATCTGCAAGTACCAGGCTTGATACGCCGCCGATACATTCCGCCCGGTGCAAGGGTAATAAAAGTAAGTGTACAGCTGGCAAAAGCTATTGGAGGGTGGTATTTAATTGATCGCCGTAAGTTGAAAAAGCAACGCAAACTAAATAAACGGAGCTCAAGGAGAGCATTGTCACGCCGTATAAAAAATGCATTCCAGGCTTTGGGCCCGACTTATATCAAGCTGGGGCAGGTCATCTCTTCCGGTGAAGGGCTTTTCCCGGAAGAGTTGGTATCCGAGTTCAGTCTGTTGAGAGACCAGGTACCGGCGGAATCTTTTGAAACGGTACGTACGACAGTTGAGGAAGAGTTGGGAAAGCCACTCAACGAAATATTCAAGTATTTCGAGCCGACTCCGTTGGCGGCAGCTTCAATCGCGCAGGTGCATGCTGCAGGTTTGATAAGCGGCGAAGACGTAGTAGTAAAAGTACAACGCCCTCAAATAGCTGAACAGGTAAAAAAGGACTTGGCTGCCATGAGCTGGGTAGCACCGCTGTTGGCGGGACATATAGCGGTTGCGGCTCTGGCTAACCCCTCTGCAATCATAGAACTTTTTGCTCAAACAGTAGTGGAGGAGCTTGATTTTCGCCTGGAGGCCGACAACATGCTTGAGATAGCAAAAGTACTCGCCGCAACCAAACAACGTATTATGTTGGTACCGCGGCCACATCCCGAGCTTGTAACTCAGAAGGTACTTGTTATGGAACGCCTGGAAGGATTCAACTGGTCTGACGCCGAAGGCATGAAGGTTGCAGGTATTGACACAGAACTAGTAATTAGAGCCGGAATGACCACATTTTTGGAAGGTGCTATGTTCTATGGCATTTTCCACGGTGATCTACATGGGGGGAACCTGTTCGTCCAAACTGATGGCAGAGTAGCAATGATGGACTTCGGCATAACCGCTCGTTTGGATGAGAAAAAAAGGCTTGCATTCTTGAAACTTTTAATAGGAACCATAACAAACGATGTTGTCAGCCGTATAGAAGCATTGAAAGATTTTGGGGCTATCCCTTACGAGATAGACAACCGACAAGTAATTAAGGATTTAAAACTTGATCAACCGGTAGCGGACCCCACTCAAATGTCGGGTGAAGAGTTGACAAAAGAGATGCGTGATTTGATGAAGGCACTGCTTGGATATGGTGCCAAAATGCCAAAGGAACTTATGCTTTTTCTGAAAGACCTGCTTTTTTTGGATGGTGCAATAGCTACTTTGGCTCCAGATATAGACCTGCTTGATGAGATCACCAATCTGGCAATTTATCTAATGCAAAACTACTCCGAGCAGATAGCCAAGGATACGGGGGTTGATTTGACTCATGTCAAGATAGACATAGAACAGATAAAGGCGGCGGTGGGGATACCCTCCAATACCGACAAACTTAGCTATCGCGACCTGAAGGAACGGCGAGAAACAGTCCAGCACACATTGGAGGAAACTCCAATCAGCATAGTAAAAGAGATCATAACGGAAAAACCCGACAACTGACTCCGTTCACAATAAAAAAGCCGATTCGGCATCTAAATATAGGGTTGCATTGTGATGAGTTCTAAGTACTGACCCGGGGCAGCCATTGGATACTTCTCCAAACAACATATCCCTTACGACCTTGGCTTTACGTGATTCGGAAGCCAGTGCAACTACCGCTTGGGCAGCCAGTATAGCCGGTATTGTTAACGTAATAGCAAGTTTTGGAACCTCTTTAATACTAGGGAAATGCCCTTCATTGACCTGTTGATTACGAGAAGCCAACGACAGTTCCACCACCTTGACCAAGGATGGATCCGAGAAGTCCGTTGTATGAGGTTCATTGAATGCAAGGTGTCCATTTTCCCCAACCCCAAGGCAACATAGATCCAGCAGTCCCTCGTCCAAATATGGCTTCAGGCAAGCTTCATATCGCTTGCATTCAGCCTGAAGATCATCTGCATCACCTTGTATATAGTTAACCGTTTTGGGCGAGAACTGTTTTTCAACTTTATCCTTTATCCAATGTCTGAAAGAACTCTTGTGGCTGCTTGAAATTCCAACATACTCATCTAAATGGAAGGCTGTAACTTGCGCCCATACTTCTTTATTAACTTTTTTCCCTAGTGTATTTAAAAAAGTCAACTGAGAGTTCCCGGTTGCAAACACTACAGCCGCAGCACCCTTTTGGTGAACAGCATTTTTCAAAATATCAGCAACAGCTGATCCTGCCGCTTCAGCCAGGGAAGTTTGATCTTTGTATACGCGTACAGCCAAATTATCAAAATTTGCAGTATATGTTGGTCTTTCTTGTGTCATAGCTATATAATACTTTTATGCGCTGTATTTCAAAATTTTTAATAATAGGATTGACAGCAAGCTTGCTGTTGGCGGCTTGCAGCTCTTCATCTTCCGTATCCCTGCCCTCTATTGCTAAATCAACTGAAGAGATAACAAACAGTTATGTAACTCTTTTCAACGGGAACAGCCCGAATTTACAAGAGAAAGTTAATTCAATCCAAAATGGCGCCCCACTTGAAAAAACCCTTGCCCACTTCCTCGGTTCCCCCATTGCAAAAGGGACACACGCCAAGGTAATCATGGTGCATGTGCTGTCAGCCGTCAACTGTAAGACGAACCTGGAACCTTACCCATGTGCAATTATCGACTACGAACTGTTAACTGCCACCAACAGTATACTCCTTCCCGCTGCCACAGGGTTTGCAGTTTGGTGGCACAACAGATGGGTAGTAGCAAAGACCACAATCTGCTCTCTCTTAGCTCTCGAAAATGGCGGACATGCGCCAAGCGGCTGCTGAAACCTGGGCAGTTAACCTTTGGCACCCACCCGTAGGAACCGTAGGAATTTTTCAGAACCGGTATCTTATTTACAACTGGATGAGCTTGGATTTGAGTGTCTCCAAAGGACCGTAGTCGACTATTTCCCCTTTCTTTAACAACCCGAGTATATCGGCAAGTTGTAACAGTTTGTCTAGGTGTTGTTCAATAATCATCAAAGTGATTCCGTTGAGTTTTATTCTTTCCAGCAGTTGGAACACCTCTTCAACCACAATAGGCGCCAACCCGAAAGACAGCTCATCGGCAACCAACAGCTTGGGGGAAAAAGCGAATACCTTGGCCAGCGAGAGCATCCTTTGTTCACCGCCTGAAAGCGTTCCTGCAATCTGCTTACGTCGTTTTCTAAGCCAAGGAAACCCTATGTATGCCGCCTCCAGCGCCTCTTTAGATTCACGCCTTCCAAGCAATTTTTTAAACGACAATACAAGGTTGTCTTCCACGGTCAAGGTTGAAAATATCGACCTACCTTCTGTTATGTGCAATACTCCCAATCTGGCTATTTGAACTGCACTAAAATTCGATATATCTACTCCATCGAACAACACCTGTCCGTCGGAAATGGGAACCAACCCTGAGACAACTCTTGCCAAAGTAGACTTGCCGGCACCGTTGGAGCCGACCAAGGCCATAGCAGATCCTTGAGGTATGGAAAAGGAAACATTGAAAAGGGCACGATAAGGTCCATAGGAGGCGCTAACCGATCTAAGTTCAAGCATCGGAACCTCTTGGTGCTTTCGTATCTGCAATTCCTGTGCCGCCAAATCCGTCATTACTGCTCCAGTCCCAGGAAAGAACGCCTGACTTCACGATCCGCCAACACATCATCCAACGGGCCTTTTGCAAGCAGTTTACCTGAATCGAGAACATAAGTAGTGGAAACTACCTCTTTTACCATCTCTATGTCATGTTCAACCAACAGTACTGCAGTTGATTTGGATAAGCGCACCTTATTAATAACTCGAGCCATTTGTAAAGTTTCAGAAGCATCAAGTCCCGAAGAAGGTTCATCAGCCATTAACAGCTTGGGTTTGCTTGCCAACGCACGACCAAGTTCCACTAACCGGCCTTGTCCGAGGGTAAGGGATTCTACGGGTTTGCATGCAAGAGGGTGGAGTTCCAAAATATCTAAAAGTTCTTGTATCTCATCAACTTCCGCATTCGTAACATAGTTTTTATTGAGCAAGTCCTTGTATAAACTTTTAAACAGATTACCTTTGGGATCTCTTGCACGTATTGCAACTAAAAAGTGGTCCGCAACCGTCATGTCCGGAAACAACTCCATGCGTTGAAACGTACGTGCCATACCATAACGAGCGCGAATATGTATGGCAACATCGTCTATACGTTTCCCTTCAAAAAAGATGCTTCCTTCATCAAAGGTTGTAACCCCATAAATACAGTTGAACAAGGTAGTCTTGCCTGCACCATTTGGACCTATCAGTCCGACTGCCTCACCTCGACCTACTGTAATTGAAACATCATCCAAAGCAACCAACCCGCCAAAACATTTACGTATGTGATGTGCGGCTAAAAGCGGTTCAGTTTCTTTTGGCAACGCGCTCACCTAATAAGGACATACCTGCTCTCCACTACTCCCAAGCCTGCCATCCTCGACAGGAGCATTTTTGGGAGTAGTCCTTTTGTGTTCACGCAAAACAGCCAGTCTATTAGCCCATGCTCCTTTGTAGTGTTCCACTACTCCTTCAGGATGCAGTGAATACCCAACGGCAACCAGCCCAAACAGTAACGGCTCCAAGAGATTGAAGCGGCCGGGAAATGTATTTATCAACTGTTGAAGAATTATATACCCTATACCTGCCTGGACAGCGGCTTGAGGCCTTCTAATACCCACTACTGCCACTACAACCAGGAATAACAGTGAGAACTGATAAGCAAAATCCGTACTGGACACATAGCTTTGCACCATTGCATATAGTGCACCACCCAGACCGGCCATAAACGAAGCAAATGCAAAAATAAGTACTTTTGATGCCGAAACATTTATACCGATAGCAGAAGCGGCGAGCTCATTACCCCGCAGTGCTATTAAATACTGTCCCCATGTACCTTTTTGTATTCTGGACACTATCAGGGTACATATGCCGAGTACACCCAACAAGAACAGAAAAAGCAACCTGTCTTCCGAAAAACTTATAGGTCCTATCCTCGGCCTTGATACACTTAAACCACCCGCGCCATTGCCTATCCAACTCAAAGGGAACAACAGATTATCCGCCAACAGCCCGAGAGCTAAAGTAACTAAAGCCAGTGCTATTCCCCCCAAGCGTAAAGTCGGTATAGCAACCAGTATGCCGAGTGTTGCTGCTACAACTCCCCCTATCAGCATCCCTACTATCACCGGAACTCCAAAGTGCATTGCCAATTGCCCGGTAGCAAAAGCGCCGATTCCCATAAACGCCCCCTGGCAAAGTGATACTTCACCCCCTAAACCGGTAAGCAATGTTATGGACAAAAAGACAATGCTCAGCGCAAGTCCCTGATTAAACACAAACACCCAATTATAAGGAACCCAAGTAAGGGAGGAAAATACCCATAGAGCAAAAAATATCATTGACACTGTCCTCATAAGCTGATCAACATGTTCATCTTTGGCTTTAACCACAAACTGGGGTGGAGGTGGATCGCAACCACTTAAAGGATCCGATACTTTTTTACCGGCACGCAAACTGGGTAGGAAAAGCAGAAGTCCCACCAATACAACAAAGGGGAAGGCTGTTTGAAGACCGCTGGAAAGTCCGCTTGATGAAGGTAAATAACCGACTATAATTTGGGCTGCTATGCCCAAACCAACGCCACCGGCTAATGCCAGGGGAAGGCTGACAAAACCCCCAAGAGCCGCGGCGGCTATTCCAGACACCAGCAGCGACATAAAGTCCAAAGAGGACAGCTGTGCAAATAAAGGAGCCAGCAGTACACCGGCCAGCCCGGCAAGTAAACTTGAGAGGATCCACGATAACCCGGCAACCTTGTTCGCATCTATGCCGGATAGTTCAACCATGCGCGGACTTTCCACTATAGCTTTGGTGTATAGTCCAAAAGAGGTGTACCTGAACAACAAAACTAAAACTGTTCCAACCAAAAGCGTCAATACGGCTACGGACAGTTCCGTTCCATTAACCGCAACAAAGCCGACACGCCAATAAACACTGTTGGGATTCAACCATAAACTGGGTGGGGCAAGGCGAGTAGATGTCCCAAATATTATATCTGCAATTTGAGGAATAGCTATCAATAGACCCATGGTTGTGACCAACTTAACCAACAAGGGTGATGTCTGGATATGGATAAATATCAGACGATAGAGTAGTATACCCATAACAGCACCGGTTAACACCACCGCCACTGCAAAAGCCAACCATAGCGGCCAATGACCAGAACGTAAAGCAACGTAAAAAATTACCGCTGACATATAAGCTTGAGCGCCCAAAGCCAAGTTAAACACTCCTGATGTCCTGTAGGTCAACACAATCCCTATTGCCAGAAGACCAAAAACGCATCCATAGGGTATTCCCGGTATTGCATAACTAAAGAACTGGCTCACCAGTTCTCCTAGGCACCGGGAACCCCCGAAGGCAGTGGTATGGTATAAGGAACTGTATTTGTTCTAAGCGGGTAGTTAAAACAGCTGAACACGCTTGGCTTGGTTCCAAAACGCGGAACAAACCGGTCACCTTGTGCTTGAAGGATTACGTTACATTGCCACTTTCCGGCTGCGCTATGCCCGTCATACGGCCAGTCTACAGGAGGTACTATTCCCCCACCCGTCCAGTTCGTCATATGATTAATGGCATTGACCAGGCGCGTCCTTGAAACATTTCTACCAATAGCTGCCAAAGCCTTTACGAACAACTCGGCATTAAGCCAGCCGGCCAACTCAACCTCACTGGGAAGTACATTCGGAAAGTACTTGTGTGAAACAGCCAAAAACTTAGCCATACCCGGATAACGCTGCGGGTCGGTGACACCGGCGGAAAAAGGCACAAAGTAGGTGAGAAAATAGACTCCATCCATCAAGCTGGAATACTGGTTCAAGTCGCTTTGATCATATCCATCCAACCATAACTGGTGGACATTGCCCATACCGGCCTGCTTCAAACTCCTTGACAGCAGTATGTTTCCTGTTATGTCCATGCAACTTACCACCATTTGAACACCGTCTCGTTGCATTCTCGCCACATTGGCACTCAGATTATAGGCGGGAGCAGGTATACTCAGGTCCTGATATCCGACCTTTATCTTAAACACCTTGAATCCAGCGATAACTTGTTGGCACCCTTGTTGGGATTGAGGATAGTTGTAAGCTAAAACAGCGGCAGTAGCGACATGAAGTTGTTGGGCTAAATATCCCGGATAAGGCAGCGGTTGATTAAAATTCAAATAAGATCCGTTCTGCCCAAACATTGTTTCACCAAGTGCCCACTGTGGGTTGATGTCAAAACCGAAAGTCGGAATTTTGTGTTGAGCCAACCATGACCCTCCGCTGAAAGTCGGCGTTGCCACACCAAGCAGCGCAAAGACATTATCAGATTCCACCAGAGTGCGTACCTGATCCTCATCTTGAGTCGGATTTGACGCATCATCAAGTTGATACGCAAGAACTATCTTGCGTCCGTTTACGCCTCCTTCGGCATTGACCATGTTTAAATAAGATTCAACGCCATAGGTAATGGGAGCAAAATCCGCTGAAACAGGTCCTGTCAAGGATGCCAGTGAACCAACTATTATCTTGTCTCCGCTGACACCGGCTGTATTGCCGCCTGTCGGAGCGACACAACCAGAAGCTAAAACAGCTACTGCGGACACCAACACCCAGATGGTCAAATACTTTCTCATACACCACCAATCACTTCTCAACAATATATTCAGCCAATAACGATACTTACGCGAGCCTGTATTACATAAAGTAACACTTTACGTAAACGCTTATTTATTGTTAATTTTACTATATGACTGGTGCTTATGCGTTATTAGCAACTGCTATTTTTCAACTAACCGTAACTAAGGTACCGATAGGAGTCCACGGCCATACTACACCAGCGCTGGCAAATGACATCTCCACACAACCAAGGCTTTGTGGCCAACCATAGGAGGCGCGAATATAGCCGTGCAGCGCATCTCCGCCGTTGAAATAGCTTGTCCACGGTATACCCGTATCATGATAGTACGTACCATTTGGATTATATCCGCTCATGGTTGTGACCCGATAACGTAAATACACAGGGAAAGTACCATCTGCGGTTGGCGCAACTGAAATTCCAGTATTGACCAAAGTGGTGAATATGATCTGGCCATTGTGCCACAGTTGCAAGGTCTCCGGAAGCAGTTTAGAAACCATTACATAACTGTATCCGAAGGTATTGACCTTATTTTGTAACACATCAGCCAATAAAGCCGCCCACACTTTAGGACCCGCTATCCCATCGGTGGGCAAGCCATTGTTGTGCTCAAAGGCCATCACCGCCCCTCTGGTCATTACATTGTAGCTGCCAAGCTGCCACAACGAAGCCAACGAGGTAGGTACATTGGCATATGCCCATGAAAAACTCCCGAACTGTGGATAAACCTCTTCCAAAGGGGAGATGGGAGCGGAGCTTGCCGGTTTAAAAGTAACAGGCAGATAACCCAACTGGCCAAGCAGTTGTTGTAGGCGTGAAACAGAACCTGAACTTATGGTCCAGCTGGCAGTAAAAGTACTGTTCAACTCCTGTCCATGACTACCCAGTACACCAGTTTTCCCACCAGGCACAGTTAACGTAACGGTACTTGAAGGCATAAAGTCACTTGCGGGAGAAAAGGTCAAGGTAAACTGGTTTGTCTGCACCCAACTTCCATTAATAGCAGGAGAAATGGTCGGCATTACAGTACCTAAAGACAGCGGAGCGGAGAAGTTTACAACAATATCAGCTGTAGGAGATATATTTTGTGTGCCATTCGCAGGTGTGGTGGATACGACCACCAAGGGAAAGGGTTCCACCTGCAACTTAGCATTTGAAGAGCCGGTAGTAGCAAAAGCTAAAGAGGAAACCGACTTGTGATTTACGTAAACACCGATTGAGACCGTGAAAACAATCGTAAACACCAATAGAGTTGCCCAGCCTTTACGGCCCGGCCACCTCAACCGGCCCGGCCAACTCAACCGACCCGGCCAACTCAACCAGCTCAGTCTCCTATGACGATATACTTTATAGTTCAGTTCTGTAGCTTCATCAGAAGTTTCATTAAAGGACACTTTTTAACCTTTTATCGTCTACCTTTTACTACTTACCTTGTGTAACCTTCTATAATACACAATATACCTCATTGATGTCATTTATATACGCGGTCATTGAAAATATTTATCTGTTTTAAAATCTCTTCCTCTACCTCAGCAAGCATAGCCGGGTCATAAAGCTTTCCCCCGCTTGGCAACTGCAGGTAAAAGGAGTCTACTACTTCATGTCCTATTGTGTTAACTCTTGCAGAAGCAATATCCAAATCCAAAGATGCAATAGTGCCCGCAAGGCGATGTAAAACTCCTACCCCATCGGGAGCCCTTACCTCCAGTACGGTTGAATGTTGTGATGCCTCGTTATCTACCCAAACTTCAACTTTTCCCGGAAGGCTCACTGGACGACGATCATACGACTTGGAACGTTGCAAAAGACCTTCCTCCAAGTCAAGATGACCCGATTCGGCCAGTTTCAGATCACTTTCTACTTTTGCCCAGTCTGGCCAACGATCAAAAACCGGAGAAACTTCAAATATTTCTATGGCCATACTGTCTTCATGCCTGGCTGTAGCTGACAGTATGTTCAAACCGTGCAGAGCAAAAACCCCTGCCACTATAGCCAACAGCCCGGGACGATCCGGCCCAACCACTGTTATAACCGGAGGTTTCGGATCTACAACTAAAACTCCGCCTGCTATTAAATGTCGCTGCTTTTCACTCAACACAAACTCTGCTTGGGCCTCTCTTATCTTGGAACCGGAAATGTACAATGACACCTTTTCAACCAGTTGCCCAACTAAACGTTCTTTCCACGATGTCCACGCTTGAGGACCGGTGGCAAGCCCATCTGCTTGGCTGAGTGCGGCCAGCAACTCCAAGGTTTCTATGTCCCGGACAGCTGATGCCACATTTTTAATTGTCTTGGGATCATCTAAATCTCTTCTTGTGGCCGTATCAGGCAGCAGCAGATGATACTTAATGAGCTTAATGAACAGTGCCGTGTCGTCGTCATTCAACCCTATGCGTTTAGCTATATCCGGCAACACTCTCATGGCCGCTTGGGTATGGTCCTCTTGGGTATCATGAGTCCGTTGTGAGGTGGATGTGTGGACCGCCGGTAAAACGCCTTTTCCTATATCGTGAAACAGCGATACCAGTAACAACATATCAAACCGAATAAGCTTGCCTTTGAAAAGTTCAGCTGCGTATGCGGCTGTTTCAAGTAAATGACGATCTACAGTAAAACGGTGATATGCATTACGCTGGGGACGGTTCCTGACAAGTTCCCATTCAGGCAACAACTTAGACAAAATACCCAGCATTTCAAGGGTTTCAAACACGCTTATAGCGTCATGACCAACAGATAAGAGAGCAATCAAGTCATCGTAGGTCCCATCAGGCCAAGTATCCATTGAAGTAAAGTCGCCCATATCCTGAAATCGCGCTAAGCAGGCAGCTGAAAATGGCATACCGGTTGTAGCGGAAAGCAATGCAGCGCGAAGAACTAAGCGCGGAACAAAAGAGACATCGCGGCCAGTTTGGGATTTGGGGTGGTCTTGCTCCCGGTCGCCAGCCAGGTCAATCTCTCCGTCTTTTATTACTACCTCTACTGGTAAGGTAACCCCTTCAAGCAGGGTGGCAGCGGCCATCCTATGACGGCGTTGAGACAGTTTATACCAACAGTGATCATTAGCTGTTGCTATAACTCTGGTGGCCTGTGCCACCTCGCTCATCAAAGCATCGGCATCTTTGAACCCCAACACTTCTGCGATGTGATCCTGCTCTTGCAAGACCAAACGATCCTGAGATTTTTTTGTTCCGCGCTGTAACTCAACCCGTATGTCAAGCAGTTTGCTCCCGGCATTTTTGACCGCGGCCGAAACAGCGGGATCTTGGAGATCAGGCATAGCTAACCACAGAGCGTAAAGAGCATGAAGATCCCTTAACCCTCCTTTTGACTCTTTCAACTCCGGCTCGAGTAAAAAAGCCGCTTCTCCGAAACGCTGATGTCTCAGTTGCATTGAGTTATACAACTGAGATAAAAAATACTTCCAACGATTTTTCCACAAACTCTTGGCCTTGTTTATCAAAGACTCCGCCAAGTCTGGCGAACCTACGATCAATCTGGCATCCAGTAAGCCTAAGATCACCCGCAAGTCTGTTTTAGCCAAAGACAGGACTTCCGCAGGGCGTCTCACGCTGTGATCAAGCTTTATGCCTTCATCCCAGACCGGATACCACAAATTGTCGGCAACCGTCTTTATATCACGACGTCGTTTATACAACAAGACAAGGTCGAGATCACTGCCGGGGCAAAGTTCTGACCTCCCATAACCACCAACCCCTATCAGTGCAATACTTTTTAAATTGCTGCCAGTGGCTTGTTTAGCAAGATCGCTGACCCAGCTATCAGCCACTTTAGTATAAGCACGGCAAAACTCAATACCCCTAAGGTCTTGTCGTTTTAAAAGTTCATCTCGTAAGAGCACCACACTCACCAGCATATGATAGCACAACAAGGGCGATTATGTTCATCTTCCCTGTGTCAGGAAAGATGTCATCTAAGCCTGCTGCTAACACTATCTAAAGTGCGTGCTATTTGATGGGCACTACACTAGGCTAAGCCCTATGGATAAAGAACAGAGAAAAAATCGCGATAATGATCAAGGCCAAGGGCACCTGCGTAAGTTTTGGGGTTGGGGGTGGCAAGATGTGGATATATCCGAAGAAGAAAAGGGATTCATGAAAAACCTACTGTCTCAGTTTTTTGGTATTCAGATACAAGAAATATCTCCACCAAACTTAGAAGATATTCAACTGCCGACCTCGAAAATCAAGGATGGCCATATAAGCGGCAGTATCTGTGCATTCACGGATAGCCCTTATCAAAGAGCTTCCCATACCTATGGTAAGTCGTATAAGGATATCATAAGGTCAATCAGAGGTAACTTTGCCCACCCTCCCGACCTGGTAGCTTTTCCGGAAAACGAAAACGAGATTTTAAACCTTTTGGGTTGGTGCAGCGACAAACATATTGCGGCTATCCCTTATGGCGGCGGATCAAGCGTAGTTGGGGGGGTAGAGCCGGACATAGGCGAAGGTTACAGCGGAACACTCAGCATAGACTTAAGCCGGCTGAATAAAGTCTTAGAGATTGACACGACTTCAAGGACCGCTTTGATACAAGCCGGTGTATACGGTCCCGACTTAGAGCAGCAACTGAAGAGGTTTAACTTGAGCCTCAGACATTTTCCCCAAAGTTTTGAATTTTCAACTTTGGGCGGGTGGATCGCCACCAGATCGGGGGGTCATTTTGCTACTTTATACACGCATATTGATGAGTTTGTGGAATCATTATACCTGGTAACCCCACAAGGAACAGTTGAAACACGGCGCCTTCCAGGATCAGGAGCAGGTCCTTCTCCAGATCGTCTGTTCATAGGATCAGAAGGCATCTTTGGAATAATTACACAAGCATGGGTCAAACTATGGGAAAGACCGCGTTTTAGGGCAAGCGTGACGATGCATTTCAAGGATTTCACCAAAGCCGTGGAGGCTTGCAGACTTATATCCCAATCAGGTCTGTATCCCACCAACTGCCGCTTGCTTGATCCCACTGAAGCACTTATGAACTTTATCTCCGACGGCACTTCATCACTGTTGCTGGTAGGTTTTGAATCTGCAGATTACCCGGTTACCAGCCGACTAAAGACAGCCATTGAGATATGCAAGGAGTGCCAAGGTGAAATCGGTAAAAATGATTCGCACCAGAACGGCTCAAATTCAAACAGCAGTGTGAATTTATGGAAAAAAATGTTTCTGAAAGCGCCGTATTTGCGGGACGCGTTGGTCTTGATGGGTATTTTTTGTGAAACCTTTGAAACCTGTGTTACTTGGGATCGCTTCTTTGATTTACATGATGCAGTTGAAAATGCGGCAAGGCAAGCCGTTGGATCAACCAACCTCTTGTTGTCATGCAGGTTCACCCATGTATACCCGGATGGGCCTGCCCCCTATTACACACTGTTGACCCCCGCTGTAATCGGCAGCGAGCTGCAGCAGTGGACAACCGTCAAATCAGCGATATCTGATGCTATACTGAAAAATGGTGGAACCATAACCCATCACCATGCGATAGGCAGGGAACATCGTCCTTGGTACGACAAACAACGTCCTGAACTGTTTGGACAAGCCTTAAAAAGCGTGAAGTCTGTCCTGGACCCACAAGGGATTATGAACCCGGGCGTATTGATCGATGTTGCTCCCAATACCACTTATAAGTCTGATACCACGACTGAGCACAGGTAAACTGCGGATCATAACCCAACAAGCTACGCGCCTTTTCTATTGAATAGGCTCCCCCGGTTAGCACAAAGTCCAAAAGTTCAACAGGGGTACCGGCCAACTTACCTGTGGTATTCTTGGCAACAAACTTGCCGGCTTTCAATCCTATCTCAACCAGCTTTGACGGAGGTACTATAGTTTTAGATCGAGAGCCGGCCAGATCAATCAGGTCTTTCATGAACTGGGTCAATGTAGGAGTATCCAAAGCGGCTATATTGAAGGCTTCGCCAACAGCACCGGGCTTAGTCGATGCCAACCAAAAAGCTTGCGCACAGTCCGAAGAAGAGACAAAGGACACAAGCATATCGGGAGCAGGTAACGGCATAGGAAGGTTCCGCTTTAGGAGATTGAACATACCTATTACAGACTTTTCATTATAAAAACCGGGTCCCATTATCATAGGCATTCTCAAAAAACTTACCTCTAGACCAAATCGGGATTGATGTTCTAACAACTTTTGTTCGCATTCCCACTTGTTGTGCGAATAATGACCAGTAAAAAGTTTTTCCGCATCTTCGGCTAAGGGTACTGAGATGGCTTGAGCACCATAGATCTCTATGGTGGATGCAAACACCATACGTTTTACACCACTAGCCGTACAGGCATGAGCCAAGTTCATGGTGCCGACTACATTTATATCCCAAAAAGCCTGTTCATCAAGGTGTGACTGAGGAAGCTTGGCTACCAAATGAACCGCTGCGTCACACTCTTTTACAGCTTCAAGCAGTGCGCTGTAATCCAAAACACTGCCTCGTATATACTCAAATTGAGACGGTGTTGGCCTAAAAACAACAGGTTCCTTCAGATCTAATACACGCACTTGGATACCGCGGGACAAAAGGTCAGAGACTACGGCTCTACCTAAAACTCCCGAGCCACCCGTAACACAAATTCTCATATAAACATGTTAGCACCAAACAACTGTTTTTCTAAATTGAGTTCGTGCCATACCATTAGACAATAAAATAGGCTATCTTTGTATGTTATGACTGAACAACCACAGAAAAGTCTTCATCCGGTAGAGATAGCAATCCTCATAGGAGTGGCCGTTATTGCCATTATAGTAGCTTATGCGGTTCTTTCCGCCATAGCCAGTACGATATGGCTAGTTATCAAAGCCGTAATAGTGATAGCTATCGTAGCCGGACTGTTTCATCTGCTACGCAAAAGACACAAGTAAACTGTTTCACAAGCTGATAAGCTCTTTGAACAACTCAATATGTTCAGCTGTCATGCGCTCAACTGAAAAATAGTTCTCGGTGACTTCGCGACATTTAGTACGGTCCAAAATACCGATCTTTTTCAACCTTTCGGACATATCTGTTTCATCAGCACAGAGAAAACCGGTTACTCCGTTTTCAATGACTTCCGGCGCAGACCCGTAAGGAAAAGCAAGAACTGGAGTACCGCACGCGAAAGACTCCAGCATCACCATGCCAAATGGTTCAGCCCAACGTATAGGAAACAACGTAGCCATGGCGTTGGCTAATAGTTCAACCTTCTCTTCGTGTGGCACTTCACCCAAGTATTCAATATCAGAACTCAAGTATGGCTCCACCTGATTCTTGAAGTACTCAATCTCCCCAGTTTCCCGCATCTTCCCGACCATCTTTAAAGGAACTTTAGCTTGGCTTGCTACCAGAGCAGCGGTATGAGCACCTTTTGCAGGTGACATGCGCCCCAGAAAAAGACAGTAACCACCGTCACCTTTACCGAAAGGAAACGCTGAAGCTTCTATGCCATGGTGTATAACCTTAACCACAGGCACGCCGGGAGCATCTTGACGTTGAGCATTTGAAATAGCTATAAGCGGAACCCGCTTAGTAACCCGCTGGTATACTTCCGTCAACTCCTCATTAAACGGACCATGAATTGTAGTTACTACCTTCAGGTTATGCAATCCCATAGCGTATACCGGACCAAGTACTGTATGATCGTGTATAACATCACAACTTCGTATATATGCATCCTCATAAGCAGCCATCACATGACGAATTTCCGGAACAGCTATACCTAAGCGCATACCTTCGGCTTCGGGTAACAACCACCTGCGATGTACAGGAGATGTAGAATCCCCGGTGGTGAATAAAACAACTTCATGCCCCACATCTTGCAAACCGCGGGCAAGCAGATCAATTACTAATTCAATTCCTCCATATAGACTTGGCGGGATGGGAGCCCATGGAGGAGCTATAAGAGCTATCTTCATAGTGCAATCATACACAATTCTGTTATACTGTGTGATGATGTAAGATAAACCTCCTAACTCATAACCAGTATAAATGGCGGCGTGGCCGAGTGGCTCAGGCAAAGGTCTGCAAAACCTTCTACAACGGTTCAATTCCGTTCGCCGCCTCGCTAAGGGCCGTTGGCGCAGTTGGTAGCGCACTTGCATGACGCGCAAGGGGTCAGAGGTTCGAGTCCTCTACGGCCCACCAAAGAAGTGCCGGTCACGGTACTTCTTTGGTGGGTGAGCATTCAATATCCGCGGCGTTCCATCATTGGTATTGCAGCAATGTCGAACAGGCAGGAGCCTCCTCAGCCACCATCTTTGACGGCCAGAGGAAGCCTACGGCGGCTGAAGCCAGCCTTTCTCCTCTGCGATCCGGGCGGCCTCCGTCCTCGTGCGAGCACCCAGCTTGGTCATGGCGGAGGAGAGGTAGTTCCGCACGGTTCCCTGTGAAAGATAGGTTGCATCACCAATCTCGGCCACCGTAGCGCCTGTGCGGGCATGTTCCAAGACATCCTCCTCGCGGGGAGTTAGGGGACTGGCGCCAGAGCTTAGGGCTGACGCGGCCAAACCGATGTCTATTACGCGCTCACCCCTGGTGATCTTGCGAATGGCATCAGTCAGCTCTTCCACCCGTGCATCCTTCAACAGGAATCCCGACACCCCCGCTTCCATAGCCTGCTGAAGGTAGCCTGGACGACCGAATGTGGTAAGTATCAGTATCCTGCATTCCGGCAATTCCTGAGTGAGCGTGCGCGCCGCATCAAGCCCGCTCATCCCTGGCATCTGGATATCCAGGATCGCCACGTCGGGACATGCGGCAACTGCCGCAGGTAGTACTTCATCACCTCTCTCTACCTTCGCCACCACCTCAAGGTCGTCCTCAAGATTGATCAATGATGCCAGCGCGCCTTGAAGCATCTGCTGATCCTCGGCCAGAAGTATCCGTATCATGCTAAGAAACCGATTGTGCTGTCCCCGGTCGATACCCTCTTGGGCGCTGGATTGGCAAAAGGAGGCTGGAAGGAACGGTGGTGAAGAGCATCTGTGGCCGGTACCACAGAAGGGCCGGATGGTTCCGAGCCGCCAGAGCCACTACCCTGTTCCGCATCAGTGGCATGTTCGGCGTAACTACTTCTGTTGGTCGTCACCAGAGAGTTCCGCTTCACCGCTGGGGTCTATTGGTAATGCCATATAAAAGAGATAGCCAACTCCGTCATTACTTCCCGTTTTCAGGTACCCCCCCAGGGCAGCCGCACGCTCCGACAACCCAAGCAGCCCACTGCCATGCGGGTGCGCCGCTTTACGCTCCGTGATCCTATCTTGCCCTATAGCCTCCTTCTGTTCCGGGGAGTGGAGTAGACGGGCAGGACCACGACCATTGTCGCTTACCGATAGGACTATCCACCTTTTGCAAGCGCCGGCGCCGTTTGCACGATCCTGGGTGCCATCGACGGGAACAACACTGCCACCGTTCTCACCAGCGATACTGGTGACACTCTGGATGGATATCTCGCAGGTACTGGCTCGGGCATGGCGAAGCACATTGGTGGCGCTCTCTCGTACCCCCCAAGCCAGGACTGATTCGAACTCCGGATCGAGGGTATAGGCAAGAGGGAATCCAGTTACATTGCAATTGACGCGACCCGCATCCAGCACAAGCCTCGCAGCGGCCAACTCAGTTTCCAGGCAGGGCCGGCGGTAGTTGCTGGCAGTCTCGCGCGCCTCCTGCAGCGCATCCCGGGCCACCTTATCTATCTTCTCCAGCTCCATGACGGCACGGCGCGCCGCCACCCCTTCCTCCATCTCCAGTAGTTTCCTGATAAGCTCAGACTGGATGGCGATAAAGGAGAGACTGTGCCCGAGAAGGTCGTGGAGATCGCGCCCAAACCGCACCCGCTCTTCAGTAATTGCAGACTGCGCGAGCTGTGCACGGGCTACATTCAGCTCGCAGATGGTGCTGAACAGGCGTGAGACGCCGAGGGCGGCCAAACCGACAAGAGCCGTCTCCACAGTAATTCCGGCAGCATTCAGAATGTTTGCTCCGGCAACCAGGCTCGCGATTCCCGCCAGCAGCGATACTGCGGATACTCTTGTAGCCGAGACGAACACGAAATGCGGCCCATGCTGGAAAGTCCTTGCTCCCGCAAAGGCTGCTGCAAAAATGAACAGTGTTGCCCATACTATTCCATCGGACATGGTCAGGATGATCGATATTACGGTCATCACAACAAGACGGACTTCCCCGCCTGCGCCAAGCGACTGGCCGAAGTCCCTTCCGGTATTGTGCAGGTAGCATGCGAGGAAAATCACCAGCCCAGCCAGGCTGGCCATTAGGCGTTCAGGATCCGGATGGGAGGAGAACAGGGCGTTCAACGGGTACACCAGGAAGAACAACCACGCAAGTCCCATCGCCCATCCCACCCTACTCGCGCGACCGGCATCTGAAGATGAAAATAACCTGGCGGTGGGCATACGATCAAACCTCCCGGCGGTGCTACTCGCGCGACCGGTGTCTGAAAATGAAAATAGTCTAGCGTGTCCAGCTTGTTCTACAGCCATCAGTTCTACTCTATACCATCAGTCCCGTCTTCGCCATCCTCGATCACCGGGTATGCGCGCACGCTATTCCTCCGCGATGGCGGCGAGAACATCCAGCTTAGCCGCCCGGCGAGCCGGCCAGGTGGCGGCAAGAAGGCCAAGCATGGCTGATAGGATAAGAAATACCACCATGCTCGATACCGGCACCGCGATGGCGGTGATGCCTACGGAACTGAGCGAGGATGCCAAAGCAACACCGAGGCCTGTCCCTATGATGATGCCCACTACGGCGCCAAAGATCGAGAGTATCACTGATTCAGCGCGTATCATCATACGGACCTGACGACGCTTCATACCAACGGCGCGAAGCAGTCCGATCTCTCGTGTGCGCTCGAATACGGACAGTACGAGTGTGTTCACTATTCCGATAAGAGCGATGACCACTGCCAAGCCAAGCAGGGCGTAAACCAGCCCGAGCAGCTTGTCGATCTGGGCGAGTTGCGAATGTTTGAGTTGCGCACGATTCTGGACCTGCACATTCGGGTAGGGAGCGAGCGCCTGTTGCACCTCCCTCTCGACCGAAGAACCGCCGCTCGTTCGCAGCAGGACAGCGCTAGGGAGCAGATTCTGGAAATGGGACAGGTAATAAGAGTCGCTTACAAGATAGCTGCCAACAATGGGATTCAGCTTGTAGACTCCTCCGATACGCACCGTGGAGCGGCCAGTGAGGGCAAATCTCACCGGTACCGTGTCTCCCACGGAAAGATGATCGGACTTGGCCACGGTGGCATCGATAAGCATGGCGTCTGAGGCAAGCGTTCGAGAGTCACCTGCCGTCATGCGTAGGCGCACAGTACCGGCAAGATGTCGCGCTGACACAGCGGTGAGCGTTTGCAGGGAATGCCTGAATTTGAACTGGCCACTCATCGGCGTGTTGCCGTAGATTGTGTTCGTCGCGGTGACACCGGGGAGCGCTGCTAACACTTTTGGCACTGTGGCGCTGAATCCAGGCGACATAGGGCTACTCACCTTGCCGTACACGATCAGATCGGCATTGACGGCATTGTCGGCAACGCTGGTGACCGACTTCGACATCGACGCTCCTATAACTGCAAAGGCCGAGACGACGGCAAGTCCGATCATAAGTGCGGAGGCGGTTTGGGCGGTGCGCCGGGGGCTGCGCATTGAGTTTGCACGGCCCAGCCTGCCCGCTACCCCCAAAGTTCGGGCGAGGGGGCGACCTATGGCGCTCGATAGTGGACTGGCCACTGCAGGCAGCAGCATAGCTATTCCAATAAAGATGCCCAGCGCGCCCACACCCACGAGCTGGATAGCGTGATTTGTTAGCCCTATTCCGAGAACGGCAGCGCCTGCAATTGCAATGGAGGCGCCCCAGGTAAAACGGCGCTGTAATGAAACATCGGCCACGTGGCTGTCGCTGATGGCCGCGACAGGCGGGATGCGCACGGCGCGGCGAGCCGGGCTGATGGCAGCAAGGATCGTCACGCCCACGCCCAGCACGAGCGCCACTATGACGGTGCGAGCGGCAAGCACCGGCGATCCGGGGGGCAAGGATATGCCAAATCCCCGCAAAAGCGCCTCTATCCCCATTGCGGTGAACACACCCAGCCCAAGGCCAATAAGAGAAGATACAAGACCCAGGATGGCAGCCTCCCCAAGCACAGAACGGAATACCTGCCTACGGCTTGCGCCGACTATACGCAAAAGCGCAAGTTCTCGAGTCCGCTGGCCCACAACGACCGAGAAGGTGTTCAATATGGTGAATGCGCCGACGAAGAGCGCGATGAAAGCAAAAATGAGCAACGTGGTCGAGAAGAACGACAGCGACTGGTTGATTGAGCTGATTGCTTCGTTGACCACGACTTGGCTCGTGACCACGTCCACACCACGAGGAAGAATCCGGACTATGTCCCGCTGGACAGCCGCATTGGAGGCACCCGGAGCAGCCTTGACGTAGATGGCATTGAATTTGCCCACCTCACCCAGGACCTTCTGCGCTTCTGGGATGTTGAAAGCGGCAATGGTGGCCCCGGCCAGATTGGCTGTGTCTCCGAAACGGGCGATGCCTGTGATGGTGAATGTCCTCGGTGGACCGAGAAGCAGCACCCGCACCTGCTGGCCCACCTTAAAATGATATTTCTTGGCAGTGCCGGCGTCCATGACCACACCATGCGAGGTGGTTGGCGCTCTGCCCTCCACGATATGTAGATCGGACAGTGTTTTCGAGTGGGACACACCGATGGTCGGAGCCCCGCCGTTCGCAATCGCCTTGCCACTGTGCGATACGAACTGGGCATACCCGACAACCGACCCCGCGGCATCCTCAACGCCGGGAACCTTCTGGATCTCGGGAAGGATCGACTCGGAAATGGGATTGCGCACAGCGGTCCCTGCGACGCTGAGCTGAGCAACGCCGCGTACCTGGAAGTCGAAGCCCCGGTACACGGTGCTGAACAATGACGTGAAGGTGTTGTTAATGGTATCGGTCAGGATGTACGTCCCCGAAACGAAAGTCACGCCCAGCATAATCGCAATTGCAGTAAGGGCCAAGCGGAGCTTGTGAGCGAGAAGGCTCTTAAGGGTGATCTTCCACATCTCAGCTGGCCAATGTTCGAATTCGCTCGAGCACCGAGTCGGCGGTGGGCTGCTGCATCTCGCCGACGACCTTACCGTCGCCTAGGAAGACCACCCGGTCTGAATATGCAGCAGCTCGAGGGTCATGGGTGACCATCACGATTGACTGCCCAAGGTCATCCACCGACATGCGCAGGAACGACAGGATCTCCCCAGCGGCCATTGAGTCGAGGTTGCCCGTAGGTTCATCAGCGAAGACAAGCTCCGGCCTGCTGATAAGAGCACGCGCACATGCAACCCGCTGCTGCTGACCACCGGAGAGCTCGCTGGGCTTGCTGGCCAGCCGGTCGGCAATACCCAGCCGGCCAACCAGATGATCGAACCAGCCCTTATCGACCTTCTTCCCGGCAAGATCGAGTGCCAGCGTGACATTCTCCGCCGCGGTAAGTGTCGGTACAAGGTTGAAGGCCTGGAAGATAAAACCGACACGATCACGCCGTAACCGGGTAAGCCCGGCATCGTTGAGGCCGCCCACCTCGACACCACCGATAAACGACCTCCCGGAGGTGGGATTGTCCAACCCCGCCATGCAGTGCATGAGCGTGGACTTTCCCGATCCCGACGGACCCATTACCGCCGTAAAGCGGCTCTGCTCAAACACGACGTTGATCCCGTCAAGCGCATGGACCGCCGCCTGCCCCGTACCGTAGGTCTTGCACAGATCGAGAGCGTGTGCGGCCGGTGAGCCATTGCCGGATCCCGTAGTCATGGCCGTGGGTGCGGCACTAGCGGTATGAAGGTTGTCCTGGTAAGCGTTGTCTTGCATAAGCACATTATAAGTTCAAAGCTCAATAGGCGCTAGTGCCGACTATAACGAATATGGCATTACAATTGTCATGGTGCCAACCGTGCCATGACGCCAACCCTGCGCACGATTTGTACGAAATTTCCAGCCGTTACCACTCTCCCTGTCAGCTCGGGTGCTGTCGGTGGTTGGGTCGTCAGCTGTCACGGCAGAGGTACACCTGTACCAATAATCACGCTGAGCATAGTAGGATATATCTGTGAACACAACTACAGCGGAGGAAACCTCATCGAAACCTGCACCGTTCCTCATCAGATCATCGTGAGCCAGCTCAATTGCCAAACCGGACTCTAATTTCCCTGTGATACCGGCTGTATCACCACTGATCAAACCCTTGGCACCGCCAATGATGCCGAGATGCCTCACGCCTCTCGTGATGCCGGTGGAGATGGACACTGAGTTCAGGGGCATATCCGGCAGGCATGGATGTAGCCGGTACCGGTTGCACCTTGTCCGTACGCAACCACCTGCTGACGTGCAAGGGATCAGAGGTTCAAGTCCTCTAGCGCCCACTCTACGGACTGCTGCATGAACTTCCGCAGCTGTTTAAACTACCACGGAGTTCAGCCAATAACTCCGGGGTTCCTCCGGCTATAGGGGTACGCCTGATATCGACATCTTTCACAACCAACTCGCGCCTTTTTAAATCTTCAACCGAGGCTCCTGCTTCTTGGCAGACAAACATTCCCCCTAAATAATCCCAGACACCATGTGCATCAAATGAGCAATCAATATAACCGTCCAAACTTCCTTCGGCTACGCAGCAAAGGTCCAAAGCGGCAGATCCCAATGCTCTGTACTGCTTCCAGCCGAGGTAAGCGGGGGGATATCCGGAGACTCCTATAAAAGCCGATCTGAGAGAGGTTGTATGCGAAGGTTTGATCAAAACACCATCTTTATAAGCTCCCTTACCTTTTACAGCCTCAAAACGCCTACCTGTAGCAATATTATAAACCAACCCAACCCGGGGGCCTTTAGAATCCAAAACACACATACTCACAGCAAACCACGGCAGCCCCCTAAAGGCATTAGTTGACCCGTCTAAAGGATCCAGAACCACCAACAGATCACCTTCACCCTCGCTCATCCCCGTCTCTTCGCTCAATACGGCCAGGTTCTCAGCTTTAAGCACCTCCAGTGCGGCAGCATCGGCTACCAAGTCTGACCGGTACTGACCTGGCTTGGTCCCGGCTAAACTCCAATCATCAAGTTTTGACAATGCTTCTTTGACGGCCATGGCCGCTTGGTTTAATACAGAAGTTAAAAATACATCATCCACTAAACAAACTAGACTACTTCATCTAAAGACATTTAAGGTATTATTGGTAAAAACGTAAGGTTGAGATGGAGTATTTATGGCAGTAATAGATGTTGCCGGTTATGTGGCAGAGTTGAAGGATCATGCAATTGATCATGGTTTTCATGTGCACGATGAAAGGCACTTCGTAGAAACATATTCACTGCGTCAAGTTTGGGAGGTCGATCTGCACCCCGAAGAAGGCTGCGGCGGACCACTGGATCTTCATTTAGCCCTAGACGTCAATCCCAGAGTACTGCTGTCATTTGAAGATGCGGTGGTATCACTTCCCGAGGATGCTGATCCGCCGGATGATTTTTATTTCACCCTTAGTTTTACTTGGGCTTTACCGCCTCTTTTGAACGGGCCGGATCTTTTGCGATTAGCAATTGATCTAGCAGGGATAGGTGAAATTGATCTCCCACTTGAAGTCTCTGCTATAGATTCATTTCCTTCTGCTACAGATGCTCCGGAAAGACGACTATCAATACTTGCCAAACACCCTATCTCATTATCCCGTATAATGATTGGAGATGAGCCTTTGTGTGACATATTCGACCGTGCATTGGCTGTAAGCAGATTTATACTACAGTCTGCGGCACAATGGTTGGGGGAGTAAGAAGTTTAAATAGCCATTTAACAATCGTTCAACTGAAACAAAACAGCAGTATTATGCGATTAAATCTAGCGTGAAAATAGTGCCAAACTATTTGGATAACAGGGAAAGCTTCAGTGGAAATCATGGTAACCAGTTGAGAAGAAGAGATCGGCGAGAGGGCGGCTCAAATATCAATACGAATGAACCCAACGATGAGTCCACTGTTAAGTCTGGTGCTGAATCCGGCGAATCACATTTTGAAATACTTCTCAAAGCCGCACAAACAGGTCAGGAATGGGCCATTGAAGAACTTTACCGCGACCTGAACCCCCGGTTACTTCGCTATTTACGATATCAAGATCCCAACTGGGCAGAGGACTTGGCGGCTGAAACCTGGTTGGCAGTCGCAAGCCAATTGAACAACTTTGCAGGTGACGAGGGGGGATTTAGAGCTTGGGTGTTTACCATAGCCAAACGGCGTCTGATAGACCATAGGCGTAAGGTCACCAGACGCAAGACTCAGGCAATGCCAGCAGAGCAGTTGAACAGAACCCCGGCACCTATCGACATGAGCCAAACAGTTGTTGACGATATGGCCGCCATGGATGCTATAGCTCGTATAATGGAAAAACTCCCGAAAGAACAAGCAGAGATACTGGCTTTACGGATTTTGGGTGGTTTTAATGTAGAAGAGACATCTCGCATACTTGGAAAATCACCCGGATCAATACGAGTAATGCAACACAGAGCATTAAAGCATTTGAGAAAAACCTTAGATGTAACATGATAACCCACTAAAGCGATATAGAAAGTGATGATGTTAATACGGCGTTTTCAACTTGAAGAACATACTATAGATAAGCTGCTGGCAGGAAAACTCTCACCCGAGTCTGCTCCTTCGGGTTATCAGAAACTGGCAGGGCTGATACAAACGGCCAAAGGCCCTGCAGCTGCTTCTGAACTAGCCAACCACTCTTCAATGGTCTCCAAAATTGCACAAACAGCACGTATCAATCATATAAATATAAGCAACAGTTCCTTGCCCAAAAGTCACGTTGCGCATCCAGTTAATTCCGGACGTGTAACAGGACATGCGGCAGGACACATAGTAAAAATTAAAAGGAAAGTTATGTTATCACATTTACTTAGTGCCAAAGTAGCAAGTATTATTGTAGCCGGCGCGTTGGTGGCAGGCACGGGTACAGCAGCAGCAACAGGGTCGTTACCGGCCCCTGTTCAACATGCCGTGTCCAGCGTACTGTCAAACGTAGGAATTTCCGTCCCTAACCCCAACACGCACTCCCAGTCTACCACCAACAATAACAATGGCAAACCAAAGCAGGTCGGCAACGCCGACAACGCCGGAAAGAATAGCCAAGCAGGGAAAGGACTTAACGCAAATCAGCACGCCTTATATGGTCTGTGTACTGCCTACAAGTCATTCTCATCAACACACGGGTCGAGTACTCAAAGTGGAACAGGCAATTCCAGTCATGGGCCTAGCGGCTCAACAGCGTTTACCCAGCTTTCAGCTCAAGCTAAAGCATCCAAAATGAGCATAAATAGCTACTGTGCAAAGGTTTTAGGGGCTGGCGAATCATCCAACTCACCCAATCCATCAACAAGCACTACCTTGCCAACCACTACAACAGAGCCAACGGTTAGCACCAGTACAACAGAGCCAACAGAACCAACTACAACAGAGCCAACGGTTAGCACCAGTACAACAATGCCAACTACAACAGAGCCAACAGAACCAACTACAACAGAGCCAACAGAACCAACTACAACAGAGCCAACGGTTAGCACCAGTACAACAATGCCCGATGCCGGTGGACATAATACCAATGACCACATGAGAACCACATGAGAACCAACACGAAGGACAGGCCTATGAACCACTGATGCTTTGTAATAATCGATATGAACCCAATAGCCAAAACCTCGTGAGTTTCCTCACGAGGTTTTGGCTATTGACTTAACACATGTAACGGTTGTATACTTACCTAAAGTAATAATCTGAATAGATATAGTTGAAAATTGATTTGCTAGGGACATGAATCCGTGAGAAATATAGAAAAATTTAGGGAAATGAGGATTTGAGTGAAATGAAGTCCTCATCGGAAACCAGTTATAACGGATATTCTGAAATTATACTGGAGAACCTTCCATATGCTGTCATACAGTTGACATCCGAGGGTAAAATCATAGGGTGGAATAGATCCGCAGAGTTGCTTTATGGTTACTCAAGGCAGGAAGTACTCGGCGTATCTGTTGAAAAACTTAAAGCACCCGATGACATGTTGAACGGCAACAGCCCACCTGTTGTCCAGTTTCGAAACAATCACCATCATAAGGGGACAAAACAGACTTATGCAACAGACCGAAACACCGCACCTGCTATGGCGGGAAGAACGGTAGGTTCAACCGCTTCAGCCGATTCCCTGCTAACCCGGATAACAAAAACAAAAAAACGTATCAAAGTACGTTGCAGGTCCATGGTCATATCGGATAATAGCTCAGCTGTAGGGTCGGATCCAGCCGAAAAGCCCTTCCTTATCGAAATTAGTCAGTTGGATCCGTTCACCGATACAACTGAACAAATGTACCTGGAAATAGCCAATGGCCGTCTTATGATAGACAATCTATTAATAGCTATCGGAATAGTTGATATTGAAGGTAATTTCTTGAGAGCAAACCAGCCCTTCCACAAAATGTTGGGGTACAGTAAACACAAACTGCAAGGTCTTACTTTATATCAGATAACCCATCCTGAGGATGTGAGCACCACAAGAACGGCATGCGCAAACCTACAGAGCGGTCATGCAAAATACTACCAAATGGAAAAGCGTTACCTCACTTCTAACGGTAAAGTTATCTGGACTGTAGATATGATTTCACTTGCCAGAGATCCCGCAAACAGTATTCCTTATTTTGTGGTACAGATGGACAATATAACCGCTCACAAGAAAGAACATGATGAGTTGGCCCGCCTGGCATTTCATGATCCGTTGACAGATTTGGCCAACGCTTCCGGTTTTACCCGTAACGTGGAGTTAACAGTACTGTCAAGCCAACCCGATACTTTTTTGAGCGTACTTATGGTAAACCTGGATGATTTCAAAAAGATCAGTCATGGATTGGGGCAAACAATGGGAGATAATATTCTAAAAGAAACTGCGTCGCGCATTAAACTAGCCTTGCGTGCAGGTGATATGCCTGCACGGATGGGTGGAGATGAGTTTGCGATTCTTCTAAAAAATGCCAATGAGAAGGACGGCCTGGCTGTAGCGAACAGAACAATGCAGTATATTACAAAGCCATTCCTACTGGAAAAGGGGATTGAGATATTTCTAACCGCCAGCGTTGGAATAGCATCTCAAGATGTCAAAAATATAGCCTCACCGGAACAGCTAATACGCAATGCCGGAATAGCCTTGAATACCGCTAAATCAACAGGGAAGGGAAACTGTATTATATTTGACCCCCCTATGCATGAAAAAGCACTTGAGAGAATATCCTTAGAGACAGATTTGAGGAAAGCTATTGAAGCTAATGAATTAAGATTGGAGTATCAACCAATAGTATCGCTTGTAACCGGGAAAATGGTAGCTGTCGAAGCACTCGCGCGTTGGCCACATGCTAAGCGTGGCATGATACCTCCACTGGAATTCATTCCCATAGCGGAAGACAACGGGCTTATAATACCATTAGGGTTATGGGTTTTGAACGAAGCCGTCAGTCAACTGAAAAAATGGGATATCACAATAGCCAAAAACGGTTTAAAAGATAGGAAAGCCCTCAATATCGCAGTAAATGTATCCATAATCCAACTTTTAAAACTATCGTTCATCGATGAACTGAAGGAATGTATAGCCACCAACGATCTGGATCCTAACAGGTTGATAATTGAAATAACAGAAAGCACACTTCTCGATTCAAGCGAAGTTATATTAAATGCCTTAAAACAGATATATGAAATGGGAATTCAGTTGGCTATAGATGACTTTGGGACAGGCTACTCTTCTCTGTCGAGAATTCATTCACTTCCTATAGATTCATTAAAAATAGACAGAGAGTTTATAAAAGAAATAGTAGACCCCAAAGAAAAAGCCCCACTGGTAACTGCCACGATTGCAATGGCAACTGGGTTGAACTTAGAGGTGAT
>JAMCPD010000008.1 GCA_023379935.1 Actinomycetota bacterium | reverse complement strand
GGTTTGTCTACCTCATATTGGTATGCCTGAGCTATCCATCCCTTTGGTATCTGAAACTTGCTCATAACTACATTTTATCCTTGGGGTGTATCACTAACGTGGATGTCACTATTATTACTATGCATTTGATCTACTCAGATCACCTCATGTCCCCAATACAGCACATTAAAACTCACGTATAGGGTTTCTTGTACACTTATTTGTCAACGGTTGGCAACCCTCTGAGGTGGAGCCCCCTGTCGGAATCGAACCGACGACACCAGCCTTACCATGGCTGCGCTCTGCCGACTGAGCTAAGGGGGCGCTATCGCGGGCTAATCCAAATTAGGTTAACTGCAATAATACATGTTAAATGGTTCAACAACCACTATACCAACTTGGATCTTCTGCTGCTGTTTTACTTCCGCTGCTGCTAATCTTTAAAGAAATGAAAAATAAAGGTGAAGAGATAAATATCCGCTTAGCCGAAATATCCGACGCACAAGCAATCTTGAAAATCTATAATGAAGCAGTTACTGGCTCAACCGTTACATTTGACATAGTACCAAGGAGTTTGGAAGAACAGATTACTTGGCTTGAAGAACACCGGGGAGTTTACCCCGCAATTGTAGCAGCACAAAACAGCAACCAGCCTGGCAGCCACCCCGACAACAGCCAAAACAACATAGTCGGTTTTGGGGCACTCTCCCCCTACAGACAACGTCCGGCATATGCTACCTCAGTTGAAGATTCCGTATATGTGACCAGCAACTGTCAAGCAACGGGAATAGGTAAAATGATCCTCAACGAACTGATTACATTGGGTCGGCAACATGGATTCCACACAATAGTAGCTCATATGGAATCAGGTAATAATGCTTCCATAAGGTTACATCAATCATGTGGTTTCAAAGTTGTAGGCACAGAGAAAGAGGTGGGACGTAAGTTTACCAAATGGTTAGATATAACTATTATGCAGTTGATGCTTTAACTGTATAACTGTCGTGATCATAGGTGGAGTTTAACTGCTTGGCGGTTAGTACTGCTTGTCGGTGAATCACGATCTCAGGCAATGCCTGAAGTAACTGACATATTCGCCTGTTTGGCGCGCTTTCCCTTAAGTGATAAGGGGATATTAAACACAAACAGCAAGACAAGTAGGGCCAATACAATCAAAAGCGGATTGGCACCGATAAGTTCATCCAACAACTGTTTTCCTCCGGGTAATCCTATAAAACTAGCCCCTATGGAAAAGTATACAACCAAACTACGGAGTCTTTCGTTTGAAACAGCTGCCAATATAACCACCGGCCATGTCAAATACCAGGGTTGTACAACAGGGGCAAGTACAACCACCGCCAAGAAGCTGAGGCCCAATGCCTTTGTGCTTCCCAAATAGTCAGAAAACCACAACAGTACACAGCAGATCAATCCGGCCAACATCAAGCCGCCAAAACGGGTAAACGACAGTATGTAATGAGTTGGTATAGATATCCCAATACCATGCAGCAGATTGGCACCCAGCATACCAACACCGGTCGCAGGAGCCATCCAGGATACAACCGCGTCAGGTGCAGTAAGGCTCGTTACCCACCCCCATCCAAGTCCGGTCATAAGACCAACCACTTCCATAACGCCTACGGAAATAAGCCCCGCTTTTATACCAAAGGGGACTCTCTGTTTGAAGCTGACATTAGGACCGGCATAGTTCCAGGCTATATAGACCACCCCCAATTCTGCGGGAATTTTAATAGCGGCAGCTAATGTGCACACCACTATCCCCGCAATGGGATGTTTTCGCTTGGCCAAAGCCAACCCCACCACTAACAGCCCAAGCATGATTGCATCATTGTGTGCACCGGCAATTAAATGAAGCATGACCAGCGGGTTTAAAACAGCCAAGGCAAATACCATTGAAGCACTGGTATTCTTACCCTCCATCAATGTCGGTAAACCAACAGCAACTAACACCACACCGAACAGCTCCAATAAGCGCAGTTCGACCACGGTCGCCAGTTCATTATGGTTAGTTGTCTTTGCAATAACCCCAGCTGTCCCCAAAAACAGCGGTCCATAGGGGGCCGGAGTATTAATCCACAAAGGGTCAACCGGATTTACATATGGCCCGGCACCAAGTATGCCCGGGCCGTAACGATAGGGACTGATGCCGTGGCTGACCATTTCACCCTGTGCTGCATAACTGTATACATCCCTACTGAACAGAGGGGGAACAATAAGCAACGGAATAACCCATAGAGCAAAAATAATCACTATTTTTCTCATGGGAACCGTGTGATTGTTATGCAACTTCTTGACTATGCCATACCAAACACGCATCAACAAGACCATTCCGCCATATACCATCACCAGCCCTATCAATAAAGACTGCTGGCTCGGGGGTGGAGAACCTGTAGGTGAAATGCCAAAAAACCATGAACCGGGAATTTTAAGTGTAAACGGTGAACTGTTTTGCGAGGCACCATATACAATAAAGGAAATAGCTATAAATCCCAGTATCGCCGGTGCTAAGAAGGGTGAACCAAGGGAGAAGAACCCTTTGCCTATTATAGAGCCGGTTGTTACAGATCCAGTAGCAGACCGAGTATACGGAGTATGGACGTCATCTTCTAATCGGGTAACATCTGATTTCTGTAACGTTTTTGTCACCATTGTAACAATATTGTAATATTTCTTATTGTAAATTTCAACTCAGTCATCGTTAATGTTCGTTAACGCTATTATGCTCGGTTTTCCTATCCAACCTGCTTATTCGTACTCTGGCTATCCTGCGCCCTTGGACTTTTGTAACAACCAGACGACAATCGTTGCTTATAGCATACTCGCCTTCCAACGGAACATGCCCCAAAAGCCCAAAAAGTAAACCTCCAAGCGTATCCCAGCTGCCCTCAGGTAAATTCACCCCCAATAACTCATTTACCTGACTTATGATCATCTTCGCATTCAACAACCATTCACCGCCGCCAAGTGACTGTAACGGCGGTTCTTCGATATCGAATTCATCAACGATCTCACCTACCAACTCTTCTATCAAATCCTCTAAAGTAACCAGTCCGGCAGTACCACCATACTCATCAACAACGATCGCCTGATGAAACTTGTCAGACTGCATCTCACGCATCAGTTCGGCCACTCTTTTGGTTTCGGGTATGTGATGCGCTTGACGTGCCAGCCCACCTACCTCCAAGCTGCCTGCGCCTTCATGATCCGCCTTCATCAAATCCTTGGCATACGCCACACCGATAATGTTGTCTATGTTTTCTTCAAAAACCGGTATGCGGGAAAACCCGACAACTATAGACTTCTCCAATACGGCGCTCACGGTATCTGTGTTCTGAGCTGCAACCATATCTGGGCGGGGAACCATAACTTCCCGGACAATAGTATCCCCGAACTCTATTATAGAGTGGATCAAAGCACGTTCTTGGGTATCAATCACCTCTTCCTCCATTGCTACATCAGCCATAGCAAGCAATTCCGCCTCAGTTACATCCACTGAAGCACCCTTGAACCCCCCCGGAATTAAAAAGTGAGCGGTCTTTATCAACCCTCGCGTCAACAAGCTGACAGGCGGAAATTTAACCGCTAAGTTCACAAGCGGAGCCACAAAAAGAGCGGCTTTCTCTGAGTTCTCAACTGCCCATGTTTTAGGAACAGCCTCTGCAAGTACAAAAAATAAAATAACCTCTGCTATGGTCGACGCGAGTACCCCCCAGCCTCCGAACAACTTCAACGATAGCACCCCCACCAAAGTAGCCGCTACCAACTGACACACCAGTACCAAAAAGATTATGGGATTTAAAAATTTTCCCGGGTTTTCAACCAACCCTAAAAGTACCTTAGATCCTCTTCGTTCTTCATCCACCATCGAAAGAGCCTTTGCCTTGGAGGTACGCACCAAGCTTGTCTCCGCTAAAGCCAAAAAGGCTGAAAGGACCAGCAGCACAACTATGGCAACCAGTAATAGGGTATAACTTAGGTTCCAACTCACTTCGGAAAAATCCGCCTGAACATCTCCAGCAATTCTCGTTGCCTTTCTTCCATTTGCCGTCTAGGAGTAAGATCTTCGTGATCCATCCCCGCCAAATGCAAAATACCATGCACTACCAGCAGTTCAAGCTCTTCGTTATAGGCATCGTCTGCATTGGCTTTCGCTACAGACGGACATACGACAACATCACCAATTATAACAGGAATTTGATCCCGGTCATTTGACCCTAGGCCGGCATGTCTCGCGCCGTTGCAACACTCCCCGCCATGGATATATTCAAAACCGGTTTCACCGTCTATTGCAAAAGACAAAACATCAGTTGGTCCTTTTCCTCCCATAAACCGTTGATTTAAAAAAGACATCGTTGATGTGTCAACAAAACTAAGTGCAAGCTCTGCACCGGCCTTTGCGGCTTGATATTCAAGAACCAGATTAGCTAAACTACAAAGACGGTCCTCATCAACCGCACAGTCTTGCTGGTTGTTGAGTAGCGATACGCGGTACTTGTTTATGGCGCTGCAATCCCGTTCATAGAATGGGTTACCGGTTTCCGTTCATAGGGTTACGCTCATAGGCAGCTACTATATCAGCTACTATTTTATGGCGTACAACATCCTTTTCGGTTAGATATATAAACGAAATCCCCTCTATCTCTCCAAGCACCCTATCCAAACCAACCAACCCGGAACGCCCATTGGGAATGTCTATCTGTGTTATATCCCCGGTAACAACAAGTTTTGAGTCAAAACCCGTACGGGTCAAAAACATCTTCATCTGCTCAGGCGAGGTATTTTGGGCTTCATCCAGAATAATAAAGCTGGAGTTCAAGGTACGTCCCCGCATAAAAGCCAGCGGAGCAATCTCTACGGTTCCGCGATCAAAAAGTTTTTGGGCTGATTCGGGATCCAACAGGTCATATAGAGCATCATATAAAGGACGCAGATACGGATCGACTTTTGCCATTATGTCACCCGGAAGGAACCCGAGGCGCTCACCGGCTTCAACGGCGGGTCGGGTCAGTATTATTCTGTTTACCTGTTTGGCTTGAAGTGCTTGAATTGCAAGAGCAACCGCAAGATATGATTTTCCGGTCCCCGCCGGACCTATACCAAAAGTGACAATACTTTTTGATATGGCATCACAGTATCTTTTCTGCCCCGCTGTTTTTGGCCTGACCAACCTTCTGCCATGTGTTTTCAAAACCTCAGATGTCAATATCTCCGAAGGACTGAGGTTGGCTTTGACCATCTCTATACTATGCACAACCCCTGCAGTATCAAGGTCATATCCTTTTTCCAGTAGTGCCACCAGTTCTTTTACGAGGCACTCAACCTTGGCAGTCTCCTTTTGATCGCCGTCCAAGGTGATCTCGTTACCTCTAACAGCTATATGCACTGAAGAAAACGCTTCCTCGACCAGACGCAAAAACTCATCTCTATAGCCAAGCAACCCCGCCATCAGATAGTTAGCAGGTATTACCACAGAGGTCTTCGTAACGGTCACTTACCTAAAAAATACTCCATTTATCCCGGGGGCCATCCCATTGAACGCCCTCCGACTACATGCAAATGGAGATGAGGAACGGAGTTTAGAGCATCATTCCCGACATTGAATACCAGTCTATAGCCTGTTTCGTTGATACCTTCTTTGCGAGCTATCTCCTGAACAGCTATAAACATATCGGTTAACAACTCGGCATCGGACAATGTAATAACATCAGCATTCTCTATATGTTCTTTGGGAACTACCAGTACATGAACGGGTGCAACAGGATTGACATCGCGGAATGCATAAACCCTGTCATTAATAAACACCTTGTCCGAGGGAACCTTACCGGAAACTATCTTACAAAACAAACAGGTATCTTCAGGCATAGTTGTGGGAGGCGGCCTTCAACCTTTAACTATCAGCCTTTTCATCATTGGTTTTTAAAGAGACCGAACCGGATGAAACACGCCGCGTATCCGGATAGAGATGTTCGAGAGTCCCGGGTACAACCTTGACGGATTCGATAAATTTTTCTATCTCATCTTCTTTTAGTCTTATGACCCGACCAAACTTATAAGCCGTCAAAGCCCCTTCATCGATAAAACGGTATAACGTTCTAAGAGTAATACCTAACTGTTCAGATGCTTCTTTAGTGCTTATCCACCTAATGCGCGGAGCTAAATCGGCTTGACCTTTATCTGAAATCATATATCTTATTATAGTACTTTAGCACAACTTATGCAAGCTCTGCTTGGAACTGGCATGAGATGGCAAACCAAACTTTTTTTCAAGTTCTAACTCGTAAACCCAACTCATCAAAACGCTTCACCATAGCCTCAGCAGGCAGACCAAACATACCGGCAATAATGCGCACATCATCGGTACGAATCGTAATCATGCGACCATTGAAATCCTGCCGCTGTACTTGAATCATATTCAAGAAACGTCTTAATAACTCCTTCTCCTGTCCAGATACTTGATTCAGCTTTGATAAGTCAATGGTGAGTTTATCCTCTTCCGTATTGGCATCCCGATCCTTTTTTACCGGGTGTTCGGAACCATCCCATCTACTGTTGAGAGAGTGAATTTTAGGCAACAGTTGATCAACCGGTATATCATAAAGAATAGACAGCCGTTGCAGCCTTGGTACGGAAATAAAACGCTCACCGCGTTCATAAGCACCTAAAACCGACGCTTTGAACTCTTGTTTAGAAAGCGCTTCAACTGCTTGGAGCGAAAGATGCATCTGTTTTCTAACGGCTCTTAACTTTGCACCAACCGCCTGAGCATAAAGCTTTTTCTCTTCTGAACTTTCTTCATCATCCTGGGCCATATTTTTGGCCTCTTCAATGATGGGTTGATCTAGTTTATTTGGCATAATTCAATAATATCCTTACTTGATAATGTATTTCAATTAATATATTTATAATCATGACCTTGTCAACATATCGAATCCGACAAAACCATTACCTAACCTATTCGGAAAGTTAACGTCACCACTTTAGGTGTTATTTCTCAGCTTGCATAATAATGCCCCCGCCACAATTGCAGCTGTTTCAGAACGCAAAACTTGAGCTGACAAACCAACCATCGGTAGTTCAGATGCAAGCTCGTCCTCAGACCAGCCCCCTTCAGGCCCTATTATGACAACAGGACGTTCTAAGGATAATTCCCCATCCGCACCGACTTCAGCCATTGAGCAAATACCTTGAAAATCCGTTATTACCTGTCGGAAACTGATCGGTTCTGCGATTTTCGGCAACCATAATCTCCTGCTTTGGGCAGCCGCTTGAGTTGAAATAGCACGAAGTCTTTGTAGGTTATGATTGACCTTTTGAGGGGTCCAATAAACAACCGAACGCTCGGAAAAAACGGGTACCATAGTGTCAACTCCGATTTCCGTCAGCTTTTGCACTATCAGTTCGTTCAGCTCTCTTTTGAGTACAGAAAAAGCCACCGTAATAAGGGGTAACGGACGTTGATAATACCTGGGACGATCTACTAAAAGCAGCGGATCATCAAGGTCTTTACCGGTAACAATACAGTCGACAACAGAGCCCTTTCCATCACAAACCCTAACCAACTCACCCGGTCGAAGACGCAGAACATCTAAGAGATGATGCCGATCGGGATCTTCTAATTTGATAGCGGTACCCTCGGCACAAGCTAAAACAACGCCATCGCTGTCCTCATCAGCCCCGTCGATGCTATCAACAAAAACCTGAGCTGCCGCTTTTTGCCGACTATCATCGTACACAGCAGTTGCACAAGTCCCTAAAGCCGCAACCGTTCAGGAACGCAGGCGTGAAATGAACTTCCTATTATGCACCGGAGCAACAGCTTCTCCCCTCAACAAGGCAAATTGACGGAGTAAATCCTCTTGCTCCTTGTTTAAATGTACGGGTGTGTCCACTACTATTTCCACTATTAAATCTCCGCGTCCGCGTCCATTCAAGCGGGAAGCACCTTTTTTGGATATGCGAAACTTGGTTCCGGTTTGAGTTCCAGCCGGTATTGACAACTCAACCTCGCCATCCAAAGACTCGAACGTGATATCTGTCCCAAAAGCTGCCTGTGACACGGGTATGTGTAACAAAAAGTGCAGTTCATCACCCACACGGGTCAAATACGGATGCTCTCGTACGCCAAGGTGCACATACAAATCACCTGGAGGTCCTCCCCTAAATCCAACCGATCCTCTTGAAGAAAGACGTAAAGTGGAACCGTTGTCAACTCCAGGAGGAATCTCTACGGCCAAAGTCTGCGTTTCTTGAACCCTCCCACTGCTTTTGCAGTCAGGACATGGGCTGCTAACCACTTCCCCCATCCCGGAACAGTTTGCACATACAGAGGTAGTCATAACTTGACCCAGAAATGAACGGCGCACCGTCTGTACCTGACCGCTCCCATGGCAAGTAGGGCAACTGGTCGGAGTCGTGCCCTTCCTTGCGCCAGAACCATTACAAGAGTTACAAGTTGTAAAAATACGTACTGTTATATCCTTTTTTACGCCAAAAGTGGCTTCACTAAGGTCAATATCAAGGGCAGTCTCTTCATCCTCACCTCGTTGACGAACCCGTTGATACCCCTTTGACCCAAAGCCGCCTGTAAAAGGGTTAGCGGCGGATTTTCCGAAAAACGCATCAAAAAATCCGCCAACTCCACTTGCACCAAACAAATCGTCTATATTACCGAAACCCTCCCCGGCGAGGGATTCCGGCCCAAACATATCGTAACGCCTACGCTTTTCAGGATCACCAAGGGTTTCATAAGCTTGAGTTATTTCTTTGAAACGTGCTTCAGAATCAGGATTGTTAGGATTTGCATCAGGGTGCAACTTTCTGGCCAGCCTGCGATAAGCACGCTTTATCTCGTCTTGAGTGGAATTGTGATCAACTCCCAAAAGTTGATAGTAATCCTGATGGTTATCTTTCACTTATCTTTCTCCATTTTGTAGCAGTATATACCAACATATCAATACCGTCTATGCGCGCAAGCTTCACCCGACACAACGACTTAATCTCGAACCAACCTCTTCCACGGCCGCGATTGCCCCAGCATAGTCCATGCAAATAGGACCAAGTACACCTAAAATACCTTCAAAACATCCGTACGTCGTATAAGGGGTTATTACCAGTGAACAGTCACACAAAGCCTCAACCGCACTTTCCGTTCCAATGACAACCGCCTCTCCCTTGTCATATAACCTTGTCAACAACGATAAAACTCTATATTTTTCCTCCAAAAGTCCCAACACCTCTTGTATCTTCATCATATCTTTGAACAGATCTAGCGCTAAAGGAATCCCGCTTACGTAAACCAAACCATCATCTTGTACTCCGCGAAGAGCGGTAACCAGATCTCTTTGAACTGTCAAACCAGCACCGGTATCGTCAAGTGAAATCAGTTCTTTGCAGTCCAAAGGCGTATCCGGCTCGGTATTCAACTTGAGCGAGGCTATACTGCGTCCATTCAAAAAGCGGGCTAGATGCTCACTCAAAAGCTGCAACACCTTGTCTGACAACTGCTCTTGCAACTCCACCAAGCGCTTTATAATACTGCCATCAGACAGAACGGCTACGGCCAAAATAGCTTGAGACGCTAAGCGAACCAGCTGAATTGACTTTATGGTAGCGGTATTACGAAACAGCTCTACGACTATTGCCGGATAGTTGGTGAGTCGTGACAACAAAGATGAAATATCGCTCAACAACTGGTCCAGTTCAAATACAGTATGTTCGCCATATTCAACATGTTCAAACACGGTATGTTCAAAAAAACTTTTTACCTCCAACTGCTTTGTTGGATTCAAAGATATCGGGACAGACAGAAGGTCCACAAAATACCTATAACCTTTCTCGGTTGGTATCCGTCCGGAACTGGTATGGAGCTGTTGCAAATATCCTTCCTTTTCCAAATATGCCATTTCATTACGGACAGTCGCCCCAGAAGCTTTTATCCCGGGAGTATTGCATATATGAAATGAGCCAACAGGCTGTCCGGTTTTAATATAACTGGTAACCGCAGCTTTCAACACAGCAACTTTACGCGCACTCAGTTGGTCGACATTGTTCATAATATATATTTTACTAGTTTCGTATGGCTTGTATAAAAACTTCTTGGGGCATCTCAACCCGCCCTATACTCTTCATACGCTTCTTGCCTTCCTTCTGCTTCTCCAACAACTTACGTTTGCGAGTAATGTCCCCACCATAACACTTCGCAATTACATCCTTACGTTTGGCTCTGATAGTTTCACGGGCAATAATACGTCCGCCGACAGCTGCTTGTATGGGAACGTCAAAAAGTTGACGCGGTATTAACTTTTTCAATTTTTCAACAGTCCCTCGTCCATAAGCATCTGCTTTTGAACGATATATTATTGCTGAAAATGCATCTACAACTACACCATTAATCAACAAATCCACTTTGACCAGATTGGATGTTTCATATCTGAATGGTTCATAATCAAAGGTGGCATAACCTCTTGTACTACTTTTCAGCAAATCAAAAAAGTCCAGTATTACTTCGGACAACGGCATCTCATAAACCAGTTCAACACGCTTGGAACTCAAATAGTTCATCTTGTTCATACGTCCCCTCCTCTCATTACAAAGCTGCATTATTGAACCTAAATATTCGGTTGGTGTAACAATCGTAGCAACAAGCCAAGGCTCTTCTATGTGATCTATATATTCCGGATCGGGTAAAGCAGTCGGATTGTCAACTGTAACTACATTATCGGTAGAAGAAGAACTGCCCTTCAAATAAACCTTGTATGCGACTGAAGGAGCGGTTGTCACTAAAGACAGACCAAACTCTCTCTCCAGTCGTTCTCTTGTTATGTCTGAGTGCAAAAGTCCCAAAAACCCACACCTGAATCCAAAGCCGAGTGCACCGGAGGTCTCAGGCTCATATACAAAGCTGGCATCGCTCAACCTTAGCTTATCGAGTGCTTCCCTGAGTAGGGAAAGTTGATCGGCATCAGTTGGGTACAAACCACAAAATACCATGGGTTTTGGACGACGATAACCAGGTAAAAAGTCTGCGGCTGGATTTTTGGCATCTGTGATTGTCTCACCAGAACGAGCTTCCGCGACATCTTTAATGCCTGCAAATATGTAACCAACCTCTCCGGGGCCCAAAGCCTCGACTTTGGTCGTATAAGGAGTATGTACCCCCAGTTCCTCTACTTCGTGATAGGTGGCAGCCTGCATAAGTTTAATGCGGGACTTTGCCCTCAAAGTACCGTTAGCCACCCTTATGAAGCTGACTACCCCGCGATAAGGATCATAAGAGGAGTCAAATACCAGAGCCTGCAAAGATTCATCCGGATCACCGTTGGGTGGTGGTATCTGCTTTACAACAGCATCAAGCAACTCCGCCACTCCTTGACCGGTTTTGGCGGATATGCGTAGCACTTGAGACTCCTCAATACCCAATAGCTGCGCCAACTCTTCGGCACACAAATCAGGATCAGACTGGGGAAGGTCTATCTTGTTGACTGCTGCCACTATTTCAAGGTTGTGTTCCAAGGCCTGATAACAGGTAGCCACAGTCTGCGCCTGAATACCCTGAGAAGCGTCCACAAGCAGTACCGCACCTTCGCAAGCCGCTAAAGAACGGGATACTTCATAGCCAAAGTCCACATGACCGGGAGTATCTATCAAGTTCAACACAGTTCCTTTCCAACTCACCCGAACGCACTGAGCTTTGATGGTTATACCTCTTTCCCGTTCCAAATCCATCGTATCTAAGAACTGTTCACGCATATCACGCGGGTCTACAGCTGCGGTCAACTCCAGAATTCTGTCAGACAGTGTGGACTTCCCATGGTCTATGTGACTGATAATTGAAAAATTACGTAAGGACTGTATAGGTATCATTATACCATTTATACGGTTCGATTGACATAAAGTTCCATTAGTTGTGCTATTATACTTTACTCGTAATGGCAAATATTCGCAGTCAAATAAAACGCAATAAACAAAATGAGAAAAGACGGTTAAGAAACAAAGCAGTGCGTTCTGAACTAAAAACCAGAACCAAAACTGCTGTAGCCCTCGCAACAAGCCAGTTGGAAGATGCCGATCAAGTTGATGAAGGTCAATCAGTTAAAACCAGTCAATCAGTTAAAACAGCCATAAAGTACTTGGATGCAGCCGTATCGAAAGGCATTATTCATAAAAACCAAGCTAGAAGGGACAAATCCAGATTGATGCGTAAGATAAACAAACTGACATCACCTAGGGCCGGTGACATAAGCACCGATACCTCCGCGAGTACTGACACCGCCTAAACCGCGAGACTTCAGGCTGACACGAGCAATCCTGGCCAACCTGGCAACCAGTACCTCCAAAACTGCTTCAGCCGGTAATCCGCTTGCACCGCGTAAATCCAGATCAGCCTTGGCGAGGAGTTTTATGGAGTTAATTATGCCCTTTGTTTGTAAAGTTTTGGCAACTTTGAACAGTTTTTCAACGGCAAAAGAACTTTTATTGTCTAAAGCTCTGCCGGCTTGTTCAACGGAGTTGATATCAGGACTATCCAACCGCATCATAGCCGAATAGTGCCGGTGTAATAGTGCCATAACCGCTAAAGGATGTACCATACCGGCATTTAAAATCCGATTCAACACTTCAAGGGATTTTGCGGTATTGCCTTTATCTATCATATCGGTCAGTTCCCACAAAGGAACAGTCCCGGGCTCACCCAGAAACTCCTTTATTTCTGCCTCACCAATTGGGACGTTACGTTGAAAGGCCGACTTCAGGACCTCAAGCAGCCCCGATAACCCGGACAGGTCTTCGCCCATGTGGGATATTAACAGTCGTTTGGCAGAAGCATCTAACTGTACACCCACCCGCTTCACCTGCTCATTTATCCACTGTTCCCGCTTGACGACTCCTTTTAAAGTTGTGTCCACAGTTTGAGTAAAATTGCGAGAATCTGAAAATGCTTGACGCAGTTTTGGCGCCAATGCCCCTTGACCCGTTACCAACACCAAAACAGTGGTTGGAAGTGGATTTGACATATAAGATATCAGTTCCGCCACCTGTTCTTGGTCCAGCTGATTTGCGTTTCGTAACACTACAATACGTTTGGTTGAAAATAAAGGCGGACAACTGATGGAACTTAAAAATAAGCTGAAATCAAAGTTTGTTCCAGCATCGTACTCTTCTGCGAGAAGCGCCAAATCACCTTCCCGGGTGTGGTGGTCATTATCTTTTTGGGTCGCCAACTGCTTGATCAAAGAAGACGCTCTCTGATCAACCAAGGGCTGGTTATCTCCCGTTACCAGATAATGTAACGAATCATTTGCCATCTATAACAAAACAGTATTGCAAGGTCAAAGCTCGGACATGACGTTTATCTAACTATACCAACCAACTACATCAACCGCTACATCTACTTGTCCTGCGAAGTTGTATATCTCTATGGAGCCAGAAGATGAACCTGAGGTTGGAAGCGCTACCGTAACAAAGTTCGGTATGTTTTCACCCACCACAAAGTTCAAGTTTGAAGAGGCAGAACATGTAGATAAACTCTCTCCGCCCGGACATACAGAAAGATAACTGGGAGAACTTCCTCCAATTGCGGTAACGTTCAATACAACAGCTGTTGCTCCTTTTGGAACCGGGGTTTCACCCGAAGCCAGATAGGGGCTGTTATATCCCGCTACGGCTACTGAGATGGCTTTTGAAGCTCCAATCGGCGAAGCGCCACTTGTATCACACTGGTTTTGTTTTATGG
>JAMCPD010000007.1 GCA_023379935.1 Actinomycetota bacterium | reverse complement strand
GGAAAATTATCGGATCAACCAAACGAAGCTCTTATCCGCAAGGATATTGATCAGCCAACGGACTCAATAATCCCATCATGACCAGGGGTTACAGGCACTTTTTTGCAAAATGGGTGTCAAAGTCAAGGTTTAACCAGCAAAAGTCAAATTTATTACTAAAAAAATTTAAATATTTATTTTAACAGCAAAAAGCAAGCTAACCGTTTATCACCTCGCAAGACAACCAGAATTGGGATATTATTGGGTAAAAATAGAATATTATGGATGAAAACGGCTTTTTAAATCAAATCAACAAACAAATGATTACTCTCTTTGCGTTAATAGGTGAGGGAATTGTTGGCGCTACCCATACATTGCTTACGGCAGAAAGGGATACGGCTAAAACTTTAGCTGCCCAAGATGAAAAGGTCGATATCCTTTACAAAGAGATTGAACAGTCGGTTGAGGACAGATTAATAGAACTGCTCAATGCACCGGGATCAAACCCGACTGGATCAAACCCGACTGGATCAAACCCAACTGGACGGAGATTGAAAACTTTGTTGACCGTTTTGAGAATGCTTCCCGAATTGGAACGATCGGGAGATCTGGCAGAACATATAGCAACAAAAGCAGCTCGCGGTATTGGAGCAGAAATGACAGCCAGAAGCCGGGGGATAGTAGAACAGATGGGTGAGGTAACAGGTAAGATGTGGCGGCTTACTACTGATGCCTATGTAGATCGAAAGCCGAATGCAGCTGATAAGATAGACGAAATAGACGATATCTTAGACGAACTGCATGTAAGCCTTACGGCTGAACTGGTCAACAGTAAAATGCCGTTACCGGTAGCTATAGAGCTTGCTTTGATAGCAAGGTTCTACGAACGGTTTGGCGACCATGCCGTCAACCTGGCCAAAAAAATTGGCGAGTTGGTCAACTAAATAAACGACAATACCTAAATACCGGTATTGGGTGACCCCGGTGTCGGTTCATGCAACGGTGTCCGGTATACATTGCCTCCCGTGTTGCCCATCGAATGGTGTGGATTATTATGAAAAACAGTTAAGCCAACAACGATAGCTACCAGCATAGCAACTGTTAAAGCTATCACTACGAGCCCACCCCAATCATGTTTTTTACTTTGCTGTGTTGTATAAGGTTGTAAACTCACAATAACTATCTTAGCCTATCCAAAAGAACTTGTGCTATTTCGACTGCATTTGTAGCAGCTCCCTTACGCAGGTTATCACCACAAACAAACAGTGACAGCCCGTATTGAACAGAGGTATCTTTCCGGACTCTTCCAACAAGGCACCTATCTGAACCTGCAACTTCTAAAGGAGTCGGAAGTTCACTATATTGAATACCGGGTGTATTCCGGAAAACTTCAATAGCTTCATCTACACTCAACTCCTTGTCCAACTCAAGATTGAGTGAAACGCAGTGTCCGCAAAATACTGGAACCCGAACACAAGTACAACTAACCCTAAGAGCCGGCAAATCCAGTATTTTGCGGGTTTCATTTATAAGTTTAAGCTCTTCATCTGTATCATCTCCCACGAGGTTGCCTACCAGGGGAATTAAATTGTGAGCTATTTGACGGGTAAATTTAACGGGCGCGGACATTGTGAACGCGGAACCGTCAAAAGTAAGCTCACTGACTCGGCTGGGTGACAGCGATAACGACTCTTGCAACTGATCTGACAGTTCTTTAACTCCAAGGCGACCGGCACCTGAGACAGCTTGGTATGTCGAAGCCACTACCCGACGAACCGGCGCAACCTCATGTACCGCTTTTATCGGCAGGACTGCAATAATAGTCGTACAGTTTGGATTTGCAACTATGTTCTTTGGGATCGTATCAAGCGTATAAGAATTAACTTCGGGAACAACCAAGGGAACTTCTGGATCCATCCTCCAAGCCGAGGAGTTGTCAATAACAGTCGCACCTGCTTTAGCAATCTGTGGCGCTATTTCTTTTGAAGCGACAGCCCCAATGGACAACAAGGCTATGTCTATTCCTTGAAAGTCAGCTTCGGCGGCATCTTCCACAACCGTTTCAACGCCGTCATATAAAAGAGAACTGCCCGCAGACCGGCTGGATGCAAAAAAGCGCATATTTGAAACAGGAAAGTTACGTTCTTCCAAAACTTTTCGCATGACAAAGCCTACTTGACCGGTGGCACCGAAAACAGCAACGTTCACTTGGTTATTACTCCTGTCGCTCCAACTCAAATGCGCTGTGCAGTAACCGCACAGCCTGTTCCAACATTTCCTCTTTTACCAAAGCGGAAATTCTAATAGGAGACGTAGAGATCATCTCTATATTAATGTTGTTATTGGCAAGTGTTTCAAACATCTTGGCGCTTACACCCGTATGTGTCTTCATGCCGGCACCGACAACCGAAACCTTTGCCAAACTGGTATCGGCTATAACTTCACAAACCTCCAACTGTGATTTCAAACCGTTCACCGCCTCCATAGCAGCAGGTAAATCATCTTTTGGTAGTGTAAAAGATATATCGGTTGTACCGGCTTTCGAAATATTTTGCACAATCATATCCACATTTACCGCCTTATCAGCCAAAGACCTGAACAATAAGGCAGCCACTCCCGGACGATCCGGTACCTCTCTAATAGTCAGTTTGGCCTCTGAGTCGTCACTTGTAATAGCTGAGACTACAGCTTGTTCCATTGAAGAATCCTCCTGTACTATCCATGTCCCGGTTTCCCAAGTGAAACTGGAACGAACATGTAAAATAATACCATGGTTACGGGCAAACTCAACCGAGCGTAAAGCAAGAACCTTGCCCCCGCTTACCGATATTTCCATCATCTCTTCATACGAAATTCGCCCCAGTTTTCGTGCCTGGGGCACAATTGCAGGGTCAGCGCTAAAAACTCCCGGCACATCCGTATAAATCTCGCAAACTTCAGCACCGAGGGCTGCCGCTAATGCCACCGCTGTAGTATCTGAACCACCGCGTCCCAAGGTGGTGATCTCCTTTTCCTCTGATACCCCTTGAAAACCCGCTACTACCGGAACCTTATCCTCAACTAAAGCTTGAGATATCCGCTGAGTTTTGACCTCTAACACTTTTGCTTTGGTATGTATGTTGTCAGTCAAAATCCCCGCTTGACTCCCTGTAAAAGAAACTGCAGGTATGTTCAGGTCCGCCAAAGCCATACACAAAAGAGCCATAGATATACGCTCACCGGCACTGAGTAACATGTCCAACTCCCGCGCAGGTTGGAAACTACTCACATCAACTGCCAGCCGAAGCAGGTCATTTGTAGTTGCACCCATGGCACTGACCACCACTACAATTTGGTATCCCCTCCGTTTGGTCCTGGCTATATGACCAGCTACAGCTTTAATACGCGTTGCATCAGCCAACGAAGTCCCACCGAATTTTTGTACTATCAAAGCTGCATCTTTTAAGGTCATATCTTTGACCATACAACATTTATCCCCAAAACGTACTATTTTAACTAATATGCCTAATCAAAAAAGAGCTCGTCAAAAAGCAGCCAAGCATGCCTATAAAGCACAACAAGCGGCTCTAAAACGCCGTAAGCAAAGGATTCGTGCCGCAGCTGTATTGGTTGTCATCGCTATAGCGATATTTGGATTGATTTATTACTTTCAACAATCAAGTTCAAAAACTGCAAAGCCTGCACACGCTACTACGACAACAACTTCGACCACCCCAACAACAACTCCAACCCCACCCGCAAAAACGACACCTCAAGCCGCCATACAACCTACATGTCCCCCAAAAAGTGGGCCGGTTACACGCCACACCAACTTCACTCATGCACCGGGCATGTGCATAAGCCTGGATAAAATATATACAGCAACCGTGAAAACAGATATCGGGACTTTTGTAGTAACTATGAACCCAAAACAGGCACCCAAAACCGTAAACAACTTTGTCTTCCTTGCAAGATGGCACTTTTTCAACGGCATCATTTTTCATAGGGTAATACCCGGATTTGTAGTTCAAGGAGGTGACCCCACCGGAACCGGTTATGGCGGCCCCGGCTATTACTACACCGGTTCTACACCGGCTGCCGGTTCTTACAAACTTGGCTCGGTGGCAATGGCCAACTCCGGAAAAACCAACACAGACGGAAGCCAGTTTTTTATCATCGTTGGTCCCCAGGGAACAAGCCTGCCCCCCAACTATACGCTTTTTGGCCAGGTGACATCAGGTATGAATGTCGTCAATCAAATTGCCAAGGACGGCAGTGCATCAGGAACACCAACGGTTATACACAAGATGCTTAGCGTCACCATCACATCATCGCCATAACTATCGATGTTTTACGGCAACACTTCAAGTCCGGCAGGTTGATTATCAACAAAAACTTCAACTTGCCGTTCACCTTGGCTGCTCCAGCCTTCGGTGTCATCACGCAATAAGAGTGAATGTTGGGGAATGCATGCCAACGGTAAACCCCGCGGTGCAAGCATGATGCTACGCTCTGCCCACGTATTTTGCTCATCTTGCCAGTGAGGAATGACGGCCATATTGGCAATCAACCCAAGACCGACAGTATAAGCTCCGCCTCTCGGATCAATCATTGGATCAGTTAACACCATAGCACCTGCCGAGGAGGCCGCAAGCAGCGCTCCCGCATGCCACGCATCAACCAACGCTTCCCATAACAGGGAATCTTTTAAAACAGAACGTAGATGAAGTGCAGATCCTCCACTTAAATAAAGAAAGGTAGATTTTCGCACTATATCCGCATATTCACTATTTTGTGCATCTCGGCGGTTCAAAACCATCAGCCCTTCAGCTTTAGCGCCTAATCCTGAAAAGTAGTTCTTCGCATTCAAAACTGCCCTCCCGGGGTCTTCATAAGCGGCGGCGGTTGGCAAAATGGTTATCTTAGATCCCCCGATATCAAGTAAATACGAATCAAAACTATTACCAGCTTGCCATTCTGATCCACCGACCAAAGCTACATATCCAATTGTCATATATCATTAATAGTACTAAAATAATGTCCTATGCCAACTAAAAAAGAGACAATAGCCAAAAAAGTTACACCTAAAGTTACACCAACCGTAAAGAATAAAGTAAGTGCCGTTGCGAAAAGCACAACAACCGCTTTAAAAACCGTACCATCACCCCCATCAAAACAGGCCAACTTGCCAATAAAGCGAGTGGGGGTAATCGGTGCGGGCCTTATGGGCACAGGTATAACAGAGGCTGCTTTGATCGCCGGTTTCAATGTTGTACTACGTTCACGAACTTATGCAACTTCACAAGCCGCTTTGGATAAAGTGGAAAAATCCTTGGCGAGAAAGGTGGCAAAACAGTTGATCACAGAGCAAAAACGCGATGAGGCACTAAACCGTTTAAAGGCGACCTCCGACCTTGAACAGTTGGCCAACTGTGATCTAGTAATTGAATCAGTGCTTGAAGACATGGAAACCAAAAGGGAACTGTTCAAAGAGCTGAATACATACTGTAAAACATCTGCAATACTGGCAAGCAATACCTCCACTCTTTCAATAACAGATCTGGCATCACAGGTTTTCAAACCGGAAAGAGTTTGCGGTATTCATTTCTTCAATCCGGCACCTTCAATGCCATTGATAGAGCTTGTAAGGGCGTTACAAACCAGTGACAAGACGATGGAAGCAGTCAGGTATTTTGCTTTGAAATGCGGCAAGGAACCCGTTGAGGTAAAGGACCGTGCGGGTTTCATTGTGAATGCCTTGTTATTCCCCTATTTGAATAACGCAATCAAGCTGTTGGAAAATCACGTAGCTTCAAAGGAAAGTATTGATGCCGCCATGAAAGACGGATGTAACTTTCCTATGGGTCCATTTGCACTGTTGGATTTTATAGGTTTGGACACAAGCTTATCCATACTTCAAGCCATATACGATGAAACAGCAGACCCTAACTACGCACCAGCACCTCTACTCAGACGCATGGTGACCGCGGGCAAACTTGGGAAAAAAACAGGAGAAGGCTTTTATACCTACCCACTATGAAAGATGAGCCATGGGTAATGCGTACCTATTCGGGACATTCGAGTGCAACTGCCTCAAACCTTTTATATAAAAGTAACCTTGCCAAAGGACAAACAGGACTTTCAATAGCATTCGACCTTCCGACTCAGCTGGGGTATGATCCCGACTCCAAAGAAGCCTTGGGAGAGGTCGGTAGGGTGGGAGTTCCTATTGCCCATATCGGGCACATGGCACAACTTCTTGATGGTATCCCACTTGAAACAATGAACACATCAATGACCATCAATGCAACTGCACCCTGGCTGCTGGGGCTTTATATAGCATACGGTCAAAATAACCGGCTGTCCGCTGATCAACTTCAAGGCACCACTCAAAACGATATAGTCAAAGAGTATCTTTCCAGAGGAACATACATATTCCCGCCACTGCCATCTTTGCGCTTGATAGTAGACATGATTGCTTTTTGTGTAAAGAATACGCCAAGGTGGAATCCTATAAATATATGCAGTTACCACCTGCAAGAAGCGGGAGCCACACCTGTTCAAGAAGTTGCTTATTCGCTTGCAACGGCAATAGGGGTACTTGATGCCATAGGCAGTTCCCCTCAAATATCAAAAGAAGAACTGCCTTTAGTTGTCGGAAGAATATCGTTTTTTGTCAATTCCGGAATACGCTTTATAGAAGAAACCTGCAAAATGAGAGCTTTTGTTGATCTGTGGGATCGGATATGTCGGGAGCGGTACAAAGTTGACGACCCGAAGTTTCGTCGTTTTCGTTATGGTGTCCAAGTGAACTCACTCGGGTTAACCGAAGAGCAACCGGAAAACAATATTGCGCGCATTGTTTTACAAACTTTAGGCGTAACGCTTTCAAAGTCCGCAAGAGCACGAGCTATGCAACTTCCGTGTTGGAATGAAGCATTAGGACTACCCCGTCCTTGGGACCAACAGTGGTCACTACGCATTCAACAGATACTGGCATATGAGACAGATCTTCTTGAATATCAAGATATCTTTGACGGAAGTCGCGCCATTAGTGAAAAAACTTCACAACTTACTCAAGCAGCTTGGGAAGAACTGCAAGATATCTTAGACCAAGGAGGTGCTTTTATAGCTATAGACGAGCTTAAAAGGCGGTTGGTGCAAAGCCAAAAAGAACGTACACTGCGTATAGAATCAGGCGAACTGAAAGTAGTCGGGGTCAACTGTTTCCGACAAACCGTTCCTTCACCCCTTGAAGAAGGACTGGATCCAAGTCAAATAGTACTGCGGCCAAAGGCGGAAGTTGAGGTTGCACTAGCGAAAGAGATGAAATTATGGCGAAAGAATCGAGATCAAAAAGCCGTTTATGAAGCTTTAGCAAACTTAAGCAAAGCCGCAAAAAAAGCGGAAAACATAATGCCGGCTACTATTGCCTTGGCCCATGCAAAAGGGACCACAGGCGAATGGGCGCAAACCTTGCGTGACATATTTGGGGAGTACACTGCTCCAACCGGTATATCATCAACACTCAGAATCGGCTTGGGTAAAGACAACTCTCTCCAAGCCAATTCAACAAAAAGTAGTTTGTCAACCAAAAGGGAGGATGCGAAGTCCAAAGTAAAATCTTTAGCCGCCAGTGGTAATCCCCCCAGGCTCCTGCTTGGAAAACCCGGCCTGGATGGACATTCCAACGGTGCCGAACAAATAGCTATTGCGGCTAGAGATAGCGGGTTTGAAGTCATATACCAAGGAATACGTCTAACCCCTGAACAGATAGTTCAAACAGCCATTGAAGAGGACCCGGATATCATCGGGCTTTCCATACTCTCAGGAAGTCATCTGGAGTTGGTTCCGCAAATTATCAAGGGTCTACACTCTGGGGGCATAAATATTCCGGTGGTAGTTGGCGGTATAATACCTTCAGATGATCAAAAACAGTTAAAAGATTTAGGCGTAGCGGCTATTTATACACCAAAGGACTTTTCCATAGGAGACATCATCTGCGATCTTGCAGACTTAATTAAAAAACAACGTGAAAAAAAACCGTAAATTAGTCCACCATCGTCCTGAAAAACGCCACACTTGGTTCTGATAACTCCGGTAACCGGCATTATTCGATTTTGACATTTCTGAATCATCCAAGTGTTGTCTTTCTACAGTGGAGTATAACGCTGCAACAATACCCGCAACAATCTGCTCTTCATCAACATCGGAATCAAGATCGTTGGCAACACCGCCAATCTCATTTATGTGATAGCTCATAACGGAACATTTCCGTGTTTACGCTTTGGCAGTTCTTCCTTCTTTGAAAGCAACATATTCAACCCTTGTGCCAGAACTTTTCGAGTATCTGAAGGATTTATCACATCATCTACATAACCGCGCTCAGCCGCTATATAAGGGTTGGCATAACGTTGTGAATAGTCCTGAACCAGCTTAGCGCGAAGTGAATCGGGATCAGAAGCATCCGCCAACTCTCTGCGATATACAATTTCAACCGCCCCTTGAGAACCCATAACCGCCAATTCAGCAGAAGGCCATGCATAAGCCAGGTCTGCTCCTATAGACTTGGAGTTCATAACCACATAGGCACCTCCATAAGCTTTTCTGGTAATCACTTGTATGCGAGGCACGGTTGCTTCACAATAAGCATAAAGAAGCTTAGCTCCATGACGTATGATACCACCGTATTCTTGATCAGTTCCAGGCATAAATCCCGGTACATCAACAAAAGTAATCAAAGGAATATTGAAGGCATCGCAGGTGCGCACAAACCTGGCTGCCTTTTCTGATGAGGATATATCAAGCACTCCGGCTAAAACTTGCGGTTGATTACCGACAACCCCGACGGTATGGCCATCAAGACGAGCAAAGCCACAGGTAATATTACGGGCCCAGTTGGCAAAATACTCCAGGTACTCCCCATCATCTACTACAGTTTCGATAATTTGTATCATGTCATAAGGCTGGTTTGGACTTGTTGGTATGATATCCAACAGTTCAGACGTATCGCGCGAAGGATCATCTGATGGCACAACATGGGGTGGCAGTTGCAGATTATTTGAAGGCAAAAAACTCAGTAAATTGCGTACATCATCAAGACATTCAGTTTCATCATTGGTAATAAACGTTGCAACACCGGACCGGGTTGCATGAGTAGTGGCACCTCCCAACTGTTCCAAAGTTACATCTTCGCCTGTAACAGTTTTAACCACATCCGGTCCTGTGATAAACATATGGCTCGTAGAATTAACCATAAAGATAAAGTCGGTCATTGCGGGACTATATACTGCACCGCCAGCACAAGGTCCCATTACTACACTGATTTGAGGTATAACTCCAGAAGCGGCAACATTTCTATAAAAAATACCTCCATAGGAGTTTAACGCTACAACGCCTTCTTGAATCCTGGCACCCGCGCCATCATTTAAACCAATCATGGGGACTCCAAGTGAAATTGCCAAATCCATGATCTTGTGAATCTTCTCCGCAAATGCTTCCCCCAAGGCACCACCGAAAACGGTAAAATCTTGAGAAAAAATACACACCTTTCTGCCCTGGATAGTTCCAAATCCCGTTATAACACCATCCGTGTATGGACGATTCTCCTCAAGTCCCATACCCTCTGCTCTATGACGTACAAGCATATCAAGTTCTGAGAACGAACCTTCATCCAATAAATAGGCGATGCGTTCTCTGGCGGTCATCTTCCCTTTGTCGTGTTGCCGTTTTACGGCATCAGGTGATCCCGCAAACATGGCTTGTTCTTTCAGTTCAAACAGTTTAGCTAAAGATTCTTGCATTGGACGTCCTGTTTAATGTCCATTAGCTGTTGAAAGCGTTTCAACTTTTTCGACCAACTCTATCAGAGTACCAAAAGCACCTTTCGGATGTATAAAAGCAACGGTGGCACCTGCCGAGCCGAGGCGCGGTTCGGTGTCTATAAGATCAACACCCATGGTTACACAATGTCTTAAAGCCTGTGCACAGTCAGCCACTCTATAGCCTATATGGTGTATACCCTCTCCATGCTTGGACAAAAAACGCCCCACGGGTGAATCCTGGTTGGTCGGCGACAAGAGTTGAATATTATTCCGAATACCATTACAGTCGCCAACCTGCATTAAAACCTCTTTTACTGAATCTGACTTTATCTCTTGAACATGCACAGTTTTCAAGCCCAAAACCTCTTCATGCCACTTAACCGCACTGTCTAAATCTACAACCGCTATACCAATATGGTCAATACCTAAAACACCGGGAAGGATAAGACCCATCACTTTCCCGATTTCCTCCTGAACAGATTGATGCGATCTTCACCAATTCGTTGGCGAAGATGCAGATCATCAATGCCGAGACCTTCCTCGGGAGCAAGGCACAATATTCCAATTTTACCTTCATGCAAATTGCGATGCACTTGCCAAGCTGCATCACCCACCTGTTCCAAGGGGTAAACAGCCGATAAAATAGGGTGTATCTTTCCCAGGCCAATCAACTTATTGGCTTCCCAGGCTTCTTTATAGTTAGCAAAATGGCTTCCTTTGATAGTCTTTAATTTCATCCACAGATGCCTGTTGTCATATTCGATCATATAGCCGGATGTGGCAGCACAAGTTACTATTGTCCCACCTCTTTTAGCCACAAAGACGGACGCACCGAAGGTTGACCTGCCGGGATGTTCAAATACGATATCGGGGTCATCACCAACTAACTCACGAATGTCTTTACCAAACCGTCGCCATTCGGATTCATCTTGAGTATTGTCATCCTTCCAAAATTTATAACCTTTTTCGGAACGATCTATTACAGCCTTACAACCCAGGTTCCGTAAAAGTTCCGCTTTCTCCCGTGAACTCACTACTCCCACAGGTACGCCGCCACCATTTAAAACAAACTGAACAGCATACCCGCCCAAACCTCCCGTAGCACCCCAGACAAGTACGATGTCCCCCTGTTTCATCCTTGCACCATTTGGGCCAACCAACATACGATAAGCGGTGGAGCAGCACAGCGAATTACAAGCCGCCTCTTCCCAACTAAGATGGGCTGGCTTTGGCATCAATTGGTTAACTTTTACAACAGCCAAGTCAGCTAACCCGCCAAAATTGGACTCAAATCCCCATATCCTTTGGTTACTTGACAACATTGAATCATCATGGGAAGTAAAGTCTTGGTCGTCCACATAGTTACAATGAACAGTAACTTTGTCCCCCGGGGTAAAATTTCGAACCAAGGAGCCCACTTTAAGCACTACACCTGAGGCATCGGAACCAACTACGTGCCAGTCCAAATCATGGCGAGCACCCCACTTACCCAGCTTCGTCATACGTTGCAAGAAGGGGAAAGTCGGTAACGGCTCAAATATGGATGTCCATACAGTATTGAAATTAATTGCGCTTGCCATTACAGCTATATAAGCTTCATCGGGGGCAAGTTCGGGCAGAGGAACTTCACCTACATGTAAAGACTTGCGCGGATCTTTTTCTCGACTGGGTATGCCGTCAAACATACCTATTTCATCTTTCTTTACGAAAGCCGCTCTATAAGACTTAGGTAATTCTATACCGGCTATACTTTCCGGCGACGTATCTGTCATAATTGCTTTATATAACTGTTGCATAAAAAACCAGCATATACTAAAACTTAAGTAAATATAAAAACTACGAAGGAGATATAAGAATGTCAAAATCGGTAATTATTGCAGGCGCACGGACTCCCATAGGAAAACTTTCGTCCGCATTAGCGGCTCTGAGCGCAATGGAACTTGGTGGACTGGCTATTCAAACCGCGTTAAAACGAGCTTCGGTATCACATGACGACGTTGATTACGTATTTATGGGCCAAGTACTGCAAGCTGGACAAGGGCAGATAACCGCAAGGCAGGCAGCCGTTAAAGCCGGTATACCAATGACGGTCCCCGCTACTACTGTCAACAAGGTCTGTTTGTCGGGATTGAATGCCATCCATCTGGCGGACCAGATGATCTCTCTTGGAGAAGCCGATATTGTTGTAGCCGGTGGCATGGAGTCAATGAGCAGAGCACCGTATGTATTAGCACAAGCACGCCAAGGATATCGTCTTGGTAATGGCGAACTTATAGATGTCATGATGAACGATGGTTTATACTGTTCTTTTGATTCCTGTTCTATGGGAGAAGCGACTCAAAGGTACGCTGACATGGCCAATATAACAAGAAGTCGCCAGGATGCTATTGCCGCTCTGTCGCACACCCGAGCGGAAAAAGCCACAAAGGAGGGCTACTTTGCCCAAGAAATAGTGCCTGTAAGCATCCCCCAAAGAAAAGGAGATCCAATCGTGCTGGAAAAAGATGAGGGAATCAGACCTGAAACTACTCCCGATTCTCTGGCTAAACTCCCACCCGCTTTTTCGAAAGAAGGAACTATAACAGCAGGTAATTCAAGTCAAATATCTGATGCAGCGGTAGCTGTAGTGCTTGTTTCCAAAGACAAGGCCGAATCGTTGGGTATCCAGCCTTTGGGCGAAATCATCTCTTATGGACAGGTAGCCGGGCCGGATCCATCTTTACTCTTGCAACCAGCCAACGCTATCAACCAAGCCCTGGAAAAAGCCAAAAAGTCAATTTCAGAAGTAGACCTATTTGAAATCAACGAAGCATTTGCGGCGGTGAGCGCAGCATCTATGGATAATCTGGGTATTACCGAAGAAGTGTGCAATGTAAACGGCGGAGCCATAGCTTTGGGTCACCCTATAGGTGCATCGGGAACCAGATTGGTTCTTACCTTGTTGATGGAGCTACAGCGACGTGGTGGCGGAGTCGGGGTGGCGGCACTATGTGGCGGTGGCGGACAAGGGGATGCTATATGTGTACGTACCTTGTGAGCCTGACTCGCGCCCGGGAACAAAAATTGTGATCCTACGAGGTTGACAGCACTGTTCTCCCCTCTAACGCTCGCCCCAGTGTAAGCTCATCCGCATATTCAAGTTCACCGCCAACCGGCAGTCCGCTGGCTATACGGGTTACTTTCACATTAGCGGGTGCAAGCAGTTTTGCTATATACATAGCAGTCGCTTCACCGTCCAATGTCGGGTTAGTGCATAGTATGACCTCTGAAACCGTATCATCAACTCTCAAAACCAGCTCTTTAATTCTAAGCCGATCTGGGCCTATACCATCTAAAGGATTTAAAGTGCCTCCGAGTACATGATAAAGGCCTTTATATTCATTGGTGTTTTCTATGGCAACAAGATCCCTGACATCTTCTACAACACACAATAACGAGAAATCGCGGTTGGGGTCAGCACAAAGCGAACACAGCCATTCTTGCACTTTTCCTGCCTCAGCCTCTGGTTGTGTCTCTAAGGTTGCTGTTGTTTCAAATGACACCGACTCTGCTCCTGATGGCTTCGACTGCCCTATCTCTGATATACTAAAACATTTGGGGCATATGGCTACACGTTCTTTCATCCGAGCTATAGCTTTAGCAAGCACCATGGCATTTTCTTTGGACACACCCAGCAAATGAAAGGCTATACGTTGAGCTGATTTTGGCCCTATTGCAGGTAATCGTTGTAGTTCCTCTACGAGATTTTGAAATGATTCTGTAAGCATTCTATTCCACGTATTTTGATTCTATGTAATGTTTTGCGGCAACGAAGTACTTTGGGCGTTTGGAAATACCGCCAGAATTTCTTTCTCAGGCGACATCTTCGATTCAGGAGGCAGTTCAATAACAGGCTGATCCATATGATTTTCCTCAAGCACAAGCGCTAACCGTATAGGTACCTCAAAATACTCACTGATAACTTTTTCAACTTCTCGAACATAGTTCTCACACTGTTCCCGCTGCGTCTTACCGGTAACTGCAAAAACACAGTATCCATCATCAGCTATTTCAGTAAAACGACCTGCACCATATAACATTTTTATTTTAGGGCTCAGCTTAGACAAGAGATGATCTCCCCAAGCCTTGACTAAACTGTCACGAGTCAATGAAAGCCGCGATGGAGATGTACCGGGCTGTGTAGTAATCCCGCCCGGTTCAGATTGAGGGTCCGGTTCAGATTGAGGGTCCGATGTGATTGAAGCCGGTGCGGATTGGGCTTGGACAATATCTGCGCCCGTTGTTTGTTCCAATCGTCTGAGCCGTTGTGCCAGATCATTTATCTGTTCTTTTAAGGCTGACGGTGAATCGTCAAGTTGTGCATCACATAAGCGCGCCAAGGCCATTTCCAATATAATCCTCGGTTCCGTACTCCCGTTCATTTCTATTTGGGCCCTGCCTACAGTCTCCATTATCCGCACTAAATATGTCATCCCCAAGCGATGTGCTTGGAGTAAGAGTGGATTGTTAGAAGCGAGCGAAGCGGCACTGGTGGGGGTAGTTTGTTCAGAATTGACTAACATCAAAAAATATTTTCTAAGCTGTTCTACCAGTTCTGTTGCAATACGAAGCGGGCTGTAACCTTTGGATATCGCCAAATCAACGGTATCGAAAACCCCAGCCATACTTTTAGCAGATAATGCTTCAATCAGCTCATCTGTTAAGTGAAGTTTTTGATCAACTTGACCGGAAACTGAAATTTGTTCCAAAATTGTAAGGGCATCACGCGCAGACCCCTTTGCTTGATAGGCACATGCGTCTATTGTGCTTTTTAAATCACCCGGTATATCCAGTTGTGCTTCTTTAGAAACTTTGCTTATCAACTCAGCTAAAACAGCCTCCGGCAGCAGATTGAACTCTAAATGTTGAGTACGGCTTCTTATGGTTTGTATCACCTTATGAGGATCGGTTGTAGCAAGAACAAACAGCACAAAAGGCGGCGGCTCCTCCAAAGTTTTCAACAAGCTGTTCCCGGCGGCGGTCGAAAGCATATGGACCTCGTCTATAATGTAAACTTTCCATTTGTCCGGCACCCCCAAAGCTACATTCTCTATCAAACTTCTCATGGCATCAACTCCATTATTGGATGCGGCATCAAGTTCATAGACGCTTGGACTGGACCCCGCAGCTATGGACTGACAAGAATCACAAACGCAACATGGCTCCCCCTCATCTTGGGATACATCAGCAACGCTTTCACCATCAACTATAGCTGTATCCCGACCAGTGCAGTTCAATGCTTTTGCAAATATGCGAGCAGTGGAAGTTTTTCCCGTGCCGCGAGGACCTGAGAATAAGTAAGCATGAGCTATTTTTTGAAATATAACTCCATTACGCAGAGTAAGCACAACATGATCCTGCCCAATTATCTCAGAAAAACGTTGAGGTCGAAACCGACGATAAAGGGATTGATACATTTATATAACCTCATCCACGAACTAAAAGTATAACATCAATCTTAAACACACAACAGATCAACCGTAAACATCTAAATTAGTGGCAGTCAAACTGACTACGGCACCCAAAACTGCCTGCTGAGAGCTGCTGCCTTCCGACCCTGACTCGGTTCACAAGATTTTGTCGCGTAGGGCTTGACTGCCAAATATAAAGAGTAGCATTATTATTTAAAAATTTCTGCAAACATATACTTTAAATTTTTCACAGATCTTTAACTCGGTTAAAAATTCGCTCATAACGGAGTATGGGCAACGAGCTTTCCATAAACTGTTATAACATCTTATAACAGTAGGAATCTTACTTGGATCGCCACCAATTTAGGTTGTCTATCTTGATTATCAACTTCGTCTTGCGAGTTGAAAATCGGCTTTCAACCAACTCTGAAACAACCTTTTATAAACAATCGTAAGTTAACACCGTCAACCGATAGCTTACGAATAACCTATTATGGCAGTTTATCTTGTTATCATCCAAGGTAGTGATATCATACTAAGTGCCGGTTGCAAGATAGAAACAAAACATTAGCAATATCTGTAAAGTTTAAGAATAGCTTTCAGGAGGGATGCGAGAGCGGCCGAATCGGCACGACTGGAAATCGTGTGTGGGGCAACCCACCGTGGGTTCAAATCCCACTCCCTCCGCTGAATAGAAAATCGGAAAAAGGAATGATGGAAAACAAAATCTTGGAAAACTGGATGATGCTTGCCTTACAAGAAGCTGAAGCCGGTATTGGACACGGGGATATTCCCATAGGAGCTGTGGCGGTTATTGACGGGCAACTCATAGCCAGCCGCCATAACGAACGGGAACTACAAAATGATCCGACAGCTCATGCGGAAATCCTGGTACTCCGTGATGCTGCCGCTAAAATAGGCAGTTGGCATTTAGAAAACACGACCATTATAACTACATTAGAACCTTGCCCAATGTGCGCGGGAGCACTTGTAGCCGCAAGAATCAAAAGGTTGATTTTTGGTGCATTGGATCCAAAAACGGGAGCATGTGGCTCTTTATACAACCTGTGTGGTGACCCCCGGCTAAATTATGAAATACCTATTGTTGCCGGTGTTATGGCCGAAGACTCGTCAAAACTGCTTGAATCCTTTTTCAAACAGCTACGCAACCGTTCCAAACGTCATCAAGTTGCGGATATTGCCATCCAGACATAGCTGAACTGATAGTATCAAGTTAGCATCAGCTTTTCGTATATCAAGGAGGGATGCGAGAGTGGCCGAATCGGGCGGTCTCGAAAACCGCTGTGTTGAAAGACACCGTGGGTTCAAATCCCACTCCCTCCGCCAGTGTGAAAAATTAGCTCAGTGTGAAAAATTAGCTCACAACAACAATACCGTGCATACGCGCTTCGGTAGTGCAGCTATAGTGATAAGTGCCTTTACGGTTAAAAGTGTGAAAATAAGTTCCCGATAAAACCGTGGCACTATGAAAGCTGGCAAAGGTAACATTGCAAGCGTCTGGCCAGCCTTCTAATTTCCACTCAACAGTTTGCCCGGCTTTAATATGCGTGACAGAAGGTTCAAAACTGTCATAATTTATAATAACTTCGACCGCCCGATGCCCATGCAACAAGATACTCGGGGGGCCTTGAAGATGTGATACGGGAACAGCATTCTCAGCGCCACAGGCAGACAACAGAGCTGCTAAAACAACAATCAACAGTTGAATAAATACAAAGCTTCTACGCATAAAACCATACTATCACTCAGACTGTCTACAAGTTCAAGCCAGTTCATCAGCGGATGGTGGTGGGGAATCAGAACGATGACGAAGCCAACGAGCAAACCCGGCAGCATTGGAATGGATACCACTTAAGGTTTCAAGTCTTTTGAGCTGGGCTGGATCCAATTTGTTGGGTTGATTCAGTGTAACAGTGAACTCCTTGGCCAAAGCTTGCTCTATGTCACCTCCCTGATTCCAGGCCTTCGTCGCAACATCAGCCCATTTCTGTAAGGTTGATTCCGCCTCCTCCAGTAATATCTGAGGATCAATATCCACCAAACCGTAGTGAGCTAAAGCCAGTCTATAAGGTTGCCAACGAGAGAAACGTTTCAACGATCCAAGCGCAAGGTCTAAATCAAAATCAGGAGGCGGGGTTGCAGGGCGTAATATACCTATATCGGGTAGTCGCACACCTACGGCATCACCAACGAACAACAAACCGCTTGCAGAGTCATACAAAGCCATATGATGCTTGGCATGCCCCGGAGAATATATTGCTTTCAGACTTCTGCCATTACCTATAGCAATCTCTTCCTCATCTTCAAGCACATGCACACGATCTGGTGGTGTCGGAAGAAGTCGTCCGTAAAGTGAATCCAACAAATGCCCATATACCATATGAGCAGAGGTTACCAAACGGGTTGGATCCACCAAATGGCGGGCACCTTGTTGATGTACATATACGGTTGCTTTCCGAAAGGCTTGCGCCACATCTCCAACTCCGCCTGCATGATCCAAATGTATATGAGTTACTGCAACACCGGCTAAATCGTCAGCACCCACACCCAACTTGCCAAGTGCTGTTAGCAAAGTTGCCACAGAGGTCTGGCTACCCGTCTCCACCAATACAGGAGCGGGACCTTGTATCAGATACCCTGCAGTTACCTGTTGCCAACCGCCAAGCAAGGTATCTATCTGGATCACGCCCGGTGCAATCACCTTACCGCAGTCGGTATCGGTCAATTAACACCTGCCGCACAGCAACTCACGCTACCAGCGCACATCTGTCGAAACCTCTATAACCACCTTGACATCATCATCTCGCTTCACAAAGGCTTGGGCGTACTCATCCAAAGGCACCTTACGGGTGATCAGTCTGTTCAACCAGGCAGGATCAGCTTTAGCCAATGCATCCGCAGCTGCTTGATAGTGGCGTCTATTGGCATTTACCGACCCAACCACAGCTTCATTTTCAAGAACCATAGACCTGTTTAAAGCACCTGCATCCACCTGTAATGCTCTTCCTCCGGAGGACACCCCCGTCAGGCATACAACTCCCCCCGGAGCCAAATGCTCCATAGCGTCAAAAACCAGTTCACCGACACCGGTACACTCAAGAACTACATTGGTATCGCCGTCAATAAGAACATCCCTCAACGGGTTGTCATGATAATGTGCCCCAATCCCAGCCACCAAGTCTGGTTTTATACCTTGAGAAACTCTGTCCAACACATGAACTTCCAAACCTTTTTGTACTCCTAATAACGCCGCAAGAAGACCGATGGGGCCTGCTCCGGTTACCACTACTTTTTTAGGTCCGAAAAAAGCTCTATTGCCTATGTTCATTACCTGCTCCCAAGCCTTAGCCACTACACTGGTAGGCTCTAACAGTACTCCTAAAGTGCCTAAGGAAGGATCTACTTTTACAGCAAAATTGGGGGAAATCCTGTAACGTTCAGAGCAGTAACCGTCATGCTCTTTTATGCCTCTTTCAGTGTAAAGTCCATTACGACAAAAATCCCATTCTCCTATTGCACAGTTATGGCATGGCACCGGGTCGGGACGCCTTACAATCCCTACAACCAGATCACCCTTTTTAATCTCACCGTCACCTCTTACAACTCCATCATCAACTTCTAAAACCCTGCCAAGCGACTCATGCCCTAATACCAAACGGTCTTTGCCTTTGGGCGGCCAGCCATAAGCACCGGAGACAATTTCAAAGTCTGTTCCACAAACCCCCACGGCCAAGGTTTCTACCAACACATCACCATCGGACTCTAAAGGTTCGTCAATGTCCGACAAACTTAAACTGTCTGCTTTCTTGGGTATTACCGTTAATGCCTTCACCGCTTCACTCCTTGAAGTTCCTCTTTGCCTACTTATTTTCCCTGACCAAAACTCCGCGTTTATGACGCAAACTGCTGTAACTGCGCACAAGGCCACCTCGACTTCTTGCATAAGTAAGATTGTAAGCAGAGTTGACAAGCGATACATGAGAAAAAGCTTGAGGAAAGTTCCCAACCAAACGTTTTGCTACTGGATCATACTCTTCAGAAAGTAACCCCAACTCATTAGGCAGTTGCATAAGCCTATCGAAAAGGGCTGTCGCCTCAGCCCGTCTCCCCATTAAGTCCAAGTTATCAACCAACCAAAATGAGCAGGCCAAAAATGCACCCTCACCTCCTTGTAAACCATCTACCGCCCCACTCGCCTCACCATTTGTTCCCCCATCACCTTGGGTCTTATACCTCATAACAAAACCGTCTTGGGTGAGTTCAGCCATTATGGCCTTAACCGTACTTTTTACCCTGTAGTCGTTTGGAGGCAAAAATCCCACCATGGGTATCATCAACAGGCTGGCATCAAGTTCATCTGAACCATAATACTGAGTGAATGCTCCTTTGGTCGGATTCCACCCTTGAGTAGAGACCTCAGAATGAATTTGTGCGCGTAGCTCTTTCCACTTGGCCAACGGACCATCCAAATGACACTCCTCCACAGCTTTCACCGCTCTGTCCACCGCCACCCAGGCCATGACCTTTGAGTGGGTAAAATGCCTTCTTGGCCCGCGTACTTCCCAAATACCTTCATCAGGTTGCTTCCAGCCAGTTTCTATAAAGTCCATCATGGTTTGTTGCAGTGCCCAGGCGGGGTCATCTACTTTAATCCCGGCCACTCTTGCTTCATGTAAAGTGGACATAACCTCACCATAAACATCCAGTTGATACTGGTTTGAAGCGGCGTTGCCAGCCCTAACCGGTTTAGATCCTTCATATCCCGAAAGCCAGTCAACAGTCCATTCCTCTAAACGGCGTTCCCCACTCGGTCCATACATAATCTGCAGTTTTGACGGATCACCGGCAACAGCCCGCAACAACCAATCACGCCATGCTATAGCTTCATCATAATAACCGGCGCGCATTAACGATGCTAAAGTCAAGGTGGCATCCCTAAGCCAGCAAAATCTGTAGTCCCAGTTCCGGCTGCCGCCAATAACTTCGGGCAAAGACGTAGTGGCAGCGGCCACTATCCCGCCCGTTGGCGCATAAGTAAGTGCTTTTAAGGTTATAAGAGAACGTATCACAAAATCCCGCCACTTACCTTGATACCCGCAAAGCGCTGCCCACTCATTCCACCACATTTCAGTATCTTTTACCACATAGTAAGCGTCAACAGGTCGAGGCGGCAATTCATGTGAAGGATACCAGGAGAGTATAAAAGGAACCCGTTGACCGGCTGATACATTGAACTCAGATACAGTGGTAAAGTCCTTGCCCTTGGTCCTGACTTCCGTCCACAGTGAAAGTGCATCGGGACCCGCTATTGCCGTCAACAAGCCATCTTGCCTATGAACCCAAGGAACCACCGAGCCAAAGCCGAACCTCATCACCAGCTCCATCCTCATTGGCACCGTTCCTGACACTCCTTCAACCAAACGTACAACCTCAGGATGAGTCTCACGTATGGGCATACAGTCAATCACGCGCACAGATCCGGTTTCAGAGACCCAATCAGTTTGAAGAACCAAAGAATCACCCGCCCAAGACCTGTGCACCTCCTTTATGTCACCTTGAGGTGCTATCTTCCAATAGCCGTTGGTCGAATCACCAAGCAGTTTGGCAAAACAAGGGTCAGAATCAAAACGCGGAAGACATAACCAGTCAATTGAACCGTCTTTACCGACTAAGGCAACCGTGTGAGTATCCCCGATGATACCGTAATCCTCTATTTTCACTCTGGTCCTTTGTACGGATAACGCGTTGACATAGCTCTACTCCCAGATTACCTTATTTCTAAGTGAAAACTGTTCGCACTGATACATTTCACACCGATAAAATCTCTTTTTTGTGACAGTTTCAACTGTGGCAACTTCGAAAGGTACATCAGGAAATACATGTACTGGTGGAAACAGCCTTATCATTCTTGGAGTTTATAATGTTAGTCAAGCGGTGCAGTACTTGGGGAGAGGTCAAAGCATAACCGACATCGGAGTTGGAAACAGACTTAGAGAAGACTATCCCTATGACCTCCCCATTTGGTTCAACCAACGGACCGCCTGAATTGCCGGGTATTATATGTGCTTCAACTTTGTAAATAGCTCTGGTCACAAGCCCTTGATCATAAATATCTCTTCCCTCTGCTTCCAGCTCACCCATTATTCCCGCCCGGTGAGCGACAAATGGCCCGCCACCGGGATAACCAAGTACCGCCGCCTTGGTGCCGCGAGGCACATAAGAGTTCAACAAATGCAGAGGCGGTTCCGGCAAAACAGTGGTTTTCAACACAGCCATATCGAAGCGGGGATTAAAGTATATCGGAACAGCCGAGTAAGCACCTGCGGAGGTAATTACTTCAGGGTGACGAACTCCGGCTATTACATGTGCGTTGGTAACAACAAGATTCGGTGTTACGACAAAACCTGACCCTTCAAGTATCTCCCCGCAGGTCTTGCCTATAATCTTGACTGTTGAGTTACCATCGGCCGCAACCGCCTCTTCGAGCTGGGTTTGGGTTGGTAGGGTTACCGGTCCCGCAGCTTCAGTGGCAAATTTAGCAAAAACTGACGGGAAACCCTGCGGATCAACAAGAGCCGAAAGATGGGAAAACCAGGAAGGTGCCGGTGGCAGAACAGTTCCAACAGTCCTCAAGATCGCAGAGTTTTCTATCGCTTTGTTCAAAGCGGAAAAACGATATCCAAGAACTGTATTGGCAAGCAGCCAGCATACCAACAAGGTAAACAAGGCGGCAAAAATACCGCCCAGTACAGCGTCAAAATGACCCAAGTTGAAACGCCGCAGCAGTTTCCATAATTTTGAACCTAAGGCTCTGCCAAGTCCTCCAACGATCATTGCCACACCAAATATTATCCCCAAAGATATAAGTGACTTTGCCGTCTGAGAAGAAACCTGGTTGATTACAACAGGAACCAACAGTACCCCAATGAACATCCCCAACAAAAAGCCACTGTAGCTAAAAATTTGTATGCTAAACCCTAACTTGACACCATGCAAGGTCCCCAGTATCACAACAGCTATTATAATAATATCCAGCCAGTTCACTCTATGTTACATACTTTCTTATCAATTTCAGCATCGAAACGTTGACAGTTTATCATTCTAAGTGAGTCTACTAAAGTTTAGAGCTCGATCAGTTAGCAAAAACCCGCTTGTCACCACTACCCGCAAAATAGTGACAAAAGACCCTACCCACCCCTGATGGGATGGTATAGCATGGATAATATGAAATCTGAATATAAGGATACTGCCGTACGTCGTCTGCAAACATCGGTTGGGCATCTCCAAGCGGTGCTGCGCATGGTTGAACAAGATACCTACTGCCCTGAAATAATGAAGCAAATATCAGCCATACAGGGATCGCTTGAACAGGTAAATCGAATTGTACTGCGTAACCACTTGGAGACCTGTGTGGCTACAGCTATGCGTGAAGGCAGAGATACTGAGATTGTCAATGAGTTGATGGCAGCGCTTAAATTTGAACCGGGTATTTTAAAACAGACAAATACCTCAAGAAAAACGGATAAGAAATGAAAAGGAGCCAATAAGACATGGATAATTCCAACAATCAAAATGATATAGTTTTGCAGGTACCGGATATAACATGCAACCACTGCAAATCCTCTATTGAAGGTGCGTTATCACCTTTGGCCGGTATCAAAAATGTCACAGTTGACATAAAGGGGAAAACAGTACATGTAGTATTTGAATTCCCCATTACCTTAGAAATAATCAAATCAACTATTGCCGACCAGGGCTATACGGTGTCCGGTTTATTACATGACTGACAACCCGCCTATCGTACAAGCAACTGACAGCGGGTCAGCAAAGGCGAAACCACTTTCAAAACTCTCCCTTGAACTGGCCGGCATGACATGTGCCTCATGTGCGTTACGAATTGAAAAAACATTGGCCAAACAACCCGGAGTAGCAGAGGCGAATGTAGGTTTTGCCAGCCATACGGGAACCGTTTTATATGACCCCAACTCCGTATCAACCACAGATTTAATCGCTGCCGTCCAACATATCGGCTACCAGGCAAAAGAGATGTCGTCCATACATGATACCAAACAAACAGACGAAGCCAGCCATGACGTAACGGAGGAGTATCATGCAGAAGAACGTTACTGGTTAAAACGCAACACAATAGGATGGCCATTTACGATAGTTGTGGTAGTGCTAATCATTGAGTTCCCTTCCCACGCTTGGGCTCGTTGGCTTGCGCTAGTGCTCACCATGCCGGTCCAGTTCTGGGTTGGTTGGCCTTTTTTGCGTACAGCCGCCCTCAGAGCTAAAAACTTATCTGCAAACATGGACACACTGGTTGCACTGGGAACATTGACTGCTTTTTTTGCAAGTTTGCCGGCGATTCCAAGCGGTGGTTACCTCTACCTTGACACTGCTTCTGCAATTGTCTCCTTCATTTCTTTGGGTAAGTACTTAGAAGCGAGAGCCAAAGGAAAAGCTTCGTCTGCTTTGCACTCCTTGCTTGAACTTGGTGCCAAAGACGTGTCTGTACTGGTAGACGGAGCAGAACGCATATTGGCAATAGAGCAACTTGCGGTAGGTGATCTTATGATGGTACGTCCGGGTGAGAAAATTCCTACTGATGGAGTAATAGAAGAGGGATCTTCATCCATAGATGAATCAATGTTGACAGGAGAATCTATGCCGCAGGAAAAAACTGTTGGTGACAAGGTCATTGGTGCCACAGTCAATGGGCAAGGTTTGTTGAAAGTGCGTGCCTTAGCTGTAGGCGCTGATACCGCCTTGGCGAGTATTGTTCAATTAGTTCAAAATGCACAGAACTCAAAAGCGCCCGTGCAACGACTCGCGGATAATGTAGCCGGGGTTTTTGTGCCAATAGTCATAGCGGTTGGTGCAATTACATTTGCTGCCTGGCAGATCACAACAGGTCATCTAACATGGGGGCTCACCGCCGCTGTTGCAGTACTGGTAGTTGCCTGTCCCTGCGCCATGGGTTTGGCAACACCGGCGGCTATCATGGTCGGAACGGGGCGTGCGGCTCACTTTGGCGTACTTATACGCAACGCATTAGCTTTGGAACGCTCGGCGCATATCGACACAATCGTTCTGGATAAAACCGGAACGCTGACTGAGGGGCGCATGCAGGTAACCGACGTAGTCGGTGACATCGCCGCGTTGGGAATGGCGGCATCTTTGGAAACCGGCTCTTCCCACCCGATAGCAACTGCAATTGTCAAGGCGGCAAAAGATCGTAACATTGAACTAACGCCATTGGAAAACCTTGAAGTGGTATCCGGCAGCGGAATACGAGGCAAAATAGCAGGCAAGGAAGTATCGGTTGGAAGAGGTGATTTTTTGACAAGCGTTGGTATTGTTATTCCACCTGAGCTGGCTGATAGTTCCAACTCCTTATCACAAGCGGCAAAGACAGTTATCATGGTGGCTTTAGGGCGTGAAGCAAAAGCTGTAATTGCAGTTGCCGACTCCCTCAAACCCAACGCCCGCAAGATAGTAAACAAGCTCAATGCCGCAGGACTTGAGCTTGTTATGATTACAGGGGACAATTTCCAAGTTGCCAACGTCATAGCCAACCAAGTCGGCATAAACAATGTCGTTGCAGAGGTCTACCCACAGGATAAAATGGCGGAAGTTGAAAAGCTGCAGAAACAAGGACATACAGTGGCTTTTGTGGGAGACGGAATAAACGATGCGCCGGCTTTGGTGCAAGCCGATTTAGGCATAGCTATCGGTACCGGTACTGACGTTGCTATTGAATCGGCTGATATCACCCTGATGTCGGGGGACCTTGCAGGAATTGTTACAGCCGTACAACTTTCAAAACGAACCTACAGAACTATCATTGAAAATCTCTGGTGGGCTTTTGGGTACAACACTTTGATGATTCCGTTAGCAGCATTCGGTATCCTACCGCCAATTGCCGCCGCTGGGGCAATGGCAATCTCTTCTGTGTCAGTAGTAGTCAATTCCCTACGCTTGAACCGCTTCAGACAAGTCTAAAGATCCAACTTGGCCAAAGTTGTGTAACATATTCTGCTTGCCAACTAAAATATCTCCATTAAACCTAAACTCCATCTTTAGCCACTACACTTCGTGAACTATTTAGGCACCTGCTATTTGTAAGGTAAGACTTTTCTATATGAAGTAGCATCTCTCTCAAAACCTTGCAGTGTTACTAAAGCCGGGAATTCAGAATAGGAAAATGCTTTATTTGGCATAATCACTATATAAAAGATAAACTGATCAGATATGTTTGAGTATTCTTCCGACATCTATACTGAACCTTCAGCAGATACCGACACACTCAACAATCTCGGACCGCTTCAACCTATGGCGGGAATCTGGGAAGGACTGAACGGCGAAGATGTGCATCCTTTTGTCGACGGCGACAAAACCGATACTTTTGTCGAGCGATACGAACTTCAGCCGATTGATCCCCAGACAAACGGACCACAGTTGTTCTATGGACTTCGCTACCATACTCATATAGTAAAACCTGGTGAGGTTGAAACCTTCCACGACCAAGTCGGATACTGGCTTTTCGAACCTGGTGCCAATACAGTTATTCATACTCTTACGATACCTCGCGGCATGATCACCATGGCTTCGGGAATAGCAAAACCAGATTCGACCTCTTTTAACTTAACTGCCATCCAAGGAGCTGAAACTTATGGGATCTGCTCGAACCGCTTCTTACAAGACGTTTTCCGCACTGTTGAATTCCACATCACAGTTACGATCAATCCTAACGGAACATGGTCATACGAAGAAGACACCGTCATCAAGGTGCGTGGCAGAAACGAACCGGTCCACCATACTGACCGAAATACGCTAACCAAAATAGCTGAACCAACTCCAAATCCACTGTGCACAAAGTAGGTGTGTCAACCAGTTCATTCGATACGGCTTATCATCAAGGCCATGGCCGCGTATGGTTTCAATTCACGCCTACCGCTGGGTGATTCGGCTATGAATGTTCATATGTTTCATCATCAACCACAATTACGTACTTTTCTGAGCACTGTTGAAGCAGTTTGTGAGTACTATTGTCGAAGGTGCATACCTACTTAGCGCGCTCGGAGGGAGTTGAACCCCCAACCTGCGGATTAATGAGGCCATTAAGGCCACTTTTTCTATCAGGACATATGTTCGTGTATGCCATCTACCTGCTCTTTTATGTGTCGTATCTGACGCATGTATCGCATATTTCGCTTAGTTAAGGATAGAAATTAGGATGGAATATAACCATTCAGATGCCCCAAAAGTAAATGAAAGTGGGTCAACTTTAGTTTGCTGAAGTGGGTCAAAATTAGGCTGCTGCTAACACCCCCGTACCCATCCAGTGTCGGTGACGAGTGTGCCAACGAACCTCAGGTACTGCGTAATTGCCGATGACGGTTTCGCCAGTTCAGAAGTAAGTGACATCGTTGTGACTCCTCTTCTTCAGAATCTCCAACCTTCGAGACGAATCACGTCGAGGAAGCGGACGCACTCAATGTCGAGATGGGCGCAGACAAACGGAATCTTCGGACGACTGTCGGTTCCGTCCGAGCCCTCCCCGGTGACGACGACGGCACCTCGGATGCTCGCCACCGCTATGACGAAGGGGTCCGCACGATTGCGCCCCTTCAGGTTCATCACCAGTCGTTTGTGTCCGACGAGGACCCGCTGGACCTCCTGCACGACGGTCGCATCCGTGGGAACGATGATCGCATCCTTGCGGGGTTCACACCACGCTTTAACGACGGCATCTTTGGACTGCGCCTCCTCCCATACCTCTTCCGAGATGATCAGCCTGCCTTCGGCAACCACCTCGTCCACCCGCTCCCAAAGTCCTGGAAAGTGCTCTTCCGGGTAGTAGCGCTCAAGTCCGTCGATGAGAGCACTCGTGTCGACCGAGTAGCAGCGCCGAGCGTCATTCATGCCCCAGCCGCTCGCTCAAGTTGTGGAAGCTGGTCGTAGCGGACATCGAGGTAATCGGCGACATCGAGCGACGTGATCGCCCGTGATTTGAAGGCATCCAGGACGGATGTGATGTAGCCATGGCCCATGTTTCGGGCCTTGACCACGTAATAGGAAGGTCCGCCGGGAGACTCTCGTTGCTGTTCACGTGCATGTCGTCGTGCCTCTGCATACTCCTCTTCCAGTTCGTCCTTGCGTGTCCAATACGTGCCCCACGATGCCTTAGATAGGCTGACGAGACGCAGGAGAACCGCTTCGGAACTTGCACCGAACCTGGCGCTCAGTTGCCTCAGTTCCCCAAGCGACCAGTCGTATGTGCTCCCAGCCTGTGCAACGGTGGTATCACGCATCAGGCTCTCGGCGGGCATCAGAGCACTTGCGGCGACTGCGTTGCAGTAGTGCTCGGTGCCGTCCCAACTCGTCGATATGCTCGCTCGTGATTCGTGCAGATCGCAGAGGCCACCGGCCCGAAGCCCCAGGTGTGCCAATTCGTGCAAGAGCGTAAAGAGCCGGGGTCTTGGGAAGTCCTTCCCGTTGAGAGCGATGACGGGATGCGGCAATTCAGATATCGAGAAACCACGCAGTTCGCTGATCTCGATACCTTGAGTCTGGATGACGATGACACCCAGTTCCTCAACAGCCCTGATGCAGCGGTTGAGTGCTTCTCCCGGCCGAGACCAGACCGAATGTGGGAGCGAGTCGAGCCGCAGGGCTTCTCGCAACCGGGAGCCTCCAACTTCGGGGCTCTCGGCTTGATCCAGCCGTGGAATCTCATCGGAGGAAACGACGGACGTCGGCGCAACTTCGTCCAGCTCCAAGAAGACCTCTCGTTGCGTCAGGGCACGTTTTACCTCGGACACCAGCTCTGGCGTCATCGAAGTCTCGGCAGCGCCAGAACGCCGATAGTCCTGCAACGGTGAAAAGTCTGTCGGTGGGGACGGCAGCAGCAGCACGGCGAGCGGGCGTCGGTAGGCTTTCGCTGCCTTCCGAAGCTGCTTGATCGTTGGAGGCTTCTCTCCAGACTCCCATCCGTCGAGCGTCGCTCGGCTCACGGTCAACCTGTGTGCAGCCTGATCCGGATCAAGACCTGCCGATTCCCGAGCCCAGGTAATGACTTCAGGCGTGATGGCGATGCGCTCGGAGGAACTCATTACGGACCTTCTGGCCGCTTCACGTCGCTACCTCGTATACTTGCAGCACCTCGTCGCCATAGTGGTTGATGACCTTCACGGCGATCCGTCCGGTGGCTGGCGGCGGGAACGGTCGAGACGTCGTCGAGTAGAGGGAGGCCCAGGCTGCCTCGTCGATGTCGGCGTTCAGCGAACGCTGGAGCTTCTCGTACGGCTTGTCTGCTCCGGTGAAGTAGGCGTGGCGGACGAAGAACTGTTCGCCGTCGTAGTCAGTGTCGATGAACCAACAGGCGATGTCATCCGTCGACGACGGTCGCACGACTCCGGTCGTTGGATCGTAGACATCGACCCCGTGGACTTCGATGATGATCTCTCCGCCTGTGCGGGTGATCGTGATATCCGGTTCGCCGAACACCGTGAACAGGTTGCCGGAGCCAGTCTTCTTGAGCAGCTCATTCGACATGGCCAGATCGGGGTTCATGTGGGTCAAGAGCACTCGCAACCGTCCCATCTTGCGCTCGTCTTCGGCAGCAACGAAGCCGTCTCCTGATGGTGCAAACTCCTTGGCGGTCTCCGATGCGTACGCCTCGAAGGCGAAGCCGCAGACAACTAGAATGTCGAATCCGGCTCCCTTGAGCGCTTCCCGAGCCGCATCCTTCACCATGTCCGGACTGACCGTCCCGTGCTCCGGCCCGATCATGATGGCTACGGTGCGGACCTCGCCATCGGCGTCCGTGATGGTTCCGTGGGCATGGAGAATGCCGTCGCCTGCGTACGGTTCGAGTACATCAAACGTCAGGCGCTCGCCACGGAACGTGTTCTGCACTCCCGAAGTCTGCAGATTCTCGACAATTGTGGAGACGAACGACGCTTCATGGCCGTTGCCCGAGCCACTGGGCTCATCGAGCGTGCGGTGAGGCGAGAGTGATTCGACAGTAAAGCGACCGCTGACTCGGACTTTCGTGGTGTCTTCGTAGGGCCGGTCAACCAAGGGTTCCTGTTCAGCGCCGAGCGAGATGAGGTGATCGATCTCCTCTTGGCTCAGGCCGGGAACGATCTTCTCGTTGCGAGCGATGTCGCCAAGCATGATATGTGGGACACGCTCGTACACGAACCCGTGTCTGATATCGCAGTGGTGCTGCACGGTGGGCATTTCGTGTCCCGTCAGCCCCCGTTCCTTCTTCGCTCCCTCTTCCGAGTCGGCGAGGAGGTAAAAGGGGTACCGAGCCGACATCAGTCGGGTTTTTGCGAGTGCAAGTGCGACTCGGCTCGTGTCGATCGTGATCCAGCGGCGTCCCCACTGCTCAGCAACAAACGCCGTGGTTCCAGAACCGCATGTTGGATCGAGAACCAGGTCACCAGGGTCCGTCGCCATGAGCATGCAGCGCTCAACGACTTTGGTGCCCGTCTGAACTACGTAAACTTTGTCTCGACCAGCACCCCCTCCAGTGTCAGTCCACACGTCAGTGATTGCCTGCACGGGCATGTCAGAAGGCAAGCTCTTGAACCGAATAACGGTTCGTTGTGGGACGACTCGTCCAGCCACGATGAGTCGATGCATTCCATCTTCTGTCACTTTCCAATGGTTGCCGGGCTGAGGTCGGAAAATACGACCATCCAGCTCCACTGGGTATGAACCTGACGAACTGATGCCCTGCGACTGGAGGTCACCCAGGCTTGGGCGGTCACCGGAGTTGCGGCTCTTTTCTACGAATACTTTTCGGGACTTGAGCGACTGGATGCGTCGCGCATACCAAAGGACATAATTCCCAACTCTGTCAAGGTGCTGCGCTTGGCGCCCTGAGGTTGTTTGGAAGAATATCTGCGCTACGAAGTTCTCGCTACCGAAGACCTCATCGAGTAATGACCGCACAACATGGACATTTTCATCCCCAATTTGAACAAAGAGCGAACCTGACTCTGTGAGCAGCTCTCGTGCGACGGTCAATCGATCTCGTAGGTATGAAAGGTACGAATGCGTTCCGTCTTGCCACGTATCCCGAAATGCCTGCACTTGCTCAGGTTGGCGACTGGCGTCAGAGCCATCCTTTACGTCCCGCTTGCGGGTAGAGACCTGCCAATTGGAACCGAACTTGATGCCGTATGGTGGGTCCAGATAAATCATCTGGACCTGGCCTCGGAGCTTCTCCTTCTCGGCGAGGCTGTTCATCACGAGCAATGCATCGCCAAGGATCATTCGATTGGACCAGTTGGCAGCGTGCTCGTAGAACTCCACCTGTTCGTACCCTTTGAGGCCATCGAAGTCCTCGAAGAGCAGGAGCTGTTCCTGTGGTTTGCCAGCCATGCCGGCACGGCGCAGGTCTTCGACAAGTGCCCGAGGGTCGATCTTCTCTTGGATGTACAAAGGGACCGCAGGAATGGTCAGAGGGCCAGCGTCCTGCTCATCCTTCCCCCTCCAGACAAGTTGGGGATCGGCATCGGGGTCCCGTGGGTAGAGCAGCGGACGCTCGTAGGTTACGGGTATCGGATTCCGCTCGTCGTCGGCAACGAAATCCCGAAGCTCCTCGGTCGGGATGTTGGTCCGCTTGTCGGCATGGGTCGTTGACTTGACTTGCTTCGGTGCAGTCGCTTTACGGGGTGGCATTAGATGGCTCCTGCAGGTGTGGTCTCAGCAACGATGGAGCGGATGATGTCCGCACCGTCGTAAGGATCGGTGACTTCGACGAACCGCCATCGTCCGAAGCGTTTGGCGTTGTTGACAGCAGGAATCCAGAGCGTGCGAGCAGTGTCCACCTTGATCTGCTTCGCTCGGTCTCGTTCTCCAGACACTTCGATGATGAGGTGCAGCGGATCGTCGGCCCCCCGGCCATCGTCGAGGTCGACGAGGAAGTCCGGGTAGTACGCCTTCGGCTGTCCGTCAAGGCTGTATGGGATGATGAAGCCGAGTCCCTGGTTCTTCACGTAGCGAAGAACCTCCGGAATCTCTTCGAGCGCTAGGTCCAGCACGTGCTCCCACCGGCTGTCCGCCACGGTGTAGTTCACATGGCACTTGTCGGGGTCGGTCTGGCGTACTGGCTTCGACGTGTCGAAGTCCACCCACTCTGTTGATCCCACCGTGTCGTACGGCTTGAGCATCGCAAGTAGGCGGCGCTCTCCACCGGCTGTGCGAACGATCGAGTGGTAGATGCGCTCAGCAGCATCGCTCCGATACTCGTGGAGAAGGAGAAGCTGGGGAAAGGCATGATCCTGACAGTTCACGCACTCAGCCATCCACGATCGAGAAATCTCGACGAGCCTGGGGAAGAGCCACGGCCTCGGACCCTGCGCCATGCCGTCACCATCTGCAGAGTCTGGGTACTGGAAGTACCGATCGAGCACGAGCTTCGCCAGCTCGAAGGCTACCGTCTTGGGACGCTGCGCCTTCAGATCGTCGAGCGTGTGAACCTCAGTCTCCCCGACGATCCCGGCAACCTCCGTGGTTGTCGGGACATGGTGGGCGGCGAGGAGCATCTTTGACTCGTCCGTCCAGTCAGCATAAAGGTTCTCGTCCGGAACCTCCCAGCGGTAGCCGTCGAGCCTGGGAAACGTGATCCGAGCTGCTGCACGCTCGGGCAGCGAGCGCACGTGGGTGATCGGTTGGCGTGGTGGCGGTTCCTTCGTAGCGCCCGAGGCCGGAATGAACGAGAACGGCACGCCGTAGACCTCGGCGTACTCGGGAGAGAACCGTCCGTCGTCGTCGAGCGCAAACGACCGGCGACGAAGGCCCCGACCGACCACCTGCTCGCAGAGGAGCTGCGTTCCGAAGGCCCGGACCCCAAGGATGTGCGTGACCGTTGTCGCATCCCATCCTTCGGTCAACATCGACACCGATACGACACAGCGGACATTGCTGCCGAGCCTTCCCGGCTTGCCGACGGTGTTCATGACCTCCCGAAGAACGTCCTCGTCTGTCAGGCTCTCAACGTCTGCTCCAGGGAAGCGTTCTCGATACTCTCGCTTGAACTGCTCAATCTCTGCAGATGCGGCACGCTTGAATTCTGGAGATAACGCATCTCCTCGGTCGAGCTGCTCGGAGTCCACGAGGATCGTCACTGGCCGATGTGCCCAGCCTCCAGCGTGTTCGTTCGAGAAGAGCCCGAGCGCACCGGGAACGATCGTCGTTGATCCATCCTGATTCGTCTTCTCGAACCCCGAAACGTAGTCGTAGACGAGTTTCGAGACGTTCGTGTTGTTGCAGACCACGATGAAGACAGGGGGCGTCGAGCCATCAGCTCCAGCGTCGTCCCAGCGCTCAAACGCCTTCTGGTAGTTGGCATACAGGCTGTGGAGCGCTCCCTGGAGCGGGGCAGGCAATTGTGGTGGACCTTCGATAGCGTCTGTCTTGCGCCCCTTCTTGGGAAGGTCATCCCGAATCCGGCCCCACAGGTTCCGGTAGGTCGGAGCACCGCCCTCTTGCAGAGTGTCGTCCTCGACTGGGACCCGAGGAATCTTGACGAGGCCAGCCTCGATTGCATCGACGAGGCCGAAGTCTGAGACCACCCAGGGAAAGAGCGTCCCTTCAGGGTAGCCCGAACCCTTGAGAAAGAACGGCGTTGCCGACAGGTCGTACACGGTTCGGATTCCGATCTTGTTCGCAATCGCCCCAAGCCCGGAGAGCCAGACCCGTGCCTCCTCATCACGTTGCTTCGCCTCGGCCCGGTCTTCGGCTCCAACGAGAACCTCTTCCTCGTCATCTGGCTTGCGGCGGTAGCAGTGGTGGGCTTCGTCGTTCAAGACGACGATGTTCTTCTTCGTCCCAAGGTCACGGCACACACGTCGGACCATCTGATCGGGAGTCTCCGTAAATGCCCCCCGCACATCGGCACCAAGTAACTCACGGGTTGCCTTCGGCATAGAGACCTTCTCCCGATGGAGAAAGCCATGAAAGTTCGTCACGACGATCCTCGCTTGGCCGAGCTGGTCTCTTAGGTGCGAAGGAACTACGTCCAGCCCCCGGTAGTAGTTCTCGGAGTCTGCGGGGAAGAGTACCCGAAGCCGGTCACGGATTGTGATGCCGGGAGCGACGACAAGGAACGCATCAGAGAAACGGCCATCGTGGGGACTGGCTGCCTTGTTCAAGGTCTGCCAGGCAATGATCATCGACATCACGGCTGTCTTCCCTGTGCCGGTCGCCATCTTGTGGGCGACTCGGAACAGTCCGGGGTTGGCGTCCTCGTTGTACCGCTGTAGCTCGTTGAGGAAGTAGCGACCTGCACCAGTCTTGCCGGCAATCTCGGCGAACCATATCGCTGTCTCTGCTGCCTCAATTTGACAGAAAAAGAGTCGGCGTTCTCGCTCCGGGTCGTTCCAGTGTTCGAGGAGCAGGCGAGTCGTCGCTGTCGCTCCCGGCCAGCCCTCCAGACGCCAACGGTCCACCGCTCGCCTAACTTCGTTTACAAAGCGGGTCTCCTCGATCCGGTCCTTCGTCCACTCGACGAACTCAAGCTGTGCCTGAGCAGCTTGCCTCCGCTTGGCAGCGGGAATCGGCATAAAGTAGGCGGACGGCCTTCGGCCTTTCTGGACCTGGTCCGTGATGCCGTCGTCGTCGAACTTCCAGTAGCGGGTCGGAACCTCGTAGGGCGAGTTGAGAATCGGATTCTCAATGACGTTGGCCACAGGTCAACCCTCCGAACGTCGAGAGCGGTTCTGGTCCAAGCCCAGAAGGCCATGGAAATGGTTGGTCGACATGGACCAATGATACCAAAGTATCCGCTTTCTGTCCGAATGCCTGCTCATGTTTCCTAATGTTCTGTCCACAGTTCTCACTGCTGACGGCATCCCTCTATCTGTTTGATGGCGGCGAGTGCGTCGTCACCAGGGATCACCCCGTCACCATTTGTTGGACAACCTGAGGGAATTGGCTTGCTCGTGTATCTTTCATTATACTTCCCAGGCAACCTGTAGTCCATCTGTTCCATGTGTAAAATAGTCTATCTCATCAGGTGCCATGTTGTTGTGTTAATGGCCATGAAAAAGATCAACCACCGTCCTCATAAGTGTCTTGACTTCAAGAGTCCTCACGAAGCATTCTTTGGGACAGTGCTACAAGAGTAGTTAAAGTTGCACTTCGAATGTGAATCTGCATCATTATTTCAAGCCAGCGGTAAGGCAGGCTGGTTTGCCGGAGTCAACACGTTTTCATGATCTTAGACATACTTTCGCGGCCATTCTCATAGATCAGGGAGCACACCCAAGGGCAATGATGGAGCGTTTAGGACATTCATCCATCAATGTAACTCTTGGTACTTATGAACACCTACTGCCAGGACTGGATGAAGAACTTACTCGTAAGCTCAATCAGGCATGGAGCAACCCTTAAAGGATAATTTAAGGATTGCCATAAGTGCCTACCTATTCCCACTCTTCATTTATACCCTGTGACCTGCACTTATCTGGCGCGCTCGGAGGGAGTTGAACCCCCAACCTTCTGATCCGTAGTCAGATGCTCTATCCATTGAGCTACGAGCGCTTGGTAATTTGGATTTATAACGATAAGATAATACTCTATACTAGCTCAACCACCCACTTGACAATAATTTAAAAGCTGTCCGGTTAAAAACTGTCCAGCTCCCACAGCTTAATACCGCCTAATATTCCAGCCAGATTATCTACAGTTGAAACATTTGACGGCAAATCAAGTGTAAGTTTCTTGGCGTTGCCTCCTCCGATATAAAGGTGATCGTAGTTGAGTAAAATGTTTAACAGTTCTATCGCCTTAGCAACGCGTTTATTCCAGCTTTTTACCCCAACTGCCTGCAAAGCAACCTCTCCAAGTTGTTCATTGTAAGTCTCCCCTTTGTGAAATGGGTGGTGAGCCAGCTCAAGGTGAGGAGCTAATTTGCCGTTCGCAAACAGTCCAGTGCCGACACCGGTGCCAAGTGTGAGCACTAATTCAACCCCTTTACCTTCAACTACTGCCGACCCTTGTAGATCGGCATCGTTTGCAACTCTGGTCGGTTTACCGAACTCCTTAGCCAGCTTATCAGCCAACTTAAAGCCGGACCAGGCTGCGACGAGTTTATTGTCTTTTGGTGTTCCCGGACCATGTTCAGTAGAAAAATGAGGAGCTGTTATAACCCGTCCTTCACGGACCACACCGGGGAATCCAACCGAAACCCTGTCAAACTCGCCCAACGGAGAGACAAGCTCGCATAGATCAGCGATCAACTTGTGAGGTGAGCAGGGATAAGTGGTAGGTATACGCACTCTGTCTGTTACCATAGCGCCTGAAATGTCTAAAACGGCAGCTTTTAAGCCTGTACCACCAATATCAACGGCAAGAGTAAAAGGGTGACGTTTTGTTTCGAAATGCTCGTCAAGCTTAGCGGCTTCGCCAAGTTCTCCATTTTTGTATATGTTTTTCACCATGAATCTAAATTTAGCTTATCAAATGTACAATAGTGTGGCTTATTGCGATAAGGTAGCTCATTATGACAAATTCTCCATGGTTAAATGATGCTTGTTCTCTGGTGGAAGCTTTCCGTAAAAAGGAGGTATCGCCTCTGGAAATTACACGCGCTTCAATACAGGCATGCGAGTCCTCCGATTTGGGTGCCATATCATATTTAGATTCCGAAAAAGCGCTTGATCAAGCTGAGAAAGCAGACATACAGCTCCCTTTTGGTGGTGTACCGATAGGAATAAAGGAACTGGACACTCAAGTAAACGGCTGGCCATACACCCAGGCATCGTTGGTCTTAAAAGAAAATGTATCCACAATTAACACCACCATGGTTACCCGTTTACGTCAAGCCGGTACTGTGCTGCTGGCTCAAACTACTGCAAGCGAGTTCGGGGGGACTAACTACACAAGCACTCGTTTACACGGCACTACTAAAAATCCATGGGACCTTCAACGCACACCGGGTGGATCATCCGGTGGATCTGCTTCAGCAGTTGCAGGGGGGCTGTTACCTATAGCAAGCGGATCAGACGGGGGAGGATCCATACGCATACCTGCCGGCTTTTCCGGGTTGCTTGGTTTGAAAGCTACTTTTGGACGCATACCAAGAGGCCCGTTGGCAGAGATAAATCCCTTGAGCGTAACCTTAGGTTGTCTCAGCCGTTCTGTGCGTGACACAGCACGTTGGTTTGACGTCTGCAATGGGTTCAACTCACACGATCCCTACAGCCTCCCAAAGGTTGGAGGATGGGAAGAAGGACTCGGTAGTTATGACTTGACGGGAAAACGCATAGCCATACTTCCGGATTTATCTGGTTCAGCCGTAGTTAGCAGTCGGGTTAAAGAGCAGATAGTCACCGCAACAGAGTCCCTCATAAAACACAGTGGATGTGAACAGGTGGATGTTGACGTCACTTTTCCTGAAATCGTTTTTCACTGGGCCAACACAGCCATGATAAGTGTCCTGGCAACTTTGGGTGATCGTTACCCCGCTTGTGCTCAAGATCTCACCCCTGAAATGGAGTTTGGTTTGAATATAATGTGGCATTCTTTCAATGCTAAAATGGCACAAGAAGCAGAAAGCGCCAGACGTAAGCTAAATGAAGCCATGGCAAACCTGTTTGATCAGGTGGATTTTGTTGCTGCGGCCGTCAGCCCGGATATTGCCTTTACAGCCGAGGGTCCGCTTCCCACAGTTATTGACGGTGTGGATCTGGTCAACACAGTAGGGCTTGTCAATAGCCTTGCCAACAATGGCGCTTTGACCATACCGGCAAACATAACGGGTAATCCTGCTATTTCCGTTCCAATCGGAACCGCCGACGGGCTGCCGGTCGGACTGCAAATAATTGGTAAACATCACGAAGAAGCCCTACTGCTTGAACTCGCCTTGCTGGTGGAAAAAACGCACCCTTGGCCCCTTGTTTCACCCAAAGTTCCCTATTGAAAAACCCTTTATCACGGCTAAAATTCGTAAATCAATTTATGATTTATATAGTTGTGGGGCCTACTCTGCTTGTAACAACATTTTTACTGAGATCAAGTCAAAATATGGCTCAAACCACCTTCCCGGTCTTTGGACATACAGCACTGCACCTGTCAGCTTTACCTATTGGCATCATAGTTACCACAGGCAACCTGATTACCGTACTGGTAACAGCAGTTCTTGCTTCTAAGGTCAGCCCGGCTAAAATCACCAAAGCACTCTTTAGCGCTTTGCTAATCATGGCCGGAGCAATGTTCATTTTTGCTTTTTCAACCAATATAGTTGTTTATGTCACCGCAACAGTAGTTTTCTCTATAGGCGGTGGTATTGCATTCCCAAGCTTAATAACCTCAATCGGCCAGATTTCAGGAGATCAAGGCAGTAGAGTCATGGGGGTATTTGCGACCACATTAAGCATAAGTTTGTTGTTCGGTCCGTTTATCGAAGCTGAAGTGTTAAAACTTGATCTTGGTTCACTGAGAATCGCTTTTATATTTTTCGGGTTGTTCCCCTTGATAGGTGCATTTGCAATGATCAAAACAATGCCGGTAAATCAGGTTAATAAGCCGGCGGATATAAAGGAGGAGGAAAAGGTGCAAGCAGAAACCCCGGCAAAGGAATGGGCAGGATGGGATCAGGCACGAAAACCCACTCACCAGCGGATCTCTGCAGGCATATGGCACAATAAGGAGTTATGGCGCAATAAAACTTTTCGCCAAGGGGTCACAGCACAACTGGTTCATCAGATAGCATTCATAGCGGTCATAGCTTTTGGAGTTTTACTGGCGCACAGCGGATATGGCATGAACACTGTAATGGCGGAGATAGCTTTTGGAGTTTTTTTTACAGTATCAATGTTGATACGCGCCCTTTTAACTATACATTCAGTCGCGCAAAGAAAACTGGGACTGTTGTGGCTTTCGCTGGCGGCAACATTTGCAGGCATGCTGCTTATCGGATTTGGAAGGTCTATAAGCATATTTTTCCTAGGTATGGGTATTTTGGGGATAGCTCATGGAGCAACTTTTCCGATTTTACTTACAGTTGTTGTAGAAACTGTTCCTACCGAAGAACTACCCCGAATTAATGCGGAACTGACTGCGGTACTTGGGCTTGTATCTATTATTGTTCCGTTTGTACTTGGTTTTATTGCACAACATGTCGGTTATAAGACAACTTTTTTGTGGATGGACATTCCAATTGCTCTGCTGTCTATAGTCTTTGCCATCCTATCCTTCTCCACCGCCGCCGGAACCGAATGAGCAACGGATAAGTCCGACTTGTGACATCCACCGGATTCGTGCCCGTCCATAAGGTCGGCTCAGATGGGCTGGAAAATCCATCGGGCAAGAACCCGTAGGTCTTCTTTCGCGAAGAAGCCCAACGGTCTAACCGAACGGTAGCTGAGCTTTAAAGAAACCCACTTACTACCTACCAAGTATCGCCCGAAATCGTAGGTAGAAGGCGGCAAATAGCAAAACAGTGCCAGCATTGGCCATTAGGCGTGCCCAAAAGTGGTGCCTGAAGAAGAGAACGTCAAGCACGACCACAACGGCTACGAGCCCAAGCACGTAAAGCACGACGACAGCTCGTGGTACTGAACTCACTGAGCTCCCTAATCCTGGCCGGTGGTGAAAAGCTCATCATCACAAGCCGTCATACTCAAACCTGCTAGCTTGCCTTTCAGGTTGTGTGGGGCATGTGCCGGCACAATACGAGCGATGACATGACCATGTTTTGTGACCTCAACTTGGGTACCGCTGGCTACTTCCTCCAGTACCCGAAGAAGTGTTGCTTTTAGTTCTGTAGCGGTCATTATTCTAGTCATACAGGCATTATATAAGATGCAACGATCCTATTGCATGTCATGGAAACAAAGCATAACCATTCAGTGCCACACCACTCTTTCGCTCGACATCCCGGCTGATTGACCAGATGGCCCGCGCGGATTGTCACAGTATCCACCACTGTCCGCATGATATGTGCAGACAGTTAGGACATGACCGACGAAGGGGGCCTACAGCATCATAGCGCTTACAAGCAGAGAACCTGAAGCTGTGCCAAGCAGCTCTTCCGTTATTGTGTTTTGTTGTATTAAATCTGGAAAACAAGTATCATCTTGACTAATATGATTTCGCTCATAACTGTTCTAGGCAGTGTTCCAACATGGACAGCGGTAGTAACTGCTCTAGCCACAGTTGTTCTGGCTTGTGGTATAACGGTTGCTGCGGTTCAACTATGAATCGACCGCAAAAGCAATTATTTAATGGTTATGGCGAAAATTTCAGAGTGTTGGGATGCTGATCAAATGTTCAAGAGCCGAACTCTGGTAAAAACATTTGCCAATAATAAAGAAAGGCAGAAAAAGGTTATTTTAGATGCTTATGCGAAAGCATCTGAAAAATGGTTTTTGTACGAGCATATATTTAACTTCTTCGAAGATTTGGGGAATCTTTACAAAAATAAATGTGTCAGTCTGGCTGGGATTGACGGTTGTATTGGGAACGGCCGTTATACAATGCTGGGATCAGTGTCAGGATGCCATAATCGAGATAAGAACAAACAAAGTTAAGTCAGATAGTATCTATCGCAATGTTCAAGAATTAGCCGGAGAAATCAAAAATTTGCAAAACCCTACGGAAAAGCAGTTTACTAAAAAAGGAAGAGCAGCAAGAATCCAACAGCTCTAGCCGTTGGGACAGTCAATTCGTAGACTTAACCGGCAACCCGGGTTTATCCATAATCATCCTCCTTGTTTTATGGATATCCATACTTAGATAGTATACACCGCCTATAAACGAAGTGTCAACAGTTATACTTTGTCCATGGCATCCTTCTTTAGGGCTAAAGTTTGGAGTTTGTACTCGCGAAAGTGTGATTACCTCACCTTCGTTGATTACTGTTATCATCCATATATCGTTTTCTTAAATTATCTTCCGCTAATTTTCCAACATGAATATAAACCACCTCCTTCGCCTTTATTTACCGGGCTACTTTCCCTCTCAAGACCGCGTTTCAACAAATGAGGGATGGAAAACCATGCACGCAGCTTTAAACGTATAGGGAAAAGATGCCCATATATCAATACTCCTTCCCCCGGTCGTATTCGTCTCAAAGCATCAGCCGGTGCCAACTGCCTGGGGGCGGGTGAACGGCTAATCGAGTGTTGCCCGTGTCCATTCGCAGTCGTAGTCGAAACAGTTGATTCCTTGAAACCGGCTAATTTGCTCGCATGTTCAAGAGTTTCAGGATCTGTTATCCCGGAAAGAAAAACCTTTGCCCTATGGTTATTGACTACAGTTGCGGCTCTTGTGCCATACTTAGCTGTAATTTGCGCCATATCCTGCCAAATGGTTACCAACTCAATCCCATGGCTTGCTCCGGTGGAAGCAAGGCTATCAAGATCAGATAGTGGAGCTATATTGGCCGCCTCATCCAAAACCACAAGCAAGCCGGGCGATAAGGGTTTAGCGCGACGCGTTGCAAGTTCAAACCCGTAATCCAAGACTTGATTAACCAAAGCGGTGAACATTGGTTGCAGCCTTCGCTGTTCATGGGTTGGCGCACACAAATAGAGACTGCGGCTTTCTGTATGACCGACATCTTCACCGTTAAAAAGAAATTCCGGTTCGAAATCAGGCCTGATGAAGTGGGAAGTATCAATATCTGAAAATGGACTTAAGACATTTTCAGCCGTCGAATAGATTGAACTACGTTGACGCTCCTCCCTCAAACAGTTGGCGTGTTGGGCTTGAACTGCTTCATCTACCCCCGTCAAGGACAATAAACCCATAACTTCATCAATTTCCTGTTCGTCCACCCAACGCAATACGTCTTGCATACTCTTATTCGACCAGGCGGCTGCAAACATCAAAGGGGAAAGCAGCTTTGCTGCCATTGAGTACCAAAAATCCGCCTCCGGAAACCCCGATACCGATCCCTGCTTAGACTGACATAGCCAAGCGGCCATACGTTTTGCCCCATACCAGGTCCTACAAGCACTCAAAGGTGACCAGTTGGTAGAGGGGAATCCGGTAACATTGGTTGGGTCATATATCCATACCTGACCACACTTTTTGCGCCATTCATAACTGTGTTGCAACAGATCAACCTTAACACTTGCAGCCAAGATCGGCCCATCCCACTCCAGTAGAGCCGGAAGAGCAAATCCACTGGTTTTCTGAGTTTGTGTAGGACCTATAACGATAACTGAATGATGTTGCTCCGCTGCCAAGACAGCTCCACCCGAGCTTCCCAGTCCCAAACGCCCTTTGCCTACTTTGGATGGTGGAACACGCAATATGGTGAGTTCACTTGGCTTTGCCCAGCGCGCGGAGGATAAAAAGGGGTCAATTTTACCAAAGCCGTCGATACCGGTCGTAAACACCTCTATGATACTTATAATTCTTCGCACAACTGAAACAGTGCGAGTAAAAAACCGTATTTCGGTTGCCTTCGCAAGGTATGCCTTAAAGGTATAGACTGCTCCGAAACAAAGGGTAATCTGCACTGCTGCCACCCCAATCAATATCAAATAATAACCGATAGGCCCATACATGTAGTGCTGGAGGTGGTTTGGCCAGGCAAGTTTAGGATTGCCAAGGTTGAACATCAAAGACAGCACAACTCCAAAAGGAATATTTGACCAGGTTCCCGAGTTGAGAAAAATACAAATCTCGCCTATCAGGCAAAGGTCTACAACCAGCCCGCACAACAAAACAGCCAACGGTATCCACCATGTCTTCAATGTTCCTTGTTCAAAATACACGTGCGTTCCAACCCGATTCTGCATCTTTTTCTTCGCGCATGCGTTTGTCGGTATCTATAAAAGATTTTTCATACGAAGACAAAACATGTTCAACGAGAAAAGACCTCTCACCTATTTTCCAGAGTGCCCTGGCTCTCTTCAGTTTTCCAACAAGCCTTGTCTCTAAACCGGACAGTCCTAGGAGTTCGCCGACAGTTTCTAACTCATTGTTAGCCTGTCCATAAACTACATGAGTTTCAGAGTCTGATAATAACCCTTGGGCAATGCCGACTTGTTCGGAACCAACCGCTCCGACAGATTGTAAGTCGGAGAGCCTGTGCACAACTGCAACATTTGCCACACCGTATGCTCTGGAGAGCTTCCAGGAAGCTCTCAGCCATCTGGCTATTTGTAAATCAGAAAGCAACGCCCATGCTTCATCCAAAACCATGACCAGATTGGTGGATACATGAAGTTGAGGTACGCCTCTTTCATCCGGAGTATATCTATCCACCTCATGTAGCTTTTGTTCGAAGCCTGTATCAACAACTTGGTTTGTATTGAGCATGCTCAAGCGGCTCTGAAACCACGCAACGGCACAAACCATCATCAACCCCAAAGACTGTGAGGAGTACAAAGCGGAAAGATCAAGTACGACTGCTTGAGCATCCAAAGAAATGCCTTTTGTTGTCGCTCCGTCAAACATTCCTTTCAAATCCCCCTGTACAAGTCTGCGAAGTTCCAAGGCCATATCACGACTTGCATCCCTCAGCTCCGTCAAGCCGCAACGTAGATCTTTTGCAATCTGGAGAGGCGGGCTTAAAACTGTTTCAACTATATGATTTAAAGTGACTGAACGGACATGCCCTGAGGAAGTTTTAGCCCAAGCACTATAAAATGACGCTTCCAGGACGGCTCTTTCAAGAGGAGAAAGCTCTCTCGACAAAGCAGAGGAAGCCAGTGCATACAAAAGGTGTAGCGCTGGGGAAGAGTTGGGGTTTGTTCTTTGGGTTTCAGACATCTCAAGAGGATTTAATCTTATGCAACCACCCGGGGCCAACTTCAACGGCTCTGATCCACACGCTTTGGCCAAAGCCGTATATTCACCTTTGGGATCAAGCACTAAAAACCTGGTGCCGAATGCAAACAGACGCCACAGGTATGTCTTTATAAAAGCACTTTTCCCTTTACCAATTTGACCGATAACCACCATATTGGGATTGGTTAGTATCTGTTGGTTATATAACTTAAAAGGATTATAAGCAAAATGGCCGCCCCCTATCAGATCACGACCAATCAGTACAGAAGAACTGTTGATTCCTCCTTCCGCAACAAAAGGATACAGTGCCCCCAAGTTGGCGGTTGTAGCTTTATGAGCATTCACGAACTGCCTCGGGTCCGCTTGGCGGACTTAGTTGCCGCGAAAGTTCTTATCAAGACAAACCTCTTGCCAAGGGCAAAGAGAAGACAAAAGCCTTGGCCTGTTCGCCATACATCTTTCGCAACTCCAAGTGTGATCTGGCGCCAAGTTGTTCAATCTGTTCGCACATATGAGCCAGTCCGCTTTTGGATTGGGATCTTACCGTTACATACCCAGAAAACCTATACTGCCCGTGTCCTTCAGTTAGCTCACTTTCTCTGCGATATAACGTTTCTTGTTCCTTTTGTCGTTTGAAAGTAGGCAAAAAGCCGCTATTGTGACGAAGTTTTTCGTCTGCAACAGTTGCCGTCCTAGCTTGGGCAACATCACGAAGAGCTTTTATGACATCAAGGGGTTGCATCACAACGGATATAGCCTTAGCCATACTGCCTTCCAGCAAAAATGGAGCTAAAAAATCCGGCGGCATATCTACTCTTGGCCACTGTGCTATCCAATATGTAGAGTGCCAAGTCGAATCTACTCTTATCTCTCCCCAATGAGCTTCAATCCCCATAGGCCAAGGATATTCAGCTGCCAACTTGACTCTGTTTTGCCGGTTATTCCGGTACTCTTCAAAGGGGCTGTCCCCCAAAAATAGCGGATTGTCCATATCCAACGCCGAGTCAAATGCCCGTCGTATAGCCACAGCCAACGCTCTCGGCCCTAAAATTAAAGAGTTGGAATTCCTGTTCTCACATATCATGCCCATTTCCGCTAAACGACGTTCCACAAAATAAACCTCTCTCACAAGCAGTTCAATGAGGGCGGTGTTATGGAGTTTATTCTCAGCTTTGGTTGACAGCACTACCAATACCTCGTGGCGTTTAAGGGATGGTTTTACCTTGGCAACCAGCTCCAAATAAGAGTCTGACGCAATATTGCGTGAATAAGAAGGGGTTTTTTGATTGTGGTTCAAAGATTCCGGCTGCTGATCGGGCTCATCGCAATGGAGGTTATAGTCGGGTATGTTGCGCTCAACCCACTGCACACGCGTGATCGGTGTACCTTGGCGAGCTAACGAGGAAAGCAGCCCGGCCCATGCCTCCACAAAGTTGGTTTTTTCTTGAGTATCAAACAACATAAAACTCTTACTGGCAAGTCCTATTACTGCGGAATACCTCCTATTCAAGCCATCATACACAACTCCTATGGGCCTGTTTTCATATAAAGAAGGCACCTCCAACAGTTGAAAGGCCTCAAAAGGTTTAGGAGGACAGTTTCTCTTGGAAAACTGCCCTACTCTTGTTGAAAACAACTTTGACGACAAACCTTGATCAGCAAATGTCCCCTTTAACTTGGGTTGATACCCCCCGGTGGTAAAAGATCCCAAGCGGTGAGGTATTTTGGATGTATTGATGTTTTGTCCCGCTAAGCAGTTCAACATCCATTTCATGCCTAAAACAACCCATTCAGAAAGCTTCCTCCCAGACACAGACCAGTAAACAAAGATTATGCTTGTTGAAACTGCCGCCAGCGCAAGGAACAAACCTAACGCGGAAGGCAAAAGACGAAACAGACCCACTGCTATGAGTAAACCCGCAACCAACAAAACCACTTGACTTGTTTGCCAACCTGCCAACAACCCTCTTTGTTCAGCAGGATCAAACTTATAACCTCTTGCCTCACGAGTACGAGTTGGTTGGCTAGAACTGCTCTTCGCCATTTCCATCTTCTTGCCTGAACAACAGTTCCGCGTGCCTACTTGATATATCATCACTTGGGATCTCATCACTGGGGATCTCATCACCGCTGTATGGGGTATCGCTGTTTATCGGCTCTGTTGTTCCACTTTTTGGCCAATCGGTTTTCTCATCGTTGTCTTTGGTATATGAAGAGTCGGAAGGAGAATAAGGATAAACTGTGCCTTTGACCCATCCAAAGCCACCGGCATCAGCTGACCAGCCTGTTTCTGCTGATCCGCCAACCTCCCCGGGGCTTGCAAAACGTGAAAGCAGTTCCTCGCCAATGTCTTTAGGCCCTACGGGTAAAGAGTTGACTGCTCTATGTGACAAGCCTTCCAAAGAAGCTATGGAGCCGACCTCTATCAAAGGTACTAAACGAAAAAGTACAAAAGGAGAAAATGCCGCCAACAGCAAAAGGGCGGTGCCAACTAAAAGTTGCCCGCTGCCGCTGCCGATGGGAGTTGCACCACCGGCTTGTAATACAGCAGAAGCTAGACCCAATGCACCCACTATTACCAACTTAGACAAGATCAAGGCCGCAATCAACTCAAACAACTTCCTCGACCAATGGGAGACAGCCGGCCAAAGAAATGAAAGCAAACACAAGGGCAAAAACAGTACTACCATGTATATAGCAGCATTGCGGAGCACGAGTTCCAACCAGAGCCAAAAGGTGGCCATCACCACAATCAAAGCCACCAAAAACACAACGAACATCGGTATAGATGCTGAGCCCATTATCGTTGCTATACCGTTGGTTTCAAGAGTTGATCCCAACTTTGCTAAAAAAGTGACAGGGTTCAAAGAAATTCCCTGCGAAATCAGGGTGGAAGCTGCATCGGTTGCTCTAAGCCCAAGTGCCACCAGTTGAACAGCCGCCAAAGTAAGTAAAGCCGCCAAAGGGATATACATAAAAACAATTTTGATCAGTTTGGCCGGTTCTTGTCGCATGATGGTTTGAATAACGCCCGCAAGCATCATAGGCAAAGCCAACAGTGCCGCTAAACTGATCATGGCTCTGTAACGACCCAAGAACCATCCAGACTGAAGACCTTTGTAAGTTGAAAAGGTTAACATTTTTCCTACAGCATCCAACAACCAAGCCGCTCCGGAAACTATCCAGCTTGTTATGGCCCCAAGTACTCCTTGAGTTCCCAATCCAAAAAGGTTACTCAACGGGCCGCCAAGAGGATATCCTGCTATAGGCGGTATCATTAAAGACATCTGATATTTGCTCCCACTTGAACCGGCGGGTTAATGTTTTATACCGGTACCGGCGGTATAAAAGAAACTCACGATTGCCGGAGCACCTCCAATTACCAAGGCAGCCAGCCCTGAAACCAGTACGGTTTTCTTACCGGTATAAGTATTTTGATAGTTCTGAGAGTGAACCCCCAGCGCCCATGCAGCAGACCCCACTACGAGTCCCAACAGGCATATAACCAATGCCCATCCGTCAATTCCGCTTGCCAGATGTTGCAACAGGTGGCCTCCGGGCAAAATAGTGGGATCCGGGGTTAAATTCAAATATCCAAGTTTGTTTCCCATACGACTTTATCATCTCCTTTATTTTTAATAGTTTATATAGATTTTTACTATATTTCATAATATTACATGTTTAGAAACATTAAGTCAATAGTCCAATCAAAAAAATTTAATAAATAAACAAATACTGGATACTTCATGCATAATCTGGCATGCTAATTAACAATGGACTTTATCGTTGTCAACTTTCACCCATTATCCGATCTCACAGGTTGTTGCAGGACTTGATGCACCTCACCACCGTAACCGCCATGGTTGTTACGATAGCAATCCTGCTGATCATAGTAGTCGTACTGACCATAATTTCGATCACAAGTTCTTTTCGCAAAAAAGATACCGCTCACCGTCTTACCGCATTGATAATCCGCTTGGGTGACAACCCTGATCTTGAAGGTACATCAAAAATTGAGCCTATCTTGGGACAGTTAGAAAGAGCTACAGATATAGCCACTCAAGCTGTCACCGAAGCCAGTGCAGATGCCATCAGACTACGCAGAGCCTTAGATGTCTTACCCCAAGGTGTTGTCATCTGTGATGATCATAATCTCGTTGTCTTTCGCAACCACCAAGCTCAATCTCTTATGGACAGCCATCACAGTGAAGTGTTGGCAATCCAAACCTTGGAAGAGGTAATGGCATTAGCCCAAAAACAGTCCTGGGCACAACGCACTATTGAGCTATATGGTCCGCCGCGTAAAACATTGTTGGTCAGCTCAAAGTTAATTGATGACGGGCACCGAAGCTTAGGTGTAATGTCAACCATAGAAGACATTTCCCATTGGAGAAGACTTGAAGAGATGCGCAAAGACTTCGTGGCAAATGTCAGCCACGAACTGAAAACCCCCATAGGAGCTTTGGGACTTTTGGCAGAAACATTAATTACGGAAAATGACCCGGCCATTATTCAGCGCTTAGCAGACAGGGTTCACAAAGAAGCATTCAGGGTAGGAAGGATAATCGATGATTTGTTAGACCTAAGCCGTATTGAATCGCAAGAATCACCCTCCAAAGAGCCCGTGTTGATACAGACGGTAATCGAAGAGGCTATCGAACGGGTTCACGAAGTAGCTGAACAACATCGGATAACAGTTGAAGTCATAAAACCGCTTCAACCCGTAACGGTTATGGCGGAAAAACGTCAACTGGTTTCCGCAATATATAATATCTTAGATAATGCGGTTAAGTACTCCTATGACGACAATAAGGTCGAAGTCCAAACTGAACTTGCAACATCAACAGTTGCAATCAAAGTTCAAGATTACGGAATAGGCATTCCGAACAACGACCTTGATCGTATTTTTGAACGATTTTACAGAGTTGATCGTGGTAGAAGCCGTGACACCGGAGGAACGGGGTTGGGACTTTCAATTGTGCGTCACGTAATCAACAACCACCAGGGAAAAGTAGAGGTCACCTCAAGAGAAGGCGAAGGAACCGTATTCACCCTTATACTGCCGTTACAACAAGTACTGGGCACCTACCCCGAGACTACTCCTTTGTTTGACACAGATAAAAGCCAACCGTTACAACTTGAAACCATACCAACAGAACCGGATGAAACGGGGCCTTATGAACCGGGGCCTTATGAACCGGGTAGGGCCGGATGAAAAATATGACACTCGAACAACAAGTATCAGTGTTGTTGGTGGAAGACGAAGAGTCTTTTGTGGATGCCTTGGTTGTGGGTCTAAGCAAAGAAGGGTACAAAGTAACAGTGGCTCGTGACGGAAGCGAAGCATTAACCCTTTTTGAGTCTGCCAAGCCTGATCTTGTGTTGCTGGACGTAATGCTGCCAAGAGTATCGGGAATAGATGTTTGTAAAAAAATACGGAAGTATTCAGATGTGCCGATCATAATGGTAACGGCCAAAAGTGAGGAGATTGATACCATAATCGGACTCGAAGTGGGAGCTGACGACTATGTGACGAAACCCTTCAAGTTGAGAGAGCTGCTGGCACGTATAAGAGCTTTGCTACGTAGGAGTTCAAACCGCACTGATACTTACAATAATGCCGTCGGTTCACTTGGCAACGCACCAGTCTATGATAGTACAGCCGGGATCTTGGAAGTAAACAACGTCAAGCTGGATCCATTGCAACATCAAGTTACCGTATCAGGACGAAAAGTTCAACTCCCCCTCAAGGAGTTCGAACTATTGGAAATATTAATGTCAAACTCGGGACGTGTATTGACACGCGAGATCCTCATTGATCGGGTTTGGGGTTCCGATTATGTTGGGGATACAAAAACCTTAGATGTTCATATAAAAAGACTTAGATCAAAAGTAGAAAAGAATGCCTCAAAGCCTGTCCTCATAACGACTATTCGAGGCGTCGGATATCGTTTTGAAAAAACGGGTTCCCCGGGTCAGATCAAAACCCACTAAATATTCTCTTGGATTCTACTTTGTGATTCTGCCAACACCTCTCATATAGTGTTGTAAGCACTGCGGGATTTCAACAGAACCATCCTCTAAGCGATATGTTTCAACCAATGCTGCCCATATTCTGGGCCACGCCAGCGCGGAACCGTTTAATGTATGTACAAACTGATTAACACGATCGGCTGATCTATAACGTATATTCGCCCTACGAGCCTGGTAGTCCCCACACCACGAGACAGAGGATACCTCCAACCACTGGTCACAGCCCGGCGCATACACTTCAACATCATAAGTACGTTTTGCGGAAAGACCCATGTCGCCTGCACATAAGTCGAGTACTCTATAACTGAGACCCAACTTCTTGCATAACTCTTCGGCTCTCCTCAGCATATCTGAATGCACATCTGCGGCTTGATCTTGGGTTACATATCCAAACAACTCAACTTTATTGAATTCGTGTAACCTTAAAAGCCCGCGTGTTTTTGAGCCGGCAGCACCCGCTTCTCTGCGAAAACAAGGCGTATGAGCAGTTAACAAAATAGGTAAATCGGACTGTTCTAAAATTTCATCTGCAAACATTGAAGTCAGGGGAACTTCAGCAGTCGGTATAGCCCATAAATCATCTCGTTCAACTTGATAAGCTTCATCAGAAAACTTCGGTAAATGCCCGGATCCCATCATTGTTTGAGTCCTAACCAAGGTGGGAGGTTGTATTTCTGTAAAAGTATCGGCATGTAAATCAAGCGCAAAAGAGGTAAGAGCGCGCACCAAAGCCGCACCCATACCTTTATAGAGCGGGAACATAGAACCGGACAGCTTTGCTCCGCGCTCCATATCCAATATGTCCAACTCCTTGCCTATATCCCAATGAGGCACTCTTTGGTGTAGTGGATATTCCGGCAACCTGGTAGGGTAAGAGCGAATTATAACATTTGATTCCGCCGTCAACCCATCAGGACAATCCGGGTCGGGAAGATTCGGAAGAATGAGCAATAAACTTCTCAGCTCTGAATTGACAGATTCAGCCTGTGCCGATACTGCTTTTTCTTCATTGCTCAGACTTTTGCTTTTGGCGGTGAGCTGGTCGACCGTTTCACCTTTGTCGCTCCGGCGCAAAGCGGATATCTGAGCAGACAGCTTTTTTATTTCTGAACGCAGTTGATCTCGTCTGGCAGTAAAGCGACGATGCTTTTCATCCAAAAATACCAACCGGTCTATATCGGCAGTTTCAACACCGCGCCTTTGTAAAGCAGTTTTCGTAGTATTAAAATCTTCTCTGAGTAAGCGAATGTCAATCATTGCATTGAAACGCTATTCTAGCAGAAGAACCGGTTTGTAATAATTATGAATAAAATGGAAAATGAAAACAACGATGCTATCTTTGTAAACAGTTTAGTCGTCTGCTACAAGAAAACTGTCGCGGTAAACAACCTCTCCTTTACAGCCGCTAAAGGAGAGGTAACCGCTCTGTTGGGTGCCAACGGAGCAGGAAAAACAACAACCGTTGAAACCCTGGAAGGTTACAAAATGCCCACCTCTGGAGAGGTAAAAGTCTTAGGACTAAACCCCATATCCGATAAAGCAAAGTTGGCCCCTTTGATCGGCATCATGCTCCAACAAGGCGGTATTTACCCGGGAATAACTGTTAAGGAAGCGCTAAGGCTTTTCGGCAGTTTTTATCAAAACCCGAAAAATATAGATCAGTTACTTGACACAGTCGGACTTAGAAAAGTAGAAAAGGTAAGCTATAGGCACTTATCAGGCGGTGAAAAACAACGCCTTTCGCTTGGATTGGCTTTAATACCGGACCCACAAGTGATATTTTTAGATGAACCAACCGCGGGTGTTGACCCTCAGGGACGTACTCAAATTCGCGAAATAATAAAAGGTCTTAAAGAGAAGAACAGATGTGTGGTGGTAACCACACATGAACTGGATGAAGCAGAGAGAATGGCGGATACTATAGTTTTGATCGACAACGGTAAGCTGGTTGCCAACGGAACTTTAAAAGAATTGAAGAGCCTTTATTCCAAGCGGCAAATCAGTTTTGTGGTTTCACAGCCATTTGATACAAATGCTCTCGGATCACAGCTTAAAACAGCAGTTGAACACAGATCACCCAATGAGTACCTCCTAAGCTGTGAACCTACTCCTTTTCTGATTTCAGAGTTGACCGGATGGATGGCGAAACATAACTTATTGCTGGAACGGCTCGATACGGGAAGCGCCAGTCTTGAAGAGATATTCTTACAGCTGGCTGAACCTTCGGATGTCAAACCTCCCCCACCCACTTCCACCAATACAAAGAACCGTACAGACAGATGAAGGCTCTTGTCGCTCAAGTACGTATTGAATTAACTCTTATGATGCGAAGAGGAGAATCCCTGTTGATAAACCTGCTCATACCCGTTGGATTTTTACTGTTTTTCTCCACCACAAAAGTTCTGCCATCCACCGCTAAACACCCTATTGATTTTTTAGCACCGGCTATCTTGATATTGGCAGTCATCTCAACTTCTATGGTCAGCCTTGGTATCGCAACGGGCTTTGAAAGGAGCTACGGAGTACTTAAACGCTTTCAAGCGACTCCGCTTGGGGTTTTTCGCTTATTGTCCGCTAAGATAATAACAACGTTAACTATAGAGTTGCTCCAGCTGATTATTTTAATTCCCATAGCACTCGGTTTGGGCTGGCATCCTGAATTAAGCTCTTGGCAAGGGTTTGGGGATGTGGCGGTTGTTCTTATACTGGGGACCATAGTTTTTACCGGCATAGGGCTGCTCATGGCGGGAACGTTGAAAGCGGAAATAAATTTGGCTGCATGTAACGGGTTGTATTTCGTATTTTTACTTTTAGGCGGAATAATGATACCCGTTCAAAAACTGCCAGATGCCATACAACCATTTTCCAAACTGTTACCCTCCTACCAACTGGTTCAACTGTTGGTAACAGTCTTGACAAAAAGCCGTATCGCGTGGGAAACACAATGGATAGTCTTGATTTTATGGGCAATAATTATCCCTATTGTCGCTGTACGAACATGGTCATGGGAGTAGTCGGATCATAAGGGACGGATTTTTATGAACACATCAACCGCCATTTGAACAAATAACAACGTTAAATAGGTGATTGAATAACCAAACAAACGCATTGCAAACCGGGCTGAACACCTGTATATACCAACCAGTGAATAGGCTGTCAACAAAGCTCCAAGCACTAACGCAGTTAGAAAGTAGATAAGACCAAGATGTGCCATAACTCCAAAAGCTATCGAAGAAGCCCATGTCAGTAGGGCATAAACCGCCATTTGAACAGTTGTAGCCAGAATAGAACTATGCACGGGCAACATTGGTATGTTGGCTAAAGAGTAATCATCTTTGTAACGGATTGCAAGCGCCCAAAAATGCACGGGTGTCCAAAAGAACACGATCGCAAAGGCCATCAAGGCGGCAAGGCTCAGCTTATCGTCAACAGCCGCCCAACCTACTAATGCTGGAACTGCGCCCGCAGCTCCTCCTATAACTATATTTTGGGCTGAATGACGTTTTAACAACAGAGTATACACCAATACATAAAACAGCCCCGCTCCTAAAGACAGCACTGCACTCAGTAGATTGACTGTGAGCCATAGAAGCATAAAGGCGGCAGTCTCCAAGACAAGCCCCAGCCAAACTGCTTCGCCAGCGGTAACCGCACCGCGAGGAAGAGGACGATTTTTTGTGCGTTCCATAATAGTGTCTATATCACGGTCTAAATACATGTTGAAGACATTGGCACCGCCTGCTGCCATCGCACCACCCAAAACTGTATAAAGCATCAGAGATAAAGGAGGTAAGCCATTTTTAGCTACTATCATTATAGGTACTGTAGTTATGAGCAGCAGTTCAATAATACGCGGTTTGGTCAACTTAACATATTCTTTGAGATGCAATACAAATTTGGTTGACGTCACACTTAAAGCCCTAGACTTTATGTATGACCTTCTTTGGCTCAATATCACTATCAAATACAATAGCATCATCAACTATGTACTGTTATAAACAAAGATAGGCTCTAGTGAGTATTCGTTTACTAACTATCATAGGTTCAGGTGAAACAAGCCCTACCATGGTGAAGGTGCAAAAAGATATTATTTCACGCATACGCTCTTCGGGTATTTCAAGCCCAAAATGCGTACTTCTAACGACGCCTTTTGGGTTTCAAGAAAATGTCGAGCACGTAACGGTAAAAATCATTACTTACTTTCGCCAAAGCATAGGAGTTGAGATGGAAAAAGCCTGCCTTGATAGCGGAGATCCCATAATCGCTCAACAAGCGACCAACCTGCTTTCACAAGCCTCTCTTGTATTTTCAGGTCCCGGCAGTCCTTCTTATGCGCTACGCTATTGGGAGAACACTGCCGTACCAAAGCTACTTGCTAAAAAACTTACTCACGGCGGTGCAATTACATTTGCCAGTGCTGCAGCATTGACATTAGGTCAATTCACAGTACCTGTATACGAAATATACAAGGTGGGAACCGATCCCTATTGGTTGGAGGGCTTAAATCTACTGAAGATTATGGGGATCAACGCTTCTGTCATCCCTCATTACAACAACGCCGAGGGCGGAAATCATGATACAAGGTACTGTTACTTGGGCGAACGGCGCCTTGGCATCATGGAAAACCAGCTGGCTGATGATAGCTATATCATAGGGATAGATGAGCATACAGCTTGCATATTTGATCTTGACAGTTCAACGGTGAGTGTTGACGGCAACGGCATGCTTACAATACGCTATAAAGGAGTATCAAAAACTTTTGCGTCAGGTACTGTCTTGGAAATATCACAACTCAACGAAATAGCCGCTTCATTGAGTACTAAATCAACTACAAAAACAGACACAACCGCAGAAACGTTACTTCCTTCCTCCCCTCTTGCCGATTCCCCTCTTGCTTCCTCCCCCATGCTGGATATGGTTGGTGAACATGAAAACTCTTTCTACAACGAGCTGGCCTCTAAAAACTTAAACGGTATGCTGAAAACAGTTCTTTCACTGGAAGAACAACTGCATATGTGGTCAACAGATACCCTGCAGTCTGACAACATAGATCAAGCCAGAACAGCTCTGCGTAACATGATAGTTGAATTGACTAAACTGGCTTTGGCGGCATTTCAAAATCCAATAGAAACCATGACACCTTTGATTGATTACCTGGTTGCATTACGGGATAAAGTAAGAAAAGAGCAATGTTGGCAAGAAGCTGATAATATACGAAACCGTCTCATTGAACTTGGCATTGAAATACACGACCAACCTGGACACACTACCTGGTCCTGGTGTGAAAAAGATGTGCGGGACTGCTAATGATATCAAGGAAGACAGCCAAACCAGATATATGATATCATGAGATAACTATGCCCCCATCGTCTAGCGGACTAGGACACCGCCCCTTCAAGGCGGCGGCACGGGTTCAAATCCCGTTGGGGGTGCTATAAGCTTATTGTGAAATTGTTGTTTTACAATAAGTGGTAGAGTTGTTTAGAGTTAAAGAATAAGTTCATGACAAGTATAAAAGCTAAGTTAAGGACCTGTAGTGCAGCCTGGAGTGCACGCTGGCCTGTCAAGCCGGAGGTCGCGGGTTCAAATCCCGTCAGGTCCGCATTTTGTGATAATATAAAAACCTATATGGGTCAGGTAGCTCAGTTGGTAGAGCGCGCGGCTGAAAACCGTGAGGTCACCGGATCGATTCCGGTCCTGACCACTTTTTATCCGTAATAACCAACCACATCAACCGTTATGTTGGTATCTCCCCAAAGGTTGTAGATGGATATGTTCCCTGCATTAGATCCGGTTGTCGGTAATCCAACCGTAACAAAGTTAGGTACGGAACCAGAAGTAGATATAAAGTTCAGGTTGGAAGTTGTAGGCCTTGTAGTACCCGCGGGGTATACGGTTAGGTAACCGCCGGTAGTATGGGTAGCTTCTG
>JAMCPD010000006.1 GCA_023379935.1 Actinomycetota bacterium | reverse complement strand
CCGCTCGTTCGAATTTAGAGAACGAGGCAGTGACCGCCCTTAATCGGGAAGCAGCCTTGACACCTGTTGGGGTGTGTGGATGAATATATCATCCCGAGGCTGCACGGCTGGAGCACCAGCCGCTCGTATGTCACTAAAAGACACTTGAAGAGGAACGGTATAAAAGATAAGCTGCTTAGGGGACAAAGAGCGTATAGAAGACCACCGCAGCTTAGGCTGTTGCCATACAGAGTAGCAAGCAGGATATCACATGAGTGAGATGAGCGGTTTTTTATATCAATATAGGGGGGCCTCCATAGCTAGTAAGACTTTTTTTGTTGAGACCATGTATAGTTATTACGAGCTCACTTGGTTTACAGATCGGAGCAGTATAGTACTGTTTAGAAGAAATTGAGTTACCGTTTACATCTTGAATAATATAATCTGAATTTGCTACTAAATTCGCTGCCGTCTTTTTTCCCTGGGTTGTCATATTGTTCCATGGTGGGGAGATCTTAGCTATCAACCGGTTAAGTTTCTCAGATGATGGAAGTTGGGACCCGGTTGGCGGTGGCCATTGATATGGCGGTGTCCACTGGTTGGTCAAAGATTTGTTTATCGATGAGCTCAATGCAGACCAAACTCCCACTCCTGTTCCAAGCAGTAAAAGGACAGTTATAACTATGATTATAATTGCCTTGTTGTAAAAGAGTGAGTTGAAAAATAACCGTTTCCTTTTCTTCTTGCTGGTCGGGTGTCCCATGTTCTGATAGCTCATTGTGGACTTACCACTATAGCAGATAGAGGCTTTGGAGCAGACAGCACTAGTGTATTTAAATTGCAGGAGCTGATCTGTTCACTATCTGATGACGGAGCCGCAATTTCTGAGCAGTTCCACCCGATATTTCCATAAAAGTTATACACATTGCCTGCTTTGTCTAAGATTGTAGTAACCACCAGTACCTTCACGCTAAATCCCTAGAATAACTGTTAAGGTGGGGAGGTAAAATTCCATCCTGAAGGCGGTGGTGTAGTAAGTTCGACACACCAGCCAGCTACAAAGCGGCTATGGAGGTAACATTCCATCCTGATACAAAGCGGCTATGGAGGTAAAATTCCATCCTGAAGGCGGTGGTGTAGTAAGAGAAGCAATGCAGCTTGTCTGGTTATTTGCGGCACCAAAGAACTCCCCTAGGGCACCATTAGTTAGCCTAGACAGCGTAGACGAAGTAGAGTTTACAACCATCACATATAAACATGAGTGCCCTGACGCACTATATTGGGCTATAACCATCCCCTGGCCACTAGTATCAACGGCTACAGACACAGCATATCGCGTATGCGTAGGAGTTAGCTTTCCGTTTCCACCATCGTAACACATGGTAGTTATCGATGGTCCTATAGCACCATTGTAGCTGGGGCAAAACGCTACAGACAGCTCGTCTAACGACATAGCGCATGCGGTTGAAGTTGTTTTGCATGAGCCGTATGGCTTTTGAAAAATAAAGCTTTGATTAGAAGAGTTTATGATCGTGCCGGCAGCCGTAAGTGCGGCAAATAGGGTACTGGGACCATCACAGTCGCCAGTGTTGCAAGCAGCCCGTGGATGGGGTTTAGGCAAAGACATCCAGATGCCAAGAGCTGTTCCGGCTAGTACAATAACAACTGCCGTTGCAACCACTTTTTTATGGTTGCCAAGCCTATGGATAAAGATCTTTTTCGGACTATTTTCTGTTGGCTTCTTGGGAACATTTGATATTCCAAGGATATCACTCATATGATGGACTAACCGCTATAGCAGATATAGGAGAACCAATATATATATAAAAACAGTTGATGACATTTGTATTTGCACCATTTGAGCAGTCCCAGCTGACATCATGATAATAAGGGGCATCTCCGAAAGGAAATACACTACCCACAACAATGCCAGCTCCTGCCAGGTAATAACCCAATCCTTCAAAGCTGGCCGCTATGGCAGCTACACACGGAGCAGAACAGGACAGGGAACCGTAACTTTGAGCACCCGCTCCCGAAGGTGCTGTATACACAGAACCATGTGTGCCAGCTGCCCAAACATCAAAGTTGTTGGCTGGAGTTTGGAAGCTCACGATATGAGCATTATCAGTAGACGGAATTCCATCGAGAGGAACGGTAATGGTATCGCCAAAGTTGTTATACAGGGTACCGTTTTCGCTCATTAACCTATAGCCGCCCCCATCCGGTGTTGGGGCAATACCGACTATTGGTTCTGTGGGGACAATTCCTAAGCCAGGAAGTGAGCCGTAAAACACGGCATCTCCAAATCCAAATACCGCACCGTTTGAAGCCACCAACCAGTAGCCACCCCCATCCGGTGTTGGGGCAATACCGACTATTGGTTCTGTTGGGGCAATTCCTAAGCCAGGAAGTGAGCCGTAAAACACGGCATCTCCAAAAGAAAACACTCCACCGTCGGCTCCCACCAACCAGTAGCCTTTGTCGTCCGGTGTTGGGGCAATACCGACTATTGGAGCAACGGGAGCTATTCCTTGGGCGGGTAGCGAACCGCGCCATTCAGCACTACCAAAGTTATACACATTGCCTGCTTGGCTAACCTCCCAGTAACCGCCGGCATTTTCACCACGACAGGAATTAGTACGCATGCTGTAGATAAGTTGTACAACTGTTTGAGCAGGATGGGCTCCTAATAGATATGGCTGAGGGGGACCTGCCGGTAGATATGAAACAGTCGGCATATAGTAATAGGGGACATCATACTGGTTAATACAGAAATCAGCGATTTCTGCACCATTATTATCGCGAGTAGGATTAGTAGAAGGATCATGCCAAGCTGGGTTTTTGGGTTCAGGATCGGTTGCTGCTTCCGCAAACTCATGAGAGGTGAAAGCAGTGAGATTGGGTGTTTCCTCACTGTTGGTAGATCCTCCGACACCGGGATTGCGCCGTACAAGCTTACAGGAATTAACTATTGTAGAGTTTTCGTACATATCAGGAACGAGATCAAAGACGTAGTTAACATGCGAATTTTGTCTTGGACTACTGTAAGCATGGAAGCTACAAAAACCGCCGCCGCCTACTATCGGTATAAGAGGTTGTAGATCAGTGCCCGCATCCGGTATCACTACAAACTGGGTATCAAGCCAAGGCGTATTATCTACCTTACTTCTTGCTTGCCAGTTTGGTTTGTTGCGCTTTATCATTAGTACATGATGGATCTCATTGGCAATCTGTTGGTAACCTACGATCTTATTATGCCGAGGACCATTTGGGTCGGAATATGCGCCGGCAAAGCCGGTATAACCGGTTACACCGTACTGTTGTAAGATGCTCATATAGCCTGAGCCTGTAAGATCATTAAATAAGTTTTCTTCCGCCAAAATGTTTGAGGCTGTTTGTTGTTGGGGTTTATCTATTCCCCAAAAGATGAGAAATATGCGTGGTGAAGTCTGTACAGGACCGCTCCCTTGGGTAACCGTACAGTTTAAACAGTTGTGTACATTTCCGATGAGGATAGAATATCGATAAAGACCACTACAACCGGTGCCGGTGGCATTGGAGGCAGTAATGGTTATGTCATAAGTTACTCCGTTTATCAAATGTGGTATTACAGCAGCACTAAGTGGCTGAGTTGTATGATAGGTGATAATAACTGTTGGGGCCGGACTGGTGGTTGTTCCTGTTCCAACCGGAACTGTTACAGAAGGACAGGTAGTTGAGGTGTTTACCGCTATTATGCCATAGTAGTTTCCGGTGGTTATATCTACAATCGCTCCTGTAGCAAAACATAATGCGGCATTTTCACATGATATGCCGGCAAATGCATATACATCTGTGTTTGAAGGAGGAGTAGGGGGAGATGCACTTTGCCATGTTGTACCTTGATCTGTAGATTCATCTAAGAGGGGTGCAGTTATATAAGTATTCGGATTTGAAGAAGAAGGTGATGGTTGCCAGTAAAACCCCGCCAGATAACAAGGCCCTGATATTACACACGTAGCACCCCTAATGCCACTTTGTTGACCAGATGGGGCGCTTGGAAGAGATTTTTGTTGCCAAGTTACACCTCCGTCTGTGGTTGTATACGTGACTGCACTGACAGTTTGTGGGCTGGAAGAAGAAGGCGATGTTGTAGCTACTCCACCTGCTATACAGTTGGTTGCACTCGTACAGCCTACTCCATCAAGCAACGTTGCTACATTGGCCACTACAGGCGTAACCTGATCAAGTGACCAAGTAGATCCTCCATCTGCAGTTACCACGGCCATTCCGGCACTTCCCGCCGGACCTCCTTCTATTCCGACCCCGACACAACTCAGCCCATTAGGGCATGTAACCTGGAAAAGTGTATAGTTTGTAAAAGAAGGAGAGGTGGGTACAGAAACAGTTTGCCAGCTGACACCGCCGTCTACAGTTCTTATAATCTCAGGGGCACCAGCAGTAGATGAAACACCCACTGCTATACAGTTGGTGGCGCTCATACACGAAATACCGTAAAGGTTGTCTATTGAGAAAGAGGACAAAGCAACATATTGCCATGTTGTACCTTGATCTGTAGATTCCAACATCAAAGGAGACAGCTGATTTGATGATGAGTAACCAGTTCCAACAGCTATACAAACGCTCGATGTTGGACATGCAACTGAGAATAAAAAACCTGCCGATATGCCGGGCGGCATTGTGAAGCTGGAATTGGACCAGGTGGCACCGCTGTCTGTTGTTTGTAAGATTATCGGAGCAAATTGGGCAGAACTACCGCCCAGGGGTCCGATGGAGCTTCCGCCAACCACTATGCAGTTTGTTTCTGTGTCACAAGCGGCATCAAATAGTGCTGTATTTGTGACATCAGACTGATATGTGGATACGAAGTTGGTGGGTGGGTCAACACTTGGCAAAAGCCCTGTTGGATCCGGACTAACAGGCCAGGGAAGTACACACTTGTCCTGCCAGGTGATAAGACACGGCAACTTGGCCGGAGTAGTTGTCAGAGCAGGCTTCAAAGATAAAGACGACGATGTTGGTGGGGGATCAACAACCGGAGTAGCCGTTAGGGTATAGGATGTAATTGGCTCTCCGTTATCAGATGGAGGAGTCCAAACAACTGTGGCCGCCTTGTTGGCCGTGTATGCCTTTATGTTTGCGGGTGCACCCGGTCGTGCAATAGGACCTTCTGGTATAACCGGATTAGAGGCCAAAGACGAAGGTCCGGCTCCCGCAGCGTTCTTGGCGGTTACTGTTGCAGTATAGGTTGTTCCATTGGCAAGATCACCAATAACGGCAGTTGTGGCAGATCCGTTTACAGAGAGGGTAATACTCCCTGGCATAACTGTTACATCATAGGAGGTAATCGGGCTTCCATTATCAAAAGGTACGCTCCATGAGAGAGAAATAGCACCATTCAGTGAAGTCGCTTCAACATTTGTCGGAGGCAATGGAGGTCCGAAAGGGGTTATTTCATTTGAGGGTACAGATGCGACAGATACACCTGCTTGTGTAACGGAAAATACGTAGAAACTGTATCTCTTTGCATTTGAAAGACCTGTTATTACTGCTGTTTGAGGAGGTGAACATCCACTTATGACTGTAATATGGTTGCCAACAGCAGATAAGATAACGTATGCGATCTGAGGTGCACCATTGTCTAAAACAGGTGGAGCCCAGTCAACCGTAGCTGTTTTATTCCCAGGCTCAGCGGATACTTTCGTTGGTGCTCCCGGTGCTGTTGCACCGGTTGTAAGGATCAGTTCTTGGTTGGTCGGGTCATAAGCACTAAAAGAGCCAAACAATGGAGGTGGAGAAACGGTTGGGTAAAGTTCAGTCCAGTTTGTACCGTTCCAAACCCAAGTATCTGATAAAAGTCCGTTTGGTCCTTTTCCTCCGAACAAGATAACATCATGGCCTAAGTTTTCAGATCCCCCCTTCTTATCTAAAGCTGAAAGGTTTGTCTTTTCATGTCTGTTTCTATGAAACCCCTCATGAAACCCCGGAGCATATGACATAACAGCACCGTATCGCGGAGGTGGAGAAACGCTTGGGTAAAGTTCAGTCCAGTTTGTACCGTTCCAAGCCCAAGTATCTGATAACAGTCCGTTTGGTCCTTTTCCTCCGAACAAGATTATGTCATGTCCGTTATCCCCCTTTTGATCTAAAGCTGAAAGGTTTGTCTTTTCATGTCTGTTTCTATGAAACCCCTCATGAAACCCCGGAGCATATGACATAACAGCACCGTATCGCGGAGGTGGAGAAACGCTTGGGTAAAGTTCAGTCCAGTTTGTACCGTTCCAAGCCCAAGTATCTGATAACAGCCCGTTTGGCCCTTTTCCTCCGAACAAGATATCTGTATTTGTAACCGGATCATAAACCAAGGTAGCGCCATATCGCGGAGATGGAGAAACGCTTGGGTAAAGTTCAGTCCAGTTTGTACCGTTCCAAGCCCAAGTATCTGATAAAAGTCCAAGTGGACCCTTTTCTCCGAACAAGATAACATCATGTCCGTTATCTGGCTTATGATCAGTCAACAGACCGTTGTTATCGTAGTCTTCACCATTACCATGTGCAGCCGGTGCATAAGAAACAGTCGATCCAATTCGAGGAGTAAGAAGAGTTGGGAAACAGTTTTTAGGCACTGTGATTTTGTTTAAAACAGAAACCGGAAACGATGGAGGCGAAACAGTATCAGAAAGTGTTGTCAGAGAAACGCCATCAGTTACATTGACAAGGGAGGATAGTTGACCCATCGTAATCCCAGTGCTGATTATGACAACAAGCAGTACTGTTCTTGCACGAAGAGTACGCCCATGTTTCCTTAAACTCTCTCTCTCTCTCTCTCTTTCGATTCCATCATAGGTCCTCCTTGTCCTGTTTTTAGAATAACCTGAGCTATCCCTACCTTTGTCGGTTTTGCTAAGTAACAACTATAAACTTTTGTCAGTTGAAAGTCAAGTGGTTTGTCGAATCGTTAGCTAAGTAGATACATACCACCAATAGGCCATCTTTCCTAACCTAGGGTGGTTTGATTTTATTCCGCTGTCAACAAGAAGTATATGTCACAAAGCATTTGCTGATTACATACCTATTCGCCGAAGACAGAAGTTTTATATGTCAGCAAACCAAACTGGGATCTGCTTTCAACTGTTACCATCTCTTGGCAACCGGTTTTCGCTTCGTTTATTGAAACAACTGGAGTTTCCCGAATCAGAGTAGGAACAGCCGGTTTCTCGAAGGAACTTGCCGACTATTCGGTAATCATATGAGAAAAAGAGGTTGTTTGAAATATTGGTTTTATGGCATACTTTGTCGGCTTTTTTTATTCATCTACACAGTCGTTTAAGGTGTTTATGAGTTGGCGAAGTCTTCCATAACAGGTCGGATTGAAGCGCAACGCTATGCGACCCAAATCCAGATGATCGTTGTCTTTTTTTTCGGCTTCTGTCGGGTCGCTATAGTCAATTTTCCCCTCAACACAGATATCAGCGAACCGACGGTTGATCTCTGCCAACTGGTCATTGGTGGGAGCATGTTTTAGCCGGATGATCATTGTGTGACCAACCCATCGGCGTGAATGATAGTTGCGATAAAAGCCGAGTATTTCCCTAACTGCCAGTTCAACACTGTCTGTAATCTTATAAAAATCACAGTCGTCCTTACTTGCAAACCCCCTTGATACGATGTTGTCTAAGAAGAACTTTTCCCAATTTTTCCAGTAGTTGTCTTGTTGAACATCTAAAAGCACTATCGGTGCCGGTTCACCCTTGCCGGTTTGTGACAGGGTGAACAGTTCGTAAACCTCATCTTGAGTTCCAAAGCCCCCGGGTAGCGCAACAAAGCCATTTGATTCTTTCATGAACATTAATTTGCGGGTAAAGAAGTACTTCATTTCAACCAGTTTCGGGTCTGACTCTATGAACTGGTTGACACTTTGTTCAGCGGGAAGCCGGATGTTTACACCAAAAGACATCTCCCTTCCGGCCCCTTCGGTGCCTGCTGCCATGATTCCGGGTCCGGCCCCTGTAATTACCATCCAGCCGGCTTTTGCCATGCGCTCAGCCAGTTGCAGGGTTTGCGCATACAGCGGGTCTCCGTTGGTTACCCTGGCAGATCCAAATATAGTGATTTTGCGGGCATCATTATAAGGTTGGAATATCTTAAAGGCTTCCGCCATCTCTTTCAGTACTGCGCTGGTTATCTTCAGGTTGAGTCGATTGGAATCTTGTGATGCCAATAAAGCGGCATTAGTCAATATGGCCAAAACCACGTCACGATTGTGGTCTACATGGAGGGCAGCCACCAACTCTTTGATAAGCCGCGTTATGTCATCTGAAGGCATTTTTTTGTGTGCTCAGTACTGTTATGAAGAGGGGAGTCGTCTTGGTTGATTAATTCATATAAGGTATTTCGTTGACACAGCTTTCGTCCCAAAGGTTCAACTATGGCGAGGAACTCCTCCGGTGACATATTTTGACCGTGGGTACTTCCGGCACTACGCGAGATATGCTCTTCCATTAAAGTCCCACCCAAATCATTGGCACCGGCTTCAAGCGCCTGGCGTACTCCCAACACTCCCATCTTTGGCCAACTGGTTTGAATGTTTGAAATGTAGTTGTTATAAGCGATACGCCCGACGCTGTGCATCAGGATAGTTTCTCTAAAGGTCGGGCCTCGCCGTGATTTGCGTTGTAAGTAAATAGGTGCGCCCATATGCACAAATGGCAGCAAGACAAACTCGGTAAAGCCGCCGGTCTGTGATTGCAACTCCCTTGTTCTTATCAGGTGACGAGCCCAGTATTTGGGGGATTCAACCGATCCAAACATGATCGTGACATTCGAACGCAGACCAACCCCATGTGCTATACGGTGTGCCTCCAGCCATTCGTCGGTAGTTATCTTATCTGGACACAGAACTTCTCGTATTTCATCGTCAAGTATTTCAGCGGCAGTTCCGGGGAGAGTTCTAAGCCCCGCATCGTAAAGTCTCTTCAAATAAGATTGAAGAGACTCGCCAAGTCGCTTGGCACCTTCGGTGACTTCCAAAGCGGTGAAGCCGTGAATATGGATCTTCGGAGCAACCTCTTTTATGATACTTACTACGTTTAGGTAGTAATCACCGTCAAAGGAGGGATGTATTCCACCTTGCAAGCATACCTCCGTCGCGCCTGCCGCTTCTGCTTGGATAACTTTTTGAGCGATCTCTTCCATATCAAGGAGATAGGGTTTTCCGCGCAAATTTAGTGACAATGGTCCCTTTGAAAAGGCGCAAAAACGGCAACGGAAGGTACAGATGTTGGTGTAATTGATATTTCTATTGGACACCCAGGTAACTATGTCGCCTACTGCTTGTTGACGTAGCTCATTTGCCACTTCGATTACATTGTGAAGATCATTTCCTCGTGCGGAAAACAGGGTGATTATCTCATCTTCACCCACCTCTTGTCCCATATTTACTCCTTGGAGTACTTCTGTCACTTTAGTCTTATTTGAGACTGGTTTGTTGCGATTTAACGCTACGACAGATGGCGGATCTGTCTCTTGGCCAGCACACCACCCATCTTCTCGCGCTAACCCTTCTGCGTCTGAGAGGTCAAATACGAAAAAGTGCATATCATCGTCGATCCAGCGTTTATAGTTGGTGACATATTCTGGATAAACAGTCAACCTGGGGACAAGTGTCATACCATGTGCTTCAGTTCTGGCCGTAAGTTCAGTCAATTTCGGCCACGGTCTTTCAGGATTTACGTGGTCAGTTGTTACAGGTGATATCCCCCCGAAGTCATCTATGCCCGAATCAAGCAAAGCCTCAATGTCGTTCTGTAGGTTTGGCGGAGCCTGAAGGTGTACTTCGGGAGGCAATATAATACGCGCCATTGCTATGGTCCACAAGAACTCTTCTTTATCGCATTCCGGCCAGTCATGCATGGAAGTTCGCGGTTTGGGAAGAAAGTTTTGAATGATCACCTCTTGAATGTGTCCATAGCACCTTTGAATATCAGCGATTGTTTCTATTGCCTCTATACGTTCTGAACGACTTTCACCTATACCGACCAGTATTCCGGTGGTAAATGGAATGTTAAGCTCACCGGCAGCATTGAGGGTCTCAAGACGTCTGGCAGATGTCTTATCAACCGATAAGACATGGCACGCAAGCGAATCATTCAAGGTCTCTATCATCATACCGACTGAAGCAGAGACCTTACGTAGTTTTTCCAACTCTTCGTAGTGTAAAGCACCGGCATTGATATGGGGGAGCAGTCCGGTTGTATCTCTAACCAACTTTGCCATATCAGCCAGATAATCAAGGGTGGTTGCATAACCGTTATCATTCAACCAACGTTTTGCGGAGGGGTAGCGGTTTTCCGGTCTCTCGCCAAGGGTGAAGAGGGCCTCGCTGCATCTTGCTTCCTGTCCCTTTCGGGCAATTTCAATGACTTGATCATGATCAAGGTATGGTGATTCCAATCGTGCCGGAGGTTGCGCAAAGGTACAATAACCGCAACGGTCCTGACACAGTTTTGTCAGAGGTATGAAGACCTTAGGAGAGTAAGTAACGGTATTACCATGCGCCGCGTCCCTTATTTTTCTCGCCTGCAAGGCGAGTTCCGCAAAAGAAGCATCCGCAAACTCATGTACTTTTTTAAAATTTGTCGATATCTTGTGCTGCATCATGATCAACTATCCACACTACCTTTTCTGCTCTTATTCTTCCTGCCGGTAAATTGGCACCGTTTACCAGTTTTTTTAATGTATTGTGTTTATCCTTACCCATAACAGTGACAATTGCCAACTTTGCCTTTGCAATTGCTGATAAGGTAAGCGTCATACGCATGTGAGGACTGTTGTTGTGAGGGTCGCGGTTGAAGGTGACTAAAACATCGGGGGAGGCTTCTAAAGCCTCAGAGTCGGGGAACAAAGAAGCGGTGTGTCCGTCTATACCCATACCGAGGTGGATTAGGTCAAGTGATGATGCAGCTAGCTTTTCAAGTTGGGCTTGGTAGCAAAGGGGTGATCTGTGAGAGGTGGGTTGGTTCGCGGCACATGACATTGGATGGACAAACTCCGGTGATAGGCATCTGCGATCACCACCGTTGCTGTAGAGCTGTTTCAGAACAACCTCATTTGCCATGAAATAGTTAGAGTCCGGATCATGGTGGGCTACACAACGTTCATCTCCCCACCATATATGCATGCGACTCCAATCAATTCGGGTGTAGGGGCCTTGAGCAAGCCGTTTATAGCAAGCTTTTCCTGTTGTTCCTCCACAGAGGGCGAGATGAAAGTAACCGGAGCCGGTGCAAGCGTTTACAGTTTCTATCAACCGGTTACAGAACTCGTTTGGTACATCATCTGTTACAACCAGTTCGGGAGTGCTCAAGGTAGTCTCCACGCATGACCTTGCCCTGATTTGGAGATTAAATGATCGGCTTCTACCGGGCCCCAGCTGCCGGCTTCGTAAGTAGAAAGAGGAGGAGTATTGTCGGCGAAGGCTTCCAACAAGGGGTCAACCACCTGCCAGGCTCGATCTACCTCATCAGCTCGTATGAAGAGAGTCGGATCCCCAATCATGGCATCCAACAGCAGTCTTTCGTAGGCATCCCTGTTTGGCTGGGCAAAAGTCTTACCGTATGAGAAGTCCATAGAGACTGTCTTTAGCTTAAAGCTTTCGCCGGGCACCTTGGCGCCGAAGCACATACATACCCCCTCATCGGGTTGAATTCTTATTATCATTGCATCCGGATCAAGCTCTCTTGCAAGTTTTCCGGCAAAAGACAGGTGTGGCACCTGGTGAAACTGGACGGCTACTTCAGTGACGCGTTTTGGAAGCCTTTTACCCGTGCGGATGTATACGGGGACCCCTTCCCACCGCCAGTTATTGACGAACAGTCTAAGTGCTACATAGGTTTCGGTTGTACTTAAAGGGTTGACGCCCGGTTCAGCTCGATACGCAGGTACTATGTTGCCATCAATCTGTCCTTGAGTATACTGGCCTCTTACCACAGAGGTTTTTACCTCATCCGGCTTCAAGATTTGCAAGGTTTTGAGAAGCTTGACCTTTTCATCCCGGATGCTTTGAGGATCAGCAACAGCGGGGGGCTCCATTAAAGTAAGTGCAAGAACCTGCATGACATGGTTCTGAACTATATCTCTTACGGCACCGGCTTGCTCATAAAAAGCACCGCGATGTTCAACTCCGATACTTTCAGCTACTGTCACCTGTACGTGGTTTACATACCGACGATTCCATATTGGTTCAAAGATAGCATTGGCAAAACGTAAAGCAAGTACGTTTTGTACGGTTTCTTTACCCAAGTAGTGGTCAATGCGATAGATCTGGTCTTCATGAAAGGCCTCATGTATCATTGCATCAAGTTTTTTGGCACTTTCGAGATCATGGCCGTAGGGCTTTTCCACTACTATGCGGCAAAAACCGTTACCGCTGACAGCGTGTGAACCGTCTTGGTTGGGGGAAGAGTTGAGTTTATGCTTTGCCAGTGTTTTTGCAAGGGTTCCAAACATTGAAGGGATTGTAGCCAGGTAGTATAGACGATTCCCGGCGGTCCCAAGCTTTAAATCAACCTCATTTAATATATGTTCTAACCGTTCAAAGGTATCAGGGTCTTCATATTTTCCAGCTATGTAACGAGACTGTGCGACAATGTTTTCCCATTCCGAATTTGAGGTGGTTTGTGAGGTGGTTTTTATTATCATCTCACGGAACTCCTCGTCGCCCATAGCATCAAGAGCTACACCTATAAGACAAAAGTTGTTTGATAGGTTTCCCGTTGCGGCCAGGTTAGCCAATGCGGGCAGTATCTTTCTGTGAGATAAGTCCCCGGTAGCTCCAAAGAGCACAAATGCCAGAGGTGGGGCTTTTATGATATCAGATCTGTCGGATTTGGATAACTTTTCAGGTTGTCTTGGTTGTCCGGTTGTTTTCATGCGAGTCTAAGTTGTTTGGATCGCATGCCCGCCAAACTGATGGCGTTGTGCCGCAACAAGCCGTGCCGCAAACGAATCGGGGTCCTGGGAAGCAAAGCGTGCATACAAAGCAGCCGAGATTACCCAAGTCGGTACTTTACGGTCTATGGCTTCTTGAATAGTCCAGCGTCCTTCGCCTGATTCCGCTACTACACCCTTGATGTCTTCAAATCCGGCTTCCGGGGCAAGGGAGTTTGCGATCAGTTCAAGCAGCCAGGAGCGTATGACGGATCCATACTGCCATATGTTGGATATTTGGTAGAGGTCAAGCTCAAACTCCTTAGCCGCATCCATTAGTTGGAATCCTTCTGCGTATGACTGCATGATTCCGTATTCAATTCCGTTGTGGACCATTTTAACAAAATGTCCGGCTCCTATGGGCCCTACGTGGGCATAACCTTTTTCGGGGGCCAAGGCTTTGAATATAGGTTCGACTTGAGAGACGGCCTGTTTGGTTCCGCCCGCCATCAGACAGTATCCATACTCAAGTCCCCAAACTCCACCGGAAACCCCAACATCAATGAAGTCAACCTTTCTCTCGGCAAGCTTGTTGGCATAAACGGCAGCTGTGGTGTAATGGGAGTTTCCACCCTCAATGACTATATCGCCAGGTTTCAATAGGTTGATCAATGAATCGATTGTGTCATCCGTCGGGCTGCCGGCGGGCAACATTATCCACAAGATGGCGGGAGATCCAAGTTTTGTGACCGCGTCCTTCAAATCGGCTGCTTCTTCACCACCAGCCTGTCCGGCCTGGCTACGCGCCTTTGGGGACAAATCAAAGCACACAACCTGATGTCCATTGTTGATAAGACGTGATGTCATGCCAAGCCCCATTTTTCCCAACCCTATCATTGCAAGTTTCATGAACTATAATCTCCTTTTCGTGTCTATCTTGATGGTATGCCTTGATTATATCTATAAAGAATACCTTATATTGTGAATAACTGTTGTCGGCGTCTCCCTAAGCATTATAAGCGGCTTTTTCCGTTGGTTTGGCGGAAAAGTCAAAGATAAATCTTGTTCCTGTTATGCGGGTTGGTTTACCGTTTTCTTTGGTATTTCAAAAAGACTTGGACAGTACATCGCCCAAAGTGTCTGCAGCTATTGTTATAACTCTGCGTCCGTGTGAAACAAGGCTCTGATGATCACCGATTACTTGAGCCTTGATTAAAGTTGCAAAGTCATAAGGATAACCCGGTATAGCCAAATCGGCGGTTTGCGATGTCGGTATGAATTCAACACCAACCATAGTATTCGGACCGCCTTTGTGCAGTTGTCCCGTAGAGTGGAGGAAACGCGGTCCGTAAGCGGCCGTTACGGCCATCCCATCCATTAAGTCGCGTATCTTGTTTCTTAGTGTCAAAAGATCGTTATCTTGACCATAGGGCAACCAAGCCTGTAGTGAGATATAGTCTTTGGCGGGTTCAGCGGTATCCTTGAGCCATCCAATTAAGCAAGAAGGATCCTTGCTTTCAATGTTGTGAAGCGGCAGGGATTCTAATACCCGCAAGGTATTTTCCTTTGATTCCGCAACATTCGGTTCGTCAAATGGATCTATTTCAAGGATGTGCCCGGCAACAGCGGTTGCGATTTCCCAGCGGTAGAACTGTTCTCCAAGATCGTAGAGGTTGTTTATCTCTACGTTTATGACATTTCGATCTGGACCAACCTCTGATTCTGTTGTCGGTACCGGTACAAGACCGGTTCCTTTTTTACCGGTGGACTCCGCTATCAGCTGTTCAACCCACAGCCCAAAAGCTGAAAATTCAGCCGGTATGACAATTGTCACCTTGTCTTGTCCTAAAAGTGCGGCTTTGCCCATCTGTACTCCCATTTCAACGGCATCTTCCTTGTTGGCATCAACAGCTCGTTCACAAAGTTCAGCTATGTCAATACCTAACAGTGCCGCCGGCACCATTCCGAAATAGGACAGCACTGAATAACGACCGCCGATATCGGGGGAGTTTAGGAAAGTGCGGGAAAATCTAAGCTCATCGGAGAGTTTGGCCAGCGGGGTATTAGGGTCAGTAATTGCTACGTAACGGGAGGTGTCGGATATCTTAGAGAGTGCATAGGACATTAAGCAGTTTGGCTCAAGGGTAGTTCCGGATTTGGATGATACTACGACAAAGGCATCACGGAAGTCTACTTCTTCGATAGTTTTAGGATCGGTTGTATCAAGCACGATCAGTTGACGCGATGAGGTTTGAGATGAGGAGCTGAGTACCAGCGGTCCAAGCGAAGAGCCCCCCATGCCCAGCAAGACAATCTTTTCGGCATCAACTGTATTTGCCCAGCTAAGAAGGTCTTTTGCTTGTTGACGCATTATATGTGGGGAGTCAATCCAATCAAGGCGATTGGCGGAAACGTTAGGCTGTGGCCACAAGGCGGAATCCTTTGCCAACAAGCGTTCAAGTAGTATGCTCACGATCTGTATTCCTCACCATGTTTCTTTTGGGCCTTTTTGTTCAAGGTTTCGAGTAACCCTTCAAAAGATTTTGTGAATGATTTAACGCCTTCATCCTCCAATACTTGAGTTACATTGTCCATATCAATGCCGACAGTGTGCAGCTTGGCCAGTGTATTTTCAGCAGCATCCCTTCCGGTGTCTATCGTGGGTTTAGGTGTTCCGTGGTCCAAAAAAGCATCCAAGGTGGTATCAGGAATAGTGTTCACGGTTTGATCCCCAATTAGATTATCTACATACAAAAGATCCGGGTAAGCAGGGTTCTTAGTCGAAGTGGATGCCCATAGAGGTCTTTGCACCTTTGCACCGATTGCCGCCAAGGCTTGCCATCGCGGAGTGGAAAAAGTATGCCGGAAGAGCTTGTAGGCTAATTTTGCCTGTGACAGGCCGGCTTTTCCGGCCAATTCAACCATCGCAGACGAATCAATTTTACCCATTTGTTCAAGATGGGCCAACCGCTTGTCTACTTCTGTGTCAATTCTGCTCACGAAGAACGATGCCACAGAAGAAACAGCTCCTAAACTCCGGGCAATCTCGGTTTGGTCCTTGCCCAAATCGACGAGTCGGGATGTCAGTTGTTCAAGTCCAGTTATGTATGCCTCCATTACCTCCTCATAGCGGCTGTGGCTGAAGATAAGGGTTACGTTGACGCTGTGACCCTGGGAGATGAGCTGTTGTACCGCGGGTATACCTTCTTTGGTGGCGGGGACCTTCGTAAGCAAGTTGGGACGGTTGATCTCTTCGTGCAACCATTTGGCGGCTTTGATCGTGGACTTGGTATCGTTTGCTATGAAAGGGGATACTTCCAGAGAAACAAATCCGTCGGTTCCTTGTGAGGCTTCATAGAGGGGAGCAAAAAGATCCAAAGCATCTGTTACATCCTTCATTGCCATCGCCCAATAGGCATCTTCAAGCTGATCTGCTTGTACATTATCTTGCTTGTAAGCGTTTTCGATTAAAGAATAAAACTGCTCATCGTAGTCGTCAATCGATTCCATCGATTTTGCAAAAATGGTGGGGTTTGAGGTAACCCCGCGAACTCCCTGTTCAATCAGGTAAGCCATATGTCCATTTTTTAGATAGTCGCGCCTTAGGTTGTCAAGCCACGGGCTCTGATTACAAAGTTCGTACAGTTCATTAAGACGAGTCACCTTTTTTACGCTAGCATACTGTTTACGCTAAAATTGATTTTTTAAGGTTTTTATGATTGATATCAAGGAAGGTTTTTATGACTGACATGAATGATGTAGGCAGTATCTCCAGTTTTGACAAACAGAATATGGCCTGTAACCCCGAGACAACTGAAGATATATTGAAAATTTTGGCCAAGGATGCTGATAGCGCTGTTCGTCAAGCTATAACACGCAATCCGGATCCGCCAATAGAAATCCTTGAGCTGTTAGCATTCGACAAGTCCGAGGATGTTCGCCGTTTGGTAGCCCATCATCCCAAAACTCCGGAATACGTTCTAAAAATAATGGCGGAGGATATCGCTGATATCGTTCGCCATTATGTAGCTATAAATCCGAACACCGCGTTGAATACATTGGGGATACTGGCCAAGGATGAATCAATTTTTGTCGAAAGTGGTGTGCCAAGCAATCCCAATGTATCGGAAGAGTTGTTGGAGGAGTTGGCGCAAAACAGATTTGAAAGAGTGCGCAAAAGCGTAGCGGAAAGTCCGAAGACACCGGAGTATATATTAAAAAAGTTGACTAATGATAAAGAGGTTGCCGTACGGGTAAGTGTGGCGGAAAACCCCAATGCATCGGAAGATGTATTGAAAATTCTGCTAAAGGATAAAGACAAGAATGTTCGCCAGGAGGTTGCACAAAATCCGAGAACTCCACAGAGCTTTCTCGAAATATTAACCAAAGATCAAAGTGCTGCTGTTCGTCATCATGTAGCTGAAAATTTAAACACTCCCAAGGATATGCTGATCCTGTTGGCATCAGATGAGGACGCTTTTGTACGCTTGACGGTATCGAGAAATCCAAATACACCAGCTGCGGCATTGAAGATATTAACAGGCAACATTGACCTGTAGGTCTTGTCAGTCAAGAAAATCACGACAAAACAATAGTGTGTCTGCCCGGCGGAATGTGGACCACAAGTCGACAACCGGCTAAGGATATTTCGGGTGTATTGTATATAACCATACTGCACTTTCCGGGTGCCAACGATCCGTCTATATGCACGGTTGTCAAGGACTTTTCCAACAACTGCGGTGTAGTACTGTTTTTTTGGCTCACTATACTTGTCGCCCAAAAAGTTGCTGTTCCGCCTTTTCCATCCACGGTTGCAACCAAGCGACCGTTGTTATAGGAGGTTGATAACAACCTTGGTGGTATGGTGTCTACGTGAGGTTGTGACAGCAGCCGTATACGTTGTATGTTGTTACGTAAGGTACCGTCTCGACGGACGACATTCCAGTTGTAAAAGCCGGGTGCTTGTTTCCAAACCCAAACGGCAGAACCAACCGTGTAGCTGTTTTGCAAGGAAATTTCTTCAGAAAACCAGTTGTTCCATGCACTGTTTCCACCCGCTCCGAACTCGTCAGCCACCCACGGTGTGCCAAACTTGGTGGCTTCTAAGGTAGCGTTTTGATATGAACTTTTCATGGTGAGAAAAGATATACCCGGGTTACCACCAGGCGGGAAAAATACGCCGGTATAGGTATGAACAGCATAGATGAGGTTTGGATCTGATGAAAAGCGATGTGCTTCTGCTAGCGCACTGTGAGACATGTCGCGAAGTATTGAAGGCTCAAACCAGATTGCCCCTTTGTAATGAGCGCTTCTGAGCCCATGAATCATACGTTGATAAAACGGATATAACTGGGTATTTGCAAATTTGGTTGGCGCCATTAACACGTCTGACGGTAATGGTTCGTTCATCAACTCAATCCCGGCCAGATTTCTCTCCTTGCCTACCGTATTTGACAGTGCCGTCAGTGCTTTGAGGTACCATGTTTGCAGTGGTTGGCCATCCACGGTTTTGTTTTCCCAAAATGTTTTAAATGCAGCCTGGGCGCATGCATCTACTATCTCTTTTGGTGTACAAGGAACTGAATTTGTTATTGTTGCCCAGTCGGGAGCGCCATCTGCTTCGCCTCCGCAATCAAGATGGCGGTTGTAGTGGTCTTGGTGCATATCCACCAGTACTGCTATGTGGTTTGTGGCTGCCCATTGGAGTATCTGTTTAATTCTGCTTAGATATGTAGTTGAAATTTTGCCAGCTACGGGCTCAATACGGCTCTGTGATACCGGAAGGCGAAGGAAGTTGAAACCAAGTGCAGACATTTCCGAGAGATCCGACGCGCTTAGGGGGATCTCTTCTTGATAAGAACAGCCGGGTTGATTGGAATATTGTATAAGTGCATTTGAATTAACGCCGCGAAGTAGTAGTTGATTGCCGGATGCATCAGCTATGTATGGCGCAGATCCCACGGGATGGACAACATGTATACCCGCTTTATTCATCACCGCTGCTTCGGCGGGGTTCGTTCGCAGACTGCTTGTACATGCACTGACTAGCATAGACAGTAAACCCAGTATAGAGAGTAAAATTATTATTGATAAACGCATCATCAGCCAAGAAAGTTTAGCGCATTTCACTCTGAGGGCATCTCCTCCAGGCAAGTTTTCCGCTTAGCCATGTAGCTTCTACGTTCAAAGAGGTGTCTAACAGCACCAGATCGGCTATTTTACCTCTTGTGATTTCACCCCGGTCGGTTAGCCCAAGCAGTTTAGCGGGTGTTGTTGATGCTGCGACGATAGCGCTTGTTAAAGGTATTTTGGCTAAGTTCACCACATTTTTTATGCACGCATCCATGGTTACACAACTTCCGGCTAAGGTACTGTCTGGCAAACGTGGAGGGGAGGTATTGCCGTCCGGTTCGTGTTGAGTGTGGTCCTCGGCGGCATTGGCAGTGCTGCCTTTTGTTACGTCAAGAAGTTTTACTTTACCCAAAGTTCCCGCTTTTGCCGCTACGCTGTCGGTTACCAGCGCAACGCCCTCAGCTGTTTTGGTTTTGAATATCATATTGATGATGCTTTGGTGCAGATGATATAAGTCGGCTATTACACCGGCTGCCAAACGGTTATCGACCAATGCAGCTCCCGCCAGGCCGGGTGAACGATGGTGGAAGGGTGTCATGGCGTTGAAAATATGAGTGACCATGCGAGCTCCTGCGTCAGCTGCTTGAACCGCCTGATCATAGGTGGCCGTTGAATGTCCGAGACTAACCAGTATGCCTTGAGAGTTGAGCAGTGATATTGCTTCCATGCTATTTGCCAGCTCGGGGGCGAGAGTGAAAACTTTGATGACAGATGGCATATCTGAGAGTATACGTTTTAGCCATTGAATATCTATGGGTATAATCCATTTAGGATTATGCGCGCCGTGCAGCTTTCCCAGAAACGGTCCTTCTACGTGTGCTCCAGCGATCCAAGGTTTAGACAAACCGGATTGGCTGGATGAAGTAGGATCTTTTTTTTGCCTTTCCATTTCTTGCCCTATGCGCTCTAAGGCGCGATAGATGTCTTTTAACGGAGCGCTTGTCACAGTCGGACACCAGGTGGTTACACCTTGACTCAAAAGAGCATTGCCAAGTTTTTCCCACCCAAGTTGTTCAGCCCAAAACACGTCCACGTCATCGTTACCGTTTACTTGCAAATCTATAAAGCCCGGGACCAGATATCCATCCCTTACTGAATTGGCGGTCTGAAACCCGGCAGGTTCAACGGTTTTGATATATCCGTCCTCTATTGTTACCTCGCCATTTTCCAAGACTGCCTCAGGCGTAAAAACTTTTTTGGCGCGCAGTGTTGTCATTGACCTATAGTTTAAATGATTAATGGAAGCAAAACCTAAAACAATTCAAGTTCCTCCCAACTGTGATTTAACCTTGGGGTTGGTGTGTGTAGAAAAAGCTGAGCAGGGTAGGACCAAGTGGAAGATGTTTGCCGATGAACGATTTTGCAATCCAGCAGGAATCATCCAAGGCGGTTTTTTGGCTGCTTTAGCAGATTCTGCTATGGGCGCCACCTCTGTGACCTGGGCAAAGGGTAAAAAAGTTTACTCAAGCAATGTGGAGTTCAAGATAAGTTTTTTTCGCCCAGTAATGCCGGGAATCGACCTCTACTGCACGGCACAGGTTATCTCAGGTGGGCGGCGTTGTGCCTTCATAGAAGCAAGCATAACCGACTCCAAAGATACGCTTTTTGCAAAAGCAAGCTCAACTTTTTTGTATACTCCCCGTTGATATGGCAGTTTTTTCCTACATCCGTTTTTGATATGTACTATTGTATAGACATGACCGAACAACAATCGCCTCACGAAAAGAGTACGAAGAATCTCAGTGTGCTCATAGAAGAGTCGTGGAGGTTGATTCTTGCGTACTTCAAACAAGAAACTCTTACCCCCCTGAAAGGCTTAGTGCGCAAGTTACTATTCGGACTGTTCGCCTCCGTCGTGGCTGGGATTGGTGTGGTGCTGATTGCATTGGGGGTCTTGAGGGTTCTGCAAAAACAGACCGGTTCGACTTTTACGGGAAACCTATCTTGGTTACCATACATCATAGTTGTTGTTGTTTTGTTGGCTTTTCTTTCAGGTGCGGTAATGATTGTGCTAAGAGCTGTTTCAAAAAGCGGTTTGAGAAGAAATGAGTAAAAGATGACTAAAAGTAGGCAAGAGAAGATCACCCCTTACGATATAGAAGCAAAACTTAATGAGATCAACTACCAGCTGCAAGGCAAGGCAACCGCAGTTAAGCCACAGTTATATAAAACCGGAATTATAGTGGTGGCGGCATTTGTTATAGTTGCTTATCTGCTTGGGCGCAGAAAGGGTAGACTACGTTCGACGGTTGTGGAGATAAAAAGGGTTTAGCCGATGTCGCAAATAGTTGATTCAGCTTTACGTTCCGCTATACGTAAAGGTTTAAAAAAAGGACTTTTTGGAGGAAGTAGATTATGGATGGCCATGGGGATAGTGGCTTTTGTGGTAACTGCTGTCAAGCGCGGCACCCCGCGTGTAGTGTCCTCAAACCCCCTAAAGCCCGGGGAGTCTTTGTTGATAACCCACCTTTCGAGCGACTCCCCCCAGCATTATTTTCAAAATTGAGGTCTTAACCAAAGTTGAGAGTTTCGAATTCGGGACCTTTCCAATCAGGTGAACAGGTACTACTTGTTGATTCAAAACAGCGCCATTACATGGTTCAACTTGGCGACGGCGAACGCTTTTGCACCCATCAAGGGTTTGTGGAGCATGATGAAATACTGGGAAAGATGGAGGGGCACCGTATAAAGTCTTCGGCCGGGAGCTCTTTTGTCGCATTACGACCTACTTTAGCCGATGTCATACTGTGCATGCCGCGTGGCGCACAGGTTATTTATCCAAAGGACATAGCTTGCATGATGATGGTTGCCGATATCTTTCCCGGCGCCAAGGTAGTTGAGGCCGGTGTGGGCTCAGCTGCTCTGTCAATGGCACTGCTCCAAGCTGGCGCAGATGTGGTCGGCTATGAGTTGCGGAGTGATTTTGCTAAAATAGCGATGCAAAATGTTGTAAAGTTTTTGGGAGATGATGTACCCTACTATATCAAACAACAGGATGCCTACCTTGGCTTTTCAGAGAAAAACTTAGATAGGATACTACTTGACCTGCCTGAACCGGAAAAAGTCATACCCCATGCACAAAATGCCTTGTTATCCGGGGGTATTTTAGTTAGCTACCTGCCCGGTATTAATCAGGTGGAACGACTCACAAAAGCCCTTGTCAATAACAACTTCTGTTGTGTAAAGACCATTGAAGTACTGCAACGATCCTGGCACATTGAAAAAAATTCCGTACGTCCAGACCATCGGATGGTTGCTCATACGGGCTTTATAACTTGGGGGCGCTTGCTGAAAAGTTAAGTTTAACCGGAAAGTTAAAGTTTAACCGGAAAGTTCAGTTGACTCGGAAGACAAGAACAGCCAATCGGGACTTAATCTTTTTCAATAAAGATACACTCACCAGGGCACTCTTCTGCTGCTTCAATTGTAGCATCTTCCAGCTCTGGCGGGACTTGTGCTACGCCTTCAGAACCGGCGGGATTGTTGAATATCTTATCGCCTTCTTTGACATAAGCCAGTCCGTCATCCAATAAAGTGAATACCTGCGGGCATATCTCTTCACACAGTCCGTCACCTGTACATAAATCCTGGTCAATCCAGACTTTCATACACACTGCCTTTCATCGATAAACAAGTTGCTAATTTCATCATTTTTCATCATTTCTTTATGGCTACTATAAACTATAACATGGATACCATCAAACCAAAGGCTACCTACATCGAAGCTTATACACAACCTCGGCCGATTCCGTTGATAATTAACACTATCCATATAGTATAAATTAGCATAAAACCTTCGCTTCGTCAATAGAAATTAACAAAATCGTGACATAATTAGTTCATAATTAGTATAGGATACTGTCGAAGATATCATTATGGATGACCGAGCAGAACTGGAACAACAACTTATTCAAGCCCAAGCGCAGAACAGGAAGCTTATATCTGCGTTGTCAGCGGCCAAGGAACATCTTGAAACACTGCGTAACGAAATTGATACCTTGACAAATCCCCCTCTTTCTTACGGTATTTACGTTGGCGCCAATTCCGACGGGACCTTTGACGTTGTAACCTCTGGGCGTAAAATGCGGGTGAAAGCCCATCCCAGTGTCAACACAGACACTCTTTACAAGGGCCAAGAGGTGGTGTTAAACGACTCTTTCAATATCGTTACGGTGAGAGATTGGACGGCAAACGGTGAAGTTGTCTGTGTAAAAGAGGTCTTGGATGACGGGGTGAGAGCTATAGTTGAGTTAAGAGGTGATGAGGAGCATGTAGCAGAGCTTGCAGACAACCTGCTAAGCGTTAAACTTCGTGCGGGTGACACGTTGTTGATGGATACCCGTACTCAGCTCCTGGTTGAGAAGTTGCCCCGACCGGAAGCGGAAGAACTCGTATTAGAAGAGATTCCCGACGTAGCTTATTCGGACATCGGCGGATTGGATCGCCAGATTGAGCAGATAGTTGATGCTGTCGAACTGCCTTTTTTGCACAAAGAGCTGTTTTGCGAGTATCAACTGCCGGTCACAAAAGGAATTTTATTGTACGGACCGCCAGGATGTGGAAAGACATTGATAGCTAAGGCGGTAGCACACTCTTTGGCGAGCAAGGTAGAACAGATGCATGGTAAAGACGGAGCTTTTCCGCCCGGGTCGGAAATCTCGGGAAAACCCGGAGGAAAAGAGGGCGAAGCCCGCCAAAAAGCTCCGCGCAGTTATTTCTTGAATGTCAAAGGGCCGGAGTTGCTTAACAAGTATGTAGGTGAAACTGAACGCCAGATACGTATGGTATTTCAACGTGCAAAAGAAAAGGTTCAAGAGGGGATACCCGTAATAATATTCTTCGATGAGATGGATTCACTGTTTCGCACTCGCGGAACGGGAATCAGTTCAGACGTAGAGTCTACAATAGTTCCCCAACTTCTAGCCGAAATAGATGGTGTCGAAACCTTAAAAGACGTGTTGATTATCGGTGCATCCAATAGAGAAGACTTGATAGATCCGGCTATACTCAGACCGGGTAGGTTGGATGTCAAGATAAAAATAGATCGTCCCGATCAAGATGCCGCCGCACAGATATTCGCTCGCTATCTCTCTCCCGATCTGCCTATTAGTCAAGAAGAGGTTGAAAAGTTTGGTGGCGGAGATCCGGAAAAGGCCGTAAGGGTGATGATTGAGAAGACAACGGATGAAATGTACAAGATTGATGAAGAAAATCAGTTTTTAGAGGTTACCTATCAAAACGGTGATCGTGAGATCTTATATTTCAAAGACTTTGCGTCGGGTGCAATGATAGAGAATATTGTCAGACGGGCCAAGAGAATGGCTGTAAAGCGAGCGATTTCTGCCGCCGCAGATGGCGGTTCAACAGGTATACAGATGTCTGACTTGATAAGATCGATAAGAGAGGAGTACTCGCAAAATGAAGATCTTCCCAATACGACAAATCCTGATGACTGGGCAAGAATATCGGGTAAAAAGGGTGAGCGCATAGTCTATGTGCGAACGATATTAGCCGATCATATTTCTGCTCATGGTGGACGAGCTATAGTGGGAGTCACTTCTGCTACGGGTCAGTATCTCTAAAAGGTTCTCTTGTGGCTATTGTTAAAGTATGCGGGATAGAGACTGAATACGGTATAACTGCTCTACCCATTGGCTGCGCTAACTACGATAACCCGGTTAGTGCCTCCTCATTGCTCATACGATCATATGTGATGAGTTGTTCCAAAAGAGTGGACTGGGATTTTGATGGCGAGACTCCCCAAGTCGACGCCCGAGGCTTCAAAGTGCAACATCCGACAAGGTATGTTGAGTTAGACAGCGGGTTGGTAAACACCGTTTTACCCAATGGCGCACGCTATTACGTAGATCATGCACACCCCGAATACTCCACACCCGAGTGTTCAAACCCACTTGATCTGGTCATTTACGACAAAGCAGGAGAGATGGTGCTGGCTAACTCTTTGAAATTAGCTAACGAATCTCTCCAAATCACCAACGAATCCAAGTCAAAACAGCATGGAACGAACAGTTTAGAATCTATTGTGGTCTACAAAAACAACTCTGATGGTAAAGGAAACTCCTACGGATGTCATGAAAACTATTTAATGGATCGCAAAGTACCTTTCCCAAAGATTGCAAGAGAAATGGTTTCTCATCTTGTAACCCGCCAGATATACACAGGGGCGGGCAAACTTGGCGTGGAAGAACATGGGGTTGAGTTAGATGATCCGCCGTTTCAACTATGCGCAAGAGCAGATTTTTTTGAGCAAGTGGTTGGACTTGAAACTACCGTCAAAAGACCGATAGTCAATACCCGAGATGAGCCCCACGCTGATCCTAATAAGTATAGGCGTTTGCATATAATAGTGGGGGATGCAAACTTATCCGAGGTGGCTACCTTTTTAAAAATAGGAACCACTGCGGTAGTTCTGGCAATGATAGAGGATGACTTTATAGACAGAGATCTTGTATTAGCCGATCCTGTTTCAGCACTCAAGCAAGTGTCACGTGACATTACCTTGAAGCAGACTATTGAGCTGTCAACCGGAAAGAGCATAACACCTTTGTCATTACAGTGGGAACTGTTGGAGATGAGTAATAAATATGCTCATCAAGAAGGCTTGAAATGTCTGGGCAATGAAGATGTCGGTGCTCAAGTCTTGAAGTACTGGCAGTCGGTGCTCCAATCACTGGAAACGAATCCGTTGGATCTGGCTAATCAGTTGGATTGGGTGGCAAAATTTCAGATTTTAGAGGGTTATCGTCAAAGACACTCACTTGGATGGTCTGATCCGAAACTACATACCATTGATTTTCAATACCATGACATGCGGCCAAGCCATTCGTTGTTTAACAAACTGCCTATGTTGAGCCTGGTGAGCAACGATCAGATAGCAAAAGCCGTGAGCCAACCGCCGACAGATACACGGGCATACTTTAGGGGAAAGTGCTTGAAGAAATGGGGAGATTCTATTGTGTCAGCCAACTGGGACTCTATGGTATTTGACTTGGGATCGAATCAGAGTCAACCATTGCAACGGGTAACTATGGCGGAACCGCTAAAAGGAACAGCCGAAATGACCGATACCTTAATAAAGGACTGTTGCAGCCCAACCGAGTTATTAGAGAGACTGTCCTTATAAAAGGAGGCTGTCGGTGATAAAAATGTTGCCGTCAGCAAAAGAGTGGCAGTATAAGTTGAAACGACAGTATAAGATGGTTGGGTTGGATGAGTTTGAAGTATAAGATGATTGACAGGATAAAAGGAGAAGTATGACTGAACGTGAGTTAAAGAAACGTCCTACAGCGGCAAAGCAGGTAGAAACGACTGACGACACCGATATAGACTCAGATGGTGCTGCGGCGGCAGGTGCGAAGGGTCAAAACATGAAGAACGAACTGGATGGCATCTTGGATGAGATAGACCAAGTCATTGAAGAAAATGCTGAAGAGTTTGTTCATAACTATGTACAAAAGGGTGGGGAATAGGACAATGACTGCGACATAAGAGTTGTAGCGCACTTGCATATCTGTGTCTTGATGTATTAGTCTAAAAATTGATGGCACTTCCAGTATTTTCATCAACGAATGATCCGGGTTCGGCTTTTACTGATTTATTGCGTTGCTTGAATCAAGATCCTAAAGTTTCCCGGTTTTCCAACGAGTTTTTTTCGTATCGCTCTGCTAATGAGTCAACCTCGCAATTTAGCACTAACGAACTAACCTTCAGGCATGCCACAACAGTTATGGCAATCAAGTTTTCACAGGGTGTGTTGATAGCGGGGGACCGCAGAGCAACTGAGGGATATTCAATTGCATACCGTAACATGGAAAAGGTGTTTCCCGGTGATCGTTATTCAGCCATAGCGATAGCAGGAACAGCGGGACCTGCCCTCGAGTTGGTAAAACTGTTTCAAACCCAGCTTGAGCACTATGAAAAAGTGGAAGGGACTGTTTTAAGCTTAGAAGGAAAGGCGAACCAACTTTCCCAACTTGTCAGAGCAAACCTGTCTTCCGCATTTCAAGGTATGGTTGTGATACCCTTATTTGCAGGTTGGGATTGCAAAAGGAAAGTTGGTAGGATATTTACTTATGATGTTACCGGGGGTCGCTATGAAGAGGCCGATTATCATGCTACCGGTTCAGGAGGCAGACATGCCCGCACTACGATAAAACTTGGATACAAAGAGGGCATGTCCCTAAAAGGAGCTCTCCGGCTTGGGATACAAGCTCTATATGAAGCTGCGGATGAGGATCTGGGGACAGGCGGTCCCGATGCCCTAAGAGGCATATATCCGACTGTTGCAACCGTAACTGAAAAAGGTTTTGAATTTCTGGAAGAAGCGGAAGTAGCTGGGCAGTTCGAGACATTCATGGTATCAAAAAGCTCTTCGGGTGACAAATCATGACGATGCCGTTTTATGTTGCCCCTGAACAACTGATGAAGGATCGAGCGGAATATGCCCAAAAAGGCATAGCGCGTGCCAAATCATTGGTAGCGGTTACTTACTTGGACGGTATTTTGATTGCTGCAGAGAACCCTTCAAAATCACTGCACAAGATCAGTGAGGTATACGATCGGATAGCTTTCGCCGGGGCTGGCAAGTATAACGAGTTCGATCAGCTCCGTGTTGCCGGCATACGGCATGCAGACACCAAGGGGTTTGCCTACTCGCGTGAAGATGTGAATGCCAGGTCACTCGCCAACCTTTATGCTCAATACCTGGGTGAGATATTTACTCATGAAACAAAGCCGATGGAGATTGAGATTCTTGTTGCAGAACTTGCACAGGCGAACAATGAGGACAGTCAAGACAAGATATATCATATACTTTATGATGGGACTTTGATGGATGAAGATCACTTTACTGTGCTGGGTGGTGATGTCCCATCTGTGGCTGGAAGATTGACCAAGGCCTGGAAACAGCGTTGGTCGCTAAAAGAGGCGTTGGGCTCCTGCCTTTATGCGCTTGGAGGAGATTCGAGGGTAATTCCGGATTCGGAGTTGGAAGTTGCGGTTCTCTCCCATACCAATGGCAGGAGGGCATTTAAGCGGATAGTTGATGACGAGCTGAAGAGTCTGCGGCAAAATCAGCTTAAACCGGGGAAATCAAATAAGTCGGCCAAGACGTCACCCGCTTAAGCAGAGGCACCCGCCCATAAAGCGACAAGTTGTATATCCGCACATCGCGACCTATGCCAGCCCGAGTATTTGAGTGGCCATCTCCTTCTTGTCTGCTTCTACATATATCTCAACCGGACCACCAACCGGATATATGCTGCCTATAGCGCCCCTTAATTCGACGATTATTCCTTCTGCACCCAATCTGGCGGCTACGACTTTTGCCTCAAAGGAACTTCCTACACAGGTGAGATTTACTAGCTCCACATATTTTAGAGTACGCTAAAAGCCTGGAGATATGCAAAGACATGCAGCGTAGAATTTTTGGTTTAGAAAATGAATACGGGATTACCTGCACGCTAAAGGGGCAAAGACGGCTTAGCCCTGATGAGGTAGCGCGTTATCTTTTTCGCAAAGTAGTGAGTTGGGGCAGATCAAGCAATGTGTTTTTGGAAAATGGTGCTCGCCTGTATCTTGACGTGGGCAGCCATCCCGAGTACGCGACACCGGAGTGTGACAGCCTTGAAAGCTTGGTCATCTATGACAAAGCGGGTGAGAGACTACTTGAGCGGTTAGCGCTAAGTGCTGAAGCACGCTTGAGGGAAGAGGGGATAAAAGGGTCGATATATCTTTTTAAAAATAATACCGATTCGGCGGGCAACTCCTATGGATGTCATGAAAACTATCTGATACTACGTCAAAATGACAACTATTCCTATTCTGAAGCACTGATTCCCTTTTTAGTCAGTAGGCAGATTTATGCCGGGGCGGGAAAACTGATACATACAGCCAGAGGCGCGCTATTCACTATGAGTCAACGCGCTGAGCACATATGGGAAAGTATCTCCTCGGCTACGACAAGAAGTCGTCCTATCATAAATACACGTGATGAACCACATGCGGATGCCGAACGCTTTCGAAGGTTGCATGTGATAGTTGGTGACTCCAATATGAGCGAGTATGCCACCTACCTGAAGGTTGGCGCCACCTCCATAATGCTTGAGATGCTGGAAAACGAAAGCACTGTCTTTCGTGATATGACACTTGATAATCCGATTAGGGCTATTCGCGAAATAAGCCATGACCCTACTTGTACCAGAAAAGTAAAGCTTGCCAACGGAAGAGAGTTGAGTGCATTTGAGATTCAAGCAGAGTATTTGCAAAAAGCAATGCGTTACAAAGACAGGAATGGACTGCCACATTTTGAAGATAAAACTTTACAAATGTGGACACATTGCATGAGCGGGATAGAAAAAGATCCCATGTCTTTATACAAAGAGTGTGATTGGGTTGCCAAGTATAGGCTTTTAGAGGCTTACTGTCAGCGTTACCGATTGCCACTTGGACATCCGAAGATTGCACTGATGGATCTTCAATATCATGACATCAATACCACGAGAGGTTTGTTTTACCTGTTGGCCAAAGGTGGGCAGATTGAGCGTTTGTGCAAAGATACTGCGATAAAAAAGGCGATAGACGAACCTCCTACCACTACACGAGCTTTCTTGAGAGGACAGTTCATCAAGAAGGCAAAAGAAAAAAATCGCGACTTTACAGTTGATTGGGTTCATTTAAAACTTAATGACCAGGCTCAAAAGACTTTACTGTTGAAAGATCCGTTTAAGCATTCCGATGAGAGAGTGAAAAAACTTATTGAAGGACTTTAGAATATCCGCAGATATAAGTGTCCATGACGCCATACCAGCATAGTTACCTGCCCGACTATCAAAGAACCGGGTATTGGTCCAAAATACCTGCTGTCAAAGGAGTCGCCTCTATTGTCACCCATGACAAAGTACTCTCCGGGAGGTATTTTTTGGGTTTTGAGATGATAAGTCAATGTGCCGGTTGGCAACCATGGTTCTTTAAGTAAGCGGCCGTTTATATAAACCTCTCCGTTCTTTTCCGATATGGTTTGACCCGGCAGTCCTATTACACGTTTCACAAGATAGTGGATGTTGGCAGGTCCGACATCGGCTGCCGGACGTCTGAAGACGACTATGTTGCCAGTGTGGACGGTACCGAACACGTAACTTAGCTTGTTTACCAGTATGCGATCACCTCCCTGCAAGGTAGGCTCCATAGATCCGCTGGGTATATAAAAGGACTGGACGACCCATATACGCAGTACAAGCGCTAAAACGACAGCGATTAATATTAAGATTCCCCATTCGGTCAACCTGTGCTTCCAGGTGTGCTTTTTACGGGGGATCACCGCCTCGGTATGCGCTAAAGCATCCTTTGGTTGCAAAGAAGATGCACCACCTATACTGTCTATACTGTCTGTCGAAGCGTTTATATCATTCATCAAAATTATATATTCATAAAAAAATCAAACTCGTAAAAAAAGATGGACCTAAACCGATATATGTAAACAACAGATCATATCAGCATAGACATATAGACTATAACACGGTAAAGTTAAAATAAAGATGTTTAACCTTGATCCTACTAAAGTAATTATCATTTTGGTAGTCGCCCTTATAGTGCTAGGGCCTGAGCGACTTCCGCACATAGCTAAACAGTTAGGTGGTTTTTGGGGTGATTTCAAACGGTTTCGCCAGCGTCTTGAAAGTGAAGTAAAAACTGTTTTGCCTGATATTACCTGGCCCGGTAACTCTCCTCTGGAATGGCTCGATACTCTGGCGCAACATGCCGATAAATCTGATAGCAACGGGAGATCTTATATTAACGGGTCAGCCTCTGGTGCCATGACCGGTGAGATTGGTTCCTCCGAGGTTCCTGTTGTTGGTGATCATGCCGATAAATCCGATGATGTTGGGGCGGTTGATACTACGCCTAGAACCTATATACCACCCAGAACGGATTATGCCGCCAACTTACCATATGATGTGGAGATGCAGGTGGCTTTAGACGATCCGAGTATGAATTAAAGGCTGTATGGCTCTGAAATTAAAACTATTCAGTAAAAAGCAACCAGATCCAAATTCGATGACTCTCCTTGAGCATCTTGCCGAGTTGCGCAAGCGCTTGATTATCTCCATAGCAGTTGTTTGTTGTACGTCGGTGATATCCTTTTTCCTTTATCCCGCCATACTTCATTTTTTATTGATACCATACTGTCAATCACACTCCCCTTGTAAGTTATATATAACAGCCCCACTGGACGGTTTATCCCTTAGAGTGCGAGTATCTTTTTATGGGGGTGTATTTCTCTCCTCTCCCGTACTGTTCTTCGAGATATGGCGGTTTGTCACTCCCGGACTTCGCGACACCGAAAAGCACTATGCCGCTCCCTTTGTTGTCTCTTCGGTTGTACTGTTTGGAATGGGTGCTGTTGTAGCTTATATATCCTATGCCCATGCTCTTCGGTGGCTTGGGAGCATAGGCGGGTCATCGTTGCAACAGATATACAACCCGAACAGTTATATCAATCTGATACTACTGTTGATGGTGGCTTTCGGGCTTACCTTTGAGTTTCCGGTTCTGTTGGTGGCGCTTGAAGTAGCAGGTGTCGTAACTCCCGCTAAACTTTCTTCGTGGCGCAGGCGGGCAATCGTTGGGATAACGATATTTGCTGCCGTAATTACTCCGAGCTCCGATCCGTTTTCTATGTTAGCTCTGGCTATACCCATGTACATTTTTTATGAAGCGTCTATTGTCATCGGCAGGGTATTTCTTTTACGTAAAAGTCGTAAAATCGTAAACCCATGACAGGCTTACGCTGGTCTTTTGATTGACTAAAGGAGCCGCAACCGTTCATGATAAAAAAATAGCCAAGTATCCACAGTTTTTGATTTAGACAGCAGTAGTTTTTAAGTCTTGGGATATATATGATACGATCAAAAATGTTATACACCACTGAAACTTTTACCGATAGTGAAATAGAGATATTAAAGCACTACTTTACCAATCTGGAACAACCCGTATTTTGTCTTGTCAACTTGGATGAAGCCACAAAAGGTGCCTTGTTTGCACGTTATTCGAGGTCTCCCAAAAGCCTCAAGAGGTTGTTTTTGGATGAGTTTGCGTCCGATTTGGACCGAGACACTACTGATCGTGATGTGACTTATGGAAACGAAAGAGCAAGAGAGCTTTATAAAAGAGTTTTTGTGGAGTATGGTGATGACTCTATAGCTCAGCTTGGGGGTGTACATTTAGCCTGCGAACAGTCTTCCAACCTCTTGACAAAGATTTTGGAACGAAGCCGCTTGATGGCTTACTTGGAACAGTCAACTCGTTATATAAACTATGGCTCACGCTTAGACGGTGGTCGCTACAGGTATTTTCGCGATCCGGCCATCTTGAAGTCCTCACTTGGCACCCGTTATATAAGTGAAATGGACTTTATGTTTGATACCTATGTCGAACTTTTGTCAAGCCTGGAGAAATATCTTATAAAACGCTATCTGCATCAAAAAAAACCATTGAATAAAGAGGAATCAGAGTTGGCTTGGAAGAGAGCTATCAGGGCAAAGGCGTTGGATGTCCTTAGAGGAGTTCTTCCTGCAGGATCGCTCTCCAACGTTGGCTTATTTGGTTCCGGACAGTCATATGAACTGCTTGTCATGAGGCTTAAAGCCAACCCGCTCCCAGAGGCTCAATTTGCTGCAGATATGATACTAAAGGAGCTGAAAAAGGTTATACCGTCGTTTATGCAGCGCGTAGACCAGCCTGAACGCGGGGGTGTATGGTGCGATTACTTCAGGCAATCGCGCAAAACCGCGGAGGCGATATCAACTGAGTTGGGGATCGGACCGGATAACATGACAGGAGTTGTCGATGACGGCATTTTTGCCAACAGCGTTACCGCTGAAGATCATCTTCTAACCGGCCAACCTGACCACTATCCCACTGTTCGACTGTGTGACTTTGACCCCAAAGGCGAACAAAAGGTTATAGCTGCAATACTTTATCCGCATAGCAACTTATCTGCAGAGCGACTTGAAACTATGGTCAGCCGTATGACAGAGCAAGAAAAAATCCGTATCATGCGTGCTTACGTAGGCAATAGGACCAATCGGAGACATAGACCGGATAGAGCTTTTGAATATACTTACTATAATTTTGAAATTGTATCTGATTACGGTGCATTTAGAGACTTGCAACGCCATCGCATGCTTAGTATCCAATGGCAACCCTTGTCCGTTTCGCTTGGTTATACGGTTCCCGAGTTGGTTGCCGAGGCCGGTTTGGCATCTGCTTACAACCTTAGTTGTGACAGGTCCAGAGAGCTTTATGAAGCTTTGAGACAAGAGTTTCCTATGCAAGCCGGTTATGCGGTTGCGTTGGCATACAATATCCGCTATTCAATGTACATGAACGCCCGTGAAGCAATGCATGTCATCGAACTGCGTAGCCAACCCCAGGGACATCGCGAATATCGCAAAATAGCACAGTCCATGCATCGGTTAATTGCTGATGTTGCGGGGCATAAAGCTATAGCGGATGCTATGTGTTTTGTTGATAATTCAGATGATGAACTGGGTAGGTTAGAGGCGGAAAAACGGAACCTGATTCTTTAAGCGTATTGGTTCAGCCATACTGGAAATTTAGAAAACTGGGAAATTTAGAAAACTGATATACTTGTTCTATGCCTAAAAGTGTAAAGTACCCGGACCGTATGTGTGGATCCAAGTCTAAGCTGTAAGTTTACATATAGGAGGGTTTGGATGATTCAAGATATCAATAAGTTCACAAAAATTGGAAGATCGTTTGTACATATCTTGTGTGCGGTTTGGATTGTGGGAGGTTTACTTGTCGCAAGTTTAGCAATGAATGTAGCTTACACGGCTCTTTCTTCTGCCGGCTCCACCGGTGGAAATCAGTGGCAAATACAACAAAGCTATCTTGCACCTGTCAACAATTTCAATTCCGTGTCATGTCCGAGCTCATCTGTCTGTTTTGCTGTCGGCGACAACAGCGTAGGTGGACCGGCAGTTTATGAAACAACTGATGGAGGAACCTCCTGGTCAAACAGTACGGCTTCTATCTCCCCTTCGCTTATTGGTGTTCTTTCCGGCATATCGTGTGTATCTCAAACCTTTTGTGAGGCGGTGGGAAGCGACTATGCCAACTCAACCGGTATTGCTGTTGGATATAACGGCACTACATGGTCGTCTCAGACCGTTCCATCGGGGATTCCCGGTCTTTTTGGGATCTCATGTGTATCTCAGACCTTCTGTGAGGCGGTGGGCAGTACTACTCTTATCACCTACAACGGCAGTACTTGGTCGTCTCAGACCGCCCCAGCCGGAGTTAGCGTTCTCAATGGTATCTCATGTGTATCTCAGACCTTCTGTGAGGCGGTGGGCAGTACTACTCTTATCACCTACAACGGCACCGGCTGGCTAACACAGACCTCTCCGTCGGGAATCTCTTCTCTTTCCGGCGTATCGTGTGTGTCTTCTACCTTTTGTGAGGCGGTTGGGGATGATTTCACTAATAACACTCCGACTACCGTTGTTTATAACGGCAGCACATGGTCAACCCAAACACTTCCGACGGGGGTTTCTTCCCTTGACAGTGTGTCATGTACATCCGGGTCCGGATCGTCGGGTGAGTTTTGTGAGGCGGTGGGGTACAACTACAATGGTTCAACCGGTCAATTGACAGATGTTGCTGTTGGATATAACGGCAGTACTTGGTCGTCTCAAACCGTTCCATCGGGGCTATCCGCTCTTTTTGGGCTCTCATGTGTATCTCAGACCTTCTGTGAGGCAACGGGGACCGGTGTCGCTATTGGATACGACGGAACTACCTGGTCAGCACAGACTCTACCACAAGGGCTGCTCTCTTTATACGGAATAGCATGTGCAACTCAGACCTTCTGTGAGGCGGGAGGATCTGCCTCATTAACCGTCTACAACGGCAGCACATGGTCAACCCAGACTTTGCCAACGGGGGTTTCTCTTATTATCTCTGTGTCATGCATATCTACAGCATTTTGTGTAGCGTTAGGGGCTGCCTACAGTCTGCCCGGCCAAACCGTTACCCCTATCGCCACCGTCTACAACGGCAGCACATGGTCAACCCAGACTCTGCCATCGGGAGTTCCCGTGCTAAACAGTGTATCATGTGTGTCTCAGACCTTCTGTGAAGCGGTGGGTGCCAACTCGGGTACCTCGCCTACCCCTGTAGCTGCTGCTTACAACGGCAGCACATGGTCAACCCAGACACTTCCAACGGGGGTTTCTTATCTCAACGCCATCTCCTGTGTGTCTCAGACCTTCTGTGAGGCAGTGGGTAATAACTATGCCAACACTTCCACTACGATTGGCGTCACCTACAACGGCAGTACATGGTCAATCCAAACCTTGCCATCGGGGATCTCTTCTCTTTCGGGAATATCCTGTGTGTCTCAGACCTTCTGTGAAGCGGTTGGGAATCACTATAACAGTTCAACTGGAACTACAACCGGTGCTGCCACCGTCTACAACGGCAGTACATGGTCAATCCAAACCTTGCCATCGGGGGTTTCTCCACTCAATTCCGTGTCATGCGTATCTGGATCCGGATCCTCGAGTGACTTTTGTGAAGCGGTAGGAAATAATATCTCCTCCGGTGTCTCAATGACAGCTAATGCTCTTTCCTACAATGGCGCTACTTGGTCGTCTGAGCCTCTTCCCTCGGGAATCTCTTCTCTTTCCGACGTATCGTGTGTGTCTTCTACCTTTTGTGAGGCGGTAGGAAGTACCAATCGTTATATAGTTATTCTCTCAACAGCCCCAACATCAGCCCCAACATCAGCTCCGACCCTTTCCTCTATCTCTCCGACTTCAGGACCTGCCGCAGGTGGTACAACCGTAACTCTAACCGGTACCGGTTTTTCAACTGCCCAAGGTGGAACAACTGTTTTGTTTGGATCAACTGCCGCAACATCTGTTTCCTGTTCTTCTACGACCTCTTGTAGCGCCCTATCTCCACCCGCTCCAAGTGGTGCAACCTTGCCCGATACCGTACAAGTAAGCGTTACTGTATCGTCTGGGACCTCTGACTGGATGGCATATACCTATCTTCCTTCAACACCTCAAACAGGCACGAACTACTATCCCCTTGTTCCTTATAGAATATGTGACAGCCGAACGCCTAAAGGCAGTTCAATCTTACAAAACCAGTGCAATATAAACGGTGCATCTCCAGTTGGAGCAAACCAGACCCTAAATATAGAAGTTTCAGGGTATAAAAGTCCATATCTGGCTCCAGGTGAAACCCCTGTTCCAACAACTGCTAGCGCTGTAGTACTGAACATAACGGCAATAGATCCAACTGCATCGGGTTATCTGACTGTTTGGCCTGCGGGAGAAGTTAAACCTACCGCTTCTTTGCTCAACTACACATCTGGAGAAACCGTTCCCAATCTGAGTGAGGTTGCACTTGGTACAACAACTTCGTGTACGGGCTGTATCTCTATATACTCTTATGCCTCATCAGATGTTGTGGTTGATGTTGAAGGATACTATGGACCACCCTCTGGTGGAGCTACCTTTTCCCCAATTACCCCTTATAGAATATGTGACACAAGAGTACCCAAAGCCAGTTCAATCTTACAAAACCAGTGCAATATAAACGGTTCATCACCAGTTGGAGCAAAACAGACCCTAAATATAAAAGTTTCAGGGTATAACAGTCCATATCTACCTTCAGGTGAAACCCCTGTTCCTACAACTGCTAGCGCTGTAGTACTGAACGTAACGGCAATAGATCCCACTACATCGGGTTATCTGACTGTTTGGCCTGAAGGTTTATCTCAACCAACCGCATCAAATCTAAACTTTAGAGCAGGACAAACCGTTCCAAACGCTGTTGTAGTGCCTTTATCTACAGGTTCATCTCCGGGTGAAATATCTATCTACAACTTCTACGGAAACACAGATGTAACCGTTGATGTAACAGGGTACTTTTCTACTTCAACAACTGGAGTAAGTTTTGTAGGAACAGCTCCATATAGAGCATGCGATACAAGAGATGCAACAATGGTAGGTTATGCGACTCCTTGTTCGGGATCTCCCCTTGTCTCTTCTACCCCACTTACCCTTAGCTTAGCTGGTATAGGACCTATTCCTTCTAATGCCAAAGCTGTAGTAGTGAACGTAACGGCTATAAATCCAACTGCATCAGGATATATAACTGTTTGGCCTGAAGGTTTATCTCAACCAACCGTATCAAACCTGAACTTTGTAGCAGGTGAGGTAGTAGCAAACTCTGTTACAGTTGCACTTTCTGCTTCAGGCGATATAAGTATAGGACTGTATCAAGGTTCTGCAAATCTGGTTGTGGATGTAACCGGTTGGTATGTCTAAAGGTAAAGAAAAATTTAAATATAAATTATTCTTAGAAATTTCCTCCTAAGTTCAAAAAGTTCTATACTTTTCTTATGCCTAATCCACCAAAATTAACTGTATCTTTACGAATAGGAGGGTTTGAATGATTCTAAATATCAATAAGTTCACAAAGATTGCAAAATCGTTTGTACACATCTTGTTTGCGGTTTGGACCATAGGAGGTTTACTTGTCGCAAGTTTAGCAATGGATGTAGCCTACCCGGCTCTTTCTTCTGCAAGCACCACCGGCGGAAATCAGTGGCAAATACAACAAAAATATCTTGCACCTGCCGACCAATTTAATTCTGTGTCATGTCCGAGCTCATCTACCTGTATTGCTGTAGGTGGCAACAGCGTAGGTGGACCATCAGTTTATGAAACAACTGATGGTGGTTCAACATGGTCCAATGATACCGGGTCACTTCCCTCGGGCCTTCTCACCCTCACCGGCGTATCGTGTACATCTCAAAGCTTTTGTGAGGCAGTGGGGGATAACTACGACAGCTCGACCGGCACCTCAACTGCCGGTGTCCTTTCTTACAACGGCGCTACTTGGTCGTCTGAGTCCCTTCCCTCGGGCGTTCATTACCTCAACGGCGTATCGTGTACATCTCAAAGCTTTTGTGAGGCGGTGGGGGGTAACTACGACAGCTCGACCGGCACTTACACCGGCGGCGCCCTTTCTTACAACGGCGCTACCTGGTCGTCTCAGTCTCTTCCCTCGGGCGTTCCTTACCTCAACGGCGTATCGTGTACATCTCAAAGCTTTTGTGAGGCGGTGGGGGGTAACTACGGCACCTCAACTGCCGGTGTCCTTTCTTACAACGGCAGTACTTGGTCGTCTCAGTCCCTTCCTCCAAGTGTTGGAGATCTCTACGGCGTATCGTGTGTATCTACAAGCTTTTGTGAGGCGGTGGGGGGCGGTAGCTCGGGTGGTGGCGTCGCCCTCTCCTACAACGGCACCTCCTGGTCATCTCAGTCCCTTCCCTCTCCTTCTTCGTCCTTCTTCAGCACGCCCATTTCCGTATCGTGTGTATCTGCAAGCTTTTGTATGGCGGTGGATAATCAGGGTGGTATTGCCCTCACCTACAACGGCACGAGCTGGTCGTCTCAGTCCGGTCCCGCCTCATTAGTTTCTTTCGTCTCGTGTGCATCTGCGAGCTTTTGTGAGGCAGTATGGGGTATGGTCGATTTGCAAGGCGGAGGTTATGGCTACCAAGTTACCGATTATTTCTTTTCCTACAACGGCAGCACCTGGTCGTCTCAGTCCCTTCCCTCGGGCGTTCCTTACCTCAACGACGTATCGTGTACATCTCAAAGCTTTTGTGAGGCAGTGGGGAATAGTTACAACGGCAGCGGAAATTACACTGGTCCTGCCCTCCTCTCCTACAACGGCAGCACCTGGTCGTCTCAGTCCCTTCCCTCGGGCGTTTCTGACCTCTACGGCGTATCGTGTACATCTGCAAGCTTTTGTGAGGCGGTGGGGTCGGGCAGCTCGGGTCTCGGGGCAACTGCCATCATTTCCTACAACGGCAGTACCTGGTCGTCTCAGTCCCTTCCCTCGGGAGTTGCAGGAGGGCTCAACAGCGTATCGTGTACATCTCAAAGCTTTTGTGAGGCGGTGGGATTGGGCGTTGCCCTCTCCTACCAGGGAAGTACTTGGTCCTTACAATCCCTCCCCTCAGGTGTTGGAGAGCTCAACGGCGTATCGTGTACATCTCAAAGCTTTTGTGAGGCGGTGGGGGGTAACTACGACAGCTCGACTCGCACTTACACCGGCATCGCTATATCCTACAACGGCGCTACTTGGTCGTCTCAGTCTCTCCCCACAGGTGTTGGGCAGCTCAACGGCGTATCGTGTGTATCTCAAAGCTTTTGTGAGGCGGTAGGGAATAACAGCACGGCTAATAACAGCACGGCTGGCGTCGCCCTCACCTACCAGGGAAGTACTTGGTCAACCCAATCTCTCCCCTCAGGCGTTGAAGGGCTTTCTGACGTATCGTGTACATCTCAGAGTTTTTGTGAGGCGCTGGGGGTGGTAAGCTCAGGTGGTATTGCCCTCTCCTACAACGGCTCTACCTGGTCGTCTCAGTCTCTTCCCTCAGGCGTTGAAGGGATCTCTGGCGTATCGTGTACATCTCAGAGTTTTTGTGAGGCGCTGGGAAGTACCAATCGTTATATAGTTATTCTCTCAACAGTACCAACAGCTCCGACCCTTTCCTCTATCTCCCCGACTTCAGGACCTGCCTCAGGCGGTACAACCGTAACTCTAACCGGCAGCGGGTTTTCCACAGCCCAAGGTGGAACAACTGTTTTGTTTGGATCAACTGCCGCAACTTCTGTTTCCTGTTCTTCTACGACCTCTTGTAGCGCCCTATCTCCACCCGCTCCAAGTGGTGCAACCTTGCCCGATACCGTACAAGTAAGCGTTACTGTATCGTCTGGGACCTCTGACTGGATGGCGTATACCTATCTTCCTTCAACACCTCAAACAGGCACGAACTACTATCCCCTTGTTCCTTATAGAATATGTGACAGCCGAACGCCTAAAGGCAGTTCAATCTTACAAAACCAGTGCAATATAAACGGTGCATCTCCAGTTGGAGCAAACCAGACCCTAAATATAGAAGTTTCAGGGTATAAAAGTCCATATCTGGCTCCAGGTGAAACCCCTGTTCCAACAACTGCTAGCGCTGTAGTACTGAACATAACGGCAATAGATCCAACTGCATCGGGTTATCTGACTGTTTGGCCTGCGGGAGAAGTTAAACCTACCGCTTCTTTGCTCAACTACACATCTGGAGAAACCGTTCCCAATCTGAGTGAGGTTGCACTTGGTACAACAACTTCGTGTACGGGCTGTATCTCTATATACTCTTATGCCTCATCAGATGTTGTGGTTGATGTTGAAGGATACTATGGACCACCCTCTGGTGGAGCTACCTTTTCCCCAATTACCCCTTATAGAATATGTGACACAAGAGTACCCAAAGCCAGTTCAATCTTACAAAACCAGTGCAATATAAACGGTTCATCACCAGTTGGAGCAAAACAGACCCTAAATATAAAAGTTTCAGGGTATAACAGTCCATATCTACCTTCAGGTGAAACCCCTGTTCCTACAACTGCTAGCGCTGTAGTACTGAACGTAACGGCAATAGATCCCACTACATCGGGTTATCTGACTGTTTGGCCTGAAGGTTTATCTCAACCAACCGCATCAAATCTAAACTTTAGAGCAGGACAAACCGTTCCAAACGCTGTTGTAGTGCCTTTATCTACAGGTTCATCTCCGGGTGAAATATCTATCTACAACTTCTACGGAAACACAGATGTAACCGTTGATGTAACAGGGTACTTTTCTACTTCAACAACTGGAGTAAGTTTTGTAGGAACAGCTCCATATAGAGCATGCGATACAAGAGATGCAACAATGGTAGGTTATGCGACTCCTTGTTCGGGATCTCCCCTTGTCTCTTCTACCCCACTTACCCTTAGCTTAGCTGGTATAGGACCTATTCCTTCTAATGCCAAAGCTGTAGTAGTGAACGTAACGGCTATAAATCCAACTGCATCAGGATATATAACTGTTTGGCCTGAAGGTTTATCTCAACCAACCGTATCAAACCTGAACTTTGTAGCAGGTGAGGTAGTAGCAAACTCTGTTACAGTTGCACTTTCTGCTTCAGGCGATATAAGTATAGGACTGTATCAAGGTTCTGCAAATCTGGTTGTGGATGTAACCGGTTGGTATGTCTAAAGGTAAAGAAAAATTTAAATATAAATTATTCTTAGAAATTGGCTTGTAAGTTTAAAAAGTGCTATACTTCTTTTATGCCTAATCCACCAAAATTAACAGATGAGCAGCGTAGAGCTGCATTAGCCAAAGCAGCGGAAGTTCGTAAGAAACGCGCTGAATTGAAAGAAAAACTCAAGATGGGATCGTTATCCTTGAATGAGTTGCTCAAGATGGCAGATACCGACTCTACCGTAGGTAAGATGAAGGTACTTTCCGTCCTGCAATCCTTGCCGCGTCTTGGCAAAGTGAAAGCTCGTAAGCTTATGGAGCAAGCTGACATTAGTGAAACGCGAAGACTACAAGGTTTGGGAGTTAAACAAAAGGCAGCCTTACTGGCTGAGCTAGACAGTTAAATTTTTCAACTTTAAGTAGTTTTGATCTTTGTCCTATTTGGTCCTGGAGGAGTTGGGAAGGGAACCCTTGCCAAGCGACTCTCTGATCAGGATACGCGTTTGTGGCTCAGCAAGTCGTGGACAACCAGACTACCGCGGCCAAATGAGTCAGACGATGCTTACGTATTTGTTGATGAAGACACTTTCAATGCGCGGGTTGCACAAGGTGGTTTTCTGGAGTGGGCTGAGTTTTTAGGTCATCTTTATGGCACTCCAGTCCCTGATGCATCCTCAACGGACATGCAGGGAATGCACCGGCTGGATATAGCCCATACCGGACAGCAGGCTGATATAAGCCAAGACGGCAGAGATATTTTACTTGAGATAGATATTCAAGGTGCAAAACAGATTGCCAAGTTGTATCACCAAGCGGTGTTGATTATGGTAGTGGCACCAGATAGCGATGTACAAGCCCAGCGTTTGGCTTCAAGGGGCGATTCGCCTGAGAGCATAACGAAGCGGTTGAATCTTGGAGTGAAAGAAGTAGAAGAAGGCAGTAAGTTAGCCGATCATGTAGTGGTAAATGACTATATTGATAGGGCTTGCGAGGAAATTATGACTATAATTAATGCACATAGGGTGGCTATACAATAGAAAACAATGGCCACACAAACAAATAGCGCACAACAGACGAGGTAAAGATGCAAGAACGCAACAGTATGATTGAGCCACCGATTGAAACCTTACTGGAAAAGACGGGATCTAAGTTTTCTCTGGTTATTTTGGCGGCACAGCGAGGAAGACAGATTAACGACTACTTCAGTAAGTTGGGACAAGGAATGGGCGATGTCCTCCCTCCTCAAGTTACCTCGGCATCTCATACGGCATTATCTATGGCTTTTGAAGAGATTGCCCAAGGTAAGCTGGAGTTTGAGGGTACGGTTAATACAGTTGACACAAAAACCAAAGATAAATAGTCAACTGCTCGAAAAACATATAGTTCTTGGAGTTTGCGGGAGCATAGCGGCTTACAAGGCTGTAGAGCTATGTCGTTTGTTAGTTGATCTTGGAGCACATGTATCTCCTGTCCTTACCGAAGAAGCACTACATTTTGTGGGAGCTGCTACCTTTTCTGCACTGGCATCTGAGTCCGCACATATATCCCCTGCACAAGTAGCCTTATTTGATGCTATAGACCCTATTCCTCATACTCATTTGGCAAACGACGCTGATTTAATTTTAATTGCTCCGGCAACTGCCAACCTGATTGGGCGCTTGGCGAATGGGATTGTGGATGATTTACTTACCAATGTTTTGCTTGCGTCCACCGCCAAGGTGGTTATATGTCCCGCCATGCATTCACAGATGTGGGAACATCCGGCTGTTCGTGAGAACATCAAGATGCTGATCTCAAGGGGGGTATATGTAGTCGAGCCGGAGTTTGGCCGTTTGGCTGGTGGTGATGTTGGCATAGGTCGCTTGGCTGGACCTGAGCGTATTCTGGAAGTATTGAACACTGTTATTGAAGCCGGTGCCGTAAACCACAAGTCAAACCCCAAGTCCGGTGAGACTATGAGAGATTTAGAGGGCGTGTCCGTACTTGTCACCGCAGGAGGAACTCGTGAACCGATTGATCCGGTGCGGTTCATATCAAACAGGTCTTCGGGCAAGCAAGGCCATGCGCTGGCCGAAGAAGCGTTATCCAGGGGGGGAAAAGTTTGCCTTGTGACCACTTCGAACCTCCCTGTAAGTTTTGGTATAAAAGCGATACATGTCGAGACTGCCAAGGAGATGCAAGAGGAGGTTTTTTCACATGCCGACGAGTCAGACATTGTGATCATGGCTGCTGCGGTGGCTGATTTTTCCCCAAAAAATCCTTCTCAAGATAAGATCTCTCGCAGTGAATTCTCTGAGAGCAATACACCACTTATCTTAGAGCTACAACCTACCGTCGATATCTTGAAAACCCTTGTTGATCGCAGGGAGGCTGCTAAATCTGCCCAAGCCGACAAGGTGGCCGAGGTTGTCAACATCGCCAATCACAAACCGAAGGTAATTGTCGGCTTTGCTCTCCAAACCTCAGATGCGCTGAATCAAGCTATTAAAAAGATACAAAAAAAAGGAGTGGATATTATGGTGGTAAATGATCTGACAACTCCCGGTGCCGGCTTTGACTACGATACCAATGAAGTTACAATCTTAAAATCGGATGGGAGCTCTTTTCATGTACCATTGTGTGACAAACGCCAGATAGCAAAGGCGGTTTTCGACTCTATAGCTCCTAAATCTTTATTTGCCGAAAAATAGGTCTGGGGAGGTGGCGTACCAAAGACATCACTATCCTCATAAACGGGGGAATCCAGACTATTTCTTTCCCTAATTCGAGCCCTTTCACTATTGAGCGGGCGACGACATCGGGTGTAACGGGCATCGGTGCACTTTTTGTACCTTTGGTCATCTTTGTTAGTACGAAACCCGGCCTTACGATCATTACTTTTATACCTGATCCAACCAGTGAATCTCCTAGGCCTTGCGCAAAACCGTCAAGTCCGGCTTTAGTCGCCCCATAAATAAAGTTATTTTTTCTAACGCGCTCTGCCGCCAGGGAAGATAGCACTACCAAGGTTCCATAGCCTTGATGCTTGAAATACTTGACTGTCCACAGACATGTTGATACGGCACCTGTAAAGTTAGTCTCTGCGACGCATACGGCTTTTAACGGATCCTCTTCCCCTTCATTTTGATTGCCGAGTATACCAAATGCTATTAAAACCAGATCTATATTTTTATATTTTGTAAATATGTTACTTATTATCTGTTCATGAGTTTTTACATCCACCGCATCAAAGTCGACCAGATCTACAACCGTTGCACCGAAGGAGTGTAGCTCTGTTGCTAAACTGCCCATTGCATCGCGGTTTCTGCCTGCTAAGACAACAGTGCGGCATCTCTGTTTGACGAGTTCAATTAAGGTGGCACCAGCTATATCCGAGCTTCCCCCCAATACCAAAACAGATTGCGGGTATCCGAATGAATCCTTCATATCCTCAAGTCTTTCAGCTACAGCTGCTTGGAGCAAGTCAATGTGAATCCAAGTTAATGTGAAACAAGGTCAAGTCGTCTGGAAAGATCAGAGGTGAAAACTCCTTGAGGATCTGTTTTTTTTACTATCTCTTTGAACTCCGAAAGACGCGGATACATAACAGGCAACAGTTCAGGGGTTAAGCGCGAATCTTTCGTTAAATAAACACGCCCTTCGCATCCAGCAATCAATTCATCCAACTTATTCAGCAATTCGGCTAAACCGGGTGCCCCAAGGGGGATATCAAGCGCCAGCGTCCACCCGGACATCGGGAAAGAAAGCAAACCATTTCCAGAAGGGCCAAATCTCTTTAGTACGGCCAAAAAAGCGGCATACTTGGATGTTGCAATTAACTCTATCGCCTTTTTGAGTTCGCCGGCCGCTCCAAAGGGAACCACAAACTGATATTGAATAAATCCAGCAGGTCCATAAAGGCGATTCCAATTTCCTAGCGAATCTAAGGGATAGAAAAATGAGACAAGCGGCAACAGTTTACGTAACAGTTTACGCGGGGCTTTTTGAAACCATATTTCGTTGAAAATCTTTACCGTGGCGCGATTTAACAGTCCGGACGGAATATTGGAGGGTATCTGCAAGCGCACGGTAGGATTGAACTCCAGCAAGGAGGTGTCCGCATTTTGCTTACCACTTTGATGCCGTGAATGAAATTTTCGTAAGCCAATTGACATATCAGTCGATTTCGCGTGATCGCCTCTCATAAGGATACCGCGTCCCAAGTGCTTTCCGGTTGCCAAACAGTCTAACCAGGCTACCGAGTAACGATATGATTCATCCCCCTCCTCCATCTTAGACATTGTCTCATCTAAGTCTTGGGTTCGCTCAATATCGACAAGCATGTGAGCTGTCTCAATGCGGATCATGGACAGTGTTACTTCTGTTAAAATACCCGTCAATCCCATACCACCCGCAGTGGCCCAAAAAATATCGCTGTTTATATCCGGAGTGGCAAGCAAAGTGGAAGTGGGAGTAACTATCGTGAATGAGTTGACGTATCGACTGAAGGTGCCGTCCTTGTGATGATTTTTCCCGTGTACGTCCGACGCTACAGCTCCTCCTACTGTTATAAAACGCGTTCCGGGAGTAACGGGGAGGAACCATCCGTGTGGTAAACAGTAGCGTATCAGGTTGTCCAAACTTGTTCCGGCGGCTACTTTGAAACTGCCTGCCTCCCAATCTTCTTGGATAACCCCTTTGATATCTGTAGTGTCAACCACTAAACCACCACCACATTGAGCACCATCACCGTAGCTGCGCCCGAGCCCCCGTGCTATTATGCCCCTTTTACCTGCCAAACTTATCATTTGTGTAAGCTCGGCAACAGTTTTCGGGTGTAATACTTCTGCCGCACTTGGCGTTGTGCGTCCCCAACCTGTCAACAGTTCACGACTCATCGGCACCTGTTTTCAAGTTTTAAGACGGGATCAAAGATGGGAGTTTCACTGGGGAGAGATGTTTTGGTGGCACAGATGTTTTGCAAGGAAACCAAGATGAGGAGAATTTTCCAGGCGAGATGGACAACCGGTTTAAACCGCATAAACACCCAGAAGAAAAAGGATAATCCAAGATAAGCCCATAAGCTGAAGCCCATGATCACCCAGCACTATATCTTCCGGTGATCCGCCTTTACCGGCATCTATGATTGAGGCATAGATAAGGATAGCTATGACAAACGGTATTATTGAAAGTTGGAACCAGATAGCGGAATGTGGCTGATAAGATGCCTTCTCAAAGGCCCAGAGACAGTAGGCGGTTACGGTAACAGCGGAAGATAAAGTTTTTATGTAGTCTAGGAACTGCAGTGAATACTTGTTTAAAATAGGGCGATGATAGCCCCTGTCATCGCCCAGGTCCTGATGTTCTGAACAGCGTTTACCGGTAACGATAAGCAGCGCTCCGAAAGAAATAACCAGCAAAAACCATTCCGATAGCGGTATCCCTGTAGCCACACCACCCGCTATCCCCCGCAACACAAACCCCGATGCCACTGCAAAGAGGTCTATAACCGGTTCATTCTTCAACCATAGGCTGTAAGCAATAGTTATAGCAACATACAAAACCACTACAAGTCCTAGATGCCATCCCGACACAAGAAACCCAAGAGATATTCCAACGGTGAGCAGTATCGTGCCGACAGCAATAGCCATAGGGACGCTTACTCGGCCGGCAGCTATAGGTCGGTTACGCTTTAGTGGATGCCAGCGGTCAGCTTCGGCATCTATGCTGTCGTTGATGAAGTAAACACCGCTTGAGGTTATACAAAAAATGGAAAACCCAATCAGCGCTTGAACCAGTACATGTTCATGGAGAAGCATGCCCGCTGCTGCAGGAGCGGCAAATACCAGCAGATTTTTCATCCACTGGCGCAAGCGTGCTATACGAATAGTATCTTTCAAGACGGACTTTAGAGAGTTGGTCATGGAGTCGGCAGGCCTGATAGGGGATTTACTGATAGGGGATTTAAGCGTATAAACACTCCGATAAAGTCTCTTGCTGTAGTTTCAAAATAGCGAATAGGAGGACGTATCATGTTGGGAAGAAGGCGGGATCCGTTGATTGGTGAGGCAGGTTGTTGAAGCGAATGGTTGAAGTAGAAATAGTTGACCCAGTCGCTATTGATGTCCAGTTCCATAGCTCTGACGGCACCTGCATGAGCTAATACATTAGCAAGAGTATAGGCACTCAGTCCAGGCCCGGCAGCATATACCAAATCTCCTGAAGCTGTTACACCAACACCCGAACGCCAGACAAGCAGGTTGCCACCTACTGTAGCACCCCAGTCGATGTTTGGAGAACTTCGTAGACCCTTGACAGGTTGTCCTCCATTAACTATCAATACGAGGTTTTGTCTGACTGATGCTACATTTGGTGTCATGGAGACGTCTTGACCCCAGGTTCCGACAGTAGCGGTTCCATTGTTGAAGATAACAAGAGAAGCGGCACCATTGACTAAAGGACGGGCTGTTTTCCCGTTGGAGTAGTAACCTCCGTTTGCGGAACTCAAGCGAAAACCGGAGTTGAAAGCGGCAGCCAAAGACCCCCGAAGGGAGGGAGCAATTGGCGCCATATAAGGCCATGGTCCGCCTCCCGGCTCTTGTAAACCGGCAAACAGACGGAATCGAACAAGTACCGGGTTCATCCAGGCTACGGCCGCCACTAAGCTGGTGTGGATGGGATCAGGACGAAGATCGGTGATGTAGATTGCCGACGTTCCACCAACTGTGGGACCAACCGGTCTCCATTGTCCTTCACCGGATAGCGCCGGGGTAACAATTGGGGTAATTGGAGGCGGTGGGGACAACAAGGGATTGGGTAATGTGGTGGTGGTTGCATTTTGTGAGATGGTTGGGTTCGTCGTGTGGGGGGTCTCGGGAATCAATCCGGGAGCAGGTTTGCCCCCTACAGGCGGTTGATTGTATGTATACCAAAGCCGTTCCGCAGTAGCGACAATCGGACCTCCGCCATGGGTACGGATCCACTCCACCCAGCGAACGGTTATGGACGCATTGCCCGGAGACAGAACCCCACCAATAAAGGAAACCGCTCCAAATGATATCATGAGAAAGATTATCAATAGTGCAGCGGCACGCAATAAGCGCAAACGTCTGGAAAGAAGGTATTTTTTAGTTCTGTTCCTCCCGGTGTTGGTTGTTTTGGCGGCAGTTGTTTTATTTTTTATCTCGGTTACGTCTTGGTCAATAGCCATTTCGATAAAACAAGTTAGCACAGCATTTTTACCACGAATGGTCACCTTACAAATTTGTGGTAAACTGATTGACTGCATTGAACACAACCGCAAAAGATCACAGTTATCAAGTATGAAAGGACATCAAAATATCATGAGTAATCGCTTTACCTTTACTTCTGAATCCGTTACAGAGGGACACCCGGACAAGATCGCCGACCGCATTTCGGACGCAATGTTAGATGCACTCTTGGAGCAGGATATCAACTCCAGGGTAGCATGCGAAACCTTGTTGACCACTGGACTGGTGGTTGTTGCGGGTGAGATTACCACTACTGGATATGTGGATGTTCCAACCTTGGTTCGTTCCACAGTTTGTGAAATCGGCTATGACAGGGATGAATACGGCTTCAATGGCCATTCGTGCGGAGTCATTGTAGCCATAGACGGTCAATCGCCTGATATAGATCAAGGGGTATCCACCGCGCTGGAGGTACGCTCCAATGTTGATTCCGATATTGACCCGTTGGATACGCAAGGAGCCGGAGACCAAGGGATGATGTTCGGCTACGCATGTGATGACACTCCCGATCTGATGCCGCTACCTATATGGTTGGCCCACAGGATGGCCCAACGTCTTTCTGAAGTTCGAAAAGCGGGAATAATGCCCTACCTTCGTCCTGACGGTAAAACTCAGGTAAGCGTGGTATATGAAGATCTTCGTCCTGTTGCCATAAATCACATACTGATATCCACCCAACATCAGCCCGATATTGATCTCGACACTTTACTGTTGCCCGACTTGAATGAACATGTTGTCTGGCCACTGCTGCCTACCGACTTAGACACCACCTCCTTGGAGGTAATCACAAATCCAACTGGACGTTTTGAGTTGGGCGGACCTCATGCCGACACAGGTCTTACTGGGCGCAAGATTATTGTGGACACCTATGGAGGTTTTGCGAGGCACGGTGGAGGAGCTTTTTCAGGTAAAGACCCCACAAAAGTTGACAGGTCAGCAAGTTATGCGGCACGGTGGATAGCTAAGCATGTCGTCGCTTCTGGTGCGGCAAAAAGATGCGAGATTCAGATAGCATACGCTATAGGAGTGGCAAGACCTGTGTCAATAATGGTTGATACTTTTGGGACACACAATGTAGACCCGGCTAAAATAACAGAGGTGGTTGCTGAGCTGTTTGATCTGAGACCGGCCGCTATTATCAAAGAGTTGGATTTGTTAAAACCTATTTATAAAAAAACCTCTGCTTATGGACATTTTGGACGCCACGATAAGGGATTTACCTGGGAAAAGACGTCTAAGTTAGATGAGTTCAAGCGGGCTTTAGGCCTTTAAATGTGCCTCAAGTTGTTTCTGGAATTGTTCGTGTAACAGTTGATATCAAGGGGGTTGACAAAGAGTTTGACTATTCATTAACAGTATCTGCTTTTGCACCGGCTTATCCAAAGACCAAACAACATTTTGAGCCAGAGCTTCCTTCATCTAAAGCTGTAACCTCCGTGCCTGTTATACCGCAGGTGGGAACTGTAGTAAGGGTACCTTTTGGAAGAGGCACCAACAAACGAGGCCTAAGATTTACAAAAGGATGGATAACGGCACTCAACGTTACAGCCGATACCAACGATCAGCTAAAACCGGTTGAAATAAAACCGGTTGAAAAAATACTCAGTATTGGCCCTCCCTCAAAGGTAGTTGAACTGGCCAGATGGGCTGGTTGGCGTTGGGGAGGAAGTTTTCGAGTCGGGGGTGTAGTTCCATTTTTAAACCTTGCTTCACCACCTAAGATGTATAAGCTGGCACCTGTTGGAAGAGAGTTTGTGATGAGGGATGCTTTAAAGGCGTTAGCAGCGGTCGATAACGAGCTTGTCGAAGTATCAAAGAAGGCACTCGGCATGAAAAAAACTGTTGTAGTACTGCCTCCGCTTTACAATCAGTTCGCTTTTGTTGAATCCATACTGAGTACAGTACAGATGGTAACGTCTGCAACTCCTTTGGTACTTTGTCCGACTAAGTATATGCTTGATCAACTTGTTCAACATCTTCGCTCGCATGGATGGCCGGTTGCAGTTATGCCTCAAGACTATGACAAAGCATATGCCGGCGGTTGTGTGGTTGTTGGAACAAGGTCTGCAGCTTGGGCACCGATTGCTGATCTAAGTGTTGGGATAGTCTTGGATGCACACGACAGTTCTTATATTGAGCAACATATACCCACTTGGAATGCATGGGAGACGGTGGGAAAGAGAGCAGACCAAGATGGCGTACCGTGTATATGCGTATCGCCTTGCCCAACGGTTGAACTTCTTGCATGGGCACTCCCAAACGAGGCGGTGAGATTACCTAAGAGTACAGAGCGACGTTTCTGGCCGAAAATACGCGTTGTTGATCTAAAAGACCAAGATCCTTATCAAGGTATTTTCCCCGATTTAATAGTTGATATTTTTAATAGTGCTTTGTCAGAGCCGGGTAAACAAGTCGTGTGTATACTAAACCGTATCGGCGGAGCGATCTTGATGGCTTGTGCGAAATGTAATACACTGATGCGTTGCGAGGACTGCAACTATCCACTCCAGGAGGCACCTGTTAGCGCCGAGGCACCTAAGACAACGAGCAAGGTGGAAAAAGAAGATGCAGTGGATGCCAATGCGGTAGCCAGTGGGGGCGCAAATGGTGCTCTGCTACGACCTAGCATGTTGGTATGCAAACGTTGCAGTACACTCCAGCCGTTAGTGTGTGGAAACTGTGGCTCACAACGCGTACGAATACTTAAACTGGGTGCGAACCGTGCGGCGAAGGAACTCAGTCTTTTGACCCGTAAACCTCTAAGCGTAATAAGTGGTTCGAAAAGCAGAGCTGATTTACTCAAAAGCGATCTCTTACAAGCACCGATTATCTTTGGCACTGAAACAGTTTTGCATCAAATCCACCAAGCCGCCTATGTTGTATTTGTTGATTTTGATCGTGATTTAATGAGCGGAGCGGGGGAAACGTGTATCGGCAGTTACTCGGGGAGACAAATGGCGCTGGAGATGTTAGTAAAGGCTACCCGCTTGGTAGGCTATGTTGGCGGTGTGGTTGGCGGCAGGGTTATAGTCCAGACAAGGTTGCCTGAACATGAGGTAGTTCAAGCCGCCAGCCAAGCAGATTTTACCTTGTTCACAAACATGGAAGCCCGGCGACGTCAAAGGTTGGGACTCCCGCCATTTAAAGCGGTTGCCATTTTGAGTGGGGAAGATGCCAAAGAGTATGCACTGGCATTAGAAGAGTATAAAAACCAAGCTGGACTTCATATAGCAAGTGTGATTGGTGATACAGGAAGTGTGCAGATTGTCGACAATGGGAAGGGACAATGGTCGGTAAAAGCCGATAACTATGAAATACTGTGTAATCTGCTGGCTGGTGTTGTCCGAACTGCCAAGAAAATAAGGATAGAGATAAAGTAGCAAGAAAAACCGTTAGCTGCTTGTGTAATGTTGTCTGTAAAACTAAACTGGTAGTTGTGGCTAAGTATGAAATTCGTATTTTTGGCGACCCCATACTGAATGAAAGCATCCCTGAGGTGGAATCTATTGATGATAGTCTGGTTCTTCTGGCAAAGGACATGATTAGTATTATGCAAGAGGCGTCAGGAGTCGGGTTGGCTGCATCTCAAATAGGCGTTAAAAAGAGAATGTTTGTATATGACATAGGGGGAGGACCGCAACAAATTATTAATCCCACGATTATAGAGTCGGATGGTACATGGACATATGAAGAGGGTTGCTTGTCTGTTCCAGGTTGGACCTGGCCCATAGCAAGACCAAAGAAAGTTTTTTTGAAAGGACTTGACATAGACGGTAATGAAATCTCTATTGAGGCCGATGAACTACTTGGGCGGGTATTTCAACATGAGTTGGATCATCTGAACGGCATACTTTTGATTAAGCGCTTAGATCCAGATTTACGCAAAGAAGCCATGAGTGAGATACGCAAGACGTTTTTTGCCATGCATGACCTTGATACACAAATAGAGGAGCAAAATATGATCACCAGTGTCAACCAGCCAAGATAAATAAGATTGTCCCGTATCGTCTATTTTGGAACTCCGTGGGTTGCCGTAGCGCCACTTCGTGCTTTGGTTGAGGCCGGACATCAGGTGGTGATAGTTGTTACCAAGTCGGATAAGAAGAGGGGAAGGTCAAATACAACCAGTGCGTCAGATGTAAAACAGGCCGCACTTGATTTGGGTATTGTCGTTACGCATAGCTTGGATGATATAAGGGAAGCGAATGCTGATCTTGGTGTAGTAGTCGCATATGGGAAGTTGATGCCAAAATGGTTGCTGGAGAAGTTTGTGATAGTGAACCTTCACTTTTCAATTTTGCCACGGTGGCGGGGTGCTGCACCTGTTGAAAGAGCCATACTGGCGGGTGATACTATAACCGGAGTAAGTTTGATGCTGCTTGAAGAATCACTTGATACGGGTCCTGTTTATGGGGTAGAGACTGTTAAAATAAAAGAGGATGAAACAGCTGCTGAGTTAAAAGAAAGGTTGGTACAGTTGGGGTGTAAGTTACTGGTCGAGAAGCTTAAAGATGGTGTAGTATCGCTGGGGGAGCCGGTTCCACAGATTGGTGATTTTACCTATGCGGCTCCCATCCAAACCAGCGAACTTAAGATCGACTGGAATCAATCCGCTTGCCAAATACAGCGACTTGTCAGGATAGGCAATGCGTGGACACCTTTTGGACAGAAACGATTAAAGATACATAAAGTAAGAAAAGTTGATGTGTCAAATAACATGGGTACAACCGCCATAAGTATAGCCGGTGAAGAGGTTTCGTGGAGTGAGCGGGAAGCCGGTGCAATGGTTTACAGTTCAAAGAGAGTTTTCACATACACAGGAGAAGGTTGGCTCGAATTGCTTGAAGTACAGATGGAAGGGGGAAGACGAATGCCCGCAAGCGTCTGGGCACAAGGAGCAAGACTTACGTAATTTTTAATTGTTGACTATTTTTTGATCAGTGAGTACATATAATTCTTCCGGCGGTGGAGACATTATGTTAGTACCAACCGCTACGGGTATACATTTTTTTTGAGTCATTTTTGAAAGAATCTTGGCACGTTTGATAGCACGAGTAAAGTCATTTTTCTCTATATTCACCGATACTTCAACAGCTAAATAACCTTCTGATTTATCTTTAAATATTACGGGGAAAACAATATCAACCATTTCAATATATTCACCTTCCTTTTTTGTAATAAGTCCGGAGTCTTCTGCTTTGACAATAAGATCATCCATATCATCGTTACTGATAGGTGCAAATATCGATTGGACGATATCTATCCTTCTAAATCGACCTTTCCAACCTCTCCAGCGAGTTTCCATTTGGTTGCCCTTTAGATCACCTATATCGTTCTTCATTACCTTGATGTCTTCCTTGATTACAGTTACGTCTTCTTTCAGTACAGTTACGTCTTCTTTCAGTACAGTTACGTCTTCTTTCAGTACAGTTACGTCTTCTTTCAGTACAGTTACGTCTTCTTTCAGTACAGTTACGTCTTCCTTGATTACAGTTACGTCTTCCTTGATTACAGTTACGTCTTCCTTGATTACAGTTACGTCTTCTTTCAGTATTCCTACACCTTTTTCTGTATGATCCAGTCGATCTACTATTACATGTTGCGATGCTATCAGTTCTTTAATGAGACGTGAGTTTTCTGCGACCAATCCAGGTAAATTAATAAGATCATCTCCAAGTAGGACCGCGCGTAGTTGAGCGCGCAAGGCGGGATCAGCTTCAATTTGCCGAATAATTTCTAAAGTATCCATATAGCTTTAGTATACTACATGGCAATACCAGTTATGTTTGATTTACAGAATTTAGTGCGAACGAAAATGAGTCGCAGTGATGCAAAAAAAGCTATGTGTAATATGGACGATACCGGACGGTATAAGCACCGCGGGAGCATAATAAGTATTATCGCACTGTCTACAGTTATCCTACTTGGGGGGTTTCTACTTGGGGGTTGTGTTTCACAAAGCTCAAACGGCATATCTAAAAGTACGCCGCGAGGACTTCAAAAATCTTTAAAGCCACCCCAATCGGGCCGTTTTACTCAAAACCTGCTGTTTGGAATTGCTCCGACCGGGCAACCTCAATCTTCGGTCATGAATGAGCTGCACCTACTTGCCAATGGACATCCGTTTCTTCTTCATATCTATACATCCTGGCATAAGGCATACGGAACGAATCCGCCGTGGCTCAAGGAAATTGCCAATGAAATTGTCGCCTATGCCAAAGCGGGCTTCCAAGTTGAACTGGTTTTACGTTATAACTCATACAGCGGGGATGCAACCGGATATGCCGCTTTTGTAGCGGCGGTAGTGCGCTATTTTGCTCAGCAACCGGCGTTGTCATTCATACAAGTTACCAATGAACCTAATGTTCCCTTAGCACCAGCAACCTCTGACGGTGCCTATCCAAACGTTTTGAATGCAGTTGTGGATGGAGTTGAAGCCGGTGCTTTGGCTGCTAAATCTGTTAAATCCAAAGTCAAATTGGGTTTTAATATCAGTTACATGTTGCCGCAGATCAACGAAACCTGGTTTACCCACCTAGATTCCATAGGTGGCACTCGTTTTGCTCGTGATCTTTCATGGGTTGGAGTTGATATATATCCCGGAACATATTACCCGAGTCTCCCCTCGGCCTCTTCGTCACAGTTGCCAGCTGTTGCCAGTCAAACAGTTGAATATGCGCTCAATTCAATGCGCCTCCGAGTGTTTCCTATTGCAGATATTGCTCCAACGGTGCAGCTGCAGATAAGTGAAATTGGATTTGCTACAAGCACTCACCTAAATCATACCGATGCAGAACAAGCTATTTTGCTGAAAGCTTTTGTGCAGGGAGCATGTAAGAGTGCTCAGGCAGACAATGTCAGCGCTTTTGAATGGTTTGATCTGACAGATGCCAGCAAACCAACCGCCTATCTTAACAATCCCAGCCTGCACCTACCTTGGCGATTTGGACTTTTGCGCTATAATCTTACTCCTAAACCAGCGTTTATGCTCTATAGTAAGATAATAGCCAACGGTTGCCAATCCGTCACCAAGTAATAAGGTGTAAGGATATGTTTTCGCCAGTTACTAAAGTTTCAGTTAATAAAGTTTCAGTTAATAAAGTTTAAGTTTAATGAGACTTGATGTCGTGGATAATGTTTCTTAATCTAAGTAAGAATAAGTCAATTTAGTGAAGAGTGATGGCTAAATTCGAGGGGATGGCGGGACATGTATACGTATATATATCTACCTTGAACTGGATTATTGTAAATTTTTAATATTTTTTTGTATTATTTTTTAACATGTAGTACTATGACATGCAGATTAACAATTTACATGTCACAATACATGATTATAGTTTTTAGCGTAAAATAAAAAAAGAAGGTGTAAATCCATGCAAAGGGATAAGGCAAACTTATTGTTGAAGGCCATTTGCTGTTTAACTATTAGAACTGTCTTTTTTATTATGGTTTTCGGGTTATTGGTAGTACCGCTGCCAAATATGATTAGACCGTCTGCTTTTGTGAACACTGGTGACTTTGCTGTATCTGTTTCTCCGACAACCAATAGTTCAACTGTAGCTGAGCAAGGTAGTTTTGTACCGTTGCCCAGTCCAACCAGGATATGTGATACCAGGTCACCTTCGTTTATTCAAACAGCATATCCAAACAACACGTCCTGGGATTCTCAATGTGTGGGAAACACCCTATCTGCCGGTAGTACATTGAACGTCAAAGTTGCAGGCTACACAGGAGATGTCGGGGCGGCTGATGTAGTTCCAAGTAGTGCTACCGCTGTAGTGCTAAATGTAACAGAGGCATCTAATACCAAGGGTGGCTTTCTGACGATTTACCCAAGCGGAGTAGCCAAACCAATTGCATCAAATCTGAACTTTTTACCTCCGCCTCAAGGGCCGATTGCCAACTTGGTGCAGGTATCTTTGGGTGTAGACGGCGCTATAAATGTATTCAACTATGCTGGCTTCGTTGATATAACGGTAGATGTAATGGGGTATTTTGTGCCCGTAGTATCAGCCAGTGAAGGAAATTTTGTACCGTTGCCCAGTCCAACCAGGATATGTGATACCAGGTCATCTTCGTTTATTCAAACAGCATATCCAAACAACACATCCTGGGATTCTCAATGTGTGGGAAACACCCTATCTGCCGGTAGTACATTGAACGTCAAAGTTGCAGGCTACACAGGAGATGTCGGGGCAGCTGATGTAGTTCCAAGTGGTGCTACCGCTGTAGTGCTAAATGTAACAGAGGCATCTAATACCAAGGGTGGCTTTCTGACGATTTACCCAAGCGGAGTAGCCAAACCAATTGCATCAAATCTGAACTTCACCCCGTCCAGTGGTGCATTGCCCAACGGCGTTGTAGTTGGGTTGTCATCAGGGGGCAGCATATCGGTCTACAACAAGTCGGGCAATACAAATGTTGCAGTTGACGTTTTGGGTTATTTTACATCATCTGGAAGGGGAACTATATCATCCGGTGGGATGTTGTTTACCGGTTTGCCCAGTCCAACCAGGATATGTGATACCAGGTCACCTTCGTTTATTCAAACAGCATATCCAAACAACACGTCCTGGGATTCTCAATGTGTGGGAAACACTCTATCTGCCGGTAGTACATTGAACGTCAAAGTTGCAGGCTACACAGGAGATGTCGGGGCAGCTGATGTAGTTCCAAGTGGTGCTACCGCTGTAGTGCTAAATGTAACAGAGGCATCTAATACCAAGGGTGGCTTTCTGACGATTTACCCAAGCGGAGTAGCCAAACCAATTGCATCAAATCTGAACTTCACCCCGTCCAGTGGTGCATTGCCCAACTTTGTAACTGTCTCACTTCCTACATCAGGTAGCAATGCGGGTGAGATATCTATATTCAATCCTTTTGGTAGCGTTAATATAACCATTGATATAGTGGGATATTACTACTACATACCCGCTCCGACCCTAACCTCTATCTCTCCGACCTCAGGACCAGTAGCAGGTGGTCAATCGTTTACCATTGCAGGTACTAACTTCTCCACAGCCTCGGGTGGAACAACCGTTTCCTTTGGATCTACTCCAGCAACATCTGTCTCCTGTTCTTCTACGACCTCATGTAGCGGAACTACACCTGCCGGACCATCGGGTGGCGGAAATGTAACTGTTACAGCAACCACTAGTGGTGGTACTTCAAATACTGTAAACTATGACTATACTACAGCTACTTCACCGACCCTAACCAGCATCTCTCCGACTTCAGGACCTGCAGCTGGCGGAACATCGGTAACCCTAACCGGTACCAACTTTGTAACAACTTCAGGCGGTACAACCGTTGACTTTGGACCGGGAAACCAAGCAACATCAGTGTCTTGTTCTTCTACGACCTCTTGTAGCGCTGTATCACCTTCTGGAACAGGAACGGTTTCAGTTACGGTTACAACTGGAGGTGGAACCTCGTCCGGACAAAGCTATACCTACATACCCGCTCCAACGCTTTCCTCAATTTCACCGACTTCCGGACCGGAAGCAGGTGGTCAATCGTTTACCATTACAGGTACTAACTTCTCCACAGCCTCAGGCGGTACAACCGTTGACTTTGGACCTACTCCAGCAACATCTGTCTCCTGTTCTTCTACGACCTCATGTAGCGGAACTACACCTGCCGGACCATCGGGTGGCGGAAGTGTAAATGTTACAGTAACCACCAGTGGCGGTACCTCAAATGCGGTTACTTATACCTACATACCCGCTCCAACGCTTTCCTCAATTTCTCCGACTTCAGGACCGCAAGCCGGTGGTCAATCGTTTACCATTACAGGTACTAACTTCTCCACAGCCTCAGGCGGTACAACCGTTGACTTTGGATCTACTCCAGCAACATCTGTCTCCTGTTCTTCTACGACCTCTTGTAGCGCCGTATCACCTTCTGGAACCGGAACGGTTTCAGTTACGGTTACAACGAGTGGGGGAACCTCGGGCGGACAAAGCTATACCTACATACCCGCTCCGACCCTAACCAGCATCTCTCCGACTTCAGGACCTGCCGCAGGTGGTACAACGGTAACCCTAACCGGTACCAACTTTGTAACAACTTCAGGCGGTACAACCGTTGACTTTGGACCGGGAAACCAAGCAACATCTGTTTCTTGTTCTTCAACCACCTCTTGCACCGCCGTAT
>JAMCPD010000005.1 GCA_023379935.1 Actinomycetota bacterium | reverse complement strand
GCGCTATTAAACGCGCCAAGGTTCTTTCAAAAATGACTCAAGAAAAATGTATACCTGTCGCGGTCGGCAAAAACGTAAAATCTCCGCCACCGGAAGGTTTATACGTACTCACCGATAAAAAACTGTAAGTTAAGTGGCTCTTCGAATTAGAATGAGGCACATGTCCACCTACCGAAGCCTGAGTTGCGGCAGGATGAGCGTATGCCAAGACGTAGGTGTTTACCTGAAAACCTTATAACTGATCCTGCACGCATAAATGAAGTGCTTGTTGGTCTACCTGATGTACACCTGTTTGGTATGTTGGATACACCAGTAGTAGAGGTCCGCCTGGAAACCGTATGTTCACAGGCCTGCCAACTCTTTTAAATACTTGACAACAGACACCCTTTTTAAGTTATTTTCTGTGACAATCAATATAGTATCATCACCCGCAACCGTCCCTAACACCCCTTGGATGCCGCTGCGATCTAAGGCTGATGCAACTACATGAGCAGAACCCGGAGGAGTTCTTAACACTACTAGGTTGGCGGAGTATTTTACTTCTATCGTCCACTCACCCAATACCCGTTTTAAATGCTGAACTGTTGTTGTCTGCTTTTGTGGAAGTTCATCAACTGTATAAACGTTAATACCGTTTTGGCCTCTAACTTTTATGGCACCAATTTCCGCCAAATCCCGTGCCACTGTAGCTTGAGTGACTTGAATACCTTTTGAAGCCATAGCCTCAACAAGCTGGGTTTGAGCCGAAATTGAATTAGTCTCGATTAAACGCTTAAGGAGGTGTTGGCGTTGGGGCTTTTTTGTGCTTTTCACTGCCCACCTGCTCCGGCCGTTTCGGTCAACCAGAAAAGCAAACCTCGCATGGCACGCATACGATTTGCAGCTTGAGTCCATACAAGACTGCGAGAACTATCCAAAAGCTCGGAGGTAATCTCCTCGCCTCGATGCGCCGGTAAGCAATGGAGCACCACTGCATCATCTCCTGCATTGGCCAAAAGGGGAGTGTTCAACTGATATCCCTCAAAGGCGGATTTTCGAATACCGCTTTCATGTTCTTGCCCCATAGATACCCAAACATCCGTATACACTGCATTGGACCCTTCTACGGCTTTAATTGGATCTTGGGTTTCATACAACCAAGAATTGGTTGGTCTTCCCAACAGTACTTCAAGTTTTCCCAGCCATTTGTGATCAAGTCCATAGCCCAAAGGTGATGCAACCGACATGTGCATACCGCTCAATGCGGCACCTATTAGAAGAGAGCGGCAAACATTGTTGGCATCACCGATATAAGCCAGCTTCACCCCGGACAATGAACCAAAATGTTCCTTGATTGTCAGCAAATCAGCCAATGCCTGTGTTGGGTGTGCGACATCGGAAAGAAGGTTGAGCACTGAAGCCCGCTGTAGCACCTCGGCCATATGCATCAGTATACGATGATCATTAACCCGCGCCGCGACAATTGTATGATAACACTCCAAAGATCGCGCAATGTCTCGATCCGATTCTCTTACATCAAGACCGACCTCTTCTCCTCTTATCGATACCGGATGACCGCCAAGACTGTAAACAGCCATCTCGGCGGCGTTACGAGTACGTAATGAAGGCTTCCCAAACAGTAAGGCTACTCCATGCCCTTTCAGTATGGCGGGAAGCTCTTTTTTTTGAGAAAGATCTAATATTTGAGTAAGTTCCTCAGGTGAAAGTTGATCTAAATCCAGTAAGTGTCTAACCATCTATTACCTCTCTTAAAATATCAACCGCTTCAGTTATCTCCTGATCAGTGACCAACAACGGGGGTGCCAGTCGTAAGGTGTCGTCAGCTACGGCATTTATTACCAGCCCTTTGTCTAAAGCTGCGGCAACTACCTGTTTGGCGGGGTGACCTACGAGCACAACTCCAAGAAGCAGACCGGCTCCTCTGACTTGCACTATGCCCTTGACATTATCCAACTGCTCAATTAGTTTGGAACCCGCCTCAAATGCGCGACGGGGAACATCCTCTTTTTGCATAACCTCCAAGGTGGCCAAAGCAGCCGCCATTGCCAAAGGCTGTCCGCCAAAAGTGCTGCCGTGGTCTCCGAGTGCAAACGCATCTGCAATTTCAGTTCGTGCCCAACAGGCCCCAACAGGCATTCCGTTGCCCAAAGCCTTGGCAAGGGTAACCACGTCAGGAAGTATGTCATGGTGTTGGAAGCCAAACCATTTACCGCTGCGTCCAAGTCCGGTTTGCACTTCATCCATCATCAACAACACATTATAAGTATCGCAAAGCTTGCGAACGCCTTGTAAATAACCCGGTTCTGATGGTATTACTCCGCCTTCACCTTGTATGGACTCAAGCAACACCGCAGCTATGTCATCTCTGTTATCTAAAACAGACTGTAACGCCGATAAATCGTTGAAAGGCACGTGTATGAACCCATCGGGCAACGGTTGGAAGTACTTGTGTTTCTCCAACTGACCCGTAGCGTGCAAAGTGGCTAAAGTACGCCCATGAAAGGAGCCAATCGCACTGACCACAACATAGCCGGCGGTCCCCCCGCTCTTTTTTACGCCTCCCCATTTACGTGCAAGCTTGATTGCACACTCATTTGCTTCGGCACCGGAATTGCAAAAAAACACCTTGCCGCTAAGCTGGTCTTTTGTTCCAATAAGTCTGTCTATATGTATGGCCACATCATTCGCCAAACTATTACCAAACAAGTTTGACACATGAATAAGGCGATGAGCTTGTTCGGATATTGCCTTTACAACTTCAGGGTGGCAATGTCCGAGGGAACATACTGATATGCCACTTAGAAAATCTAAATATCTCTTACCGGCGGTATCATAAAGCAGTGCTGCCTCCCCGCGAACAAATGTCACCGGAAAAGCAGGATAAACAGACATGAGAGCGGAAACGGCATTACTCATTACTTATCATCGTTCCCAAACCTTCACGTGTAAATATCTCAAGCAACAGCGCATGGGCGACACGGCCGTCCAGTATATGAACCTGCCTTACCCCACCCTCTATGGCACTAAGCGCCGAAAGTGACTTGGGCAACATGCCTTTGGCTATAATACCGCTGTCAACCATCTGCTTTATCTCTTTTGCTGTGGCAGATCTCAACAAACTATTCGGATCACCCAAATCAGTCAGGATTCCCTCGACATCCGTCAGATAGACAAGCTTTTCGGCATTCAACGCAACAGCTAAAGCGGAGGCGGCGCTGTCGGCATTGATGTTATAGGCCTGACCCTGCACATCAGCACCAATTGTAGCCACAACAGGTATTAATCCTCGCTCCAAAAGCTGGCTTACTATGGTGGGATTGACTTTATCCACTTTCCCGACAAAACCCAGTTCCTCTAAATGAATTTGGGCCGTAATTAAACGGGCATCTTCGCCGGACAAGCCAACCGCCATAGGATCATGTACGTTAATTGCGCCTACAATATCTCTGTTGATTTTACCTACAAGCACCATACGGACTATGTCAAGTGTTTCTTGATCGGTAACTCGAAGGCCTTCAACAAATTCGGGCTGCTTGCCTAACTTCTTCATAAGTTCCCCTATTTGAGGACCACCGCCATGCACAACTACGGGCAACATCCCAACTGTTCTCATTAAAACAATATCAGACGCAAAGCTTGACAGGCTGGACTGGTTAACCCCGGCAATGGGTTCAGAGGTGGATTCCATTGTAGATCCGCCATATTTGATAACCACTATTTTTTGCCAAAATGAACGAATGAAGGGCAAAGCTTCCACAAGAATTTCGGCTTTTGTCTTAGAAGTCACGTTTTCAGTCATGATGTGGTCCTATTTTCATCTATATAGCCCTTGCCTAAATCACAAGATAACATTTCAGCTTGGGCAGAACCCATCCCCAGCTCACAAGTGATCACTATCGTATCGCCATTCATATAAGCATTCAAGGCAACCTCATCGTGGGGGAAGGGGTTACCCTGAGCAAATACAACTATGTCCCCATATGAAACAGCTAGCTTAGCTAAGTCCAAAGTCGGCAACGCAACTCCCAGTTCGCTCACAATCCTACCCCAATAAGGGTCACCTCCGTTCAACGAGCACTTTACCAGCAAACTTGTCGCTACTTGACGGGCCGCTGTTTTAGCTTGCGCCTTATCCAATGCACCCTGTACTCTTATTTTGACTAGCTTGGTCGCACCTTCCGCATCTTTAGCCATCTGCTCACTAAGTTCATAACAAGCTAAAGAGAGTATAGGAACAAGTTCGTCATAAGAAACTTTGCGTTTCTTTCCGCTGCTCAACAAAACTACCGTATCGTTGGTAGAGGTACATCCATCTATATTCAAGGAGTTAAATGAATCGGCAACTGCTTCAACAAGCGCCATATTCAACACGTCAGGCTGAGCGGTGGCATCTGTTGTCAAAATAGCCAACATAGTGGCCGAGGGGGGTGTATCTGAGACAAGATTTGGCGCCAACATTGCAGCTCCTTTGGCCATAGCCGCAACCAAAAAACCGTCTCCATCCAAAACAACCTGCTTAGAGCGGGTATCGGTTGTCATAATTGCTTGAGCTGCCTTTTGCGCATCGTAAGGTGAGGATGATCTTTCAGCCACTACTTCCGGTATACCGACCTCCAAACGATCTATTGGCAACGGTATCCCGATTAATCCCGTAGAGCAGACAAGAACATGATGAGTCTTTATCCCAAGTGATGAAGCGGCCAACTCAGCCATACGCAGCGCATCAGCGATGCCTTTTGTGCCGGTGAGCGCATTGGCATTGCCGGAATTTATCAAAACGGCGGCAGCTAAACCATTGCTCTTGCGTAAATTATCTTTTGAAACCACAACAGGTGCCGCCTGTACACTGTTGGAGGTAAAGACTGCTGCTGCGGACTTCGGGAGTGCATCGGAAGTTGCCACCAGAGCCAGATCAAGACTGCCGGACGACTTGATGCCGCAATGTATTCCGGAAGCCACAAAGCCGGCGGGGGCGGTTATACCACCAGTATTCTTCATGGATAAACTCCTATCATATTTAAACCTGAATCCTCCGGCAGTCCTAATGCCAGGTTGGCACATTGGACAGCTTGTCCCGACGCTCCCTTGACTAGATTGTCCAAAGCACAAAGTGATACCACCCAACCGGTTCGTTCATCAAAGCATACACCAACCAGTGCCTGATTGGTGCCCCAGCAGGATTTTGTAGATGGTGGGCTGGCCAGCGGATCGGTAACAACCTTCACAAAGGGCTCATTTTTGTATGCATCCTCAAATATCTCCAAAAACGCCTCCGCGGAACCACCCTTTAATCCAGTTTTTTTCGATGCAGTTTTCAGCGGACGTGAGTAGCACGTTGCAAGAATACCTCTTGTCATAGGTGCAAGATGAGGGGTAAAAATAACTTGGGTATCCAATGCCTGTTCTATCTCGGGTGTGTGACGATGATTAAGCAGCCCATAAGCTGAAAAATTCTCATTTATGTATGAAAAGTGCGTAGTGTCAGTTGCCTTAGAACCTGCTCCGGAAACTCCGCTGACAGCATCCACCACTATCCCCGTATTTGATACAACTTTGGCTTTCAGCAAAGGTGCAAGCGCCAAAATAGCAGCTGTGGGGTAACAACCGGCAGAAGCAATTAAACCGGATTTTCTTATCTGTCCTCTGTTCAGTTCCGGTAAACCATACACAGCTTTGTCAAGAAACTGTGCCGCTGTATGTTCGCTCCCATACCACTGCTTGTAAACTGCCGAGTTCTTTAATCGAAAATCAGCAGCTAAGTCAACCACTACAGACGCCGATTCGCTAAACTGTGCTATATAGCGCTGTGACTCCCCATGCGGCAGTGCAGAAAATATTAAATCAACCGCCGGAAACTCAGGTGCCATCAGGTCAATGTTCTGGAATACTAAATCAGGATAGGCATCAGCCAAAGTCGGATACAATGAAGCGACTTTTGAACCGGCATAACTTTGTGCCGTCACCCAGGAAACTTTAAAATCGGGATGTCCGTCACAGATCCTGAGTAGCTCTGCTCCGGTATATCCCGATGCGCCCGCTATGCCTACTTGGTATTGATGATCTGACTTAGTATATTCAACCATTTGAGTTATTATACATTATAAAGAATAATAATGCAAGTTGGATTACTTATCTCAGACTTTCGCAAATATCCGCTTATTGACCCGTCCCTATGTGGGATGGGTCAAAAGTAGGCCACTTTTGACATCTGTGCAGTTCCTGCTATGGGTTCTTCATAAAAGCCCTATTTTATAGGTACTGGGCAAGAAAGGAAACTAACGTCTGTCGTGGGACTGTTGACAATATGCGCAATTTTCTGACTCAGATCCGCATAGGTTCAGCTATACCACCCGACTACGTCAACAACTACATTAACTGATCCTGAATAGTTGTAAACTACAATATCTCCACTTGAGCTTACACCAACAGTTACAAAATTAGGTACAGTCTCTCCGGCGGTCCAGTTCAAGTTTGAAGCAGTCGGAGGTGTACCTTGCGGGAAAACGGTCAGATAACTATTAGCGGTAGTCCCAGTAACCGTTACATTCAAGACAACTGATGCTACTCCTGTGGCTGGTAACGATGCCGTCCCTTCAACCTGAACACTTAAAGTTGATTTTGCGCCCAGTGTATGTCCCGTACAGCCGTCTGTGATACCTGACAAGGAAGTCGGTCTGGTATCACAAACCCGATAAGGAGAAATAGGAGTAAACTGATATCCCGGGGAGGCAGAAGAGCTTGAAGAGCTTGTGAAGTAACCCTCAACATCAACTACTACATCGGCAGAACCGGAATTGTTATAGATGGATATACCACCGTTTGTTCCCAAGGGCACGATGACCCCATTTGCAAGTGTTTTGCCCGCAGTCCAGTTCAAATTAGAAGCAGTAGGTTTTGTAAGTCCAGATGGCCACACAGATAAATAACTCATGGCGGCAGTATCAGTAACCGTTACATTCAAAACAACTGCCGTTATCCCACTGGTTGGCAACAAAGCCACCCCCGATACTTGAACAGGCAGAGTAGAGCCAGCCTTTAAAGTAGCCCCGGAATTATTAGAGCCGTTGCACTGAGCAGCCGATCCCGAAAGGTGGGAAGGGTTGTCGGGTCGGGTGTCACATATTCTTGTGGGTGTAATAGAGTGAAACATTCCCCCGCCGGTTGAGGATGAACTTGAACCTACCCAACCTTCCACGTCTACAATCACATCAACGGAACCTGAGTAGTTGTAAATATTCACCACTCCGGATGGACCAAGCGGTACTTGGACCAAGTTGGCAACCGTCTGATTGGGAACAAAATTTAAACTGGAAGCAAGCGGCATCGCAACCCCATATGGCCACACCGTCAAAAACCCCGCATTCGTAGGATTGGTAGCGGTAATATTAAGTACAACCGACGTAGCACCGGTTGACGGTACACCGGGTGAAGTAGTGGGATTGCAAGAAAGTGTGGTACAAGGATAAGTGCCGGATACAGTTACGGAAATTTCCTCAGGAGTACTTCCCAAACCAAGCGTATGTCCGTTACAAGTTGCATCCACACCCGATAAACTACTTGGATTGCCGGAACGGGTATCACATACACGATAAGGCGTCAGAGGGTTATACACACCCGGAGTGGTATATAAATAACCATCGGCAGAACTGGAAGAAGATGATCCAACAGAGTTTGTCACAATAACGTCCACCAACCCGGCAGCGCCGGCAGGGACAGTTGCGGTCAAAGTTGAGGGATTGACAACCGTTACATTGCTTGCGGGTGTTGTACCAAAGTCAACTGTAACACTTGTACCGATAAAGTCTTCACCCTGTATCGTTACCTGAGTACCGCCGGCAGTAGGTCCTGAAGAAGGAGTAAGCCCGGTTACAACAGGAAGTCCCCAACCACCATCGGTGGTAGTAAGTATCAACCCACCCGTACTTGAAGACCCACTTGAAGTTTGTGTTATTACATCACCCACCGCAAAGCAGTCAGAGGAGTTGACGCACCATATTGAACTGAGCAAATCAGATGTGGTAGGTACACCTTGTAAATACCAGTCAATTCCGCCATCGGAAGTGTTAATAATTACGGGTTGCACTTTCGCTGTAGCTGAAGAATAATAAGCACCGCCGGCAAAGCATACAGTTGAGCTGAAGCATGAAACAGAGTCAAGTACACTGACATCACTGGGAGCTTTGGTGACACTCCAAGTACTTCCGCCGTTTGAAGTAGTAAAAATAGTGGGGTTAGTAAACGACGGCGCAACATGAAAGTTGGGACTATCCCCTACCGCTGTACAGTTGGTGGCGGTCGAACATGACACACCCAACAGGTCGGTAGCCGTAGTTTCGGTATAAGCGGTGCTCCAACTCAATGCGGAACCGCTTGAGGCAGTACCAACCAAGACAACACCATCATTATAGTACGTAGCAGGATTACCGTTGTATACCCCCGCCCCAACAGCTACACATACACTACCCGAAGCATTACATGAAATGCTATTAAGCCCTGACGTTTTACTTGCCGTGTAAGCCGTACCCCAAGTGGTCCCACCGTCAGAAGTAGATAGTACGACACCCGATTGAGCGGACCTGCCCACAGCAAAGCATGAGGTGGTACTCAAGCAGGCAACCGAGTTCAAAACAGCTACCCCTGAAGAAACGGGCTGGGATGCCCAGGTGGATCCTGAATCACTGGTTTCCACTATTGTCGCTGTCCCTGAAGTGTTTTCGCCCACCGCCCAACAGTTTGAACTTCCAACACAGTTAACGCCATAAAAAGTTAAAACTCCGCTTGGGAGAGTAGGTGTAGCCCAAGTTGTTCCGCCGTCAGAGGTGACTAAAACTGCGCCATTTGTAGTTCCGGTTGAAGGACTGATCATCTGATCCCCAACCGCTACACAAACAGAGGTACTCAAGCATGATATCCCGTAAATATCCGTCATCGTACTCGGAACGGACTGAGAGTTCCACCCGGTAGAACTCTGAGAAAATCCAGAAGTTGGTGGCATCGCTGCAATACTAACCAATAAAGATAAACTCAACAGGGACATCGCTGCCAGCCAATGCAAAACACAAGCTGATAGCTGTTCGACAAGGCGATCTCTAGATCTTTTTCGCATAAGCTTTAGTCTATCCATAACTCAACCGCTCTGTTGTCGCCACAGCCTAAAAAAATTATAGTATCAAATCAACTTGACAAATATCTTTCATTATGTTTTATTATATTATATGCATAAAAATACGCAGCCCTTAGCCGGCAGTATCGACAATACTGATACTGTAAATGAATCACCGATTGAGCTATTGATCCAACTGCTGGAGCGGTCACTTCCTGAATTTCAAATGCCGTTGGATAATTTGATATACAACTGTGAAGACGACCTAAGCATACATCTAATCATGAGTGAACTGGCTAATTTTGTCCTAAAGTCCTTAGAGGAATCGAATGAATCAACTTCAATGCTACAGCATTGCTTTAAAATCATCGAGGCATTGGCTGGCTCCAATTTCGATATCGACAATCAAGCTGACATAATACCCGCTATAAGATGGGCTTTCTTGGACGAACTGCCTCCACAAACAGTCCAGATGGTGATGAAATACATGGGTGAAGCTACCAAAAAAATTTTGGAATCAGAGGAACTGGATGAGTGGGAGTGATATGAGAATTAACAAACCTCAAGTGCTAAGTTTCAGATGGATTGTTGAGTGAATCTCAATGAGCCACAAATCCCTCGGTTATGTGACCGCTTGGGCTAGTGGTGGCAGATTTAGTCGGAATATACAGGCAAGCCATAGCTTCCATCAAGACATCGTACACTAATATTCAAAAGACCACAGCGAATATTCTAGTATCTCACAAATTATGGTTGGAGAACGTTCGTGAACTTCTTCCAACTCATTGGCGGTAAGTTTCCCAAAATAAATCGCTTTATTTGCTTTACCATGTCACAATATTGTAGTTACAGTTTTATAAAGACTTGGTAGTTGGTTTTGTCTCAAACGAAACTTTGTGCCATGATGATGACCCGATCTCGTATCAAAGTCGATCAAAAGCGAACCAACTCGTATCGCTTGCAAGAAACCTTGTCAATCAGCATGCTCTTCGCTAACAGCAGAGGAGTCAAATGAAATTTGTATTTTCTTTTGGCAGTCGTCAACAAGGACTTTAAATCCTCTACTAGTTGGGGTTGTTGTAGTCATAGTCTGTCGAAAGCTCAGTTCTTCTTGCGAGTAATGTGAACTGTCTGATTGTAATGACCAGCCATATTTAGGCAATAGGATCGAAGGTACAAAATGTAATGCTCTAGGAGACGGTTCCATGTGAAAAAGAGTTATAAGTGAAGAAGTACTAAGTCGTTGCGTCTTTAGTTCCCATTCTCCTGAATTAGGAATAGGCAAATTGTTTTCAGTAATTCCCAATAGATCCTCAAGAGTGTTCCCTATGCCTCCAGAGTTACCCTTGCGAGCATTGAGAACCCATCCCCTGGCTGCAATCTCTTTGAGCTTATCGATAAATTCAGTCTTGGAATAAATGATTGGAGCGGAATCTGTCATAACGGAAGGCGAATTTGAGCACAATGGGTTGCAATTCTCTCTTTAGCTAATAGGCAGTACTCTTGCGAGATCTCAATGCCGACATAATTGCGATTATTGTTAATTGCTGCGATTGCCGTTGTACCCGAGCCCATAAATGGGTCAAGCACTGTCTTAGCTTCCGTAGAATTGATGATTCTTTCAACTAGTGCTACAGGGAAAGCGGCAGGATGTGAATTTTGCATTTCCTGAGTGAATTCCCATACGTCTCCCACCGCGTTTGCTTTGGGAACAAGGCGAAATTGTGGTTTTGCAATCAGGTAGATAACTTCATATGTTGGCAAAAAATAGCCAGCATTAAAATTAATCCCACCTTTTCTGCGCCAAATGATGATCTGTCGGACAGGAAACCCATCAACAATATCGTGTCGATCTTGAAGCAGTCCCGCTTGAACGCGCCACTTATGATTATAAAAAATTGCTCCCGTGGGAGGAGTTATTCGTAACATTTCAGACAAGCAGTCTCGTTGCCACTGCACATATTTTTGGTGTGGCATACAATCGTCATGGTCACTATACCCATTTTGTAGCGCAGCATTTGCCCATTTTCCACCTCTTCCATCTTTCATCCCGTTTCCTGTGGAATTCTTAAGATTGTACGGTGGTGAAGTTATAACTAAACCGAACTTACGTCCACGCGGGTAGCTGATCCCGTCCCCACCAGGGGAAACGATCGGTGCCTTGGAATTGTCCTGGCTACATAAGCCGGAGCGTCACCTGAGCACCGAGTAGCTCAAACACCCTGCGCTGGAGCGGGGTGGGTGTGGCGAGTATCTCGAACTCGCTCGTGGTCTCGCTCGTCACCTTCATAGTGTTACGGGTGAGGGTGCCCAAGTGGTCGAGCAACTCACGGAACCCGAGCACGTCGTCACCATTGGCGTTGCGCTTCCGGGCGGCCTTGGTCCTCGCCCCGGGCGAAGCAATAGCCGGTGCTACCGGGTTGGTGCGCACTGGTGGGGTTTCATCGGTGAAGGTGAGAGGAGCGAGCGTTTTGCGCAGATGCCAGACCACATAGGCGGCCAGCATGCAGATGAATACATGCGCGCGCACCCGGGCTTCGAGACGGTGGTGGATGGGGCGAAGGTCGATGTCATCGACCTTGATGTGGCGGAAGTCCCGTTCGACACGGGAGAGGTCCTTGTAGGCACTCACCACACCTGGTCCGTCGAGCTGCTTGTCGGTCAGCGTGGTGCGCAGCACGTAGATCCCGTCGAGTGCGGCTTCTTGGTTGATGAAATCCTCTTTCCTCGTGACGGCAAGAGTAGTGTCGGTGACGCTGACCTTAAAGTGCTTGGCCATCTTGTACTTGTTGATCACCTTGCCGAGACGTAACCCGATCTTGCCGGCACCGACCAGGCGTCCTTCGTCAACAGCGGTGATGACCGGAGCCAGTACCGCTTCGGTGGCAGCCAGAAGCTTTTCTCTCTTGTGCCGGCGTTCTTCGGCCAACAGTGGGTTTCGACACGCTACGAGGCGCTCTCCCGGGTAGTCGGGGTGGATGAACTCGGCTAGGTCCCTTTCGTCGAACAGCGAGAGCTGGAGTGGGCCATCTTGCATGGCCAGGGCTGCGATCTGTGGGGCGCGCAGGCACGTAAGCCACCCGATGTCCTTTGCCTCCCTAAGTGCGGTGATCCGAGCAGAGGTGATCATACCCCGATCCCCCACCATGGTGAGACGATCGAGACCGAAGCGGGTGCGGATGGTGTCGACGATTGAGACGAAGGCGGTCGGGTCTGCCGTGTTGCCGGGGAAGACCTGAATGGCCACGGGACGGCCGTCCTTGTCGGTCAAAAGGCCGTACTCGATCTGGGCCGTGCCCCGCTTCTTGTCCCGTGAGTACCCCCGGAACGCCAGCTCGTTGTGGGTTCCTTCCACCCACGACGATGACAGGTCGAAGTAGGCGAGCTCAGAGGGGTTCGCCTTCTTGCCCAAGTGCCGGCGCGCGAGGGAGGTCTCGATCACCCCTTGGCGCTTGACCAGCCAGTCCATCGCCGCGTAGACTTCATCGGTGCCGACATCTTCCAATCCCAAGTCGCTTACAAGCGTCGTGTCGGCCCACCACTTGGTTGTTGCCAACTTGGGGCGGGGGTGGACTACCCGGGCCAAGATCAGTGCGTAGGCGATGTCGCGCTCTTTACATGCTGGACCCAAAAGGTCGCGGAGCCCGAGCGTCTTTGCCATGGTGGCCACCGCGGCTAGGTGCCCGTGGGGAAGACTGCGGGTGATCTTGAAGTCTTCACCGGCCACCACGAGGGTCTTCCCCGAAAGACTGGCCCGCAAGGCATCAAGTGTAGAAGGAGGAAGCGCCGAAACGTTTCCGAGTGTCTCGTGGCGGATCTTTCCCCCTTCGCGGTAGCTGCGGCGCAACAGGTAGGACACAGACTCGCGGCTCGCGCCGTCCCTGGTATGATACTTGCGTACTACACGAGCAATGTGGACAGCGCCACCTTTCCTAGTCATCTTCCTATCATATCACATTCTCCTATCTGTGTCAAGTATTATCTTGGCTACATATTCGGACACCACATGACCGGCGTACCTGCTCAGCTATCAGATCAGGGGAGTTTCCAGACGTAAGTTCGGACTAAATCAATCGACTCAGAAGGGATTCTCTGCATGATTTCAAGCGCATCACCATTGACTATTTGATTGAGATATTCCAGTTTCTGAGGAGTAATAGCGATATCTGATTTCAAATCAATTCTATCCTTGGAACTTCTGACGTGGCGTGCCGTTTGCATATTCAATTACAACTCTTCTTCCTTACAATAGATCGGGAGAGCATTCCCAACTTATTTACTGAAAGCTTCTATTCCGAAAAATGCTGAGCATATAATCATCATACTACCGGGGTGTGACACTATTCAGCCATTGTAGATGTTTGACTAGTGACCAGCAATTTTTATAAGGTTACTTTTTCTTCGAGCTACGCTTACGTGGTCTCTGAGCCAAGTCACTTGCAGCTACACGCTTTTGCATTCGAGTTGATTTCTTGCTTCCCAAAATCTTACCTGCTGAAGAGGCAGGCTTCTTTCCTGTTGGCATATTTTCATCACCTCCTCTCGACTTTACAATTCCTAAAATTCTTCATTCTCCAAGCTTAGCCAAGGCAGGCTGAAAATACACACATACACTCGGGACGTTGGGAATCAAATGGGAATCAAATGCCCGATATTGCTTGATACGAGACGGTACTAAACGGGCGGATACCCCCACCACTGAACAGGCTGAATGATACCAGACAGTAGCAGACGGACGAACTCAATCTTATTCCTAAACCGCCCCGTCTTGGAGGTTTGAATCCTGTCAGCATTTCAACAAGTTCAGTTTACATGTCCGGAACCAAGCATAAAACATGCCTTCTCTTTTTGGTTAATCCACAACTTTTGGGCATGATTCTAAGAATTAATTCTGAAAACTGTCACCTCGCACTTTTACTTCTCACACTGAAAAGTCCCCAATTCTTCACGTATGCTGTATGCATGCACAATACTTAGTCTGGATTTGATGCAAGTCCCAGCTACCATAAACCAGATGACTATCCTCTCAACCGGGCGGAGTGGCTTTTGAAAACTTTCTCTATGCAACCCTTTATCAATCCTTCGATATCTTCATCTGTCAAGGTGCGATCAATGGCACGAAATCTGAGATGCCATGCTAAACTTCTGCTACCTGAATCTATATTATCCTTTGGGTTGCCAGTTGGTTGTACCCCTGAATAATTATCAAAAAAATATTCAGGTTTTGAACTTCTGCTACCTGAATCTATATTATCCTCCCGTTTATAGACATCAAAAAGGTCAATGCTCTCCAACAGTTCTCCAGCTGCTTCTACGAGAGTACTTTTAACAGCACTAGCCGGTACCTCATCAGGTACTACAAAAGCCAAATCTATATCATGAGAAGGAAAGCGGCTGATTGATCGTGATACAAAATTAGTCTGCCTCAAACTACCAAGTAACATCTCTACATCCAAAGTCAACCAACCAACTTTCCTACTTGAATCAACAAGACCAAAACTTTTGAGTATGGTACTGTCAATCTCGCCTACAACTCCCAACTCTTCTTCGGCATGCGTCATAAGAGTGGCACCCCTTGATGGATGTAATGTGGGAACTTGTCCGTTTTTTAATACAACACCTTCAATGTGAAATGCCTCTTGTATTGTTCGCCAGATTCGTACCGCTGTATCGGCACCATCATCAGGCCATGCCAACAACACTCCCAAAGACTCCCTTTCGACAGGTAGGGGAAACGGGACATCTCTTACCGCCCCATTATCCGGCAAATCAAAAACATGTCCTATCTCAAATAAGCGAACGTCACCTTGTTGCCTTGATACATTATACAAAAGAGCTTTTAGTAATCCCGGCAACAAGCTTTTGCGTAAGAAGGACTCTTCTTTAATCAATGGATTAGCGACTTCAACGGCTTTTTCCCTAAGTCCAATCTTTTCATGATCACCCGGTGCCAAGAATGTAGTAGTCCATGCCTCTGTTATACCAAGTCCGACTAAAACCTCCTTCAGTTTACGGCGATCGCGTTGATACGGGGTCAACCTTCCAATCAACGGCCTGGCCGGTCTTGTCCGAGGTATGTTTGAGTATCCGAACTGGCGAGCTATCTCTTCGGCAACATCGGCCTGAATTGAAACATCCGGTCTAAAACTTGGAACTGATACTTCCAATACATTCCCTGATTCAGCCCCCGCCTCAATATGTGATGCATCTTCATCCCCCCGTGATTCAACAGTCTTTAGAAAAAACCCCATAGGCTTCAACAACTCGCCTATATCCTTACTCTCAAGTGCAGTGCCGAGTAAGGAGTTTATCTTATCAACCTTGACCGATAACTTGACTGGCTTTGGAAGAAGTTTATCTTTGATATCTATCAAATCTTTTGAAATAACAGTTTTCCCAGCTCCGTTTATGTCAGTCAATAACGAACAAAACCGCCACATTGCCGTATCTATACCCCAAGGGTCACACCCTCGCTCAAAACGTACTGATGCTTCAGTACGCAGACCAAGCCGTCTTGAAGTTCCGGCAATAGCGGCCGGAAGAAAATATGCAGCTTCAAGCAAAACCTGTTTTGTTGAAGAAGTTATCTCTGTATCAGCACCACCCATTATCCCGCCAATACCAACAGGCTCGTTATTGGCGTTACATATAAGACAGTCCTGACCTGCGTCTCCTCTTGCATCTCCTCCAAAGGTACGTCGCTGCCCATCCAAAGTAACCAAACTATCGCCCGGGATGCTGCGACGCACTATCAACCCGGCACCGCCAAGTCGATCCAAATCATAAGGATGGTTGGGTTGGCCCAGCTCCAACATTACGTAGTTGGAAACATCCACACACGAGTTAATTGGCCGCATGCCTGCTGATAACAGCCTGTTTCGAAGCCAATCAGGTGAAGTTGAAACAGTTAAACCTTGTATTACCAAAGCACAAAAACGCTGACAATACTGCTCATCCTCAACTGTAACACTGGCTAAATCTGCCGTAGAAACATCCCCAAAACCCAAGGAGTCCCAAGTAGGTTCAAGGGGGGTAAACGGTAACTTCAAACGAGCCGCCAAGTCCCTTGCCACACCCACAATCGACATAGCATCAGGTCGATTAGCCTCTACCGATATATCAAACACAACATCTTTTTGAATGCCAAGCGCTAGGCTCAAATCTGAGCCCGGTTCCAAACCGGTAGCAGCGGTCTGAGAGACGCCTCCAGCCTCTCCAAGTATCATAATACCGGAAGCATCGTCCGCCAAAGCCAACTCTTTGGCTGAACATAACATACCGTTAGACAGTACGCCCATCACCTTTCTGGCCTGTATTTCAATACCTCCGGGCAACTTTGCTCCGGGTTTAGCCAGAGGTACGATGTCACCTTCTGCAAAATTATGTGCACCACAAACTACTTCAACCTGCTTGGCGCCATCCCCTGCATCCACCAGAACTTTTTGGATATTCTTTGCACCTAAAATAGGCTGTATGTCAAGGACTTTAGCAACCACAACACCTTGAAACTCTTCACCTGTACGACAGATAGACTCAACTACAAGCCCTAAATCATCCAAAGTTTCGGCAATTTTATCCGCACTAAGTTCCAATGGAATAAAGTCTTTAAGCCACGAAAGTAAAACGCGCATAATTAAACCTCATCAGCAAAGCTAAGCATTAATCTTCCTAAAACACACAACATTAGATAACCTAAAACTGATACAAAAAACGTACATCATTTTCCAACATCTGGCGCATATCGGCTATTTGATAGCGCATTTGAGCACAACGATCTATTCCAAAACCAAAGGCAAACCCTGACCACACTAAAGAATCGATACCCACTGCATCAAATACTCTGGGATTGACCATCCCACACCCGCCAAGCTCTATCCACCCTGTATTTGAACAGGTCCGGCAACCAACCCCCTCGCAGATAGTACACGTGATCTCAAACTCAGCCGACGGTTCAGTAAAGGGGAAATAAGATGGTCTAAGACGCGAATGGATGGATGAACCAAAATAAGCCGTTGTAAAAGCTTCTATAGTACCCGCTAAGTCAGCAAAGGTTATTCCTTTGTCTACTACCAGCCCTTCAATTTGATGAAATACGGGTATGTGGCGAGCATCTGGGGTATCCCTTCTGTAACATCTCCCAGGCATTACTGCATAAATTGGCAGTCCGTCCTCTCCCTGAACCGCTGATTCCATCAGATGTATCTGCACGGGTGAGGTATGAGTTCTAAGCAGTATAGATTCGGGGGCACCCAAGTTTAAATAAAATGTATCCCACATCCCTCGTGCGGGATGGTCAGGAGGCATATTCAAGGCTTCAAAATTATACCAGTCGGTTTCAACCTCAGGTCCTTCCGCCACAAAAAACCCCATACCCACAAAAGTATCCTCCAACTCAATCTGAGTTTGAGTCACCAAGTGCATGTGCCCTCTGGTCAAGTAACCCAAAGCGGCAGTTGCGGAAGTTGAAAATAACAGTACCTCGGTAAGGTCCATCTGAGATTCCTGCCTTTGTCCAAGGCTTTCTTGCGCCTCCAACTCCTCACGACGCTTTGACACCAAACCGTCAATACGTTCTTTTACCTCATTGAGTAACCTCCCAATTTGCTTACGCTGTTCAGGTTCCAAAGTGCCGATCTTGCGATGCATTTGTGACAGAGGAGACTTGTCCCCCATAAGATCTTGCTTGGTTTGTTTTAATTCATCCATACTGTTAGCTTGGCTGATTAAACCTTCAGCTTCTTGGATTAAGCTTTGGGACTGTTGTTCGATATTGGAAATATCAAAGGTCATAACAACGCTGTCTCATAGTTTCAAAACATAATACCGCACCGGCAGCAGCCAAATTCAACGATTCGGCATCTACCCGGGTGGGAACAAAAACCTGCCGATCTATCTTGCGGGCAATACCTGCCGGCAAACCAACCGATTCATTACCCAACACCCAACATAAAGGTTTTTTCAAATCCATGTCGTATAATCCTACACCGCCAGAAAACTCCACGCCACCGGCAGGATAAGCTCCCAACCTCATAATCCCCCACGACCCTAACAGTTCAAGCGAACGCTCGGGCTCTTTTACTATAGCGAGGGGAATCTTGAACACCGCCCCTGCGGTTGCTCTTATACACTTAGGATTATAAAACTCCACACCTGAACCTTGCTTTGTTGTCCCGACAATAAATCCATCCGCACCGGCTGCTTGAGCGCATCTCAAGAGAGAACCAACATTGCCGGGGTTTTGAGAATCAACTGCCATCACCACAAATGAGAAATCTGCAAATGTTTCAAGAGGAACATCAACCATCTTGACTAGCGCCAACACGGGTTGAGGTGTGCGTGTGGTTGCAACCTTATCCATAACACCTTCTTTTAAACAAAAGACTTCAGCTGCACCGGTGCGTATAACCTCTTGTAAAAACGCCGCACATTCAGCCCATTTAATTGCCCCTTCAACAGCCAATCCCGGCCGTCTGATTGACCGGTTGACAATCTCTTCAGAAAAGTAAATCTCCTTTACAGCGGCCCCGGCAGCTAAAGCCTCCCTAAGCAGTTTTACGCCTTCTATGACAAAAAGATTGGCATCCAAGCCCTCCCGGCGACTGTTTTGCCTGACCAAAAGCCTCAAACGACGAACCTTACTGTTGGAAAATCCCAACAGGGGAAGGTCTGATAATGAAAAATCCGCTCCTTTGGATCCCGCTGTCAACTTACGGGCTTAACTTGGTTTTTTAACCTGCCGGTCTTGTGACTTCAACCCTTGGCTCCCCGACTGTTTATCTTGTCCCGCTGAACTCGCCAGGTTTTTCCGAGCCAAATTTACAAGTTCTTCAAACACGTCCTCATCGTGAACAGCCAACTCTGCCAGTATTTTGCGATCTGGGTTTACACCCCCGCCAGCTTTGAGCCCTGCCATAAACTGCGAATAGCTTAAACCGCTCTGGCGGGCTCTGGCGTTGATCCTTTGTATCCAAAGCCTCCGAAAGTCGCCTTTTCTGGCACGCCTGTCGAAATAGGCATACCGCAAGGAGTGCATTACCTGTTCATGTGCGGCTCGGTAAGTCCTACTTTTGTCGCCGTAATAACCTTCTGCTTGTTCTAATATAGCCTTGTGATGTTTCTTGGCATTAACAGCACGTTTAACTCTTACCATAGTTCTGTCTTCTCCGTGATCCGCTGTAGTCTTATAATATCCAGTATAGTCTTCATATATAATTTTAAATCCCTAAGAGACGCTTGACTGAAGCGGTATCAGCTTGTGAAACAGCAACTTCCCTGCCCAATCTGCGTGTGCGAGTGCTTGACTTTTTCTCCAACAAGTGCGACCTGTTGGCTTGTCCCCGTATAAGCTTACCGTTACCCGTAATCTTAAAACGCTTAGCGGCTCCTTTATCAGTTTTCATTTTTTTTGTCATACAACAATCCTCATAACTTTTCGTAACTATCAAGCCACAACCTTATAGACTGGAAACTACAGCTTGTGAACTACAGCACACTTCAACCGGCAGCACCGGGGTCCAACGATACCATCAATCCAGCATCTCGTCCCTTTTTATTAGGCACAAGCAACATAGTCATATTTCTACCTTCTTGGCGTGGGGCCATTTCCACCTTAGCAATATCTTCTACTTCCTGTGCTATTTTATCGAGTATTTTTGTTCCGATCTCAGGATGGTCGGTCTCTCGTCCTCTAAACATAACTGTTACCTTTACTCTATGTCCCTCACTCAAGAACTCTCCAATACGGCGAGTCTTTGTTCCAAAATCACCAAGTCCTATTTTAGGCCGGTACTTCATCTCCTTGACCCCTAAAGTAGCCGACTTACGCCTTGACTCTTTAGCTTTTTGAGCTGTATCAAACTTGAACTTGCCAAAGTCCATAATGCGGCATACGGGTGGAGATTCCGATGGTGCCACTTCAACCAAGTCCATATCAAACCGTTGCGCCATACGAAGTGCTTCAGGAAGCAGTTTAATGCCAAGCTGTTTTCCTTCAGGACCTATCAGGCGTACTTCACGAGCTTTAATGCGATCATTGATCCTAAGCTCATTAGTTGTCTGGGAAGCAGCTATAACATCACTCCTTTTCTTTTCTTTCTGTTGAAACTTTTTTCATTGCTGAAATACAAATTTATCCATATAGATCAATATAGCATTAAAAATACCATCTTTATTAAATTATTTACCTGCTGTACACTATTATCCATGAATACCATATGGACTCCTAGCGGTGAACATCCTATACCACCTAAAGACACCGCACAAGTAAAAACTGACAAAGAAACATCTCGGCCGACTGAACAAGCGGGTGAACAGCCGCCTCAAGCGGTAACCGGACAACCGACTCCCGAAGAACTACAAAATAACTTAAAGGAGTTGTCACAACAACTTGCTAAAACCGATGCGGAAGTGGTTATAGCAAACCATTGCTACGGGCTGTTTGAGCTTGCCAGCTTGTACCTTTCCAGCAAGCCTCCTCAACTCGACAAGGCCAAACTGGCCATAGATGCATTTACATGTTTGATAGAAGGTTCGCCAAATGGCATGTCCGGGAACCTTGGTATGCAAGAGGATGACTTAAAAGAAGCACTCAAGCAGATACGTCTTGCATACGTACAGCTGAGTCAGTTGAAGTGAAACCAACTTGGGCGAAACTTGTTGACCCAGTTTTCCGCTCCAGTTTTCACATAGATAACTGTATTTTATATTTTACATAACATCTGTTGAAAGTGAAGTGATTATACTTTACTAATTTCCGAGCTGGCTTTGGTCTGAAGCTCTTCATCGTCTTGGGTTTTTGAAGGCCGTCCCTGTTTCCCCCAGGGAGGTAGGAACAGTAGTGCCAGAATAGCTCCTGCCAATGCAAAAAAGGCACCTACGAAAAGCGCAACATCCATACCGTTTATAAACCCTTTCCTGGCTTCGACAGCAAGTGCTGACCCGGCTACTCCACCTACATGTTGCGCAACAGCCAAAGCTCCCCCTACGGAGTTTAAGATCGCGTGTTTGATGGTTGCGGGGATTGGATACCCCTTGATCAACTTGGTCATGTGGCTTCGATAACGCATAGACAAAATACTCCCCATCAAAGCTACGCCCAGTGCACCTCCCACCTGTAGGGCAGTCCCATTGGTTGCGGATCCAATGCCGGCTTTCTCTTTGGGTAAGGACCCCATTACAGACTCCGTGCAAGGTGCCATAACCAGGCCCATACTGATTCCAATTATCAACAAGGCTACTAAAACCTGGGTAAATGAGGTTGACAACGTAGTAATAGAGAGAAACAACATGCCCCCGAAACATGCCGTCAGACCAACTGAAACAACAATTTTGCTGCCTATCTTACGCGCCAATATAATTGATAAAGGGGCAAAAATCGACAAAGCAAGCGCCACCGGTGAAATTCGCAACCCGGTTGCAAACGGAGAATATCCCAACCCAAACTGCAAATACTGGGTTAATAGGAACAATAAGCCCGACACTCCAAGTAAAACTGATAACATCGCAGCATTTGCGGCGGTAAATCTTCTATCCGCAAAAAACTCCAACCTCAACATCGGATGGGTAGTCTTGCGTTCCCACAGCACAAAAACAACCAACAAGGTGATTGATACGCAAATGCCTCCTATGACTTCTCCAGAAGCCCAACCAGTTGTTGGAGCTTGTATAATTGCCCATACAAGCAGCCCAAGCCCTGCTATTGACAGCCCTGCTCCCGGCAGATCGGGTGAAGGGGCAGTTTGATCCTTTGAATTCGGAATCAAGAAAGGCCCAACGATAAGCGCCAATCCGACTATGGGGACATTTATTAAAAACACTGACCCCCACCAAAAATTGGACAGCAACCATCCGCCAACCAACGGCCCTAAAGCAACCCCTATACCGGTTGTGCCTGACCACACGCCTATTGCTCTTGCCCTCTGTTTTTCCTCAGTAAACACATTGGTTAAGATAGACAATGTGGCCGGCATAACCAAAGCTCCGCCAACACCCATAACCGCACGAAACACTATTAAAGTCGTTGGCGAGGGTGAAAAAGCCGAAGCAAAAGAGCCCAGGCCGAACAAGGCCAGCCCGCCAAAGAAGGTGAAGGATCTGCCTATTTTGTCACCAAAACTACCGGAAGCAAGCAGTAGGCCGGCATAAACAACCGCATAAGCATCCACTATCCACTGAAGTTGACCGGAGCTTGCGTGTAGTTGCCTCACAATAGAGGGTAAAGCGACATTCAACACGGTATTGTCAAGGGAAACAACTAAGATGTTGAGGCACAACAGTGCCAAAATCCAACCCTTGTATCTTTGATATGTAACGGGCTTGTTTACAATAGTATCCATAGAGATAGTTTGCATAACAGTATATAGGCTAATAAGATATGAGTCACTATGTACATAGAGATTGATAAAACTTTAACCCAAGAGCAAGAAGAGATAAAAATTCAGTCACATAAGTTTGCCAAAGAAGTATTGAGACCGGCAAGTATCGTTTTGGACAAGGCAACCCCGGAAGAGGTAATAGCGCCAGATTCAGTTCTGTGGGATGTCTTTAAGGCCTGGTTCTCTTTGGGTAACCATACCAACCCAATACCTCAAGAGTTTGGCGGACTGGATCTGGACCCCGTGGCTACACACGTTTTGTTTGAAGAGTTGGGCTGGGGAGCAGCAGACTTGGCGGTTAGTCTGGGAGTTGCAACATTCCCATTTCAGTTTACCGCTTACATTGCAAAATTAACCGACAATTCTGAACTAGCCGAGGAAATAGTAAAACCTTTTGTAGAAGATACCGAGGCCAAGCACATAGGCTGTTGGGCAATAACCGAGCCTGAACACGGATCAGACACCTTGGGCGTACATACTGAAGCTTACACCAACCCAAAAAGCGCATCATCCACCAGAGCACACCGTGTCGGAGATGATTGGGTCATCTCCGGACAAAAATCGGCATGGGTTTCCAACGGCACAATAGCGACCCATGCTCTCTTATTTTGCAATATAGACTCCTCTATGGGTTCGGCCGGCGGTGGTGTCGCTATAGTTCCTCTCCAAGTACCCGGCGTAAAGAAAGGAAAACCCCTTGACAAGCTGGGACAACGTGCATTAAATCAAGGCGAGATATTTTTCGATGATGTAAAAATACCGGCTCGTTATATGCTGGTAGGTCCTGATTTATATACTTGGTTGATAGATGCTACTTTAGCAACAGCAAATATGGGAATGGGGGTCATCTTCACGGGACTTGCCAGAGCAGCTTTTGAAGAAGCCCTAACCTATGCACAAAGTCGTAAACAGGGTGCCAAAACCATAACAGAACACCAGGTGATACAGGAAAAGCTGTTTTCAATGTTCAGTGCTGTGGAAACGGCCAGAATGGTGTCGAGAGCTGTTTTGAAGTACAATATGACCACCATACCGCCTTTGTCTTACTTTTCAATAGCATCCAAGATACTGTGTACCAAAACCGCATTCGAAGTAGCGTCAGATGCCATCCAGGTCATGGGAGGAGTGGGGTTGACCAAGGAGATGCCGGCGGAAAAACTTCTAAGGGATGCCCGTTCTTCAATGATTGAAGATGGTGTAAACGAATTTCTCGCTCTCGTAGGAGCGAGACAAGTTATAGACTCTTACAAACCATGAGTGATCGTAAACCCGACAAACTACAAGTATTCCAAAGTCATACGTCTGCGATAGAAGCATTGCTGCGCCTGCGCGCCAATGAACACCCGAAAGCTGTCTGGCTCAAATGGAAAGACGACGAGTTCAGCTGGGAACAAACTATCTCAAACATTCAAAAAGTGGCAAACGGCTTACTGGAGACAGGAGTGCTGCCTGGAGATCGAGTGGCGATAATGATGCACAACTGTCCTGAATTTCTGTGGAGTTGGTTCGCCCTGTCATTCATCAATGCTCAACCGGTGCCTATCAACACCTCACAACGCGGTGTCACGCTTCAACATATTTTAGATGACTCTGCTGCTGTGACTGCGATTGTATCTGACGATCTTTACCCTGCCGCGGAATCTGTCCTGCAACAATGCCCATCAATGCGTTGCTGTGTAATACTTGGGGAAACTCCTCGCAGTAACGGCACAAGGACCATAAAAATTTCCGATTTTGAGCAGCTAATATCCGCACCGGATAAAAAACCTGATCCGGCTGAATTTATTGAAGGAAAGAACTGGAACCCAAGCGAAGGCGGTGGCGGAATAATGTACACCTCAGGAACAACGGGTCCGCCCAAGGGGGTAGTAAGTAAGGGATTTGACCCTATGCCTCTTTTAGAGCTCTTACAAGCCTTGGAGATAAAAGCCGGGGAGACCATCTATACTTCCTTGCCGTTATTCCATGGTAATGCTCTTTTCATATCAACAATCGGATCCATCCTGCTTGACGGAAAACTGGCACTTGGAGAACGCTTCAGTGCATCAAAGTTTTTTGACCAGTGCCGTAGATACGATGCAGTGGAGTTTAATGCTTTAGGTGGGATGATCTCAATCCTGCTTAAGCAGCCCAAATCAGCAACCGATACCGATAATCCCGTAAGAACGGTGTTATCGGCCGGATGCCCACCAGACCGCTGGCTTGAGTTTGAAAAACGCTTTGATGTTAAAATCATAGAGTTTTACGGTATGATAGATGCGCCGGGTTTACTTTTGAATAAAGATGGGAAAATAGGTGCCATGGGAAAACCTTTGGGAGGAGTTGAATTTCAAGTAGTTGACAACAACGATGACCCAATCCCTAAAACCGCCATAGGTGAGTTGGTGTTTCGCCATCCAAAAGGTCAAACCTCCTACTACCACAATCGTCCTGACGCAACTGAAGAAGCTTATAGGAACGGTTGGTTCCACACCGGAGATTTGGCCATGCAAGACGAAGATGGCTTTTTTTATTACAAAGGGAGAAAGAAGGAGTCGATGAGGCGCTTAGGCGAAAACATATCCGCTTGGGAGATAGAAACCGTCATAAACGCTCATCCAAAGGTAGTGGAAAGTGCTGCTGTAGCTGTACCAAGTGAACTGGGGGAAGATGAGGTAAAACTGCTGGTTATACCCAAACAAGGAGAAAATCCTACTCCCGAAGAGCTGATTGACTTTTGTCAAGGCAAAATGGCCCATCATGCCATTCCCCGCTATATAGAGTTTGTAGATGAACTGCCCAAGACCGCAACACAGCGAATCGAGTATCAAAGTTTACGTGAACAAGGTATTACACCTCAGACTTGGGATAGAATTAAAGCTAACTATATAATAGATAAGGTATAAGATCAGCAATAGTCGTACGATATTAACAGTACAACGTCAGTACTGGTGTAAGCGTAAAAGCTAAGGAGATTATAGATATGAGTGAAGAAGTAGTTGTAGCCGGAGCCGGAATGACGGCTTTTGGCAAATTTGCTGACTCAAGCGTGCGTGCACTGGCGGAAGAAGCGGTGCATGATGGGCTGAAAGATGCTGGGATAGCCTCAGAAGATGTCCAGATAGCATTTTTCTCAAATGCCGTAGGCGGTATCATAACTGCTCAAGAAATGATAAGAGGACAGTCGGCTTTGCACCATACGGGACTGTTGGGCATACCTATAATCAATGTTGAAAACGCATGTGCATCCGCATCAAGTGCTTTTTATTTGGCTCGGATGGCAATAGCTTCCGGATCGGTAGATGTAGCCATAGCCGTTGGAGCTGAAAAACTTACACATCCGGATAAACTGCGTTCAATGGCAGCCATAGGTACTGCGGTTGACTTGGAAGAGATACCCGGTGTGCGAGATATACTATCTTCTGTTCTGCTCGGATGGCAGAAACCGTCAAACGGGGAAAAAGACGCTCCAAATCCCCTATTTGGAGCCGGATTGGAAGGAAACAAGAAGGCGGACAAGACTGATGCAGCAGCCGGCAGCGATCAGGGAACTGCCCGTTCACCGTTTATGGACGTTTACGCACTGGCAACACGAGTTTACATGGACCAAAGTGGTGCCAGCGCGGAAGATTTTGCAAAAGTAGCAGTAAAAAACCACGCTCATGCTGTGAACAATCCTAAAGCTCAGTACCGCAGGGCAATCACCGTAGAAGATGTTCTGTCCAGCCGTATGATTTCATCACCTCTTACATTGTTGATGTGCTCACCAATAGGAGATGGCGCGGCATGTCTAGTATTGTGCTCAAAGAAATATGCTGAGAAAAAAGGCATTTCAAAGCCGGTGCACATAGCTGCCAGTGTACTGCTTACCGGTAAAGATCGAAACCTCAAAGAAGAACCCGTGGCGGCACGGGCGGCGGAACGGGCTTATGAGATAGCGGGGATTGGACCAGATGACCTCAATGTTGTGGAACTTCATGATGCGGCTGCACCCGCTGAGCTTATCCTCTATGAAGAGCTTAAACTGTGTGGGACCGGCGAAGGTCCTAAACTGCTGGCATCGGGCGATACCGCCATTGGAGGAAAACTGCCTGTTAATCCGAGCGGCGGTCTTTTGTCCAAAGGTCATCCGATAGGTGCCACAGGCTGTGCACAACTTGTAGAATTAACACAACAACTGAGAGGTGAGTGTGGTGCCAGACAAGTAGAAGGCGCCAAAGTGGCACTGGCTGAAAATGCCGGAGGGTTTATAGGAGCTGATGCAGCAGCCGGTGTAGTTACCATTTTGAAAGTATAAGCTTTATGGAAATAAACGAAAGGAGATCAATGCAGTGGAGTTCAATCGTGTAGTTGGTACTAGGCGTAGTATAAGGTTTTTTAAGTCTTGGAAACCGGTAGAGCGGGAAAAAATACAGGTCATGTTGGAAGCTGCCAACCGGGCATCGCGTTCTATGAACGCTGATTATCCAAGAGCTCTGGTGGTGAACAGAGATGATTTGGACAAAAAAACTCTTGATGCGTTACGTAATCCTACAACTACAGCAGATTTGGATCTGGCGCCAACCTATATATTCTGGTATTTTGATATGAACTATCCACAAGGTACGCCGGAACGACTAAAAGAGCTGGTTGAAAAGCATGTTCTGACGCCATCACATGGCTGGTCCAAAGCATACGTCGATGACTTTTTGTGGCCACAAATATTGAAACCGTTATCTCAAATTCCCGAAGCTGTAAATTTCATGGGTGGAACAGAAACCGGTATAGCAATATGTAATGCTTTGAATGCAGCCGTCGACCAGGGACTGGGTACATGTCTGCATGCCTTTACCGCACCAGCTGTCATAAAAGAGCTGTTCAATGTACCGGATTCTTGGTATCCAGTGTGGATACAACTTGTAGGGTATCCAGCGGAGGAGCCTGAAGCCGGAGGGCAAAGGCCAAGAAAACCGCTTTCAGAGCTGTTCTTCGAGGGCAACTGCGATACGCCATGGAAAGAGGATCCAAAGGTTACCGAATATCTTAAAAAGGAGGGGATGATTCAAGAGCCGGGTCCTTTCCCATACAGAGCCCAGGAGGTTCGCATGTTGTCTCGTATGTTCGGATTGCCGGAATAAACAACCGGTAAGGCCTAAAGAAAAATGTACGACAACATATTGGAGTTTCCTTCTGTCAAAAAATGGTTTGAAAGCGCCAATCATGATTCTGACACCCAAGATGAGCAAAAAAGGTTATTGGATATGATCGCCAACTTCTGCGAGTCATTGGATCAAACTCCCGATGAACTTATAGAAAGTTGTCTTAGAACGACAAAGGACGGCGATACGGCTATATCAGCCAAAGGAAGGAAGAACGTACAGCAAGCAATTGATGATTGGGTAACATCTCAAGGCTTATCCGGCCATCAAGCCATAGTGACGGCAAATACATTGAGAAGCTTCCTCATCCATAATGGCGTATTTATCCAAGGTCCCGCCTCTATACAATAAACTACTCCGATTCACAATAATAATGACAAAAGACCCTAGCCTTTTTGGATGGAAAAGCAGATCATAGTTGTACTATGTTTCTTCATGACTTTATCCATGTAGAACTGCCAACAGACGTTGTAAGTCAAAAAATTCTGATTGATCATGGCAGTTGGCTGGGTCCATTAGCCGTAACGGCAAATAACGAAAATCTGGAACCAAGAATCAGGGTTGGTCCGGGTGTTGGCACGGCATCCGCTACTCGATGGGTAACAAAAGAGGTTAAGTTGACGCTGGGGGAACCACATATGCATGGTGATTCTATTATTGTCCCCATTGGATGGGAAGCAGCCGGTTTGACCGGCATGTTTCCAAAATTAGAAGGAGATTTAGAAATAGCTCCAGTCGGACCAACCAAAACACAAATAAGCTTAATGGGTCGTTACTCTCCCCCGCTGGGGTGGACCGGTAAGATCTTAGACAATGCTTTACTGCATCGCCTAGCTGAAGCAACAATCAGATCTTTCCTAAAACAAATAGCTGTAACACTGGAGCAATCGGGGAGGGAACCGACGGAGCAGTCCTCACCTGAACAACCGGCGGAACAACCAACCGTTGCAAAGCAACTGGCTGCAAACAACTCACATCAACCAAATAGTTGATCATGTGAACCACTCCAATGCTATTCTAGTTCTTAGAACTACCGCCAATATAGGTAGTTTGACAGTTCTCCGATCAAATTGATAGTTTCACATACATGAAGTGGCGTAAAATTTTATCGTTTGCTCTCAGCCTTGTGGCAACAGTAACATTGGGTGGATGCGGTCACCGCTTTGGGAGAGCAAATACTGTAACAACTGCTTCGCCACCACCAACAAATACCGTTTCAACACCCAAACTCTCTTTCCCTGTAGGTGGCTGGCCCGGCTCGCCAGTCGCAGCGGTACAGACATTGATCGCAAATCACGGCGGACGTGCATCTTGGAGCCCAACTGGACCTATTGCATACAGTATTTTCGATCATATGGTCAACGGAACCTTATATGCTGATATATATGTCGCAAACTCAAACGGCACAAATGGGCACTGCATAACCTGCAACAACCCTCTCGTCCCCCATCTCAGTAACGATGTGCCTGTCTGGGATCCTAACGGCCGTTTGATCGTATTTGAAGGACAAAATCCCGCACTTGGCCCCATATCCCCGCATTTATCCCAAGGTGGGGCGGGCTTTAACAATGATCTGTGGGCAATTACCCCTAACGGAACTGATGCATGGCGTCTAACTAATACCGCCAGAGGAGAAGCGGTGTTGCACCCCCAGTTTTCTCCCAATGGGAGTGAACTCATATGGGCTGCATACGATCGGACCCATGGGATTCGGAGATTTATTCATCGTGGCGAGTGGGATATCCATACCGCAACCTTCACTATTGGCGCTAATGGGCAACCAACCCTCACCAACCAACACGTATACAGACCGGGGCAAGCCAGCCCAACAACCTTCTACGAAACCCACGCAGTAATGAACAACGGAACGATTATCTTCTCATCAAACATGTCCAGCCCATATAGCTCAACATGTTATGCATGCGCACTTGGCATCTTCGAATGGACACCCGCCGGGAGCCAACCGCCCATACTGCTCACACCCAACACCTCAGCCTGGAATGAACACGCTGCTCTAAGTCCTTCCGGAAAACACATAGCCTGGATAACAAGCCAAAATGAACCGTTCATACCTACCACTCAGTGGGGAGCCACCCTGCGGACCGACTGGTGGCTAATGTATCCCAATGGATCGCATAAAATTCGTGCTACCTACTTCAACACACCCAACGGCTTCAATGGCAGAGTTATCTGTGCTGAAAGTTCGTGGAATCCAACCGGTACAGCGCTAATCGGAACTGTTGACTTAGTTCAGGGAACAACAGCTACCTCGCAAATAATCATAATAAGGTTTAATGCGCCGCAATAATTAAAATTTTTGGGAATATACCCCTAGGGGTATGCGTTATATATATCAAATGGCACATAATGACCTTTCGCCAGATACATTAATCGAGCTGAACAAACGGCTGAGAAGAGTTGAGGGGCAAGTGCGAGGGATACAAAACATGCTGGAAGATGCCAGAGACTGCAAAGAGATTATCCTTCAGATTGCAGCTGCATCCAAAGCCTTAGAACAAGTGGGATTTCGACTTATTGCCTACGAACTTGGGTGGTGTCTAAAACACCCGGATAAAGCCGCTAAAAATGGTTACTGCTATGAAGACCTGGAGGAGGTATTCATGAAGCTTTCTTAGAGTTCAAGCAAAACTTAAAGCGAAGTAAAGAACAGTAATAGATTACAAAATATATAAAAAATAGTATAAGGAAACAGTATAATAGAATAAAATGGAGAGTAAAAAATGTCAAATTTAACTAATGCAGATAATGTTGCCAGCTTTGAAGAAGAGGTAATCAACTCTGAACTACCGGTAGTGGTGGATTTTTGGGCAGCATGGTGTGGTCCTTGCCGGATGGTATCGCCGGAAGTTGAAGCCATTGCGGAAAGCCACAAGGACACACTCAAAGTAGTCAAAGTGGATGTAGACAAAAATCAAGAAATAGCGGCACGCTACAGCATATTCTCAATTCCAACTATTGGTTTATTCAAAGAAGGACAGTTGGTTGCCCAATCCGTAGGAGCAAAACCGCGTTGGGCTCTGGAAAAGGATCTCGGACTTTGATGAAAGCCATAGATACTACTGTTGAAGCAAGTTTTGCCGAAGTAGAACAGGTAGCAAAACAGGCTTTAGCTAACCAGGGTTTTGGAGTACTTACTGAGATAGATGTGGCTAAAACACTGCAAGAAAAACTGGGTATACAGCGCCCAGCCTTAAAAATACTGGGCGCTTGCAACCCTTCAATAGCACACAAGGCTATAGAGGAAGATCCGTCGGTTGTTTTGGCGCTTCCCTGCAATGTAGTAATAGAAACCGTACTGTCAGAAAATTCCCAAACGGCCGCGGCTGACAAAACCGGTAAGGGAACTATCCGCGTAGCCGCAGCTGACCCGGAACAGTTTCTGAACGCTGAGTTAGCAAACCAAGCTAAAACAAAGCTCCAAGCCGTCATGGAAAATCTGCAATCTGCGTTCAGCAACAAAGGTTGAACGTCCGAAGGCGCAAAAAATGGATATCAAGTCAAACTGTAACCCCGATACCACACAAAACCCAAGCCGTCACTGCCAAGGTAAGCCGTGAGTACTAAACTGCTTGTCATAGGAGGAGATGCGGCAGGACTCAGCGGGGCATCGCGCGCAAGACGGAACAACCCGGAAATGAAAATCACAGTCTTAGAAAAAGGGGAGTTTGCTTCTTATGCGGCTTGCGGCATGCCATACTACTTATCGGGAGTGGTACCTGACTATAACAGCTTGATAGCACGAAAGCCGGAGGTTTTTAAGTCGCAAAATATAGACATAAGACTTGGGAATGAGGCATTAGAACTGGATCCGAATACACAGTCTGTAAAGGTAATAGACACTGTCGACAGGGGTGAATATGTAGAACATTATGACAAGCTAATCATTGCCACCGGTGCCCGCCCTGTGACCCCGCCCATACCAGGTGTAGATGCAAAAGGCATTTTCACCTTACGACACTTAGACGATGCCCGTCTTATACACTCATTTACCTCGGCTAAACACGCTAATGCTGGTACCGGTCATGCCACAGTTGTAGGGGCCGGTTACGTAGGAATGGAGATGGTAGAAACGTTAAAAACCCTTGGATACCGAGTAACTCTGGTGGAAATGGCACCTCAAGTATTTCCGGGATTGGATCCTATCTTAGCGGATATAGTTGAAAAAGAGTGTATCAATAACGGTATAACAGTAATGCTCGAAGAACAAGTTGACCATTTTGACAAAAACAGTGATGAATATGTGAACAAAATATATACATCGAATTCAAGTTGGGATACCGATTTAGTGCTGTTAAGTACAGGCGTGCGACCAAATGTGGAACTGGCCGTTCAAGGGGGGCTCTCACTGGACACAGCAGGTGCTATAAAAACTGATAAGTTTATGTCTACCTCTCATCCGAATATCTGGAGTGCTGGAGACTGCACCAGCGCAAAACATTTGGTTACCAAACAACCGACATGGATACCACTTGGCACGACGGCAAATAAGCAAGGGCGGATAGCAGGTGAAAATGCATCGGGAGGTAATGTCGCCTTCAAGGGAGTTCTTGGGACTGCAGTAGTTAAAGTCTTCAACTTGGAAGTAGCCAAAACGGGACTAAGTGAAAAAGAAGCAGCTGATGCAGGTTATAATACCTCCACGATCACTATAACAGCAAGTGACAAGGCACATTATTACCCCGGTAATGCGGATATCCATATACAACTAATCGCTGAAAATAAGGGGGGTAGACTGTTGGGTGGACAGTTTGTAGGCGGACAAGGAAGCGCAAAACGCATTGACACGATTGCAACGGCTATAACTTGTCATATGAACATCCGAGAACTGAGCGAGTTGGACTTGTCATATGCGCCTCCAATAGCTCCGGTATGGGATCCAGTCCTAATAGCCGCGGAACAGCTGGCTAAAAAAATTCAATAAGTATACAAAAATTATCTCTCGTCCGTTCCTCTTCAAGTGTCTTTTAGTGACACACGAGCGGCTGGTGCTCCAGCCGTGCAGCCTCGGGATGATATATTCATCCACACACCCCAACAGGTGTCAAGGCTGCTTCCCGATTAAGGGCGGTCACTGCCTCGTTCTCTAAATTCGAACGAGCGG
>JAMCPD010000004.1 GCA_023379935.1 Actinomycetota bacterium | reverse complement strand
GCTGCTTTATCTCATTTGCAGACAGCGCAACCGGTGCTCCCTGAACAGTCGTCAAACCTGGATAAGGTGTTATCGTGCCTTTCGCCACCGCTTCCTTGCCGGCAGACTCGGCCAGACCAAGAATACCGCTTAAATTACCTGTAGCTTGTGAAGAGCAGGCTTCACTTTCTACTACAACTGTTATATTCGGGCCATAGTTGGTGCAACCATTCACATATAGAGAACTTGGGGGATTGTAAAGGTTCATCCCTGTAGCTTGATTTACATTGATAACACTGCTTGCAACTATCAAATGTTCAAGAACGGTCGGTAGGTTATGTTGCAGTGAATGTTCATCTGCGGCAGAAGAGATTATCGGAACACCGTGAGCATCTGCATAGGCGATAGCTTGGCGATCAATAGGGGTTATATTGTACAGGCCTTGTGCGGAGGAGATAACGGCGGCACCTGAATCAACGGCAAACAATACGCCTTCACCAAAAGTGTTGCCGTCCCCCATGAAAGAGTCGCCTGCCCTAATCGGCATGATCATACAGTTGGGGCAAGTACCCGGAGTTCCGCCTGTAGTATTGGCAGCTCCGGCCATGTCCACCGCTCTGCCTGTACCGTGTCCATATTGAACCACGTCATATGGATTGTTGTTGTTGTTCACAAAGTTCCATCCTGATATGGCTTCAGTGAAACCTTGAGGCCCCTGTTGATTATAGTAATAAGGAGAACTGGGGGTGCCAAACGTGTTTATCAGGTCTGCGGGGGATATGATATTCTCTCCGGCGGTCTGTTCACAAAAATAAGGCTTTTGTATACGCGGGTCGTTTGCATACTGTAAAGCGTTGATAACGCCAGAGTTGTTCAGATCATAAGGATTAGAGTCTAAAAATTTTACACCTTGAGCTTCAAGTTGGGGCTTTGTGAGCCCCCCCGCATTTTCCGGTAATGGCAAAGCTGCCGTATTGATATAGAGCTTGTTGACTATTGCCGTATTACACCACTCAATTCCCGAATCTATGGAGGCAATTACCGTTGTCGGCCAACCGGTAGTAGTTTGCCAGGCGGTATCAACTGAATTGCCGCCAACTCCACAAAGTTCTTGGGGATTTTGCGTAACCTGTGTAAAGGAAGGGTCAGGAGAGACGTATCTGGCACTGGTAAGCATCCAATCATAACCTGAGGTATTCCAGTTTGCGGGGCGGATCGGCGGAGTGACGTTTGGAGTATTGGCATAAGAGGCATAATCTGTCGGATTTGTTCCAGCCGGAGGCGGTGGCCATGGAAATGTACCGGTTAAAGTTTCAGTTTGATTACTCGCTCCGCCTTGATTGGCCGGCACGGGAGGGCAGGTAACAGGTCTAGACGGTGTGGCGCCAGGAGCACCGACGTAAGGTTTGGGACCGTTGTCTACGCTAACGACGGAAGAGGTTTGCTGGACAAGGGTTTGACAAGTCGAAGAAACGGTATCTGTCCATTTGGCGGTTACCGTATAAGAACCGTTTGGAACGGTATCGGTTAGCCACTGTATAGACAGTGGGCCGCCAGAGTTGGTCCAGTAACCGACTTGGGTATTTGAAGAGTTATAGACATCAATCTCAGTTGAAGCTCCGCTGCATGAAGAAGCGTTACTTCCACCCGGGGTAACGCTTAGAGTTGCATAACCGCTCAAGGTTGACCCGTTGGCGGGGGTCAGCGTATCGGCATAAGCTGCTCGGGTATTGAAAATCGTTAGTGAAAAAGAGGCAACAAATATCGTAACCGCAGCTATAAATACAGATGATCTTCTCATCATTGGCTCTCTCATCATTAGTCCTTTCATTACTGAACCTTTCACTACAAGTAGTTACTCTAACACACAAAGAAACATTGTCAAGGCTATATCATCAACTTACTAGTATAATCGTGAACATATATGGATATAAGTATCAGGCAACTCTATTTGTGTACACCAAGCCGCCCTGACCTGGTTGAGTTTATAAAACACTGTATAGCAGGCGGAGTTGATGTCGTCCAGCTTAGGGAAAAAAATGCTCCTCCAAGTTGCATCGTTCAACAAGCGAAGTTGGCTGGGAAAGTATGCCACGATCACAACGTACCTTTTATCTTAAACGACCGGCCTGACTTGGCTTTGGAAGCAGAAGCCGATGGGGTACACGTAGGACAAGACGATGTTTCAGCCACAGCGTGTAGAAAACTCCTCGGCAAAGATGCGATAGTTGGTCTTTCGACTCATGCAACATTAGAACTTGATAACAGTTTAAAAGAACCTGTGAACTACATATCCGCAGGGCCGGTGGTGGCTACACCTACAAAACCAGGTCGTAACGGTACCGGAATTGACTACATAAGATATGCTGCTTCCCACTCGTGTATACCGGTGTTTGTCACGGGAGGAGTTACGCCTGAATCAATACCGGAACTGATAGCTAACGGTGTCAAACATTTCGTAGTAGTGCGCTATCTGACAGAATCGGAAGATCCGCAGAAAAATGCTGCGAAACTTAGGACAACAATAGATGAAGGGTTAAAAAATCTGGGTTAAGCTGGTAATTTGTAAGGTCAAACTGAACAAACGGCTTGCTAACCAGTTTTTAATTTCACGGCAAATAAGACAAATATAAGCGCTCAACACCAAAAAATATTTCTTATTTTTACTTGCAGTTTATAATAAGCAAGTACAATATACTCTCATGGCATCTAAAAAGGATTCAGACTGGACACAGTTAAAAGCTTCCGATGAGGATAGGGAAAAGGTTATAGCAGAACTTCGCCAACACTACTCACTTGGAAGACTCACCATAGAGGAGTTGCAAGACAGACTCACAAAATGTCTTGAAGTAAAAACTGTCTCTGAACTTTATACACTGACTAACGACCTTCCTTACTTGGGCATAGGCAATCCTGCCAGTCCAATGAGCTCAACACGCCGAAAAAAACGAAGACGTAGTTGGTTGTAGGTCAGCTGCTGTATAACTGTCTATAATTACCCGGTCTTTAAATACCCAACCTCTGTGCTAACAGTTCCCGGTGATAGCTCGGATCACCAAGCAAGAGTTCTGATGTCTTTGCCCTTTTGAAATATAAATGGGCATCATGTTCCCAAGTAAAACCGATACCGCCATGTATCTGAATATTCTCCGATGCCGCATGGAAATAAGCGTCAGAACAGTACGCTTTTGCCATACAAGCAACCACACCCAGTTCATCTGAATCATCTGCAGCAACCCAACTTGCATAATAAGCTGCTGATCTGGCGGATTCTACCTCTAAAAGCATATCGGCACACTTATGCTTGATAGCTTGAAAGCTCCCTATAGGACGACCAAACTGTATCCTGGTTTTTGCATACTCAACACTTGTATCCAAACACTGTTGGGCACCACCAACCTGTTCTGCTGCAAGAGCTATAGCGGCCAGATCCAATGTCTTGGACAAAAATGGCCAAGCAGCACCTTGTTCGCCGATAAGCCTGGCTGGAGTATTTGTAAACTCTAGGCGTGCTTGCTTGCGAGTTTGATCCATCGTTGCAAGTGGGGTACGGACCAACCCCAAAGCATCACCATCCACCGCAAAAAGGCTTACTCCACCTGAACCGCTTGGCCCTCCGAGAGCGTCTGCAACACGTGCTGCAACCAGTATCAAGTTGGCGGTATGACCGTCTATAACAAACATTTTAGTACCATTTAGTACCCACCCGTTCGCCCCCAGTGTGGCAGGTAGGGTAATCCCTTCCTCATCCCAAGCGCCTGTTTCTTCCGAAAAGGCCAATGTGGCAACTGTTGAACCATCTGCTATAGCACCCAAGTAGTCTTTCATGGCTGCATTATCCTGAGAAGTCAATAAAGCATTGGCAGCTAAGCAAACAGATGAGAAGTAAGGAGCACACAGCAATGACTTGCCCATCTCTTCCATGACAACTGCAAGCTCCATATAACCAAAGCCGGACCCGCCAAACTCCTCAGGAATTATAAGACCCTGCAGACCAAGCTGATTGGCCATCAACTCCCATACTTGCCGATCATATCCCTCAGCACCGGCCATCAAAGCGCGAACCTGCGCCATCGGAGATTTATCATCCAAAAAGCGCCTAACTGACCGCCTCAACTCCTCTTGTTCTTCACTGAAACCAAAACTGACAGCTTCACTCATTTTGTCTTTATCCTCCTAACAACTTCAACACAACTTCAACATATTAGTCTAAGCGTCATATTGATAGCAAACTAACTTTTGTTCAACAAGTATATGCAGATATACATGCTAAGTGCTATACTTGGTGTTTAGCAGATGCATCACAAACTGTACAATTTCACAAATAAAATTTTTGAAAAAAGGTTTTTATGAGCGATACCGAAGAGGACTCTATCCGCGATACACTGCAATTCCAAAATTCGCAAGCAGAGATTCATAAGGTCACGGTCGGACCACTGGATAATAACGTTTACATAGTGCGCTGTAAACAAACCGGACAAGCGGTACTTATTGATGCCGCCAACGAAGATAACCGCTTGTTACAACTCTGCAATAGTTTAGGTGTTGGCAAGGTTGTCCAGACTCATGGGCATTGGGATCATATTCAAGCCGTAGCCGCAGTTAGAGATGCCGGGTTGCAAGTTTGGATTCACCGTGAAGATGCAAGGTTGCTCAACAACTACGACATGATACTTCACGATAAAATGCTTATAGAAGTGGGTAACCTGAAACTGGAAACCATACACACACCGGGACACACACCGGGATCAATCTGTTTTTATCTGCAAGAATCGCAATTTTTCTTCAGTGGCGATACTTTGTTTCCCGGAGGTCCCGGCAGCACGAACTTCGAAGGCGGAGATTTCAAAACTATCATACATTCTATCGAAAACAGGATATTTTCTATTTTTGATGGTAACACCATAGTACTTCCCGGACACGGTAAATATACCACCATTGAAGACGAGGCTCCACACTTAAAAGAGTGGGTCAATCGCGGTTGGTAAAGGCGCGGTTGGTAAAGGCGCGGTTGGTGAAGGCGCGGTTGGTGAAGACAAAGGTCAGCAGCCGGCAAAGTTTCAACCTCGGCGACTGCGACTGATATCCGACACCAAAACAGCAGTAATAGGCCCACGAGCTTTGGCAACCAAGTCGATACCGCTTGGTAACCCTTCTACCTTGAAACTGCCGTCGGCCATAGCTTCAACACTTATCTTTGAGCCACCAAGTGGAATACCCTCCACCTTCAAATAACTGATCCCTTTGGGTAACACGGGAGCAATCCACGTCTGTCCATATGGGAGCCAAGGATCCAATCGCAGTAATGTACGTAGGATTAAAAATGGAGAAGCGGCAGCCCAAGCTTGGGGCGAACTGGAAGTTGGATAACGCACAACACCGTCATACTCTAAACGATCCAATCCGCCAAATAGCTCGGGAAGCCTGCCGCCCAAATACTGTGATACGTCCAAGAGCCCCATCAACAGAGTATGTGCCTCTTTTACAAACCCGTACCGCATAAGTCCTGATGCCGTTATTACGGTATCATGTGGCCAAACCGAACCGCAATGATAGCTTATTGGATTGTATCCACCCATAGAGGTAGCCAGAGTGCGAATTCCCCATCCTGTAAACATTTCTTGTGCCAAAAGCTTACTTGCCACAAGAGGCGCCTTGTCTTCATCCACTATGCCGGTCCACAGGCAATGTCCCATATTGGAGGCAAGGGAATCAATCGGATGTTTATCGGCATCAAGTCCTATGGCAAAGTATCCTTTGTCGGCAAGCCAAAAGTCGCGGTTGAAATTAGCGCGGAGGGTAGCAGCTTTCAAACGATAGCGTTCAAAGGCAGTATTATCACCTTGTTCTTTGGCAAAATGGGCCCTGGCCAAATAAGCCCCATAGATATAACCTTGAACCTCGCACAATGCTATAGGAGAACTGGCCACCCGTCCATCCGCATAACGTATACCATCCCAGGAGTCTTTCCAACCCTGGTTGGCAAGCCCGCGATCTGAAAGACGTTGGTATTCCACATAACCGTCTCCGTCCAGATCGCCGAAAGCCTCCACCCATTCAAGCGCCCTGTCCGCATGCGGCAACAGTTCATCAACCACTTGACTTGCCAGACCCCAACGGCGCAGTTCTCCAAGTAACATTACAAACAAAGGAGTAGCATCTACGGTTCCATAATAGATACTCCCACCACCCAAAGAAAGGGACGAGGAGTTCGAAAAACGAATTTCATGTAAAATGCGTCCCGGTTGTTCATCAGTACGGGGGTCTACCACTTTACCCTGAAAGCGAGCCAAGGTTTGCAAAACTCCAAGCGCTATATCAGGATCAACCATCAAAGCCATCCAGGCGGTAAACAACGAATCTCGCCCAAAAACAGTCATAAACCACGGAGCACCTGCTGCAACCACTACCCTGTCGGGAAAGTCGGGATCAAATATTCTAAGTGCCCCAAGGTCTTCGGTGCTGCGCAACAAAGCTGTTTTCAATTTTTCACAGTTGGTATCCACCTGAGGTGCTTGATTGCGCCATTTATCAAGGCGGCGTTTAGAGGTTGAGTATTCAATCGGTTCACCGCAGATATAACGAGGTGTAAGAGGCTTATCATCGACAACCGGAACCACTTGAATGCATGTTGACCACTCGCCGCGAGATGGTACCACAACCTCAAAAGTGACCATATTTTTATCCAGTTTGGTTGCTGTGTTGAAGTAGATACTACAACCCTTTTTTACGCCGCCTCTGGTATATGAGAACTTCAAGTTGTCAGCACCTGTTTCAACAGAAACATCATCTTCACTTTTAGAAACCCTGCCTTCTTTCACAGCAAAGATATCTTCAAAATCTGCTTCGATCAACAGTTCAACAAGGCAGTATGCCGGTTCTGCACTATAATTTCTCAAGACTAGGTCTTCCCTCATCCCATCGCCGATATAACGATGGCGAAATACCATTAACGAAGAGTCTGCTTGTTTGGCAGATGAACTGGCTCTGGCAATAAAAAGCACATTCGACGGATCGTACTCACTGGTTGCCAGCACTTCTATGCCTGTGCCATTGATTACCAACTCCCAACGGGAAATAATCCTGGTATCCCCCACAAACAAGCCGTGAGGGACTCCCCTGTGCATATCGCTTGAGGTGCTGCAGATAGAAAAGGTCGCTTCAGCTACCAAAGTAACAGACCCATCTGGCGTTCCTAATGATGCTACCGGCCCAGAAAAGGCCCACGGTTCAGACATAACTATATCCAGTTTAACATAGCAGGTATTTAACGTTGTGGCACATAATAGGCAAAATAGTTAGCCGGAACAGTTTCAAGCGATATATACTTGTTGAAACAGCTATGGGAAAAATGCCTGCCACATCAAAATACCTCGCGTCAAGCAGACCTGTCAGTCGAACTCCCTCCGAATCGGCATTGCGGGAAAAACTGGGGATACCCCACGATGCAAAACAAATTCTCATCTTCACCGAGACCAGCCATTGGGACCCTAACTGGTTGTATACATCACGCACATATTTTCGTTTATGGGTACGTCGCCAACTCAACCAGGCCGTCAAGGAGTTGGTGCGTGATGAACGTCGTGTATACGGTATTGAATGTGTCTTTTTCTTACGGATGTATTTTGAAGACATAAAAAGGCACGGCGAGATAGAAAAGCATCAAGACTTGATAAGACAACTAGTCAACCAGGGTAGACTGAGGATGTTCGGTTCAGGTGTCACTACTCCTGACACCACTATCCCATCCGGAGAAGCTCTTATAAGGGATTTTTTAGTGGGACAAGAGTGGCTTAGAAATCATGGAATGTTTCAAGAACCATCCGTTGCATACTTTCCCGATTCCTTTGGTCATTCACCAGCCCTTGGCAGTATACTGAACGCTTTGGGGATCCATGCTTGTGCAATAACGCGCATAGACGGTATGTACTTTCTTGGATGCGACTTAGAAACACCTTCCCATTTCCCAAGGCCCGGATCAAGTGCTGAAGTACTGAAAAAAAAGCAACGGTCACTGGACTTTATATGGAAAGGACCGAACAATGCTGAACTGCTATGCCACTGGAATGCATTTTCTTACGGACAAGGCGAGCTGCTCGCTCATAAAGGTTTTACCAGAGGATCTGATGTTCCCCTAGCTATAAGCGAGCGTTCCGAAGATCATGTGGCTAAACGGATAGAAGGCTATGCAAATAGGCTCTTTCGCTATTCGAAAACCCCTTATGCTCTATGTCCTATCGGATACGATTTTTCACGACCAATACATGATCTCTTGGAACTGTTGGATCGTTACAACAACATACGCTACCCCCATACGGGGTTGTGGGTGGTTAATGCCGGCTTGGATGACTACCTGGGGTTGGTGGGTTATCATAAAGATGGGTTAGATGTTGTTGAGCTGGATCCCAACCCCTGTTGGAGTGGTTTTTACACATCAAGGTCAGCCATAAAAGAACGCGGTTACAAACTCTGTTGCAAGTTGATCCAAGCAGAACAGTTATTAGTTGAAAATAAGTTCGGTTCGCAACAACCACCGGTCAACAAAGACGCTCATCTAAGGCTTGAGTACCCAAGCCTTACAGAAAAGCTTCAAGATGTCTGGTATACGCTGGCAACCGCCAATCACCATGATTTTATTACAGGTACATCACCCGACAGAGTGGTAAAAAAGGAACAGTTACCGTGGCTTGACAAAGCACTAGACGAAGTCCAAGACGTAATCGGACTTTTCGACACCGCCGATGGTTCTAGCAATGTCGCCAATGGCAGGAGTGTCAATGGTCTTGGTGGCAACAACCCTCTTGGGTGGCATCAAGAGGGTAACTTGACGGTAGTTGAGACCTCTTGGCTCCGGTTTGAGCTTGATCAAAGTGCCGGTGGCACTATTGTCAAAGTCGCGGACATAGACAGCGGGGAGGTGGTAATGGGGGGATATTCAAACAATATAACAGACTATTTCGACTCAGGTGGACTATGGAGAATGGGCAATGAATACCTTGGGGGGCGTTTCGACAACATAGGTGAATCCAGTGTGATAAGTAGTGAATTAGATATAAAACAAGTCCAATCGGGAATCTTGCAAATACAATCTTTCGTGTATATAAACGGTCAACCGGTGCAAACTACTATGTGGTTTTACTCTGATGTTCCATTGGTTAAAATACGAACAGTGGCAATCGCCGCCAGCCGGCATACTTTGTCTTCAAGGTTTGTACTCCCCTGGTATGTCGATTCATTGACTATGGACGTTCCGGGAGGAGTTATTAATCGACCCGCACATAAACTGTATACACCCACCTTCTGGTCTGCCCAATCATTTGTGGATATAACTAATCCGGCATCTTTGAAGGGCATATCACTACTGATTGAGCGACCGTCGGCCATAGCTCTTAGCGAGATACCCACAGTTGGCACTGATCATGACATCACTCGCGCCGATATCCCGACCGATGCTCGCCCATCACAGCTGGAAGTAATAGTAGCGCGCAATGCCTCAAAGGAGAGGGTCTTCGGCTTCCTGCCAATACCTGCTCACCCAGCTTTGGGCCATAACTGGGAACCACAAATTTTTAACTATGCTGTTGCATTCACAAAAGGAGACAATCGCTTGGATAAAGGATTGGCCGAGCGGCTCTTCAAAAGACCAAACATAAACGGCACCAGGGACATCAAAACACACTTAATTACCTCTAATGACCCCGATGTAAAAATAACAGCCATAAAACCTGCTTGGCGGGGTGAGGGGATAATTGTAAGAATTTACCTACCTAAAATTACCGCAAAACCAACCGGAAAGGTACATCTTAGTTTAAACGGGATAACCGTAAACAAGGCATTCTTGTCGGATGCGTTGGAACGCGATATCTCACCGTTGGAAATAAAGAACAACATGCTGTCTATGCCTATTGACGAAACTTACACAACGGTTAGGTTACTTTAAACAGTTATTTTATACTGCTTTAATTGTTTAACCGGTTACTCACCATCTTCTCGGGGCGTACAATATCATCATAACGCTCGGGGCTAATGTATCCCAAGGCCAACGCTGCTTCACGCAATGTAGTTCCTTCTTCCAAAGCCACATGAGCTATCTCAGCTGCCTTGTCATAACCAATTTCGGGAGTTAAAGCTGTAACCAACATCAATGAACGGTCTAACAACTCCTTAATCCTATCCATATTGGGTTTGGTGTCCTCTATCATATATAAGCGAAACTTCTCGCATCCGTCCGCCAACAACCGTATAGAGTTCAATAAGTTGAATATCGCTACGGGTCTAAAAACGTTCAGTTCGAAATGTCCCTGAGATCCGGCCATGGAAACTGTTACGTCATTGCCGATCACCTGACATGCAATCATGGTGATGGCTTCAGCCTGAGTTGGATTGACCTTACCAGGCATAATAGAAGATCCCGGTTCATTAGCCGGTAGAATCAGTTCACCCAAACCACTTCTCGGTCCGGATCCTAAGAAGCGTAAATCGTTGGCTATCTTCATCAAACACACCGCCAATCCCTTGAGAGCTGCATGGGCTTCCACGACTGCATCCATAGCGGCCAAAGCGGCAAACTTATTCGGTGCAGAAACGAAAGGAAGTCCCGTCAGTTCCGCCAACTTCTGTGCCACCTTTTCATCAAAACCTACCGGGGCGTTCAATCCTGTTCCTACCGCAGTCCCACCAATCGCAAGCTCATACAATCCCCCCAACGAAATCTCAATAACTCCGATAGCATAGTCAAGTTGAGCCTCATAGCCTGACCACTCCTGTCCCAATGTCAATGGCACCGCATCCTGAAAATGGGTGCGTCCTATCTTGACAATATCTTTGAACTCCACCGACTTGGCGTGGATAGCATCACGCAGCTTTCGTACACTTGGCAACAAACGCTTGTGGACTTCTTGTGCGGCTGATATGTGCATTGCGGTGGGGAAGGTGTCGTTAGACGATTGGGAAGCATTGACATGATCATTCGGATGTATGGGAGTTTTTGAACCGACAACTCCTCCGGCAATCTCGATAGCCCGATTAGCTATAACTTCATTCACGTTCATATTGGTTTGGGTACCGGATCCAGTTTGATAGACATAAAGAGGAAACTCATCATCAAGCTTGCCATCAAGCACTTCATCTACAGCCTTTACAATCAGTTCGGCTTTGACCGATCCCAGCTTGCCAAGTTCGACATTGACTATTGCTGCCGCTTTTTTAAGCAGCGCCAGTCCGTAAACCACCTCTATGGGCATCTTGTCGTTACCGATGGAAAAGTGTTCCAGAGAACGTTGAGTTTGAGCACCCCAATAATGTTGTGCCGGAACCTCCACCTTGCCCATAGTGTCAGTCTCTATGCGGATTTCCCCCTCGGTCAAAGCTATTTTGGAGTTCACATGGTCGTAATTCTTCTTATTTTCGCTCACAGTTTAACAAGTTTACCTTACTGCCCGGATAACCTACAAAGTTAAACTAGAGAAAGCTCCGGGCTGCTTGGCACACTATAATTTTTCGATTATCCTGGGATTTAATGGAACATCCTTCGGAAAATCCTCTTGAATGCCCATTGGACCGTCGTAAGTTCTTAGAAACAGCAGCAGGTGTGGTTGGTGCCTCACTGACAAGCGGGCTTGGGATTTCCGGCTGTAGCAACGAAACTAAGAATATTAAACCAAGGAAGCTTAAAGGTACTAAGCCAAAAAGTACCTCAACAACCAAGCCAAATCAACTTACCGAAGAACAACAGTTTACTACATTGCCGGATGGAGTGACAGTCCCCAGCGCGTCTTGGGTTAGCACTGAAAACGCTAAACCCGGTTCACTCGGGTGGATAGTGGAAACACCTCACCTACAACCGCCTCATAATATAAGTGGCTTTTCCAACAAGATAAGTGCTCAAGTCGGAGAAACGGTGACACTTTACGTCAACACGGTAGCCAAGAGTTTCCATGTCGATGCTTACCGAATGGGCTACTACCAAGGACTGGGAGGGCGATTGATATGGCGTTCTCCGGAAATGGCAGGGCAAATACAACCACCACCGACTTTTACGCGGGGTATTAACATGGTCGAGTGCCACTGGGCACCTTCTTTGAGTTTTCAGATAAAAAGTGACTGGCCGGAAGGAGACTATCTGCTAAAACTGATTGGAAGTGGCGGAGAACAACGCCACATCCCGTTGTGTATAAGAAATGACACCTCCAAGGCTGCTTTTGTAATCCAAAACTGCGTTACTACTTGGCAAGCATATAACCGTTGGGGTGGCTACAGTCTCTACCTAGGAGCGACACCGGGCGGTGGCGCAAGTTTTGCCAATCGTTCACGGATAGTATCGTTTGACAGGCCATACACGTACTCCTGGGCGCAAGGGGCCGCTGACTTCGTGGGTAATGAGTTTCCTGTAGTTTTTCTGGCAGAAAAATTAGGGCTTGATGTTACTTACTGGACCGATGTGGATCTGGCGCTACGTCCCGAACTGTTGAAGAACCATCGTTGCCTGTTCAGCTTAGGGCATGACGAATACTGGTCGCAGTCCATGAGACAAGGTGCTATAAACGCTAGAGATGCGGGCGTAAACTTGGCTTTCCTCGGTGCAAACGCCTGCTATCGTCATATACGTTTTGAGTCCTCACCCCTTGGACCATACCGTAGAGTGGTATGTTACAAAGTGGCTAGCGAAGATCCCCTGTACAGAGTGGACAATGCGCGGGTTACTGCTAATTGGCCAGCAGGGCCTGATCCAAGACCCGAAAGTACCTTGATTGGCGATATGTATCAATCTTACGGAGCAAAAGCCCCACTCGTTGTGGTTGATGCCTCATCATGGGTATTTAGGGGAACCGGACTGAAAAACGGTCAAGCACTACCAAACGTAGTTGGATCAGAGTTTGATGCCTATGTACCCTCTTTACCTGGACCTAAGAATATCCAGATATTATCTCATTCACCCGTTGTGGCACTGGGCAAACACAGCTTCTCTGACGCTACTTACTACAGTGTCCCTATACCTGTCACTACCGCTAACGCTACTGCCGGTCCCACCTTCACCGGTCCCCCCTTCACCAACAGTCCCACTTCTATGGGCACAACTACCGGCGGAGGCGGCGTGTTTGCTTCTGGAACTGCTTGGTGGATAAGCAAACTTGGGGCGGGCAGTATTATTCCAAACTTAATACTGCCCGGGCCTGTTCCGGGAGTAACTGAATACCTGCTTAGAGTTATGGAAAACATATTCTCGGTATTCGGTGCAGGCCCCGCCGGCATAACCCATCCATCAATTCCTAACTGGCAAATATTTTATCCGGGTGGTAAAGGAATTACACCACAAAACTACTCACCGGGCTCGCTTTAGCATCTGTTTTGTTTTGGCACTATACTTACCATCATGGATTTTATTGAAACACCCGAGCAACTAATGTTACGCGAAGCCGTTGGAAAAGTAGCGGCGGATTTCGGACACAAATATTACATCGAAAAGTCACACTCCAACCAGAAGAGTACCGAGTTATGGAATACTTTGGGTAAAGAGGGTTATCTTGGCGTAAACGTCCCCGAAGAGTATGGCGGAGGCGGAATGGGAATATACGAACTGGCTATAGTGGAAGAGGAGCTGTGCGCACAAGGGTGCCCTTTGCTCTTGATCGTGGTATCTCCCGCAATATGTGCCACTCTAATCGAGCGTTTTGGAACTAAGACACAGAAGGAGAAATGGTTACCGCGCTTTGCCACAGGAGAACTTAAAATGGCTTTTGCCATAACTGAACCGGACGCCGGTTCCAACAGTCACAATATATCCACTAAAGCTACAAAGGATGGAGATGTATGGTGTCTCAACGGAACTAAATACTACATATCGGGTTGTGACGAAGCAGAGGCGGTTTTGGTGGTGGTTAAAACCGGTGTAACTAAATCTGACGCTACCGAGAGCACCAAGGGAGGGAAAAGTCAGCTCTCACTCTTCATAGTGGACTTAGATTCTCCCGGTCTTGAAAAGACCCTCATACCCGTTGAAGTTACCGCACCGGAAAAACAGTTCACACTCTTTTTTGACAATGTGCAAGTTCCCTCTGAGCGTTTACTTGGACAAGAAGACGACGGGTTGCATCAGGTATTTTTCGGTTTGAATCCTGAGCGCATCTTATCTGCAGCTATAGCATGTGGCATTGGGCGCTATGCCCTTGACAAGGCTTCTGACTATGCACGGCAACGTCAGGTATGGGGAGCACCAATAGGTACTCACCAGGGTCTCTCGCATCCCTTGGCCAAAGCTAAAGTTGAGCTGGAACTGTCACGCCTGATGACACAAAAGGCAGCCTGGCTGTATGATGCCGGACTTGATGCTGGCGAAGCTGCAAACATGGCAAAATACTTTGCAGGTGAAACTGCTTTGGCTGCACTGGACCAAGCTATTCAGGTTCACGGCGGAAATGGGCTATCAAGCGAATACGGACTTTCAGATATGTGGGGAGTGGCACGGCTACTGCGAACAGCTCCAGTCAGTAGAGAGATGATACTAAACTTTATAGCACAACATTCACTTGGGTTGCCTAAGTCATATTAATCAACAGAAAACTGTATAATCCATGCAAGAACCATCGTCGGCTCGTGATAGCCAAGACAACTTGGTTAAAGTATTATTCCTGGGAGACTCGGTGGCCCTTACACTCGCATGGGGGTTATCGCTAAACAGCAGTTCATACGGTATCGACTTGGTATCGCACCCTCTGATCGGTTGCGGGATAACACGAGGAAACCCGGTAAGTTTAGGAGGAACAATAGTTCCTCGTGTCGCAACATATAAGTCATGGCCGGAGATTTACACCAAAACCATAAACGAGCACCTGCCCCAGATGGTAGTTTTGCTTGTTGGTCGCTGGGAGGTGGCAGATATATTTTACAATGGAAGATGGACACATATAGGTGAGCCTGATTACGATACTTATCTGCTTGCAGAACTGCAACTGGCCATAGATATACTCGGGTCAACCGGTGCCAAAATAGTTTTGTTGACTACACCCCACTTTTCACAAAACCCGTCCCCAACTTGGGTTCCCGAAAGCACCCCGGAGAATCTTCCATCTGAATCAGAAGATGCAATGTATCCGGAAAACAGGCCTTCACGAATAGACAGATTTAATAACTTGCTACTACAAGCGAAAAATCGCCAACCTGGATTCCAGAAAACTGTTTCCATCGTAGACCTTGGAGGTAAACTGTCACCACAAGGAAGTTATGCAGAAGTTATAGACGGAATACGAATACGAAAACCAGATGGTATCCACATAACACAGGCTTGTGGACAATGGTTGCGACCATGGCTATTCAGCAAACTTCTTAATATTCACTATGAGCAACATACATCAAATACCTCCTGCATGTCACCACCATCACAGTATAGTAGCCAATAACCCAATACAGGACTTTAACTACTTGTTTCCTAAGAAAAGGCAGAACAACCAGTCCCGGTATCTGTAAACATTTTCGCTCTTTTAAAAATTTTACGTTAATTAAATATCTCGCGCTTTCGAAAAATCCATCCTTTCCGTTCCAACCGACTTAGCATTCACCAACACCAGTCCAACCGGCAAAGCCGAGTATCACTAAAGCGGGTGAACCAACGGGAGCGGTTGGACAAGCCTAGACAGTTTCACCTGAAACGGTTACCGACGACCTAGGCGTAGGAGCTGATCCAGGTATATCGGGGTTATTGGGTACAACTAATCCAGTATCACTGTTAACACCGCTCGCTTGTGTCTCCGATTCAACCAACCCGGCCTCAAGTAAGCCCTGGCGTACTCGCTCATTCAATTCAACTGTGATTTCCGGATGCTCACACAAAAACTGCTTGGCATTCTCCCGGCCCTGTCCCATTTGGTCACCTTCATAGGTAAACCATGACCCTGATTTCTTCACCAAACCGAGATCAACGGCAACATCCAATAAAGAGCCTTCTCTGCTAATTCCTTTGGAGTATACGATATCAAATTCGGCTGATTTGAAGGGAGGGGCACACTTGTTTTTCACTACCTTTACCTTGACACGATTACCTACCGTTTCAGGACCATCTTTAATTGCCTCAACTTTGCGTATATCAAGTCTCACAGAGGAATAGAATTTCAATGCTCTTCCGCCTGGCGTCACCTCAGGAGAACCATACAGTACACCAATCTTGTCACGCAGTTGGTTTATAAATATGGCTATAGTATTAGCCCGAGATAAAGTAGCAGTAAGTTTACGCAGAGCCTGGCTCATGAGTCTTGCTTGTAAACCCATATGAGAATCTCCCATATCTCCTTCTATCTCTGCTCTTGGCGTAAGTGCGGCAACGGAGTCTATGACCAGTACATCTAAAGCCCCTGAACGTATGAGAAGGTCCGCTATCTCCAGCGCTTGTTCTCCTGTGTCTGGTTGAGCGATCAAAAGAGCATCGATATCTACTCCAATAGCTTTAGCATATACCGGATCCATCGCATGCTCAGCATCTATATAAGCACATATACCGCCATTGCGTTGAGCTTCCGCCACTACGTGCATAGCTAAAGTAGACTTACCAGATGATTCCGGCCCGAATATCTCCACTACTCTGCCCCTAGGTAATCCACCAATACCCAAGGCCAAGTCGAGGGCGATAGTACCAGTGGAGATTGATTCAATTGCCATATGAGTGTTGTCACCCATGCGCATAATTGAACCCTTCCCGAACTGCTTTTCTATCTGAGACATTGCCGCATCAAGTGCTTTATCACGTTCCATTTTTATCTCCTTTTCTATTATTTTCTCTTTTTTATTACTTTTCTTACTTTTCTTTTTTGTTTAAACACTAAACTGTTCAACGACACTCACGATATAGGATGGGTATGACAGGCAAATAACTTTTCAGATGTTTTTCATTAATTTTTTTAAAAATATTTAAAAACTCCAGCAATTCCGGTAGATACATCTAAGAATATACTTTAGTCACAAACAAATGTTCTGTGGTGGATAGTACTTAATATTTTTTAAATCCTCACCTTTTTTTGGACCATATATACTCTGATGTATATCCGTCTCCCAAGCAACAGTAAGTCGGATTGATGATATAGTTATGGTATGAGAACAACACCTCTGTTCGGCACAAAAGCGTGGTTTGGGCCTCGGCGATTTGGATGGGGACTGGCACCGGTATCGTACGAGGGATGGATAGTGAACATCATCGCATCAGCAGCGATGATTATCATACGCCGTAAGGGAAACTCCTACACCACTCAATCCCGGAAAATAGCTTGGGTAGCTATGATCATGCTGTCAACTGCAGCAATAGTGGTAATAAAAGGTACGGCACCTGGGGGCCATCGCGCTCGTTTAGCCTTTGATGCAATGCGAAAAACGCAAAATACCGTCTGAAATTGTGCCCGTCTTCAACCCACAGTGTCAACAACCGTTGCATGGAAAGCTCTAATCAATCTTTTATGCGACTTATGCGGCCGCGATACAACTTAGCTGGAGCGAAGTGGTATCTCTCCTAGAATTTTGTACAATGCCCCTCTTTGCGAAAGGGTAGACTCCACGAGCGTCAAAGTATCAACACCCCATCTTGCGGTAACAGGCCTACCGGCTAAATAAGTCAGGTTGGTTTTGGTGCCGCGCCCGCGAGCCAAAGTAATATGCCCCACAAAATGTTTCTCTTTGGACTCGCAATCTCTTGGACGGTTATTCCCTACCTCATTGTCCTTTCCCCTGCCACCCTCATCGGGATTGGTTTTCCTTCCGCGAGATGTCCGGCTGGACGCCCGTTGTTTAAACGTCCGGTTGACTGTCACCGCCAGAGTGTCCAAACCTTCCACGGGAACGAAGAGAATACTGTTGCCGAAGCATCCAGTTACAGGTCCCACTTGAGCAGTTGTGGGTAGCAATGAGTTTTTTACGATCTCTCTTTCAATACTGAAAAAACGTCTAGTGGCCACTCCCGCAGCATAGGACGACAAGTCCCCCAAAAAGTACAAGGTAACATGCCATTGCTCAGGTGTGGTCCAGCGTATATGAGGTCCGCTTGAACGAGGTAAATTCGCTAGAGTTGAAATAACCTCTGCCGATGGCCAGACTGCTACAAACAAACGCACACTACCAGTTTCTATCATTATGCGTCGCTTCACACAAAATTTATGGCAAAATAAAAATTATGCGTATAGAAGCAGTCCAAGGTGATATAACGAAGGAAGGTGTTGATGCTATCGTTAACGCCGCCAACTCCTCCTTGGCCGGAGGCGGGGGTGTGGATGGTGCAATCCATCGCGCGGCAGGGGCAAGCGAACTGCATCAAGCCTGTGCAAAGCTCGGAACCCTCGCGCCGGGTGACGCCAAAGCAACTCCGGGATTTAATTTAAATGCTAAATGGATAATACATACAGTGGGGCCTATATGGCGCGGCGGGTTCAGCCGTGAAGCTGAAATACTGGCTTCGTGTTATCGGCGTTGTGTAAAAGTAGCTAACGAATTAGGCGCTAAGTCGTTAGCCTTCCCTGCTATCTCAACAGGAGTATACGGCTACCCGCCTGATCAAGCGGCAAGAACAGCTGTGAGTACTCTAAAGGATCCCGACCTGGCAGAACTGGTCGAACTGGTCAAACTGGTCGCATTTGACGAGCTCACCTTCAGGTTGTATCAGAAATCACTATTGGACTGCTTTCACCTTGGACCGTCTTAAACTGTTCCAAGCCGTCTCCTCAATAGATCCAACAAAGAAATAGCGGCAATATTTCTTATGCTTTCTCTGTTACCGGACAGCTTCAAATGCACTACCTCTTGAACTGGCGGCTCAGCTGATCCATCCCCCGCATTTTTGCCACTGTTCGTTTTGGCTTCACCTTCCATAGCCAGCCCCAAAAAAACCGTGCCGACAGGTTGCCTATCTTGTTCCTCCGGCCCGGCAACTCCTGTCACAGCCAATCCTATGTCCGCCTGTAAAGCTTTCCTTATCCCCTGTGCCATTTGAAGGCATGCCTTTTCACTTACAACAGGCCCTTCATCAACTCCAAGGAATAAACGTTTAATCTCGGTCGCGTAAGTAACTATTGACCCTTTAAACCATCTGCTTGCACCGGGTATGCTCACGAGACGTGCCGCCACCAGCCCACCGGTTATCGATTCAGCCAATCCAAGTGTCAGATTTGCCTCTTCCAGCAGTGTTCCTACAACAGCTTCCATTGATTGGTCATCTACCCCGAACACATTGTCCCCCAAAAGAGCTCGTATCTCTGATTCTTCGGTATCCAGCACTGCTATGGCGGCTTTTTTGTCATGAGCTTTAGCTGTTATCCGTATCTTTATGCCTTCAGCTGCATTTGCCAAAAAAGCAATAGTTGGTTTCGGGCTGAAACCGGAACTTGAAGTTTGACTTAACGTGTCCGGTGAATCTAAAGACCTTACTTTGGCACTCAAAATCTCGGCAAGAAGAGACTCTGATATTCCCCAAATCCGTAAATTACGACTTAGAGTAACGGCCAGATCGTCGGATCGTCGTTTTAGATCTTCAATTACCGCACTAGCAATCATTTGTCGCATTTCAGAAGGAACACCCGGAGTTGCATAAACAACTTTGTTCCCTAAAGGGCATATCAATCCGGGTGCAGTTCCAACTATCTCTATCGGAACGGCCCCCAAGGGAACATCGGCCTGCTTTGCATTATTAGCCGGCATAGAACGTCCCATGGACGTAAATACCGTTTCTATGCGTTTTAAAAGTTCGTCATCTCTCACCAGTGGAACGTTCATAACCTCTGCAATCGCTTCACGGGTAACATCATCATGAGTAGGGCCTAACCCACCACAAACAATAACCGCATCGCTGCGAGAAAGAGCAGTTCTAAGCGCAAGAGCTATACGAGAAACATTATCACCAACTTTAGTTTGGAAAAAAGAGTCCATACCCACTTCAGCTAAACGTTCAGCAATCCAAGAAGAGTTGGTATCTGTTATTTGGCCAAGCAAAAGCTCGGTTCCAACCGCTAGGATTTCAACTCTCATTGTCTTAGAGCTCACACATCACTTTGACACATGTTTGGCGTCAAGAAAGTACTGTAAGCCGCTTACAAGAGTAAGCAACACTGCGAACCACAATAAAGCACTGACTATCACTAACTGTAAGTGTGTCGGTTTAGAGGTTATATCATAGGCTATATTCGGGAAAAATCGGGATACAATATGAGACTGCCCCAAAGACATAAAGGGTACCAGCGCAACTGCAACGGTTAAGTCCTGTACAAAAGTTTTTACTTTTGCGGACCATCTGGCCGGAATTGACACGCCTTTTTTTGCCACAACACTACGGTAAAGACTCATCCATACCTCTCTGGCTGCTATTAATACTACGGGAAACCACCACATCTCTTTATTTAAAACCAGTGCGCCCATAGCACCAAGCACAACACACTTGTCAGCCAAGGGATCAAGAAAGGCTCCAGAACGCGTGGTCCCTTGCCGCCTGGCTACCCAGCCATCCGCCCAATCACTGCCTGAAATTAATATCCACGCCACAACGGCCGGCCACGAAGGACCTTGCATTAGAATCGCTGCTATTAAAATCGGGGCTGCAAGGAGACGTCCAAGAGTAAGGGCATTGGCGGGGGTTGCAAGTGCCGATGGCCCAAAGGTATGAGTATGGGTATTAGTTTCGCTAGCCATTCGGCATTCTCCCTGTCGTAATTTCATCGGCAATATTGGAAACAGCTTCAACAGCCACAAGATCACTTCCTCGCGCTTCGGTAATATTAACTTGATAAAAAGAACCTACATCAAAAGATACGGGCACATAAACTATTCCGTCAATTTCTGGTGCTTGCCTATAGGAACGGGCTTGACCGGAAGAGTCCACAAGAACTTCAACAGTAGAACCAATCAAAGCTTCACATTTACGCATGGTTATGCTATCTTGCAACTCACTTGCCTCTGACAACCTTTCCAATACAAGCTCTTGTGGTACTTGCGGTTCTAGGCCATATGCATAGGTCCCCTCTTCGGGTGAAAAAGGAAAGAAACCGACCCAGTCCAACTCAGCTTCTTGTAAGAAATAAAGCAACTGATCATGGTCTTCCTCAGTTTCCGTAGGGTATCCGACAATAAACGAGGAGCGAAAAACTGCTTCGGGCTCCTGTCTTCTTATGCTGTCAATTTTAGATAAAAAGATATCCATCCCACCCCATCTGCGCATTTTTCTCAACAGCCGAGAAGATACATGTTGAAGGGAGAGATCAAAATAAGGAACACCGCTATCTAATATGGCTTCTGTCAAATAATCGTCCAGAGAGAACGGATACAGATATAAGATCCTAACACGTTCGGTAAGTTTAGATACCTCTTTGAACAAACTGACGAAGCTGGCATTACGTCTAACCTCGCGGCTAGCGGTACTCTGCCCAACACTACGCCCAAAGTCTTTTCCCCAAGAAGCCGTGTCTTGGGCTATTAAAATAATCTCGGGTACATTCAAGCTTTCCACCTCATTCAAGATCTCACGCAAAGGGCGCGAACGGTGCGGCCCTTTGAACGAGGGGATGGCGCAAAATCCACACTTTCTATCACAGCCTTCTGATATCTTGACATAAGCCCAAGGAAATTCGGGTTTGGGTCTACGCAGTGTATGTCCAAGCTTATCTGGCCCACCAACTTGAGACACATCCAACACATCAACCTCGGGAAGTTCTTTGGATAAGTCATTTAAATAACGTTGGGCCATGCATCCCGTAACTACCAGGCGTGACTTTGATTTACGGGTTTGATCAAGCTCGAAAATAACGTCGATTGATTCATCTCTGGCGGATTCTATAAAAGCGCAGGTATTTATAACCACCATATCGGCTTGGGCAGGAGAACCGGCTTGGCGAAACCCCTCATTAAGCAACTTAGCAACGATCATCTCCGAATCAACCTGATTTTTGGCACACCCCAAGGTCTCTACCCAAAAGCTCTTAGAAGTAACTCCACAAGCAGCGCTGTTTGACATCAAATCACTGGTACCGTTCCTATCATTACTCACCATTAAACCACTATAGCCCAAATCACACTGATCATTTTCGACTTGGCATTCTAAAGCAGCTTTCACAATCCTTGTCAACCTTTATCCTTGGCGCCAAGGTGTGACACTGCCGTATCACCTTTCTGGCCGATACCGGAAACGGTACCTTCCTTGTACCACCGATAGGCGCTGAACCGGCTTATACCTGTCTGTTTGGATCATTTTCGTTAAGTTCACTGTTGCTTGTATAGAACATATTTATGCCATATACAAGCACATCTAAGTAAGCGGTTGGCAACCCAAAGCTTTAGCCATGTGGTAGTTCACGAACATGTTCTGTCCAGCAGGTGCCATCCCACCACCTCAAGGCCTGAGGATTATGGGGATCTCGATACCAGTTTGGCGGATACAGTTCCGCCAACACCAATGGTGCTTTCATCGGTGTGGACACAGTTGCAGCAGTAACTGCTCTCTTTCGACCGACTCTTTTGCCACTTGCTACTCTGGATTTAGATTTAATAGCACCTAGGTTGTCCTGTGTATGCTGCACAGGCATGGCAGTAATCATCTTACGTCTGTTGCGAATAACCAAAGCTACTAGCAACAAAAGCATCAGTAATATTACAGCGATGCCGACAACAATTAACTGTTTATCCGCATAACTTAGCTGCAATCTGCTGTTTTCGACAGAGTTTTTTATAAACGCCAACTCACCTTGTAAGGTATTCGGCAACGACCACGGGTTCAACAAGGCCATCGTAGCTTAACCGACTGCGGCAAAGAACAACTATATCTGACAGTGTTCACACATAAATAAGGGACGCCCATTTACTTTCAATCTGACTATCTTGTTATGGCACCTTCTGCAGGGTTGGGACTCTCTACCGTAAACCTGATGCTGGCTCTGATAGTCCCCAACCTCACCAAAAAGGTCTTTATACTGCTCATCAGCCAGGGAGGAACCGCGATGCCTTATGGCCTCAGAAAGTGTTTCCACCATAGCTCTGTATAGTCTGCGAACCTCTTGGGTGGTTAAGGTATCTGAAATGCGATCGTAACGTAACCCTGCCGCAAACAAAATCTCATCAGAGTATATATTCCCTATACCCGCCACAAACTTCTGATCTGTCAATAAACTTTTCAATTTGGTTCTTTTTTGCCGAAGTAGTTGATCAAAGTTGATCCAGCTCATTTGTCCCTCCAGGGGGTCAAAACCAAGTTCATTCAATTCAGGTGCGATTTGCTCCAATTGAGAAAGGGATGATACGAACATCTCGCCAAAGGTTCGGGGATCGACGAAACGCAACTCTCCGCCTTGTGTAAATCTAACCACAACATGGGTATGCGCATCACGAGCATCCCTAGTTCGTTTTACTATCAACAACTGCCCGCTCATCCCTAAATGAACAATCAGCATATCATCGTTATCCAAACCAATTAGCAGATATTTCCCGCGCCTTTTTACAAAAGAAATCTTATGCCCTTCAAGCTTTGACTTAAAAGAAGCTACATTCGGGTGCCTGCGCACAGCACGGTCCAAACTGACATCAACCAACTTAATTCGTTTGCCAAGAACCTCTTTTTCCAGATCCCGCTTTATTGTTTCTACTTCAGGAAGTTCGGGCATCAACCACTCACCATTTACACACCGCTTACTATCTTAGCATCATTACGCATGCCTGTTCAGCTGCATTCTGCTCAGCCTGTTTTTTTGATCTTCCCTCAGCCTTGGCAAGAAAAACCCCAGCAATGTACACTTCGGCTGTAAAACACCTTGCATGATCAGGACCGTTGTACGATATCTGATAGACGGGAAGCCCCTTGCCTTGCTGTGTTGCCAACTCTTGCAAACGAGTTTTATAATCATCGCTTCCAGGATTACTGGCGGCCAGCTTTATCTTGTCCTCAAGATGTTGCAGTATAAATTCAGTTGATTTTACAAATCCATTTCTTCCGCCTGTTGAATCTCCCTCATCCCCCCCATCGTCTTTATCTCTCTCATGTTCAAGATATATCGCCCCAACCAATGCTTCTAAGGCATCGGCTAAGATAGATGATTTATTCCTGCCGCCTGTAGCCTCTTCTCCTTTACCAAGAAACAACACCTCACCCAGTCCTATTGAACGTGATACTTCAGCTAATGACTCGGAATTTACAACTGTGGCCCTGAGCTTCGCCAACATTCCTTCAGGCATCTGTTGGTAGGTGCGAAAAATATAGTCGGTGACTGCAAGTTGCAATACCGCATCCCCAAAAAACTCTAAACGCTCGTTAGACTCAAGATAGCCCACAGAGTTTTCCGAACACCAAGATCGATGAGTTAATGCCTGTTTGAGCAGTTCCAGGTGGTTTGACGACCAATTAATTTTAGCGGCAAAATTAATTAATTCGGATGTAACAGGCTGATTGTTGATAGTTTGAATTTCAGTTACTGTCCAACTTTTCCATTACCCTAACTTTTCCATTACATAGTCGGTTGCATCACGTACGGTTCTTAGTTCCTCTAAATCTTCATCATTGATATGAAAACCGGTTATATACTCGTTGATCTCCTCTTCTAAAGCCTCAACCAGCTCTATAAGCGCCAAAGAATCCGCCTGTAGATCCTCGGCAAAAGAGGAGTTTTCCGTTATTGCCGATACATCTATTTCTAATATATCGGCAAGATTGTTACATATCAAACTGACAATTTGCTGACGATCCAAAGGTTGTTTATGTACATCTTGGCTCATTTAACTACTCCTTTATACTCCTTCATATTCATTTATACCTTAGCACTAGCTCATACCAGTTGAATTCAAACTACTTGATAGCTTCACTCAAACGGTTCATCAAGCGCGTTTGTGCAAGTTTATAGGCTACTTGTATAGCATTAGCTATAGCACGCGCCGACGATGAGCCATGGCTTATAATACACACGCCATCAACCCCCAACAACATAGCACCACCGGTTGATTCGGGATCCAGTTCATCGGCCAACGGTGCCAGAAACGGTAAGAGAACTTTAGCTGCATCTTTTGTTTGTTCATTAAGATCCATAACACCCATCAACTGACTCATGAAAAATTTTAACGCACCTTCTAAGGTTTTTAAAACCACATTACCTGTGAAACCATCGGTTACAACGACATCCGCAACCCCTTTTAGCAAATCACGCCCTTCGACATTGCCAATAAAGTTTAAATCCGGAATCTTCGACAACAGATCATACGCCGCCTTCACTGAAGGAGTCCCTTTGCCGGGTTCTTCTCCTATAGTCAAAATGGCAACTTTCGGTTTGGGAACGGAATACCTAACGTTAGAAAGAACTGACCCCATCTCTGCAAACTGAACAAGCATAGCCGGCGAACACTCGACCGATGCCCCCGCATCTATCAAAATAGTTGGCGCAGATCCCGGTATCGGTATGGGAACTGCTATCCCTGGACGAGATACGCCGTGAAGACGTCCCATTCTAAATAGAGCACTGGCTAAGCAGGCTCCCGTATTCCCTGCACTAACCATCGCAGAGGATCTGGCATCCCTGACAGCTTCAGCAGCTTTAACCAATGTTGCATCCTTCTTGTTCCTTACACCAATTACCGGATCTTCATCCATGCCTATGACCTCAGTTGCGGGCAATATTTCAATCCCTGCTACCCCATCTGAAAGCAGTGGCCCTATAATATCCGTTGGACCAACCAAGGCTACGGGAATACCCATTTCAGTCGCAGCGACCTTGGCCCCCGCAACAACTGCATCAGGAGCATTGTCACCCCCCATGGCATCAACTGCAACCGGCAATGTGGACAACTAAACCTCTGTTAAATCTCTATCGCCGTTCGACCTTTATACCATCCACAGTATGGACAAACCCTATGGGGCAGTTTAGCCCGCCGACAATGCGGACAAAGGCTCTGTGCGGGAACACGTAGCACCCAATTGGATGCCCGTCTGCTACGACTTTTAGATTTTGAAGTTTTTTTCTTGGGAACGGCCATCTATTTAGAATAACATCTAGACAACACAATTGCACATCTGCTCATTTAGATTTGTTCCGCAGACACTGCACAACCCTTTGCACCGGGTATTGCACAAAGGAACTGCAGGAAGATTGAGAACTATGGCATCTCGGATCATAGGTTCTAAGTCCACTTTATCCATTGCAAGAGGGTAAGCTTCAAAATAATCCGTATCTGCGGTGTCTAAAGCCACATCTTGGCAGAATAACTCCTTGGTCCGTAGAATTAAATCTGAACTTATGGCTGAAAGGCAACGACGGCACTCCCCTTCCCAAACAGTCTTAATGATGGAACTTACAAGCACTCCGGAATGTACAGATTCAAACACCGCATCTACCGATATATTTTGCTCCGACAGAACCCGGCTACTTGTTACCGATAAATCCGGTATGGTACCGACACAAGAGAACGTAACCCGGCTACCGGGATTATTTAAAAGTTTTGTTACATTAACGACAAAAGGATGCGTCTCCATGCTACTTGCTGTTGTAAGAGTCGGCTTGTAAGTGTCATGTTTCATCTTGGTCAAAAAGAGGATCATCATCTAAAAATACGTCATCTGCCTCTCTGGAGCTGTGTGCCCCTTCGGCGCGTGTCTTGGCGCCTTGTGATGAGCCAGCACCGGCTTGATCTATATCTTGGGAATCAGATACCGGCACTGAAGTAGCCTGAAGTTTTTGACGTCCTTGGCGCACTACACGCACAATCCTATCTAACGATATCTCAAACCCGGCAAGTTTCTTATCGCAAAAGTCTTCTACCTCGTGAAGTAATTTGCGGCTTTGCGCATGAGCTTGCCCAATCAACCTGTCGGCTTCACGCCGAGCTTGACGCATAACTTCGGAGCGTTGCACCATCTGCTCCACTCGCGTTCTGCCCTCTTGAATGATGTCATCTGCGTCTTTTTGTGCCTGGGACAACAGGTCATCTCTTTCTTTCATCATCCAACGGGCTTGTTGAATCTCTGCGGGGAGAAGGTTACGCGCCTTTTCCAACAATCCAAGCAGTTCATCACGTGTAACAAGCACAGAAGATGAGAGGGGCATTGACTTCGCATTATTGACAATATCTATAAGTTCCGCCAAAACACCTTCTATGTCGTCGGCGTCATTGTGGCGTTCTGCAAACTCATCATCTTCAACCATCGACTATCACCTTTTTCAACCTAACAGCCACCGGGGGGGGCACCAAAGATGTAACATCTCCCCCAAAGTGTACCACTTCACGCAACAACCTCGAAGCTATGAAAGAATGTTCCGAACTGGTGGGTATAAACAAGGTGTCTATACCTGAAAGTTGTCTGTTCATCTGAGCCATTTGTAGTTCATTCTCAAAATCAGATACAGCACGCAAACCTTTTACTATAGCGGAAGCACCTACTTGCTTAGCAACATCGACAACCAGTGTACTTACTACAACTATCTCTACTGTGGGCAAGTGCTCTAAGGCTTCTTCAATCATTTCCTGCCGTTCAGATAAGGTAAACAACGGATCATTTTTTTGTGGATTACGCAAAGCTGCCACTACCACTTGATCAAACAGCTCGCAAGCACGCTCAACAACCTCTAAATGACCATTATGAAAAGGGTCAAATGAACCGGGGAATAATACTCTTTTCATCAAGACTTACAATAGCTTAATTAAAGTATACAAGCGCAATCGAAGAGCTTACAATCATCAAGAGTGCAAGCTTTAAAAAGCGCTCTCACACGGTCTATGCAGGTACAACTATACTCAATAAGGTGTCGCCATAGCGTTTCTGCTTGGAAAGCCGCCAAGAGGACGAAATAGAAAAAGTGCTGCGTGATTCTAAAACAGCCATAGAGGCAGACAATGAATCTTCCAGTCGGCAAAGTAATATTTCCCAGGCATCAAAGGCATACGGAGGATCACAAAATACAAGGTCAAATAGGTTGCGAGATTTATCATCAACAACGTTACTGCTCGTCAACCAGCCCCAACCTGACTTATCCAATATATCCGCTTTAACAACCTCAACATGCCCAACGTTGCCAATTGTTGATAAAAGCTTCAAATTTTCTTTGATTGTCCTAAGTGCCGACAGATTAGAATCAACAAAAACAACACTTTCAGCTCCCCTGCTAACAGCCTCTATCCCCATTGCACCGGTGCCTGCAAACAGATCCAGGATTCGCGCGCCATGTAGGTCAATTAAACCAAACAAAAGGTCAAAGGTGGCTTTTCGCACTTTGTCCGTACTTGGCCTTGTTGTACTTCCTAAAGGTGCTTTTAGAAACCGGCCTTTTAACACCCCTCCCGTAACCCTCAATTTCTACTGTCCAATCTGGGTGGCGGGCTATATACGACAAAGGAAGTCTTAGCTTTTAAACAAAAATTCCGCTTCTTGGTCTGTATCATTTAAAAACCATTTCAACTCATCTTTCAATAAAGGATATCGATCCAAACTACCCCCTAAATCTACCATCTCCTCTGCTACCTTGCGAGCGGCAGTGATCAGTTCTAAATCATGGCGCAAAGATGCCAGTTTGAAATCGCTGCGTCCTTTTTGGCGAACGCCCAATATCGTACCTTCACCTCTGATATCAAGGTCAACTTCAGCAAGCTCAAAGCCATTGTTGCAATGCTCAAGTGCTTCCAAACGCCGAATCGCCTCATCGTTTAGTTGATTGTTGTCGGAGGAATCATGCCAGATGGTGTCGGAGGAATCACCGGTTAGCAGATAACACCAGGAATGCTCCGAGCTGCGCCCGACTCTTCCGCGTAACTGGTGTAGTTGAGCCATCCCAAACCTGTTTGCATCCAAAATCACCATTACGGTAGCTGCTCTGACATCCACCCCAACCTCTATTACGGTGGTGGTAACCAAAACTGCTATCTCACCCGACCTGAAGTTTTTCATAACATCTTCTTTTTGTGCGGAACCCATTTGTCCGTGAAGAAGTCCGACAGATAAAGAGGAAAGCTCCCCTTTTGTCAAACGTTCGTACTCTTGGTTAACGGCTGAAAGGCGAAGCTTATCTGAACCTTCAATTAATGGACAGATTACATACGCCTGGTGTCCTTGGGCAACTTCAAAACGGACCCTTTCCCAAACTTTAGCCTGCTCTGAAGGGTCTTTGACCCAAACTGTATTAACCGGCTTTCGCCCGGTGGGCAGTTCGTCAAGGATAGTAAGGTCTAGGTCTCCAAAAACGGTCATAGCGGCAGTTCTCGGGATTGGGGTAGCGGTCATCACTAATGTATCCGCCCCTAAGATTGCTTTATCTCGGAGTGCAGCCCTCTGTTGCACTCCGAAACGATGCTGTTCATCTATGACGACCATTCCAAGTGAGATAAACTCAACACTTTCCACTACAAGAGCATGAGTTCCCACCACTAAGTCGATCTCCCCGTTTTTCAATCGCGAAAGCAACCGTGTCCGCTCTTTGGTGCTGATGCTGCTTGTTAACAAACCGACAGTCAACGGACGATTTCCGGATAATGTGGCTGCGTCAAAAACATTCAGTCCGCTCAAAAGATCATTCATCACTAAAAAGTGCTGTTCAGCGAGGACTTCTGTTGGTGCCATAAGAGCAGCTTGATGACCACCCTGAACCGCTGTCAACATTCCTGCCAGCGCCACCACGGTTTTGCCCGCCCCGACATCTCCTTGCAACAACCTATGCATAGGCCAGGGCTTTGCCATATCATCGGTTATTGTGGAAACAGCCTTAGCCTGGGCATCGGTCAGTTGAAATGGCAAAGATCTTATGAACTCCTCTACCAAGTTGGGCTGGTTTAACTCCACCTTCGGATTGATAACATGTCTTATTCCATTAGCACTTTGTTGCAACTGCCGTTTCTGGGCAACAAGGGCTGTTTGTAACCGCCACAGTTCATCAAAAGCCAACCTTCGTCTGGCTGCAACAGTATCGGCAAGCGCTGCTGGAGTATGAATATCCCTGAAAGCTTTGGTTCTGTCTACAAGCCTTAATGTACGTTTATAATCTTGCGGCAAAGGATCAACAATATATTCCGCCCGTAAAAGCGCCTCCTCTATCCAAGACATAAACTCCCATGAAGTAATACCAACTTTCTCGGAAGCTGGGTATATAGGGACTATCTTACCTGTACGCCGGGAATCTTGTCCAATTAAATCTACGACTGGATTGGTCATTTGACGATGCCCCCTATAAAACTCCATCTTACCAAAGAGTATCAACTGATTGTTTTTTCTAAGCTGATGCGCACGCCAAGGTTGGTTGAAAAATACGGCCTTCATATAAGCGCTGTCATCATAAAGATCAGCCACAACCATCACCCGGTTGTTTCGCAAGCGGTGAGATTCAACTTTACTTACTTCAGCTACCACAGTAGCTTCTTGATCAATTTTCATATCAGCAATCCGCTCTTGGTTGGTACGATCTATATAACGAAACGGGTAGTGAGTGATCAAATCCAATATGGAGACAATACCCATTTCCTCTAACGATGCTGCCTTTTTGCTTCCTATGCTTTTAATTGCCGTAACTTTGATACCATCAAGGAAAGCCAGACGGCGCCCCGGACGAGGACTCGGAGGGGAGCTCGGCGCAAAGCTGAGCTTAGAGCGGGATTTTAACTGAGATTCCGATTCCGCAGGGTCATCGTTTGCCACTATTCTATACTGAAAAGATAAGGGTAGAGAGGCTGACCGCCTTCATGTACTTCAATAAGTATGCCGGGTCTGTTATCTTCCAGCCATTCGGTTATCTTCCGGGTAGAAAGCTTCGAAGAACCTTCTCCTTCGATAATGGTAACTATCTCATGAGAATCTTTAACCAGCTTGTCCATAAGCTTGATTGATGCTTGGGTTAAACTATCCCCAACCGCTTCAATACCTTTACGGGAAAGTCCCAACCAGTTACCTGCTTTAACCGGGCCGTCAGGTGTAGACGCATCCCTCAAAGCCACAGTCACTTCAGCCGCTAAAACTCGCGTGAAGGATCGTTCCATGTTCAAGAAGTTTTCCTCCAAGGAAGCACTCGGGTCATATTCAAGCAATGCTGCAAACCCCTCTATGACTCCCGGAGTGGGAACAACTTTAACTTTTTTATGAGTAAGGTCTTTTACCTGCAGTGCGGTAGGAATGATGTTGCCATTATTTGGCAGTATGATTATAGAATCACTTGCCGCATCCTCAACCACATCCAAAATTTGTGATACGGAAGGGTTCATGGTTTGACCTCCTTGAACAGTCTTGTGTACTCCAAGTGAACGAAATATGCGCCGTATTCCTTCTCCCGTAGACACAGCCACAACAGCGGTTGTCAAAGGCACCCCTTTTGTGGTATCATGTTCTATTGATCCAGCTTGTGCAACTTGCGCTCCCTGCATCACCCAGCGTTCCTCTTGCACCTGCTCTCTTAAATCCGTAACACGTATATCTCTGGGTTTTCCTATATCAATACCGGCATCAATTGCGGCACCTATATCATTAGTGTGAATATGGCAGTTCCACAAACCATCACCTCCCACTACGACTATGGAATCACCGACTCCGGCCCATACATCTTTAAAGGCCTCGATAGCATCGTCAGAAGTCTCTAAAAAATACATCACCTCATAATGCAGACCCTCACTTACATATTCACCACTATGTTCATTGGTATGTCCGGTATGAGCACTGACATGGTTTGCGGTTTGAAAGATATTCACGGTTTCACTAACGGTTTGCGCAAAATTGAATGGATAAGGGGCCAGCTCTTTCAGCAGAGGAGAAACCGCTGGTGAAACAGTTTCAAGCATGGATTCTAAAAATAGCAGAAACCCGGCACCCCCGGCATCAACTACACCCGCCTGGGCCAAAACAGGCAGCAGCTCGGGAGTCCTCGCCAACGCATTAACCCCACCCTGCCTGGCAATCTGAAGAACCCCCTCCAAATCATTGTCACTGTTGACGCCCAACTGAGCTGACTGGGCAGCTTGTTTGGCCACAGTTAGAATAGTCCCCTCAACCGGACGAAGCAGTGCTTTCTCGGATGCAACAGCGCCTTGTTGAAGAGCAGACGCCACACAAGCAGCATCCCCTACGGAAAGTCCCTTTTTGCAAGCTTCTAAGAAGGTATCAACAAATGCCCTCAAAATCTGGGATAAAATTACACCGGAATTGCCCCTTGCACCCATCAAAGAACCGTGTTTTATAGCTTTACATACCGTCTCCAGCTCACCTGCGCCTCCGGTAGGATTGGTGGGAGTATTCTCGACCTTTTCCAATTCGGCAACGGTTGTCTCTAAGGTTAGGGCCATGTTGGTTCCAGTGTCACCATCCGGTACGGGATAAACATTGAGGCGATTAATTGTGTCTTCATAATAGCGCAAGGCATCCCTATACTTGCGCATAATAGCTTTGAGCTCAAAAGGGCCTATGGCACCAAGCGGAGACTTGGATGTATCCGGCTTGTCCGACTTATCCAATTTCCCTGTACCGTTTTGTTCTAACATTGTCTAACTACTATATAAGATATCACCAAAACGATAAAGAGAAAGCTCTAAAATTGACCACCCAAAAATCACGAGTAAAAAGAGCAGTCCAACTGCCGGCGGCAGTCCTTTATTTTACCACAGCTGTTCAGGTAAACTCCAATCTCGGCCACCTCATTGTTCAGCCTGAACCTTAAAGCCTCTATTACAGTGTGAACTTCGTTCTTTAGCGGTTTGCCAAGCCGGACATTGCCATAAATGATCGCGAAGGAGCGTTGCTTCATAATTTTCTGAGTCACTCTCAGGAGACTTAACAAAAGGTTTTGGTATACACTTTATAAACATAGTGTCACTTGTTGATCGCAGACTCAGTAGATTACGCAGAAACGGCTTACTCAGAGATTTGGTTGCCGAAACGCAACTATCCGTCTCTGACCTGATAGCACCTTTATTTGTTGCTGAAGGCATTGACAAGCCTCGTTCTATCCCTTCAATGCCGGGCGTAGTACAGCATACGCTCAGCTCAATTTGCGAAGAAGCCAAACGTCTGGCAGAGGTTGGCATCAAGGCTGTGATCTTGTTTGGTATACCGGCGAAAAAAGATTACCGGGGGTCCAGAGCTTGGGATCCCAACGGAATAGTCCAAAATGCACTCAACGAATTGCGTTCCAAAATCGGTGATTCCTTGGTTGTCATAGCTGACTTGTGTTTGGATGAGTACACAGATCATGGCCATTGCGGGTTACCTTATGAAAGTGGCATATCAAGCGGGAAAAAGAGCAGCGGGGGGAGTGTTGAAAGAGTCGCCAGGGGCCTTATTGACAGTGATGCCACCTTGGACATTTATGCTTTGATAGCCAAGTCTCAGGCCAGAGCCGGGGCGGATATGGTGGCTCCAAGCGGGATGATGGACGGGCAAGTTGCCGCTATACGCCGGGCATTAGACTTTGAGGGTTTTACCGATACGGGAATACTTGCCTATTCCGCAAAGTATGCATCCTCTCTTTATGGGCCTTTTCGCGATGCCGTAGATGTGCAGATAGCTTCCGGAGGTGACAGGCGCAGCTATCAACAGGATTTTCGCAATGCTCGGGAAGCTTGCCAAGAGGCGATCCAAGATGTGAAGGAAGGAGCTGATATTGTCATGGTAAAGCCCGCTGTCGCATATTTAGACATCATCCGTCAGGTAAGAAACTCTGTGGAAGTTCCCGTAGCGGCATATCATACAAGTGCGGAGTACGCCATGGTAAAAGCAGCAGCGCAAAACGGCTGGATAGATGAGACAGAAGTTATGTTGGAGCATACTTATGCAATCAAAAGAGCTGGAGCAGATATTATTATTACGTATTTTGCCCCCCTATTAGCGGAGTTACTGGGTGCTTAGGCTGTGGATGCCAAGTAACACTCAATAAGTGGCGGTTTTCATGGAGCACAATTTGGCGCCGGATGAACTATGGGCAAGAGCTTGTAGAGTAATACCGGGCGGCGTAAACTCCCCTGTTAGAGCGTTTAAAGCCGTAGGGGGTACACCTTATTTTGTTGCCCGAGCAGAAGGACCTTTTGTGTGGGAGAGCCGCGGGAGGCGTTTTATTGACTATGTACAAGCATACGGAGCATCCATCTTGGGACATGCGCATCCCGCTGTAGTAGGCGCTATTGCGTCTAAGGTTGTTGACGGCACTTCTTATGGGGCACCCACTGTTGGAGAGATACTGTTGGCCGAGGCTATATGTGAACGTGTGCCGGGATGTGAACAGGTCAGGCTTGTATCTTCTGGAACAGAGGCGACAATGAGTGCCCTAAGGGTTGCAAGGGGGTTTACCGCTAGGAACAAGATTATAAAGTTTGCCGGCTGTTATCACGGACACTCGGATTCCCTATTGGCTGCGAGTGGGAGCGGGGTGGCTACGCTTGGGCTGGAGAAAAACACAACAAGTGCTGTTCCGGGTTGTTTGGGAGTAACACCCAACTTGGTGGCAGATACAATAGTAGTTCCTTATAACCGGGTTCCAAAGATAAGCCAAGAGGTAGCATGTGTAATAGTGGAGCCCGCGGCGGCCAATATGGGCTTAGTTGCGCCGGTAGAAGGGTTTTTAGAAGGGCTGAGAAAAGCTTGTAACGACTCCGGTGCGTTGTTGATATTTGATGAGGTGATAACAGGATTTCGCCTCAGCCGTGGAGGAGCATCCGAGTTTTATGGCATAAAACCTGACTTATGGTGCTTTGGCAAGGTGATAGGAGGAGGACTTCCCATAGGAGCATTCGGTGGCAGGCGGGAAGTGATGGAAGTCTTGGCACCCTTGGGAGAGGTATATCAGGCGGGTACTTTATCCGGTAATCCTCTGGCTGTTGCAGCTGGGTTGGCAGTATTAAAGGAGCTTGATGTGAGCGGTGCAAACCCTTATCAACGTTTGACGCAGTCTGCAAAGAAGTTGGCCGATATATTGAGTGAGGCTGCCAATCAAGCTGGAATATCAGTTCAGTTGCCGCTTGTGGGGCCTTTAGTCGGAATATTCTTTACTGACGAAGGTCCTGTTACCAACTACGATATGGCTAACAAGGCAAATGACAACGGCGCTTATGCCAAGTTTTTCTGGGGTATGTTGAATCATGGAATTGCATTTGCACCGGGGAGTTATGAGGTGATGTTTCCAAGCCTTGCTCACACTGAGCTTGAACTGGAGTATACTGCACAAGCTGCAGCTGAAGTCTTCAGTAGTTTCTAGGCGCCAATTTTTTATACAAATCGGAAACCAACTGATAGAACAAGCCGGTTAAGCAGGTTGATAAGGCCCCCGTTGTAAAGTTCGGGTCGGTATATGTCGTTTCCATCTTCCGTAATTAGCCCAACTTTGCCGCTGATGACCACAACGCCCCTGGTAGTGGGTCTGTAAGGTCTTAATTTGGTCACTACAACCTTGTGCAACTATTGAATGGTTTCTCAAGGTGAGTGTCCTTTACCTTCAAGGTGTCGTAGATCTCCTTGTGGCACGCGCTCTAAGAGTGGCAGAGACCCGCAAGTGATGGATCTGGTCCTTGAATCGTCTGTAAAGATGATGGTGGATAAGTATATGGGTGGAGAGTGTCTCTTTGATAGTAGACCAGCGTCTCGTACCTCCATTTGTCCGCAAGTCGTATTCGATTCCATCCATAATATGGTACGGCAAGAACCGA
>JAMCPD010000003.1 GCA_023379935.1 Actinomycetota bacterium | reverse complement strand
ATTGACAAGCTTTACGGCATCAGCTTTGAACTCACTCAAAAAAGAAAGGCTTGATTTTCTTTTTGTTTTCCATATACATATTCTCCTTTATTTTTTAGGTTCGTATGTACGGAATTAGGGGGTAGGTCCAGTTTCCCCTTTTGCTCATCTGTCAATATCAAAGACTTTTGAATTGTAGTTAGTGACACAACAACCTTCGTAGTTTAGCCTTAGTTTAATTTTACTAGGCATAGCCCTATATGTTAAGTTATTAGTGCCACGAACTACTGGTTCCTCCCTTTCTTCGTGTCTCCTGTCGTGGTCTGCGTTCAGCTGTAGTAGCCCTCTATGTCGACCACGACATCGGTTGAGCCTGAGTAGTTGTAGATTTCGACGGTGCCGTTCGAGCCGACCGGTGCTATCACGACGTTCGCCACCGTTGCTCCCTTCACCCAGTTGAGGCTCGACGCTGTTGGCCGGGTAGAGCCTGCCGGGTAAACCGTGAGGAACGAACTGGAGGCCGTGGAGGTGACCGTAACGTTCAGCACCACCGCGGTAGCGCTCAAAGGTATCGAGTTGATGCCCCCTGTCACAAGCGAGATCATCCCACCTGTGCCGACGGCACTAAGCCCCTGGTTCTGGGGAGGGAGCTGCTCTGCCTGGCAGTAGGAGGGTGTCGGGGTGGCCGAGCAGCGGGTGTCGGCGATGCGTTCAGGGGCTATGGGAATATAGGTGGATCCCGAGGTGGAGTAGTACCCCTCCACATCGAGGATGACGTTTGTGGAGGTGTTCGACACGATGTCGATTGCGCCCGACGCGGGAAGCTTAACTGCCGCTCCGTTCGGGATCGTTTGACCGGCAGAGAAGTCCACATTGCTTGCCAATGGGGGTGATTCGCCTGCCGGGTAGACAGTCAGATACCCCGAGGCATGAGGGCTGGTGACTGTAACGTTCATGACGACTCCGCTCGCAGAGGCAGGGATTGAGCCGAGTCCTGTTACCTGTACGGCGAGGGGAACCTTTGCAGCGAGGGTCTTGGCATTGCACTGTGCGAAGGCGCCGGTGAGCGAAGAGGGGTTGGAGGTCCTGGTATCACATATCCTAAGCGGTGTGATTGGCGTGTAGTTTGACCCCGAAGATGCGCTTATGTAGCCCTCCACGTCGACTACGACGTTTGTCATGCCCATGGAGTTAAAGACTGTTACCTGGCCGTTCACCCCGAGCGCCACTGTGACGAGGTTCGCGACAGTCTGGCCGGCCACAAAGTTCAAGCTCGAGGCGAACGCCCGAGTAGTCCCTGTTGGATACACGGTCAAGTAGCCTGAGTTGGTCGGGCCGACGGCGGTGACATTCAGCACAGCTGCCGTAGCGTCGCTCGGCACGCCACCCACCGTGGACCCTGGCGGTTCGGTACCTGCCACTTGGACATCGAGGCTGCCTCCGCTTACCAATATCTGCCCTGTACAGGGCGTGCTGTTTCCGGTTCGGGTATCGCAGATTCGGTATGGCGCGACAGGGGTGTAGGGGCCCTGTTGGGTGTAGAGGTACTGGGCGCTAACACCGGCGGTTGTCGTACCTGCCGGAGTCGTCACAGTCACAGGCACAGGGCCTCCACCCATGGGTCCTGCCGGTGAGACGGCCGTGATCTCCGAGTCCGACACCACCACAACATTTGTCGCAGGTGAAGTCCCAAAGTCGACCGCGGAGGCACCCGTAAAGCCTGTCCCAGTGATAGTTACTGTTGATCCCCCGGACTCCTGGCCCGATGTGGGGCTCAAAGACACCACCGACGGGGGGGGTTTGTGCGTTCCCCGAGGCGAACTCGACACCACCTCCCTCCAACTGCGCGAGTGACGGGGACGAAGAGGTGTCCACCTGCAATACACCGCAGCCGTCTCCCGAGCTCAAGTCGAAGTTCGAGGCGAATTGCCAGATACCGTTGCTGTAGTACTCAATGCTTCCTGCAGAAGGCGACAGCCCGCACACCTCTACGTAGGCGAGGCTGAACACGCTACCCGGGGATGTCGACACGCTAAAGTAGCTCGCCGGACCAAGGGAAGGAACCGCGCTTACGGGATCAGAGCTGGCATCCTGCTCCGTGATCGTACCAATTCCTTCCGCTGAGACCGAGATATTGCTCCCGTCGTTCACCATGGCCGATCCATCGGCTTGGCTGCTGGTGGAACTCGTAGCACCCGTCGTTCGCGGTTTGGGTACAGAACTCCCCGAACCTCCAAGACCTATGGCTGCTTTCCATTGAGGGTACGACAGTAGCTGCACGTTTGGTACCACGGACCCAGCGGAACAAGGAGACATCGGCGTGCTGCCACCTCCTACAAGGTCGGCATACTTTACGCAGATCGTCTCCCCGCTCGCAGGAAGTGGAAGGTATCCCTGCGTTCCAGACGCTACTGCAGTGAGGATCGGGACCCAGTTGCCCTGAGGGTTGCGCTCGTACTCCTTGACCAGAGAGCCGAGCACAGGTGGGAAGGTGTTTGCGGAGCTCGCAAGGGTAACCAAGAGGACTTCTGAGCCGTTATGGGTGGTAACACTCACCCCTGGTGCGGGAGGCGTACTGAAAAAATTGCTAGCGCTGCAGCGTTTCGTAACCGGGTCATAGAGCTGTGCTACGTCGACTCCATCAAGGTACGTGTCGTACGTGGTCATGTTTGTTTCGCAGTAGTCAGCGATCTCTCCTCCGCCGCTCTCCCCCGGGTAGTTAATTATCCAGCCATTACCTCCAAGTCCAGGGTCTGTGATCACCTCTGCCACCTCGTGTGACACAGCCAATGTGGCAAAGTTTGGCAGACCGATCTTAGCAAAAGGATCCGGCTTACCGCTCTCAACAAAAGCAGCAGAGCACATAGAAGTGGGTATCGGCGCAATCACCGGTTCCCCAGAGATCTGGGTTATGTGGTCACCGCAGGAATTCTGCAAGCTCGTGTTAGTATTGCTCACATTCGGCGAATACAGCACGATATCGACTGTTCCGCCGATGTTATTGTCCCCAAGATCTTTATTCGCGGCGGCAGCAACAGCGGCGAGCGTCGCGGTTCCCTGCGGTCCGGGATAGGTATCGTTTGCGTAGACGACCGTCCCGAAGAACTCAATGTTATTACTCACGAAGCCCCCGGCATCGTAATAATCAGCGAGGATGTTGGCCCATGGACTTCGCGGCAGCAGCGACAGCATGTGCTGGACCTGAATGACGGTCTGTGGCACCAGCGATGTGTCCGGTGTCGTGTCGGGGGTGCAGGTAGTTAGTTGACCTGAGGCGTCGATCCCAATCGGGTTTGTGCCACACCACTGGGTTCCCCACAAGATGAGAACCGTCCTCGGGCTATGGATAACCGAGCCTCCGCCGCAGTAAAGGATGCCATAGCTCCAACCGGTGCTCTGGCATGCTTGGTTGGTGTACCAGTTGTAGTTGAGATTGGGAATGTAGGTGAAGATCGTATCTGGGGTCGTCGACACTGCCGTTGTGCTGTTTGATCCGAGGGATACCGCTACCGGCCCGACGGAGCTTGTAGCGGGGGTGATCGCTGTAATCATGGTGGAGGAGTTGACGGTGAAGGACTTTGCAGGCTTGCCACCAAAGTTGACAGAGGTGACACCGGTGAAAGCCAAGCCGTTTATTGTCACGAGTGTTCCACCTACTATCGGACCTGTCGGCGGAGTGATGGAGGTGATCGCTGGGACAAAGCTTCCGCTACCGTAGGTGAGGGCGTTGCCACCCCAGTCTACCGCCGCACAAAAGCTTGCAGATACACACGAGACGGAACTGAGGGAATTGGTGCCGTCAATACTGGCAGGAGCCGACCAGCTCGTGCCGTTGTAGGTTAGGGCGTTGCCACGCCCATCCACCGCCACACAAAAGCTTGTAGATACACACGAGACGGAACTGAACCCAGGCACGTCAATATAATTCGGAGTAGACCAGCTTGTGCCGTTGTAGGTGAGGGCGTTGACACCTCCCACTGCCGCACAAAAGCTTGTAGATACACACGAGACGGAACCGATGGAATTGGTGCCAATTTGTGAACTCGTCCAGCTCGTGCCGTTGTAGGTGAGCGCGTTGCCATTGCTATCCACAGCCATACAAAAGCTTGTAGATACACACGAGACGGAATAGAGCCAATTGGTGCCGTCAATGTTTGTGGGAGCCGACCAGCTCGTACCGTTGTAGGTGAGGACGTTGCCACCTCCCACTGCCATACAAAAACTTGCAGATACACACGAGACAGAATGGAGCTGGTTGGTGCCGTCAATGTTTGTGGGAGACGACCAGCTCGTGCCGTTGTAGGTTAGGGCGTTGCCATTTCCGTCCACCGCCACACAAAAGGTTGCAGATGGACATGAGACGGAATTGAGGGAATTGGAGGGGCTGATGGTTGTATCGATAGTTGTTGGAGCTGACCATGAGGTGCCCGAGGATGCCGCCGAGGCGGGTGCTGCGCCGAGCGCCACAGAGCCGAGAGAAAGCAGGGCCAACACCGCGAGCGGTGCCAGAGCCCACCGTGATCCAACTGTCCTTCTTCTGGCTGCTAACACTATATTTTTTTACAATAGTATTGACTTTCAAATAACACGGCCCTCTCCTTATATTATCTATGAGCACATTTTTTAAACTATTTATATTCGCCGTTTATACATTGAACCACACGTTGAAATAAGCATGATTATGTAAGTATACAATTAATTGGGTTGATTATGTAAATTTAAAATGTATTGTTCTTAGCAGTTGGCGCGTCTTTCCATAGCTTCAAAATATCCGCTATATGCATGACATACATGGATTTAGAGCAAGAAGACCAGTTGAGTGTTAGCAGCTAAAACAGATGGATATTCCCTGAGTGAAGGAGATTCTCCGCTATCTTTGAAAGCAACTGATACCTAAAAATCCCAGGAGATAGGATAATAGTCCAGTGGCGGCTAAACGCAGTAGTAGCCCTGGGTGAGAAATAAATATTGCTGGTTTGATATCAATCTGAACCATTCCGTCGGCAATACTCTTTTCAGGATTGGCTCTTTCTGTTCCGTTTTGAAGGCAAATCGCGAGCTTGTGCCCGGGCTACGAAAAGATGTAAGAAGGAGTTCAACCCGGGCACATATCAGCTTATGCTATTGGTATGTAGTTAATTTATCCAGTTCGTATAGGTCCACCTCCTCTCTGAACAAGCGTTCTTCAAGTAGTTCGAAAACAGCATCCAAGCAAAAAGCAGTGTCCATCAAAGAGTTGTCTACCAGACTGCGGCCTACTTGCGCCAGCACTCCGCATATCCAAAACACCTCCTGTTTATCGAGCGATATCACTGATGACAATGAGGCAGCTTTACCGATTGGTTGTGGATCATCTTCTGTTACTTCTCCAATATCCGGGGAACTTTTGACGTATAACACTGCCATTAGCGTCTCCTAACTCTTAGCATCTCTGACATGGCCTACATCCAATGACTTGGAGTTATGTAGTTCCCCAAGCAGCCTTGCCCGCAGTACAAGCCACTCCTTACCCCAGTTATCCAAGCTGTGTGAACTTCGCGGACCGATATCCAAATATCTATTTTTCGATGCCTCTCCACAACCGCATTTGGCACACACTTTACACTTCTGCAAGTTCACGGTCATCCTCCTCAATCTGTTCGCTGCCTGGCTCAATATTGCCGGATCCATTAGGATTGTCATCTAAGTTGTCTTGTTTTTGGGCCTTAGATACTTGGGCTTTAGCCCATTTGAGTGAAGGACCTATCTCTTCTGCGATGACTTCTATTTTGTAACGCTTCTCTCCTTCCTCATTTTCCCAGGATCGTTGTTCAAGGCGACCTACAACAATCACCCTGCAACCCTTGGGCATGCTTGCCGCAACGTTTTCCGCCGTCTCTCTCCAACAGACAATATCAACAAAAGATGTGTCTTCTTCCCAAGAGTTGTTTTGACGGTTCTGCCATCTGTGACTGATTGCCAGCCCGATAGTGGTTACGGCTTGGCCGTCACGAGTGAACCGAATCTCAGGATCTTTTGTTAAATTTCCTATTAAAGTTACCATATTACCCATGTTTATTCTCCTTTTACGTTTCTTCTTTTTTTATGTTTATTACCGTTATTAACCAGTCAATTCGACTGTTATGCTAAGTATGTCAGACACACCTTGACGAAGACCCTTATGGGGAGTTTGACACCGGCTTTGGCGAAAACCTTGACCGTACCTTGCAGGATAACCTTGATTCCTCGGGTCGGTATTGGATAAAAAGTATGAATTAGATGTAGATTTGTAGTTATGACATCAAACAACACACAATCTACGACTGATATAGGGCTTGTCAGAAATGTACACAAGTTGATTGCTGACACCACCATGACAATGCGCAAACAGCTGGCCAGGCCATTGACGTTGGCGGAAAAGATTCTCTTTGCCCACCTTAGATCACCTTATACCGAATCAGGTGGAGATCGTCCAGCCGAAGTTCAGATACCAATACGGCAACACTCTTACGCCACCTTGTATCCCGATCGCGTAGCGATGCAGGATGCCACTGCCCAAATGGCTCTCTTACAGTTTATGACTGCAGGGATGGATGCGGTGGCGGTTTCAAGTTCGGTCCACTGTGATCATTTGATTCAAGCCCAAGTAGGAGCAGATCAGGATTTAGCACGTGCATTAGAGGCAAACATGGAAGTTTATGAGTTTTTAAAGAGTGCGTCTGAGCGTTATGGAATAGGGTATTGGTCACCGGGAAGCGGCATAATCCACCAAGTAGTACTTGAACAGTATGCGTTCCCCGGTGGAATGCTCGTTGGAACTGACAGCCATACTCCAAATGCGGGCGGGTTATCCATGATAGCTATTGGTGTTGGAGGTGCCGATGCGGTGGATGTCATGGTTGGTACAGGTTTTAACCTGCGTTGGCCAAAACTGATAGGAGTTCATCTCAAGGGACTACTTAATGACGGAATGAACGGTTGGACGGCACCAAAAGACGTGATTTTGAAGGTTGCCGATATTCTCACAGTCGCCGGCGGCACCGGAGCGATAATTGAGTATTTCGGCCCCGGTACAAAGAGTATCAGTGCGACCGGTAAAGCCACTATATGTAATATGGGGGCTGAGGTCGGAGCCACCTGTTCGCTCTTCCCCTATGACCACCACACGGCTTCCTACCTGAGCGCAACCGGTAGGGCTGAAATAGCAGAATCTTCGGATCAAATAGCGGGTGATCTCCAAGTCGATCCCGAAGTAGAAGAAAGACCCGAAGACTTCTTTGATCAGGTTATAGAGATAGACTTGTCGACTCTTGAACCTCAAATTTCCGGACCTCATACACCGGACAGAGTTCGGCCAACCTCGAAAATCGGTGAAGAAGCCAAAGCCGAGAAGTGGCCGCTTACCCTCTCCTACTGCCTGGTTGGTTCCTGCACCAACTCTTCCTATGAGGACATAAGCAAGGCTGCTGTGCTGGCAGCTCAAGCGGTAAAAAACGGGTTAAAAGTCAAAACACCGTTGTTGATTACTCCAGGTTCGCAAAAGGTGCATGATACCATACAACGAGACGGGTTGTTGAAAGACCTAGAGGCAATTGGTGCTACGGTGTTGGCAAACGCTTGCGGACCTTGCATAGGACAGTGGAAGCGCAGTGACATAGAGCCTTCGACACCCAACTCTATACTCACTTCTTATAATCGAAACTTTCCGAAGCGCAACGACGGCAACCCGCAAACTCTGGCTTTTATAGCTTCCCCTGAGATTGTTGTCGCCTATGCTCTTTTCGGAAGATTGGATTTCAACCCGTTAAAAGACACGATTGATGGAGTAAAATTAATTCCTCCCGCCGGTGAAGAACTGCCGGCGAAAGGCTTTTCTGCAACCCCTGCGGGATTTATTCCACCATCGGACGATCCCCAGAGCATTACTGTCAAAGTTGATCCGGCCAGCCAACGACTGCAGTTGTTGGAACCGTTTGAGCCTTGGGATGGAAACAACTTCACAAAACTGCCCATACTTTTAAAAGCCAAGGGCAAATGCACAACCGATCAGATATCGCCCGCAGGCGAATGGCTCAAATACAGGGGACATTTAGAAAACATCTCCGGAAACCTTTTCTCGGGAGTAACAAATGCCTATAGCGGTGAGGTGGGAACCGGATTCTGCCTTATACACAATGTCGTTGAACCTTATCCGAGTATTGCCCGTCATTACAAAGCCGCAAAGTGGAGATGGACAGTCATAGGTGACAACAACTACGGTGAAGGCTCTTCGCGAGAGCATGCTGCCATGGAGCCCAGATATATGGGTTGTGTGGTGGTGATTGCAAAATCATTTGCCCGTATACACGAAACAAACCTCAAAACCCAAGGGGTGCTCCCCCTAACCTTTGTTGATTCCGCCACCTATGACAAAATAGGCGAAAAAGACAGAATTTCAACTCTTGATCTTGCCGATTTAGCTCCCGACAAGCCGGTAAACTGCCGTATTGTCCATGCAGACAACACAAGCGAAGAGTTCTCTTGTTCTCACACGATGGCACAAGCTCATATTGAGTGGTTCAAGGCGGGCAGCGCATTGAACTTGATCAACAACCACCATTCACGCCTGGAGAACCACCTAAAGGACACACCAAGGCAGTCTTAGGATCTGTAGGGAGTATCAAAGGCGGCAGCGGTTTTTGGTTAAAGTTAAAATCGTTGACCAGGTTGCCAAGTATCGGGGCATTTTCTCTCACATCAGGACGCGGGTCAGCTCGCCCGTCCGTCTTTGGGTTTAACCGTGCTCCGCCCATAAAATCATCTTCAATGAACTTTAAGTATGCGTCAAAACTCAAAGTCTGGTGATCTATGTAACCGGGTTTTGCATAAGCACTTATGACCAGTCCCGGCACTCTTATGCCATAGCCCAAGGTGTCAACTTGCGGCGGGACGACATTGTCATAAAATCCGCCCCAATCATCCCAAGTAATAAAGATGGCCGTAGAGTTCCAGTCGGGACTCTTCATTACAGCATTTACTATATTAGTTACATAGGACTGTCCTACACTGACCAAAGCGGGCGGGTGCTCGCTGTCATAGGCATTTGGCAAGATCCAGGAAACCTGGGGGAGTTTGCCGGCCTTAGCCGCGATGAAGAAGTTGGTCAGGAGGCGAATATTGGCTTGCTGGTTATCTTGGTATACATCAGTAAACCCGGGTAGTACATTCCATATCTTTGGCACACCAGCCATTGACTTGGCCGGTTTAGGCCCTTTACTCCTTTTAATTCCGGCTGTTTTTCTATTTTTCCCATGATGGCCGCCAAACCCGAGTGGTTGTGCCCCTTTGTCCAGGTACCACCCCCAGCTTACATGATAACGGTGCAGGAGCCAGGTAAGTTCTGTCCAGGCATAAGGAGTGGGATCTTGGGCCGATGCGAGGCGCGGATCAACTGCACTGGAGCAACTCATAGGGTCGGCCGGGTTGGAACAGGTAGCCGACCACCCTGATATGAGATAAAGGTGCGAGGGAAAACTCCAGGAATGGACAGATTCGAACATATGGTCCTGAAGTACAAAATTATGTGCATATGCCCAGTAGTTAGGTATGTCGGCACCATTATGGTATCCCATTACATCAGGAGTTGCAGAGTTGGTGCAGGCGGGATTGGTGGGAATAAGACAGCCCTTTCTGCCCTTTTCAGCTTGAGCTATAAACCCGTTCATATTTCCGCCGTTTACGTCTGCAATGCTGTTGACATCGTTATGAGGTCCGCCCCCGTTCATGTCGGCATGATCCAGATAAGGTTTGACGCACTGGCCGTTGGCGGGATTGGGAACGCACACAGTGGGTATTCCGTTTGCCATGGGGATGCCTGTTGCCCCAGGGTAAGTTCCGAAGTAAGAATCAAAAGAGCGGTTCTCTTGAAAGATAACTACTATATGGCGAATCTTGTGTATACCCGTTGGCGTATGAGGTGTACTTATCCGCGAGGATCCGCTACCGCAGGTTGCCAGAAGCACCATTCCGACAACAACAGTTATCCCCGAACGAACAAGTCCATTATACACTGATCGAACATTCTACTAAGACCATGTATTTTTGTCAACAAGTTTCTCGACCAGCATTAGCGCGATAGACCAATGTCGATTCTTGCGGTTAAAATATCTCCTCCCCCACGGCTTTCAAGTTGGGGAGTTTCAAGGAGATTATCTCGGTCAATTACGTATATGTGCGCGCAGCTGATCTATCTCAGAGTCATCGAGCTCAGGCAGTGGGTCGTCTACAACCCAGGAGAGCAACATATCAGCCAGGGTAGGGTTGCGCGCTAAAACCGGACCATGCAGGTAGGTGCCCACCACGTGTCCGTCGATGGCACCCTCAAGCTTTGCATAACCGTTCCCCACTCCTTTTCGTACGCTACCAAGGGGGGTAGTTCTGTTACCCAACCTGGTCAGTCCGGAATGGTTTTCAAAACCAATCAGGGTTGCAAGCCCAAGACCCGCCGACGGATCGGCCACTACTTCTCCAACTGCACGGGAGCTTCTTTTAGAAGAATTCTTGAATGTGTTGGCATCCAGTATTCCTATCCCCTTGCAAGCAGATCCATTGAGATCTGGAAAGCTGCCTCCTATTATTTGAAATCCGGCACACACCGCCAACAGTACGGCTCCTTGTTTTATCGCATAGTCGAAGTTGGATGATTCGGACAGTTGTTTGGCGGCTGAAACCTGGGCGACATCCTCACCGCCACCCAAACAGTAGATTTGTGCATCTTTGGGGAGAGGTTGATCAAAGCATATATCTATAATTTGAGATTTAACTCCTCTCCATGACAGGCGCTTAGCCAGAATTATACTGTTTCCTCGATCACCATAAGTACCCAACAGGTCAGGATAGACATTTACAATCTGTATATCAGCCTTCATAATGGTCGAACTTTCCGGAGTACTTTTGAATATGACTTATCCGACGACATAACTTTTTGCAGTGATTGAAAGGCGGTATAGTTGGCCACATAGTCCATCTTTATGCACTGTTTACCGCCGCGGCTTTCTGTTCTTTGAATAGCGGTATCAACGGCGTGGCTTAAGGCATCTGATAAATCTGTTACTACTTTGTGCTCTACCTGTGCATATTTTAAGCGTACCCCCAAATCCCATCCCCGCTCGCCACTGCTAACAACATATCGTTTTCCAATAATCTCAAAAGGAACATCCCAAAGCCAGGAAGTATCCTGCCCGTCTGCAATTTTAGCGTTAATGGCCATAACCACCACTGGAGAAGAAGGATCGAGAATATCAAATATTTCACACCATCCCGCAGGGTTTTTTGCAAGCAACAATCTGAGCCTGAATGTAATATTGCCACGGGAAAACTTGACTTTTTTATATCTGCCGGCAACTTCGGTTACATTCCGCATCGCTTCAAATGCATCCTCTTTTTTTATGCCAAAAAAAGTTGCCGCAACTGTCGCCATTAGAGCATTGGAACGATTGAAACTACCCGGCAGATCAAGAAGAATTGGTATTTTGTCCTTATTGTTTTTCTCAACACAAAAACTGCCGTTGTCTTCCAGCCACCAGTCATATTCAGGTTGTTTTAAATCACATTCGCAAAACCAGGAGTTTGAGGTATCTCTTCGGATATATCCACCGCAGTTAGGACAAGTTGTAGCGTCAGCCGACCAGGTTGCACCGCCGCCCACCCAAGTAACCAGCTCACCCCCACCTCGGTTACCTACGGCCCATACAACCATCGGATCATCGGCATTCACAACCAGGTGAACATTGGCTAAACATTCCAGTTCAAGAGCGGTTTTCCACTTTTCGGCAAGCATTTTTACCTCACTGACACGATCAAGCTGATCTCGACTTAAGTTTAACAAAACTATGACTTTTGGCAGTACGGCGCGAGCTACCTCGCCTAAATAACTCTCATCCACCTCAAAAACACAGAATGAGTCTTCGGCGTGTGCAGAAAAAAGAGCTGTCGTAATGCCGCTTGGCAAGTTTGCTCCACCGGTATTGCTTATTACGTTAATCTGGCCTGATCCGTTCTCGTTTGATATAGCCGGTAAAGCTAAAGCAGCACGTAGCAATGAGGTTGTAGTGGTTTTACCGTTGGTCCCACTTATGAGAGCCGTCTTTTTGCCTTTCGCTAAATCATGAATAGCCATCGGATAAACATACAGACAAACACGACCGCCCAGCTGCTCTCCTTGTCCCAATCCGAGGGCCTTCGTTGTTTTAGCGAACCCAAGTCCCATCCAGATAGCTACCTTCATACGCCACAGTCTCATACGCTTGCCGTTCAACATTCTCACAAGCAAAAACTACTCTAAGTCTTTACGAAAAGAGAAGTTTTACGAAGAGAAACTTTAAAAAGAACAGGCCAAAAAAAAGGGGCCAAAAAAAAGGGGCCAGCAGGGGGGGGAGGGCACTGGCCCCTATAACGGGACATAGGGAGGGAGGGGGTAGGAAACCTCCTTATGTCCACAGTAATAAGTATGCATCAACTGGCGCTATATGTCAAACAGCTAATAAAGATAATGCTAATCTTATTTACAGATAGTTATAAATTTAAAATTAAAAACTGCAACTATATGCACATAAAGTCGTATAAGCATATCAAATGGAGTTAAAACAGTGGAGTTAAAACAGTTAAAAATACTACTTACTATTGTCGATCATGGTGGCTTTACATCTGCCGCGGATGTTTTAGGTACCGTACAATCCAATATTTCAAGTCATATTGCAAAATTGGAACGTGAGCTTGGCGTTACTTTAATTAATAGAGACTTGATTGCCCTCACTCAAGAGGGGGAGATAGTAGCCGCCAGGGCGCAACGGATTATGAATGAAATTGATGCGTTGCATTCAGACCTGGCAGCCTTTACCAAAGAGGTAAGCGGAACGGTCAAAGTAGGAATAATCGGCACTACAGCACGATGGGTAGTTCCGGAATTGATGGAAACAATAAACAAATATTATCCTAAAATTAAACTGGTCATTATAGAAGGGACATCCACTGTCTTAGAGTCTTACCTGCTTGTTGGTCAAGTGGATTTTGCCATATTAGACCTTCCAATTTCAAACAAAGAGCTAACCACTGTAGAATTTTTTGAAGAAGACCTATGTTTGGCAATACCGGTAGATAACCCTTTGTCAAATAGAGAATCGGTGGAGTTGTCGGAGTTATCCGACCTGCCACTCTTGCTTCCCCTGAGAAATACAGGCTACAGACATGAAATAGACCAAGCGAGCAAACAAACCGGTGTAAAGTTGCATCCGAAATTGGAGGTTGATGGGGTAAGGTTAATAGCTTCACTGGCATTTGCGGGGTATGGGCCTGCCATACTACCCATAACCGGTCTTCCGCCTATCATAAGTGACCGTTGGAGGTTGATAAAGGTTAATATGCTACCCAGGCGGGTGGTGGGTATTGTGTATCAAAAACGGGAACTGCCGTCAGCAGCGACACGCACCGTGGTGGAAGTACTTCAGGATGCTGTTCACCGACCAAACGTGTTGCCAAGTGGGCTGTATCTTTGCCATCCTTCACGGTGATTGCAGGCTCAACGCGGCTCAACATATTGATAATCGGGATTTTTTTGAACCTCTATTACCCTAAGGACCTTTTGTGTATTGTCAAGGCGATAGATAATACGAAACTCTCCATGACGAACTGTCGCGAGTCCGGATAGATCCGCCAATAGCCTGGAGCCGAGTTTTTCGTGTTGGCTAAGCAAATCATTAAACAAAAACTTTAATAGATCTTGTATCTCAGTGAAATTAAAGGAAAAAACCGTATTTCTTACTTGCCTGGCAATGACTAAATGCCATTGAGCATAACTTCTCTGTATATTTGTTGGATGTCCAAGTTTTTGAAACTCTTCAATAATCTCATTTTCACTTAGGAAATCTCCGGTGTGAACCGCTAAATCTCCATTCTTGATTCGTTTGATCTCATCTGCGTCTTCCATCAGCGATAAAGTCTCTTCAATAGAAGACAACTCTTTGGCATCTATCAGAACGACTGATCGGATTTGCCCTCCTTCATTAATATTGATAACAAACCGCTTGCCGCCAACTGTCGTACTTTTCAATAATTCGTATAGCTCTTCTTGGGTGGTTGGTAACGGTGTAACCTCCATAGCAAGTATGATAGCATACTGTATTTATAGCCAACAATATGGTAACGTTATAAGAAACAGTTCACAGTACGACATGACAAGGATAAAATGGATAAGCACTTACGCAAAATGTCCGATGCAGAGTTAGTCGATTCGGATAGCGCTACTCAGTCCACTACAGGACAGTTGAACAAAATGTCCGATGTGGAGCTAGTTGATTTGATATTTAATCCTGACGGTCACATTACTATGAGCGCTTACTTTTATTTGGCGCGTTATGGCAGTCTGGATGTCAAACTAGCCCTAGGTACGTCCACCTTTACGCCAGAACCTATTGTAACTTTATTGACCGAGGACGCTAACTATCAGGTCCAACAGGTAGCGTTAGCTTCTTTTGAGTATCGATAATTAATTGATCATGGAGGAATGACTTAAAAAATGAAGGAGAATGTATGATTATTTCCACTATGAATGATCTTCCCGGATATGCGGTTACTGAAGTGCTGGGAGAGGTGTTCGGTTTAACTGTACGAAGCAGGAATGTCGGCTCGCAGTTTGGATCCGGACTTAAATCCATGTTCGGTGGAGAGCTCAAAGGAATGACCAAGAATTTAGTCGCCAGCCGTGAAGAGGTGATTGGGAGGATGGTCATGGAAGCCCAAGCCAGGGGCGCCGATGCAGTCCTGGCTATGCGCTTCGATACTTCCGAGATGGGTGGGAATTGGACTGAGATATGTGCTTACGGCACGGCGGTAAAGGTCCGTAAATTGTAACATTTTTGATTGGTGGTTGCATTTAGTGAGCACCACCGTTCTTGACCTACCCCAAGATTGCCTCTGCACTTTGTGTCCAGATTGTTAACGGACATGCAAAACTGCATACATGCGGTCAAAAAATTGCACGGTGGCGGACATGCAAAACTGCACGGCCATTGACAATTAAACGTATAAAACGAGTTTCATTTGGCTTTAGAAGCTTCAAACACTACAGAATTAGGTCACTTTTATATGCTGGCAAACCAAACTGGGATCTACTTTCAACTATTACCATCGCTTAACACTTGAGTCACAGCTTCAATAATTCACGCAATCGGAATATTTCTCATATTTCCCAAGAATGATTTCTTATATCCTACCTTGTCCAAAACCAAGCCTTGAAACATACTTCCTCGCAATACCTGACAAATAACACTCATTCAATTTCTCATGCATGTGCGTAGAACCACTTTGACGCCTAGCGTATGTCTCGCGACATCACAATTGCGAGGTCTTCACAATTGGGCTTGACCTGCTTCGATATTACCTGATTTCGATACTGACCACAAGTTAAGAGCTCTTTTACCACACGCCATCCACCGGGTTGCGTGGTCAGATACCGCGCCGCCACGGTTCTCGGTGGATATGCGCGTCGCTGATTCATGCAGGTGCGGTAAGTGGCCAGGGCAGCACCCTTTCCGGCAGCAGAGCTACATCCAGCAGGATGTCCTCTCTGTGGTACTGATGATTGCATCATAGTGTTTACATTACAGCATACATATGCTATAATGAGATCATGAGAACCACAGTGACTTTCGACAGTGACAATGCGGCGATAATTGACAAACTCCGCCGTGACAAGGGCATAGGAGTTTCCAAGGCGGTGAACGACCTTATTCGCCGAGCCTGCGTGGCGGAGAGTTCCCGCCATCCGTTCAAACAGCGGACAGCCCCTCTTGGTGCACTGATCGACATCCGTAATACTGCAGAGGTACTTGATCTCCTTGAAGGATCCACGCGTCGCTGATGCTCATTGATACCAATATTCTGATATATGCCGTCGATGAGATGTCTTCCGAGCACAGCACGGTGCGTACATGGCTCGAGTCAGCGCTGAACGGATCAACGCGGATAGGCATGCCCTGGGAATCATTAGCAGGGTTCGTCCGGATTGTCACCAATCCGCGAGCAATGCGCAATCCGTTGAGTCCGGATAATGCCTTGGATTACGTATACGCCTGGGCGGCAGCTGATCTAGTATGGCATCCAGTCCCGACCGATCGACACATAGAAGTATTTGGCGGGTTGGTTACAGGTTTCAAATTATCAGGTAATTTGATTGCCGATGCCCATTTGGCTGCGATTGCGATAGAGCACGGGTTACCGATTGTCTCGGCTGACAGCGACTTTGCACTCTTCGCTGATAGGGTTACCTGGATCAATCCGCTGAGATAAGTGGCTATAATGCTCAGTAACATTTGAGCGGTAACTCTCGTGGGCGAGAATGGGTGCGATAGACCTGTCCGCCAGCAGGTTAATTTGGCCAGATAACACCCCACGGCTCACAAGAGCTCTTCGGAATCACTTTACAAGACGTGTCGGCAAAGTACATGTCTGGTTCCCATCAATCCAACGGCTAAATACATTCTTGACAACCGTAAACGAAGGTGATATTATGCATTGAGCGGACTGGTAAAGAGTTACTGGAATAGGTGGTAAAGAGTTCCTGTTAGCAGCAACCTAATTTTGACCCACTTCAGCAAACTAAAGTTGACCCACTTGTATTTACTTTTGGGTTGGTTGAATGAGTATCCTAGTGTAGGTCCTTTCTCATATGCTTGTGCAACCTCTATGACTGGCTATGTCTTGGCGCTACGCGACCTGTTGCCAGAGGTCACGCTGTTTGCGAATGACCTCCGTGTTCCATTCTCCAACAACCAAGCCGAGTCTGATCTGCAGATGGCCAACTCCGCAGAAGATTTCTGGGTCGTTCCGGACAGCCGAAGGCACGAAACGCCTAGCCAGGGAACGCTTCTACATCTCGAGGCTGCCAAACACATCGTCGACGCGATGGCTGTCTTGACTGCTCTGTTCGCTTGTGCACCCTGGAAAACAGCGACACCGATGCGCATCTGATCCCACCATCGATACCGAACTCCCCGCTTCGCGATCATCCGCCTGACCCAATGAGTCGGACCGTCGAGTGCGTGAATGGTTACGGATCAGCTACCCGCGTGAGAGTAAGCTCGGGCTAAAGCTACCTTTATATATGTCGTATGAAGTACTGAACCGTTCTTATATCCGAAGAGCCACTTATCTGGCGCCCCCGGCAGGACTCGAACCTGCAACCTATTGCTTAGAAGGCAACCGCTCTGTCCGTTGAGCTACGAGGGCAACCTGTATTCAGTCTACATTCATATCGGTGACTGATGGTTTGATCCGCTTTAGAAAGCCTCTTGGGTTGAATGTCATAAAAAACTTTTCCTTATCGGTATCTACCAAAAAGTCATCCCCCTGAGACAAGAATTCATCCAACGCCTCCATAGGTCCAGGCCCAAAGTCTGCTGCCACCGGGTGTCCGTTTATATTGGTATCTTCCAGTATCAAATATCCTCCAACTGTTACAAAGGGTGAGTAAAGTTGTAACTCTTCCAAAACATGCTTAGCGCTATGGTCTGAATCAAGTATTACCATAACCGATAGTTCATCTTTAACCAATAAACCTACCTTGTTGATGATATCAGACGACACGGAGGATCCTTTTAGATAGGTAATTCGTTTATGGCTAGGCTGTGGGTGTTCGTCGGTTATGTCTATAGTCACGACTTTGCCCTTACCAACCAGATCACATATTGAGGCTAAAAATAAAGCAGATCCCCCAAAACGTGTACCTGTTTCTACTATAAGATCCGGCTTTGTCTCATAGATTATCTCTTGGTATATCCACAAGTCAAGTGGACATTTTTCTGCAGGTACACCCAGCCAGTAAGTATTGTCCCAAGTTTTTTCAGGCGTTTGATAGTAAAGTTGGTGAAAACTATTAACTATTGTATCTGGGGTTGTATGACGAAACCTCATTTTGCAATTACCACCGTATATCGCACGTCCTATGCTTTCTGGCTACGCATTAATTCTCGCAGTGGTCTGTAGCCAATTAAGGTTATGTTAAGATCCTGTAGTTTTTGTTTGAAAGAGTTGTCGAGTGCAACAAGGTTGTAATCATCAACCCGGGCTTGGAAGTCTGGGGCGGCGGCACGTAGTTCCGGACTGTCGACGGCAGGATGGAGATATGCTTCGGTAACCCCGGGCTCTAAAGTATCCAATGCCTGTAATATCCATGGCCTGCTTCCCATCGTGGGAGCAAAGATAAAGTTATCAGGGAAGATTACTCCCGCCTCTTGGGCAAGTTGACGAAAGGGGAAACCTATTAGCCACTCAGTTCCAGGCCCCGACAGCCTCATGGGCAGAGAAAACTCTACGGCCATCTCTAAGTAGATGTCGAAAAACTCAGGTTTCAGTTGCAGTGTGCCCATATGCGAATCTATGTGGGTTACATCAAATCCCCAGTAAATGGCCCGTTCTATTTGTGTTTTGCACTCACGGCGCACCTCGTCTATATCAGCATGTTCCCACACATCCACTATGGTACGGGGCAGTCCGCCGTCTCCGTCTAATAACGACGGTGAATGACTGAGTGAGGCCCATCTGTATACATCCCACTCGGAGTTAAGGGTTAAATGTACCCCGACATCATCACCGCGATAGTTTGCGGCCGCCTCTCTTGCCCAAGGGCATGGCACCATCAAAGTCGCGGTGGTAGCTACGCCGTTTCTCATGGATTCATACACACCTATATTAGATGAATGGCAGAACCCCAGGTCATCACAGTTGATGATCAAGAGGCGGTCATCCGGTTTATATCCTAAACGCTCAGCTAAGTTTGACATGTTAAACCAGATTAGTAGTTTTGCTGCTTTGAAGTTAACTTTATGGCATTTAATATAGCCCTTGCCTCTTTAACTCCGCGTTTTCCTATTTCGCATGTTTGTGGAGATAAGTGACGCTTGCGGTTGTAGTAGTCTCCGGTTATAAACGTATAGTCGTTGATATATCCCGTTTGGTCACTCTGTATGGTGTTGATATCAAATAGTGAAAGTTGTAGTTCCATACCCCAATAGTGACATGACGGTATGACAACTACTTTAATCCAGCGAGACCTGCTATTTTATGATTCTTGTTGTTAATCTTGGATCGGCGGGTTTTCCGGCATAATTTGTAATTGATCCGGATTGTCCGGTGCAGTTTGTGATGCTAAGTGCGGTAAGCCTTGTCCTTGATTCATACTGCCAAGCAGTTCAATTGGTATGGGAAGCACCAGCGTCGAGTTATGCTCTGCAGCTACTTCGGTTAGGGTTTGCAGTGTTCTAAGCTGTAAAGCACCCGGGCTTGCATAAAGCTTTTGAGCAGCTTCCGCCAGTTCCTTGCTTGCCTCAAGTTCTCCTCTGGCTGATATTACTTTAGCTCGCCTTTCGCGTTCGGCTTCTGCTTGTCGCGCCATGGCGCGCAACAGTTCGGGGGAAAGAGTAATGTCTCGTATCTCTATTTGATGTACCTGTACACCCCAACTGCTCGTTGATTGAGCGATCTTGGTTTTGAGTTCATCATTAATTGAATCACGGTGGGCTAAAATATTGTCTAACTCGTGGCGACCTATGATGGATCGCAAACCGGTCATTGCCACGCGTTGGCAGGCAATTCTGAAACTGTCTACCCCTATTGTTGCTCTTATGGGGTCTATTACCTGGAAGTAAACTACAGCGTCAACCTGGACTGTGACGTTGTCGGAAGTGATAACAGCTTGAGGGGGTATGTCCACAACTTCAACCCTCAAATTCACCCTTGTTATTTTGTCAATAGCGGGAAACCTTACAATAAGCCCCGGCCCTTTGGCATAACTCATTACACGCCCGAATCTAAACAAGACTACCCGCTCATATTCACGTACCACTACCAGGCAGGCTTTGAGAAGTATCAACACTATAACGATGAGGACAATAATTACAAGCACCGCTATGCCCGCACTTGCGGTAGCCAACAGTATTTTTCCGCCCAACATGGATTTTAATTATAGCACATTTCAAGATGAGTTTTATAAATTATTACAAATTTCATGTAAATCATGCGCCAGAAAGCTTTTCCTAAAAGGTTTTGTCGTTATTAACCGGGGCGAGATCTTCAACGGCTTTCGATTCGTCTTCACAAAAAGGAAGCACCGCCAAGACTACCGTAGTGGCACCATTTTCTATATACCGGTTGATCTTTTCTCTGCACTCCTTTGGTGATCCGTGTACTATTAAATCATCGATTACCTCATTTGGGACTGCTTCGACAGCTCTTTTTCGCTCGCCTTTTTCCCATGCTTGCCACATTGGCTGCAAATATTCGCCGCGTCCAAGCCAGCGGTGAAAATCCGCGTAAACATCCACATTCAAATATCCGCCAAGAGCATAGCGCCCTTGTTGGTAGACTAGTTTGCTATCGGTGGATGGACATACAAATATTCTGGTTACTATCTCCCGTTTTTGTCCCTCTCCGCTGTTTCCTACCGCCTTGTTGAACTCAGCGACTACCTTTGCGGTATCGGATGGAGAAAGCCAGTTAAGTATTACGCCATCGGCCTCTTCGCCTGCCAGTTTTAGCATTCTAGGTCGCAGTGCTCCCAGAAGTATGGGGGGCGGATTTGAAAGGGGTCTCCCCAAACGAAATCCCCTTACGGAAAAGGTGTCAAACTCCTCTGTCACTTTTTCGCCTGTAAAAGCCAGCCGTAAGAAGCGGAGAGTATCTCGTACTCTGCTCCAGGGACGTTCAAACTTTATACTGTTCCAGTTTTGAACTATTACATCAGATGAACTGCCGATACCAAGCACAAAACGTCCGGGTGCTATTTCCGCCATAGAAGCTGCGCTCATGGCAATAAGAGCGGGGCCCCTTGTGAAAACCGATATTACCGCTGTTCCCAAACGTAGTTTAGGTCCCCAGTATGAGCCAAGTGCAAGTGGGGTAAATGCATCCATGCCCTCTGCTTCGACCGACCATATATCGCTGTATCCAAGATCACTAAGGGTGGAGATAAGCTTTTGTTGATCTGAAAATGCTGTATTGGAAAGGGGTATTGAAATACCATACCTGCTCATATCTGCTGCCAACCGTAGTTTTTGCTGTTCATAATAGATGTATTTTAGGCATAGTTTGGCATTGTTGCCAGAACTTCCCCAACTGTATTAACATTTAAATATCTTCTATGTTGCTCAGAGTCGTTTTCAAGTTTTACTTTTAAGCTGTTACTATTAACGTTAACGTATAGGTTATAATACAGCTCATAATACCTCATGCGGTAGAAGGTGAATAATAGTATGACCAAGGTTGATAGTATAAAAAACGGTAATGAAGTAGGCGTTGCCATAGGAGTAGATGCACTTGCGAAGTCTTATGGTGATGTAGAGGCAGTCAAAGGCGTCAGTTTCCAAGTTCTACAGGGGGAAACATTCGGATTTTTAGGGCCAAACGGCGCAGGAAAATCAACAACTATAAGCATGCTCTGCACGCTGGTAAAACCTACCGCGGGAAAAGCGATTGTGGCGGGCTTTGATGTGCTCCAGGCCAAAGCTGACGTACGCAGAAATATAGGTTTGGTCTTTCAAGATACGACTTTGGACGACTATTTGACCGCCGAGGAAAATCTCCGTTTTCATGCTGAACTTTACGGAGTTCCCAAAGAGGGTTTAAAAGAAAGAATGGATGCCCTCTTCGAGATGGTGGGGCTTGAACAACGTCGTAACTCAATAGTCGGAACCTATTCGGGGGGGATGAAGCGACGTCTTGAAATTATAAGGGGGCTCTTACACTCGCCTAGGGTGCTGTTCTTGGACGAGCCAACCATAGGTCTCGATCCTCAAACGCGCACTCACATATGGGAGTATATAGAAAGTTTGCGCAAGTCCGAAGAGATTACAATGTTTCTTACAACACACTATATGGACGAAGCGGAGAACTGCGATCGTATTGCCATTATTGATGATGGTGAAATAGTGGCAATCGATACTCCCGAAAGGCTCAAAGCCAGCGTTGGAGCTGATCGTGTCGGGATTGGCACCCAGGACAACGAGTCTGCGATATCCCTGCTGAGGGAGCATTTTGGACTTGAAGCGACCATGAGTGAAGGTCTTGTTGTCGTATACGTTGAAGAGGGGGAGAGGTTTGTCCCCCGGTTGTTTGACGGACTTGGGATGACGATCAACTCTGTTAGCATTACAAGGCCTACTTTAGACGATGTATTCATGAACTACACGGGACGCACTATCAGGGATGCCGAAGCTTCCGTATCTGAAAAAATGGCATCGAACCCCTGGCTCAGAAGGAGGCGTTGATGAAAGAGACGGTGAAAGCCCAAAGTGTAGAAGGAAATAGTGCTGTAATTGCAGTTGCACCGGTTAGAGTTGCAAGAGCAGGCAGTCGTGATGATATACGCGCGGTGTTGATGATCTGGAAAAGAGAGCTCATACGGTTTTTCCGCAATCGTATTCGTATGGTCACCTCCCTTGCACAACCGCTGTTCTTCCTGTTTGTGCTGGGCACAGGGTTGTCTCCTGTAATTTCCGGGCATGGATCAAGCTTCAACTTTCGCACTTTTATGTTTCCGGGTGTTTTAGGTATGACGATTTTGTTTACCGCCATCTTTTCAGCGGTATCGATAGTTTGGGATCGCGAGTTCGGGTTTCTGCGTGAAATGCTTGTAGCACCGGTTGGAAGGTGGTCGTTGGTGGTTGGGAAGTGCTTAGGGGGTGCCAGCGTAGCTACCTTCCAGGGCGTTATAGTCATGTTGTTAGCCGGAGGGGTAGGTGTGCCCTATGCGCCGACCTTAATGTTAACCCTTTTGGGGGAGCTGGCTTTGACTGCCTTTTGTCTGACTGCTTTTGGTGTAGCTATAGCTGCCCGTATACGCAAGATCGAGTCTTTTCAGGTGGTTATGCAGTTGTTGGTAATGCCGATGTTTTTTCTTGCCGGAGCCGTATTTCCTTTATCGGGACTGCCAAGGTGGTTGTCTGATTTAACGAAAATCGATCCGCTGAGCTACGCTGTGGATCCTATGCGCAGGGCGGTATTTCACCATATTCATGCTCCAACCATTATGACCCGTCTCCTAGATGCCGGTGTGACCTGGAATGGATGGCGTGTTCCGACGCTATTGGAGCTTGGGATAATCGCCGCAATATCTTTGATAATGCTGGCAATAGCGGTAGTGCAGTTTTCCCAGCAGGATTAATGCCAGCAAGATTAATGCCAGCAAGATTAACCCACATCTGTAAAAGCTCTATTTTACAGCTCTATTTTAGTGCGTTTAAACTCATTAATTTCGCTGTGATTTCTAAGCAAGTCTAAGATACGTTCTATATTGGAACGTGCGGCTTCGCTGTCACCAAATGGTCGGGTCATAAGCCTTACAAACCCAGCTTGTTCACCTGTTATAAAGGTTGGTACACCGAATACTCCGTAATGATCTACCGCTTCTTGATGGCTTTTACGGAACTGTTCTCTTGGCCACCCATCCTCTATGGCATCAAACACCAAAGCTTCATCCACCCCTTGAGAGCTGAGTACAGAACGAATAACATTGACATCCGTTAAGTCCTTTGCATGATCATGGCGGGTAGCAAACAGCTCAAGATGGACCTTTTCGAAAGATTCGGGTATCAGTTTTTGTACTACGATTCCGACTTCAACAGCTAGGCGATCTGCAGAGTAGTTGGGGTCATCCCAGACATTGATCTGATCATCATCCAAGTGTGCCTGAGTAAGAGAAAACGGTACAAAGGTAATATCCCACTTCGCTCCGGCACTTTTGGCCGCTATGACATGTTCAGAGGCATTTCTGGCAAATGGGCAACGATAGTCCCATGTTAGTTCAAACTGTAAATTACTGTTCATAACTACTTGTCTAGCATATTTTTATACACTACTTCGCCTCAGGGGCATAGTTTTCTATTAGGTTTTCGTTGGGATCGGAACTGGCTAAGTTTAGAGCGGATGTATTTTACGCCCGAGTACTCCCAGTATAACGCCGATAATGGCTCCGCCCAACACATCTGACGGGTGGTGTTTACGTACGTAAATGCGGCTAACTGCTACGATAACCGCTATTATGTAATAAAACGGCCACCATGAGTCGCCTTGAGCGAGCAGGACGCTTGAACACATAGCGGCAGTTGAATGCCCGCTCGGGAAGCTGCTGGTCAATGGGGTGCGTAGCGGCAGTGGGTGGGTTGTGTTGTCTACAGGACGTTTACGTTGGAATATTGACTTCATGACTATGTTAACAAGAAATGATTCAACTCCGGCAACCGCCACTGCGCGTACGGCGATCTTCCGGTCTATGCGTTTGGTTGCTCGCAGGTATCGAACTGCTGCAAGTTGTGTCCATATGAGACCGTGATCGCCCAAAGCGGATGCGGTATAAAATAGGCGATCTGCTATTTTATTGCCACGCAACCGATCAAAGGAGGTATCTATTCTGTTGTCCATACTCTGTAGCGCTTCTGCCAGCAGGTTTTTAACTGTTTTCATTGTTCACAGATTTTAGCTGCATATGCGGGACATGAAGAGGAGAATGAGCACACTTGACATAGCCTAGAAGTTCTGGGGCGAAAGTCCTCCCTGTCACATGCCGTGGTAATGGCTTCCCAGACAGCCATTGCTCCTTTATGCACTCCGCGCAGAGACTGCTCTTTTACCTCTCGTGATATAATCGTGCCTTCAGCTATATAAATTAGTTGAACTGTTTTTGGGCATTCACCAAATACTTCTTTACATAACAGCGCATAGATAAGGGTTTGTTCCAAAGACGACTGTTCGTGTCCGACTATGGGGGCACGCCCGGTTTTGTAGTCGGTTATCACCATCTGGTCGTTTGAATTTCGTTCAAGCCGGTCAACGATACCTCTTAGCAGTACTTGTTCTACGAATGTATCTGTAGATACCGCTGTGCCCTCAGTAGGTGAATCGGATGTAACGGCGGGAAAAGGTGTCGTGGATTTTAGGGATGACTTAGTTGACATCGCTTCCAAGATGATCTCAACTCCCAAAACATTTACTTTGTTCGGATCTTCCAGTTCAAAGTAGAGTGTTATGAGCTTTTTTGCGCCAGCAAAAAAATCTTGATGCTTTTCACCGAATTCCCGGTTGACACAGGCGACAATGTCTTCGTCTTGCAACAGTTTGTCCCAAGCTGCATCAAGATAGTACAGTGCAGCTTGTAAGCTACGTTCTCCCGGGCCGGTGTTCCAGAACAGACCTTCCAATGCCAGGTGTATTAATGTCCCCCTTACGGTCCATGGTTTTAGTGGTTCTGGTATGTGATCTATGGCAGAAAACTTGAATGCTAAAGGGCAACTTTTGAAAGTGGCAATTTTCGACGGCGATAAGGATTTTGGCACTGCAAAACTCATAAACCATAAGGTTAGCCTATAGGTACGACAAATGGTATGATATTATCCGAAAGCTGACAGTATTGACTGTGCGGTCGCTTGAGTGTCTTCAAACGGGCCGAAATGTCCCACATTCTTCATAACCTCAACCCTGCTATGTTGTAGTCGGTCTGCCAGCAGTTGCAGTACATCTGCTTTAAAAACATCGGTATTTTCTCCACATACCAGTGTTACAGGCGCTCGCACTTGCCAAAGTTTGCTATAGGTGTTGTGGCTGACTGCATGCGCATATATTTCTGATTCGTCCAACGGATTACATTTAAGTTTAATTTTGCCGTGTGGAGTATCAACAAAGCCATGGTTGATATATGCATGCAGTACATCAGTGTCAAACGTAGAAAAAGGAGGTTTGGAGGAGTAGTTGGCAAAAGCCTCCTGTTCAGAGTTGAAGGTTGTACGGCGCTTTTTGGCTGAAATGGATAGCTGGTTGTCATAATGAGGAGGAAATACTTCATCAAAGGGGAAGATAATAGGCTCGAAACACCATAATGCTTTGAATGTTCCGGGACGGGTTTGTTCCGCCGACAGCAAAGAGGCACCTCCGCATGAATGCCCAACTGCGTATGGTTGGAATAGTGAGAGCGCATCTATAATACCGAGTATGTCCAAAGCGAACCCGTCCCAGTTGTAGTCCCATCCCTTTGGTGGTATAGAATCGCCGTGAGATCTAAGATCGAATGTTATACAGTGAAAGTATTTATTCAGCCGCCGTGCAAGAGGCTCGAACATCATGCCGCACATGCCGGTTGGATGTGCGAACAAAAGGGGTGGCTTATCAAAGGGTTGTATTTGCCCTTTCTGTCCTATGCCGCCAAGATCGTAAACTGCTATGTGAGCACCGTCTTTCGTTGTGATTTGTTTAGTTGTTTCCATAAGTATCTATAATTTTTGATAACTTTTAAGTATCAAGCAAGTCACTTTCAAGTATAATTGCTCTAGCTTTTGCTAATGTCGCCCAAATTGGCAAAAGCAACAAGATTGGCAAAATCAACATGAATGGGCGTTTAGCTCAGACTGGTAGAGCAGCTGGCTTACAACCAGCAGGTCAGAGGTTCGAGTCCTCTAGCGCCCACCAAATAAGTGCTGGTCAGATGGGATATTTGAAACACTCTTAGTTTTGCTCTCTTGTGGCGTGCCCTCACGCAATTAAAGCTCCCTCGCAGATCATTCACCCGCTTGGTGACCTCTTCATCCAATCCTGGCAGCCTGTCCGACTCCAACAGACGAAGAGGCTCTGTTGCCAAAGACCACATACTGCCATCTCGACAACATGACCTTAAGCTGGTATCCTGATGGGTGGTTTACTTACACACGAGGTGGATAGGGAAATGGGGACACCCCACTGTCAATCCACTTGATAGGTACATCCTGGACGGCACGTAAGCGAAGGTGATATTATGATTGAACGAGTTGCTAAGGAGTTGCTGTAATGAGTGATAGAGAGTTTCGGAATATTCATTCGCGATGTGATAACTTCGTGGATATCAAGAAAGCGACCTGCCTGATAACCGTTAGGACTCTGAATACTGTAGTGGTCAGGATGCGCTTGCGATGACCGCGATGCCAACATGGCAGCAGTTCATGATTCCGGTTCTGAAGATACTTTCAGATGGCGAGATCAAGAGTCGCAGAGATTTGTATGGTCTCGTTGCTAGCAATGTTGGACTCACTGGGGATCAGCGGGCCGAAGTCCTCAACTCTGGAGATCTCCGGTATGAGAATCGAATTAGTTGGGCGATCACCCACCTCAAGAATGCAAATGCCCTCATGCCTATCTCGCGCGCCCATTACAAAATTACGGAGTCGGGTCGGTCACTGTTAGAAGATCACCCCGGTGGACTGACGCAAGCGGATTTACGACTCATTGCGGGCTATGACGATGGACAAAAGAAGCATGTGCCCGAGGCCGCAAGCGCACCTGCTCCTGATGAACTTGACCCTTACGAACGCCTCGAACAAGGTATCGCGGATATAAACAGCGAAGTAGCCAGGGATCTTCTGGATCGCTTGCATTCTCAGAACCCCGGCTTCTTCGAGCAAGCAGTCCTCGACCTGCTTGTCGCGATGGGCTATGGGGGTGCCGATGCTCGTGCAACAAGAACTCAACTGTCGAACGACGGTGGTATTGACGGCATCATCGACCAGGACATTCTTGGTCTCAGTCGCGTCTACATTCAGGCCAAGCGTTACTCGTTGGATACTTCCGTGAATCGCCCGGACGTACAATCCTTCGTCGGCGCACTCCAAGGCCAGCAGGCAAACCAAGGCGTCTTCATCACAACCGCCCGGTTCAGTCCTAAAGCGATGGAATTTGTCAAAGGTCTATCAACACCACGGGTCGTGCTCATCGATGGACCTCGCCTTGCTGAGTTGATGATCCGTTATCAAGTGGGAGTCCAGGTCAAGCGGACGCTGCAAATTGTCGATATAGATGAGGATTTTTTCGAATGAGCCCGAACACAAAAGAATCACAGCGCACCGAGCTACATAAGACGATCTGGCGAATCGCAAATGACCTACGTGGCAGCGTCGACGGCTGGGATTTCAAGACCTATGTCCTTGGTATGCTCTTCTACCGCTTCATCTCCGAAAATCTGAGCGCCTACATAAATACAGGCGAGCGCAATGCCCGACACTGGTGACGGCACCGGCTACGAATGTCGGGACGCCATCTTGCACTTGACCCCTGGAACGCTACCGGCAGCGCTACGGCGACCAGGTGACCCCAGATGACGTGTTTAATTACGTCTACGGCATTCTGCACTCACCGACGTATCGTAAACGGTTTGCAGCAGACTGCACTTGTAGATGGGTTGGTGGAGTTGTGGACGAAAGAATGAATGAGCGATAGCAGAAACTGATATGTGCTTTGGACAACAGCAAGATACACGAGATGTCGTTCTGTTGGGGGCAGGGTTCTCGAACGCCGTCTCCTCCGAGTTCCCTCTGACACCAAAACTCGGACAACTTGCTCGTAAGCAGCTCGCTCTCGACAAGGCTGGTGTTCCTGAGTCCCTACGTTTCAAAGAAGGCACCAACTTCGAGTCATGGCTGTCGCAGATAGGCGAAGATCAGCCCTACTGCTCGGTGGAGGAGAACCTTGCCGCGAGAAGTCTCTTCGTACGGATGAGCAAAGCAATTGCCAGTGTGATACGAGATCAGCAAAACTTGGCTCTTCGGGAGGAATCTCCTGTCTGGCTTGATGATTTGATTAGCGTGCTCCATGTGCGCCAGGCTACGGTAATCAATTTTAATTATGACAATGTGATCGAGTGCGCGGTGGACGGACACTGCCTGACTGACCGAACTGGTGGCGGGATTGGACGACCCGTGACGAGCCACGACATCGTGGATCGTCTACCGCCCCTACCTTCCGGATGGACGCCGGATGACCAGTTCAAGGACCTTCCCGCTTCGCTTCGTCGAGACCCTCACCAGGTGGCCCGGAGCCTGCGACTTCTCAAGCTACACGGCTCCCTCTCATGGTACTGGAGCCCAGACGATGAGACCGGGGTTACCCTGCAGCGCTGGTGGGTGCCTCCAACATTTGGCGTTCCTCCGCCCGATGACGAGGAAGCTCGGCAGCGGGCGCTACCTGGACGTGTACCCTTCATCGTGCCACCAACGGCTATCAAATCTTCATATCTCACGAACCTCGTCGTTCGTGAGATATGGGGTAGGGCGCGAACGGCCCTCGCAGAGGCCAAGCGGCTGATCGTGATCGGCTACTCCGTTCCGCCCGAGGACCAAGTTGTAAGTGGAATGCTTACCGAAACGCTTGCAGGGAAGGATGTCAAGATATTTATCGTCGATCCTTGTTCTACAAAGATCGAGGATCGTCTTAAGCACTTGGGTATCACCTCAGGGGAGTCGCTTCATTTTCATGGACGACTTTGTGTCGAGGAGTTCGCTAAATGGTACCGTAACGAACAAGCGGAGGCAGTCGTGAAGAGCCTACGTGACCGGAGCCTACGTGACTGGAGCGATGCTGATCTCCAAGGTCAGGTGAGTGTTGATTGGGGCAAGTGTGGTAGCGGCAATTGCCAGGCATCTGCTGCTGGCATTGGCCATCATAGGTACCCTGATCTTAAAAGCATCAAGGGCACTGCCGGAGAAGAGGAGATTCGGGTGCCACTCGTAGATCTAGTAAAGGAGCGAGAGGAAGAGATCGATCAGACCCAGGTACCCACATTGCTGCGCCTACTCTCCGACAACCCCCAGGTGCGACGGCTGGTCGTGTGCGACAAGTCGGGGCGGGACTTTCCTATCGTGGATTACACGATTAGCCAACCGACGAGTATCGACCCAAGCAACCACCTGACCCTTGTGCCGAGCGGTCACCCCAGACGCTGATGTCACGATGTGGGGGTTCCCCATACCGTAGCGACCCTGGATCACCCTGGCAGAACGGTAGATACGAATCGTTTAACTCGAGACTGAGAGACGAGCTTTTGAATGCAGAGATCTTCAATAACCTTGTTGGGGCACGGGTACTTCTTGAGACATTCCTGAAGGACTACAACCCTTACCGGCTTCTCCGACAACCCGCAGGTGTTCCGGCTGGTCATGCGCGATGAATCGGGACGGGACTTTCCTATCGTGGATTACACGTGCAGCCAACCGCCGAACAATCCGAGCAGACCCACTGTGCGTAGTCCACAAAGACCAATAGTAAAAGACCAGGGAAACAAGGCCGTAAGGTCCCGTAGATGATGGTAGATAACTGGCTACGATATGTGGCAGAGTTTATAAATCCAGGCTATATTAAAAATATTCTGCAGTTATTCATATTTTAGAAAAGGAGAAGTGTCTTGGATGAAGTTTTAATTATTGATGCGGTAAGAACACCGTTAGGCAAGCGTGGCGGTGGTCTATCCACATGTCACTCCGCTGACCTTTTAGGTCTGGTGCAGTCGAGCCTTTTTGTTCGGAGTAATATTGATCCTACTGATGTAGGTCAAGTCTTTGGCGGTTGCATAAGCCAAGCCGGCATGCAGTCCTTCAACGTTACCCGCAATGGGTGGCTTTCCGCAGGGCTGCCTGAAACAGTACCTTCTACTACGCTGGACAGCCAATGCGGATCATCCCAACAGGCAACCAGCGTTGCCGCAGCTCATATTGGTGCCGGACTTTTCGATGTAGCAGTTTCATGCGGAGTGGAGATAATGAGTCGTGTTCCGCTTGGGTCCAACATATCTCAAGGAATAGGAAAACCAATGTCAGCTCAGTATCGCAAGAGATATGAAGCAACCACGCAGTTTGAGGCAGCTGAGCGTATTGCCAAACTCTGGAATATCAGCCGCTTTGATACCGACAACTTTGGAGTGGTATCTCAAGAACGTGCTAAACGCGCATGGGATGAGGGGCGATTCGATACCCAGATTATTCCGGTTGATGCACCGGAACTTGATGAAAATGGAAAGCCAACGGAGAAAACTAAGCGTATTACCCGTGATGAGGGTTTACGGGATACGACTTTTGAAGGGTTGCAAGCACTAAAACCAGTTCTGGACGGCGGTATCCATACTGCGGGTACATCGTCGCAGATAACCGATGGGGCCAGTGCTATGCTCCTTTGTAATCGTGACTATGCTGTCAGCCACCGCCTTACTCCCAGAGCAAGAATTGTCGATTCCTGTCTTGTTGCGACCGACCCGGTTATCATGCTCACCGGCCCTATTGCAGCTACACATCGCCTGCTAAAGCGCAACGACTTGACGATTTCAGATGTGGATGTATTTGAAAATAATGAGGCTTTTGCATCAGTTGTGCTTGCCTGGATGCAGGAGTTTAAAGCGGACCCAGAGAGGGTTAATCCCTGCGGCGGGGCGATTGCACTCGGTCATGCGCTTGGCAGTACGGGTGTGGTATTACTAACAAAAGCTCTGTATGAGTTGGAGCGCACAGGAAGCAAGCTGGCTTTGATTACTATGTGCTGTGGCGGGGGGTTGGGAACGGGAACTTTGATCGAGAGGATTTAAGATCCAGGATTGAAAGGTCCGTTTCAATGTTAACTCTTCATTAATCCGCGAGTTATCCGACTATGCGGTTATCCCGCTGTTCTGGTGTGAGGTTTCATGCACCGGGCTGCTTTGATTGTTGGTTCTAAGTTTAAAAATTTGTTTCGGTGAAACAATTAATCAAGATTGTGCGATTACTCTAGCATGAACGTAATATCCGTTATTTACTTTCATTTGAATTTGAAAATTATAAGGAGGAGTTCGCAAATGGTTTCAAGCAATAATCATCCTGTAGGGATTCAAGTGTTGAAGTCTAAAATAGGGCTCCCGCTACGTATCTGCATGACGATAAGTTCGATTGCTATCAGTTTAGCGGCACTTGTTGGGTTGGCGGCTAGTGCATATGCGTCTACATCCGGCTCTCTTTACTGGCAGACACAGCAGGAGTATCTTTCACCAGCTGGACAGTTTAACTCTGTATCATGTCCGAGTTCATCTGTCTGTTTTGCTGTAGGTGTCAATAGCGTGGGCGGACCGGCAGTTTATCAAACAACTGATGGGGGAATAACATGGTCAAATAGTACGGCATTGCTTCCTTCGGGAGTGTCTTCCCTTGGCGGCATCTCGTGTGTAACTACCAGTTCCTGTGAGGCAGTAGGGAATACCGCCATTGTCTACAAGAGCGGTACTTGGTCAACCCAACCCCTTCCTTCTGGGGTCTCGGGTCTTCTTAGTGTATCGTGCACATCGTCCAGTTTCTGTGAGGCAACAGGGGGAACCACCGCCGTTGTTTACCAGGGAGGCACTTGGTCAACCCAGTCCCTTCCTTCTGGGGTCACCCTCAACAGCGTTTCGTGTGTAACTACCGGTTTTTGTGAAGCGGTAGGAAACAGTGCTGTCGTTTACAACGGCACCAGCTGGTCAACCCAGTCCCTCCCTTCAGGGGTCTCGGGTCTTCTTAGCGTATCATGTCCCTCATCCAGTTTCTGTGAGGCGGTGGCGACCAGTACTGCTGTCGTTTACAACGGTACGAGCTGGTCAACCCAGTCTTTGCCACCAGGGGTCGCGGGCCTTCTTAGCGTATCATGTACATCGTCCAGTTTTTGCGAGGCAACAGGGACTGGTGTCGCTATTGGATACAACGGTACTTGGTCAACCCAGACTCTCCCGCAAGGAGCTCAGCACCTTTATGGAGTATCCTGTGAATCAACCACCTTTTGTGAAGCAGCGGGAAACACCGTTGTTGCTTATAACGGCACCAGTTGGGTATCTGAGACTCTCCCGCAAGGAGTATCTTATCTCAACGGCATAACGTGTTCCTCATCCAACTCTTGTGAAGCGGTAGGAAATACTGCACTTGGCTATAACGGCACGAGCTGGGTGTATCAATCCCTCCCGCAGGGAGTCTCTTACCTGAACAGCGTTTCCTGTCCCTCATCCAGCTTCTGCGAGGGAGTGGGATACAACTACAACAGTGCGACCGGCACTCAAACTTCCATTGCCGTCGTTTACAACGGCACCAGCTGGTCAACCCAGTCCCTGCCACCAGGGGCATCTTCCCTGAGCGGTGTCGCGTGTCTTTCTACTAGCGTTTGTGAGGCGGTAGGGTGGTACTACAACAACTCTACCGGCACCTCTACCGGCATTGCCTTCGTCTATAACAGCGGAACATGGTCTGAACAAAACCTTCCGCTTGGAGTTACTTACCTTCACAGCATATCGTGTCTATCAGCCAGTTTTTGTGAGGCGGTAGGGAACATAGCCCTCTCCTACAACGGAGGTAGCTGGTCTGCACAGACTATTCCCCAAGCAGTCTCTTACCTCGCCAGCGTATCATGCACATCAGCCAGTTTTTGTGAGGCGGTAGGGAACATCGCCATTTCCTATAACGGGAGTAGTTGGTCAACCCAGATCCTTCCTTCAGGGGTTGTCGGTCTTTATAGTGTATCATGCACATCGTCCAGCTTCTGTGAGGCGGTAGGAACCGGTACTGCCGTTGGCTACAATGGAACTGCTTGGACAACCCAAGCTCTTCCCCAAGGGGTATCTTCTCTCAATAGCCTATCGTGTGTGCCGGGTTTCTGTGAGGCGGTAGGGTGGAACACTGCCGCCAGTTACAACGGAACTACCTGGTCAACACAGATACTTCCCTCGGGGCTTACTTCGCTCGCCAGTGTATCATGTACATCTCAAAGCTTTTGTGAGGCGGTAGGACCCGGCTTTGTATTTACCTACAACGGCAGTACATGGTTGACGCAAACTCTCCCGTCGGGAGTTACCGGTCTTTATGGCGTATCGTGTGTGCCGGGTTTCTGTGAGGCGGTGGGAACAGATGCCGCTATATCCTACAACGGCAGTACGTGGCTCTCACAAGCTCTTCCTTCGGGGATCACTTCGCTCGCCAGTGTATCGTGCACATCGTCCAGTTTTTGTGAGGCGGTAGGATATAACTACAACAGTTCGACCAACACTTATACCGGTATTGCTATATCCTACAACGGCACCTCCTGGTCAGCCCTCCAGACTCTTCCCTCAAGTGTTACTTACCTCAACGGCGTATCGTGTACATCGTCCAGTTTTTGTGAGGCGGTAGGGTATAACTACAACAGCTCGACTCGCACTTATACCGGCATCGCTATATCCTACAACGGCAGCACATGGTCAACCCAGACTTTGCCAACGGGGATCACTTCGCTCGCCAGCGTATCGTGCACATCAGCCAGTTTTTGTGAGGCGGTCGGACCCGGAATCGCTATATCCTACAACGGCACCTCCTGGTCAGCCCTCCAGACTCTTCCTTCGGGGACCACTCTCAACAGCGTATCGTGTACATCGTCCAGTTTTTGTGAGGCAGCGGGTAATACTGTTATCGGCTACAACGGCACGAGCTGGTCGACTCAGACCTTTCCTTCAACAGTTACCGCCGTGAACTCTATCTTGTGTGTATCAATCAGTTCCTCAGCTAACCTCTGTGAGGCGGTAGGCAATACCAACCGTTATATAGTGATTCTTTCGACGGCTCCAACGCTTTCCTCGATTTCACCGACTTCCGGATCCCCATCAGGTGGCACAACTGTGACGCTCACCGGTGCCGGCTTTGACACTTCATCAGGCGCTACGACCGTTGACTTTGGATCAGCCAATCCCGCTACATCAGTCTCTTGTTCATCTACAACCACCTGTACCGCTGTATCACCTTCTGGAAGCGGGACAGTCTCTGTTACCCTGACAACTCAAGGCGGAACTTCAAATGGGATCTATTTTACCTACATGTCAGCTCCGACCCTAACCTCCATCTCTCCGACTTCAGGGCCAACCGCAGGCGGAACAAGTGTGACACTTGACGGTACCGGCTTTTCAACAGCATCCGGCGGTACAACGGTTGACTTTGGATCGACAAATCCCGCACCGTCTGTCTCTTGTTCTTCTACAACCACCTGTACCGCTTTGTCACCTTCGGGAACAGGGACAGTCTCTGTTACCCTGACAACTTTAAGTGGAACTACAAACGGCATCAACTATACCTACACATCAGCTCCAACGCTTTCCTCGATTTCACCGACTTCCGGACCTCCATCAGGCGGAACAAGTGTGACACTCACCGGTACCGGCTTTTCAACAGCATCCGGCGGCACAACAGTTGATTTTGGACCAGCCAATCCCGCTACAAGCGTCTCTTGTTCTTCAACCACCTCATGTACCGCCGTGTCACCTTCTGGAACAGGGACAGTCTCTGTTACCCTGACAACTTCAAGTGGAACCACAAACGGTATCAATTTTTCCTACATGCCGACTCCAACCCTTACCTCCATATCACCGACCTCAGGACCTCAAGCCGGCGGGACAATTGTGACGCTTGATGGCACGAACTTTTCAACTGTCACAGGCGGCACAACAGTTGATTTTGGACCAGCCAATCCCGCTACAAGCGTCTCTTGTTCTTCCACTTCCTCTTGTAGTGCCGTATCACCTTCTGGAACAGGAACTGTATCTGTTACCCTGACAACTCCAAGCGGAACCACAAGCGGTATTAACTTTACTTATATACCAGCTCCAACGGTTTCTTCAATTTCCCCGACTTTTGGGTCAGCCGCAGGTGGGACAGTTGTTACCCTCACCGGTACCAACTTTTCAACTGTCACAGGAGGAACAACAGTTGATTTTGGATCGGCAAACGCGGCAACAAGCGTCTCTTGTTCTTCCACAACCTCTTGTAGCGCTACTTCGCCTGTCGGGCCGCCAACCGGCGGTACAGTTTCCGTTACCTTGACAACACAAGGCGGTACTTCAAGCGGAGTTAATTTTGATTATCTTGTTTCTCCCGGCTATACCCCTCTATCTCCTTATAGAATATGCGATACAAGGGCTGCCAACACTACCTCTATAATTGAGAACCAGTGTGATACAAACGGTGCTTCTCCAATACCGGCTAAAAGCGGTATCCAAGTTCAGGTAGCAGGATACAACAGCCCCTATTTACCTTCAGGGGAAACCCCTGTTCCAAAAGGTGCTACCGCTGTAGTGCTAAACGTCACGGCAATTGGAGGTAGTGTCCCGAGTTATTTGAGTGTGTGTCCGGGCGGTGAAGCCTCTTCTGCATGTTTGGCCTCTTCAAACCTGAACTTTGTGGCGGGCCAGAGCATACCAAACCTGGTCCAGGTAGGACTGCCGACCTCCGGTTCTTCTGCCGGTGATATAGAGATATACAACTTCGCAGGAAGTGTAAATGTGGCGGTTGACGTAGAAGGCTATGTGGGTACAGTTTCAATTCAAGGTCAAGGTTCCTTCAACTCTCTTTCCTCTCCTTATAGAATATGCGATACAAGGGCTGCCAACACTACCTCTATAATTGAGAACCAGTGTGATACAAACGGTGCTTCTCCAATACCGGCTAAAAGCGGTATCCAAGTTCAGGTAGCAGGATACAACAGCCCCTATTTACCTTCAGGGGAAACCCCTGTTCCAAAAGGTGCTACCGCTGTAGTGCTAAACGTTACAGCCATCGGAGGAACCTCCCCAAGTTACTTGAGTGTGTGTCCGGGCGGTGAAGCCTCTTCTGCATGTTTGGCCTCTTCAAACCTGAACTTTGTGGCGGGACAAAACATACCCAACTCTGTGGTGGTGGGGCTTTCTTCTACCGGTGACATAGAGATATACAACTTCTCGGGGCAAGTCAATATAGCGGTTGATGTCTCTGGTTGGATATCTGCTCCGGGCGGTGAAGGGTCAACCTTTACAAGTGCCAGTTCACCTTATAGAATATGCGATACAAGGGCTGCCAACACTACCTCTATAATTGAGAACCAGTGTGATTTTTACGGTGCTTCTCCAATACCGGCTAAAAGCGGTATCCAAGTCCAGGTAGCAGGGTATCAAAGCCCCTATCTCTCTTCAGGGGAAACCCCTGTTCCAAAAGGAGCGACAGCTGTGGTACTAAACGTCACGGCAATTGGGTCAAGTGTCCCGAGTTATTTGAGTGTATGTCCGGGAGATGAACCAGCTCCTGCATGTTTGGCCTCTTCAAACCTGAACTTTGTGGCGGGCCAGAGCATACCCAACTTTGTCACAGTTGGGTTAAACCCTTCTGGTGATATAGAGATATACAACTTTAGCGGAGATGTGAACGTTGCAGTTGATGTAGTGGGGTGGTACTCCTAAGTTTTTACGAAACAAGACAACTATTTCTTGATGTTTAGGTCTGCGATAGCCTTTAAAAATAACTCATCCCACTGGATTTGTTCTGATATTGGCCAAGGTGATATCTTGCCGGCTACCCCGTCTATGGTGGCGTGAATAGTATCTATAACCGATTTTGGTGAGTTTTTACATGCGAGCGCGTTTCCGCGTTCTAACTCCAAAAGCAGGTTTTCGCGTCCGTGTCCGGGAACGGTATCAAGCAATACGAGTGGGCGTCCTATCACCCTGGCTTCGTGGCAGGTCTGTCCCGGTGATGTCACAACAATGTCACTTGCCGCCATCAGTTCGGGTATCCTGTTGGTATATTTAAAAGGTATGATTTTCTGCCCGTCATTGACATTCCACCGATTGGAAAGCGTTACAAGACGACGATAAAGCTTCCGGTTGGTGCCTGCTACGGCAAGTACCGTAAAACCTTCTTCAGCAAGCATGGCTGTTATCTTGTCCAGCTTCCCGAGTCCCCACCCTCCTGCCATTACCAGTATGCACCGCATACCGCCGTCTCTTATTTTTATACCAAGGGCTTGGCGTGCCTTCTCACGTTCCGGTGCAGCGTAAAATACAGGTCTGACCGGTGGAGGTAACACCACAACATCCGCCCTTGGCCGATGTTGCCTGAGAGTTCCTGCGGCAAGTTCAGATCCCACTATATAGCGATCAATTCCGTCATGAATCCACATAGCATGAACTGTTGCATCTGTTGCGATAACCACCATTGGTATGTTTGGGAAGTTGTTTCGCAGTTTACCCAGTGCACCCGCTCCAGTGGGAAACACCGAAACTATTAGATCAGGATTGGTGTTTAGTATTTTACGATTAAGGTGTGGCAGTAGACTTTTTGCCGATGCCCGCTCCAAAAAGCCTGTAAATACACTATTACTTCGTATATGGGAGAAGTAGAAGCCATCGTATACCGTAGGGACAGCAAGAAGCATTCTGTATACAGTCTCGCTTATGGCAGCTCGGCTACGCCCAAGAAGTTTCAAGCAGTCCAGTATTTCCACATGTGCATAGGATTTGCTCAATGTAGCAAAGCATGCTTCCGCTACAGAGTCGTGTCCCTTGCCCATTGAGCCTGAAAGTATCAAGGCGCAAGAAGGTTGTGATGTGTAAGCATTTCCGTTCATATAAAATCTCGTTTTGCGTCGTACAGGTCATCAAGAGTAGCCGTGCGTAGCTTACGCCTATGGAGCTCGTCAGCCAATAAGGGCAGTATAGCGTGGATTTTGGCTGCTGTCCCGTAGGGACAACTTACATCGTTATCATGTAAGAGTATGATTTCGCCGGGATGGAGATGCGGGATGATTTTCCCCAATACTTTATCGCTATTGTGCGATGTCCACTCACGTCCCCATACCGACCACAAAACAACCTGAAGCCCTTGCCGGTGGCATTCTATGAGTGTGTACATCGTAAGCTGTCCATAAGTAGGGCGATACCAGCGAGACGATATTCCAAGCTTGCTAAGCTCAGCTATGGCCTCGGAGAGATCGTTGCGGATCCATTTTGGAGAATGCAGCTGGTGTGGTTCGTGGCTATAGCCATGGAGCGCTATCGAGTGTCCCCGCCGTACTATCTCCAAAACCAGATCGCCATGCTGACTTACCTGTTCACCCAGTACGAAGAAGGTTGCCTTCAGTCCAAGCTCGTCAAGCAGGTCAAGGGTGCTGGGTGTTGTGTCCAAAGACGGACCGTCATCGAATGTAAGTGCTATGCAGTTCGAAATCAACCGGGTACGCCAGTAGATAGCGGTACCGGGTAGGTATTTGAGTGATCTGAGCGATGTCCATTGTCCGAGTACGCAAATGCTTGGCATGTAATGGATAAACCCAACTGTGGACAAAATGGCGCCACCCCATCCTGCCACTGATCGGAACCTCGAGGCGATGGAAGATGTTTTTGGCGAAGAGTTACTCGGTAGTGAATACACCTACTTCAGGTTAACATCTAAAACCGGTATTTGCAAAAATTCAACGAACTGCATTTGCAAGGGTTTTGTTAAAGTAGTAAACTTTTCCCTCAATATGCGTTGGACACTTTCACCTGATCAAATACCACAAGCATGGTTTAACATATTGCCCACTTTACCTACTCCGCTGGATCCTCCGCTTCACCCCGCTACTCGTCAACCAATCGGGCCGGATGATTTAGCCCCGCTGTTTCCTATGGCGCTTATTGCTCAAGAGGTTTCAACAGATCCGTGGATAGATATACCTGGTGAGGTGGTTGATATTTTGCGTTTGTGGAGACCCACCCCACTGGTGCGTGCACATAGGTTGGAAACCGCACTTGATACTCCGGCCAGAATTTACTTTAAAGATGAATCGGTTTCACCTGCAGGATCTCACAAACCCAATACAGCCGTGCCACAAGCTTTTTATAATAAAACAGACGGTATAAAACGGCTTAGCACCGAAACCGGAGCGGGTCAGTGGGGGAGTGCTTTAGCTTTTGCGGCATGTTTGTTTGATTTGGAATGTATGGTTTACATGGTGAGAGCCTCTTATGAACAAAAGCCCTACAGGCGTATACTTATAGAGACTTGGGGTGCCAATGTTGTACCATCCCCGGTGAATGACCCCACCCATCCCGGGTCACTTGGAGCTGCTATTAGTGATGCCGTAGCGGATGCTGCGGGTCGTGAAGATACCCATTACTCATTAGGATCGGTATTAAACCATGTGTTGCTTCATCAAACAGTAATCGGGTTGGAAGCAAAAGAGCAGCTTAGGCTGGCGGGAGAAGAACGCCCCGATATGGTGATAGGGTGTTGTGGCGGAGGTTCTAACTTTGGAGGCATAGCGCTTCCCTTTGTAGAGGATCCGAAAGTGCGTCTGATAGCGGCAGAACCTTCCGCTTGTCCAACACTCACCGCCGGTAAGTTTGATTACGATTTCGGTGATACGGCAGGCCTTACGCCCCTGTTGTCAATGTATACACTGGGACATGATTTTATTCCGCCTTCTATTCATGCCGGTGGCTTACGTTACCATGGTGATGCCCCCATAATCTGCAATCTGGTCAGAGAGAAACGGATTGAAGCGGTAGCTTATCATCAGAATAAGGTGTTCGATGCTGCCGTTGCCTTTGCTCGCACACAAGGGACGATTCCGGCTCCGGAGACAGCTCATGCAATCAGGGCTGTCATAGATGAAGCGATTGCCGCCCGTCGTGACGGTGTTGAAAAGGTCATACTGTTTGGCTACTCCGGACATGGTTTATTGGATCTGACTGCTTATGATGATTATCTACAAGGTCGTCTTAGCGACGATTAGTGCCGGAAATATAAAAAATCCGGAAATATAAAAATACGAGTATATAAAGGAGGATAAAATGAGTGACGTTTCACAAGGGCCGGGATGGTGGCAGGCAGCAGATGGCAAGTGGTATCCACCGGAGGCTCATCCTGATCCCGGTTATTCGCAAAAGTACGGTTCACAGCCTTCGGGCTTTGTTGGCCCCCCCTCCGCTCAGTTTGCGGGAAATTATGGAGCCGCTTATCCTCAGTCGCCAGCACATGCTTATTTGCCGATGGGTAGCAAGGGATTTTTAACTTCAATGTTTGATCTATCGTTCGACAACTTTATTTTTCCAAAAATAGCGGCTGTACTGCTAGTTGTTGTGTGGGCGCTGGAGATATTGCTGGCTCTTGTCTACCTTGTAATTATGGTTGCAAAAGGGCCCCCTGCCGGAGTTATTCTTGCTGTGTTAATCTTAGTGATAGGGCTTCCTCTTGAGATGATATTTACAAGAGTATCCTTTGAGTTTGTCGTAGCGGTAATAAAAGTAGCGGAAAATACCGCTCATTTAAAACAAGACACCCAACAGCATTAACAAGCAGTAGGGTCCCAGTAAGGAGCGTGTCTGTCTTGTACAATTGATCCGCCCCCACCGGGTGGCAGTTGTGGTACCGGTATGGTGTTTTCGGTGGAGGGGGAGGATGAACCTTGCGACGATGGAGGTTGAGAGGAGTATGGGTTGTTGGTAGTTGAGGCGGTAGATGGAGGTTGGTTACCCAGAAACTTCGCTATCACGCTCTCATCTAATCCCGCCACGGGAAAGAGAACATCGCCATAGCTTTCATAGTTGTTGACGATTTGAGTTGGCAGCGTATACGTATTTAGACTTGACAGAGAAAAGGAGCGATACGACCAAGCTAAACCTATAAGTTCACTTAGACTGAGGCTACGGTCAATTGTCAAAGAGTTCACTGTTGCATTGGCAAAGGAGTTCAGTCGAAGGGGGTTGGTCAACACTGTGCTTTCAGCCTGTGTTATTGCGGCACGAATGAAGGTGTGTTCGCGATGGATCCGTCCGAATCCTGCAGTTGGATCGTAATTCCACTGGCCGTTTTGGTAGTATGAGAAGAACCTGCTTCTAACCATTGCCAGAGCTTGTTGACCGTTTAGAAGTTGGCATCCGGCTTGGGGTATCAACAGTCCGGACATAGTGTCCTTGGATGGATAGGGAAAGTCCACCCTTATGCCGCCCAGAGCATTTACTATGTTGGCCAACCCGGCGAAGTTTACCTCCACAAAGTGGTTTATAGGTATGTTGAGATCGTTTTCGATGGTTTGTATCAAAGCGCCGGGACCACTGTTCAAAGCATCGCTTATTTTATTTGACTGCCCTCCCGTTCCGGCTATTGGAGCAAAAAAATCATACGGTATGGACAACAGAGATGCCTGCTTGGTAGCCGGAACAACATGGGCAATCATCATAACGTCCGCGCGGTGTCCTCCGACTGCTGTTTTGTTGTTTTGGGACTGCCCGGGTTGTGCGGGGCCCACCAAACCCGCTTGTCCGTCAGAACCGATCAGCAAAACATTGAATGGTTTGCCCGACGCCTGAGGTATGAGATGCGGGACGGATATTTTGTGAATTTGATCATAATGGCTGCGTACATAGGCATAACCTGCTACAGCCGCTACCAGCAGTAAAGATATCAAAACTATAGCGGTGACAAGAAACCGCTTAAGCCAGCGTCTTCGATGTTTAGCCCGAGGTTGCTGGATGTGCCTGGTTGGGGTTGTTTTATTCATATCGTCAACCAATACTAGGACATTTCAAAGAAAAAAGGAACGCGGCTAGTTATGTTTTGTCGGGCATGTACTGTTGTTCCGTCCAACCTCTTGGATCATCATGTGGATATATATAGCCAACTCCATGTCCGAGTTTGCTCGCTCCCTTGTAATGGCTGTCGCGTAAATGCATCGGAACATCTTCGGGTGGATTGTCGGCTACGGTGGCTTGAGCATCCCAGATAGCCTTGGCGACTGAGTTGGATTTTGGGGCTTTAGATAGATATACAACCACTTGAGCAAGGTTTAAAGCAGCTTCAGGCATCCCTACAAACTCAACGGCATTACTACCGGCGACAGCAATGCCCAGCGCAAGCGGGTCAGCCATACCGATATCCTCACTGGCAAGTATCACCAGACGACGCGCTATAAACCTAGGATCACCTCCGCCGGCTAAGATGCGCGCCAGCCAGTAAATGCCGGCATTTGAATCCGATCCCCTTATGGACTTTATAAGAGCGGAAGCCATATCATAATGTTCATCCAGACCGTAGCGAAACGATCTTTGAGCAGTCGCCTCCGATACCTGGTGAGGAGTGATGTTAACTACCGGTTTGGACTGCGGTAGTTGGAGCGCTTGGCTGGTTGCCAACGCCCACGACATTTCAAGGATCGTAAGAGCGCGACGCGCATCGCCGTTGGAAAATGAGGTTATGATGTCAAGTGCTTCCGAATTGGCTGTGCACCCAAGTGCTCTAAGGCCGCGGTGCAATAAAACAAGTATTTCATGTTTGGACAACGGCTCTAACCTAAAAAGAGTTGACCGGCTCATCAAGGGAGCAATAAGTGAGAAGAAAGGATTTTCGGTGGTGGCAGCCACCAGGGTAATCAACCCGCTTTCGATATCAGGCAACAAAACATCCTGTTGTGCTTTGTTGAAACGGTGAACTTCGTCTATAAAGAGAATAGTTCCTTGCGAATAAGCACCGAGCCTGGCCTTGGCATCTTCGACGGCTTCGCGCACCTCCTTCACACCGGAACTGGTGGCAACAAGCGAAATAAATTTTTTGGATGTCTCATTGGCTATTACCTTGGCAAGGGTGGTTTTCCCGCTACCGGGAGGTCCCCATAGAATAGTTGATGCAAGTTTGTCGTTTTCTATCAGACTTCTAAGTAGAGCGCCTGGAGATATTAAATGTTGTTGCCCCACCATGTCAGCCAGAGTAGCGGGTCGTAGTTGGGATGCAAGAGGCGCCTTGCGTTTCAGGAGTTGTTCAGCTTGGTAATCGAAAAGTTCCGTCTTTTCCATCCGGATCAAGCTATCACTATAGCAGATTATTTGTGGGGAGGGGTTTCAGTCTCCTCATTTTTTAAAAGTCAGATACGATTAAGTAGTGAACTGCGTGCTTCTCACGTTTGAATGCGGCTGATGGATGGAGAAAAGGATCATAAAGCAGCGAATTTGCATATACTTATTTTTGGCTCATCCGACAACTCTGTGGGTAACTGGATAGAGATCAAGTCCTCCTAAATGAAAAAGTATTGCGGTTTTGAAGTGGTCTTGGTTACGGTATCGGTTTGCTTTTACTTTAATTGCTTGAATCCGTGAATTTATCCCTTCTGCATGTGCATTTGTAATTCTAAGGTCAAAATAAGTCATCAATCCTGACCATTACCGGGTTTGATTATGCTGACACTTGGACCAATTGAACACGTACTGCCTCATGAAAGAATTATAGGGCTCAGATCCCTAAATTTGACCCACATTCATGCCTGGAGACTCAAAAATATACTATCAAGGATACGCGGTCAATGGAGAATGATGGTAGACGCCTTCCGACCACCTAGGCGACAGTTTGGTTCGCGTCAATACTTGTTTCTCCGCAGATCTTAAGTGGCGTATACGGATTGTAATGGCCGACACACCCGCTTCACGCACTCATCTATCCGCATGGACTATTAGCTCGGTTGAGGAGATCTCAGCGAAATGGGCCTCCTCCATCGCCTCAGGATGCCCGGCAAGTTCGTCCGGAAGATTTCAAAAAGGCGCACGTTTGAGATATTACCAGTTAGAACGAGCAGGAGCCTTCCGGGGGAGCCTATGATCAGATGGGTGTCCCGGAAATCGCCGTCCTTTGTTACAACCACTCGGTCTTCATTGTCGGCTTGAATTCGAATTTCCCTGTCCGACATCCTATTTTCCGTCGAAAGGTGCGATGTGTGAAGGGCGTCGTGGCCTTCAGAATTAAGAAAGTCAGCCAAACGAGTCGGGATTTGAGCGTCTACTAAGAATCTCACGCTACGTCAAGAGGCACGGCGCGATGCATTGACGAGGTGAGAGCCCCCCATTCGATCGCTGCCAGAAGGTCATCACGTTCAAGATCGGGATAATCGGCAAGAATCTCTTCGTTTGACATTCCGGAGGCCAAAAGCTCCAACAGGGTTTCGACAGGATAGCGCAATCCACGAACGACGGGCTTTCCATGGCATATCTCAGGATCGCGGGTAATTCTTTCCAAGCGGGTCATCTGAGAATCATTATACTCCGCTGGGGCGAGGTTGTCCCATTTTTTGTTGAACTCTCATTTGAAGCATCTATCTTCTTAAGCTACCACACTTGTTTGATTTGTGTTTAATTTAGTAGAACTATTCAAGATAGCGTGCCGTTCCTCTTCAAGTGTCTTTTAGTGACACACGAGCGGCTGGTGCTCCAGCCGTGGAGCCTCGGGATGATATATTCATCCACATGTTGCCAGAACTTCAACAACGGCTCTAGGAAAAGCTGAGCCCATCTGCGGGTTCTCCGAAGACACCGGTATATGTTCGATGTGTGGAATGGGTTTTTGGGGATTTAACGCAAACAACTCCAGGGCAGGTCGGCCACCTACTCGTCCATAGCGCTTTCGCGCCAACAGAACTTGGGTGTTTATAATCTCTCGATGACGCGTCCACAGCGATGTCCTTTAGAAACATTATAATACGACATCTTTCCTGATTGTGAGGGACCACAAGTTCCTTACCCTCAAAGAGATCAGGAAAATTATCGGATCAACCAAACGAAGCCCTTATCCGCAAGGATATTGATCAGCCGACGGACTCAATAACCCCATTATGACCAGGGGTTACAGCCACTTTTTTGCAAAATGGGTGTCAAAGTCAAGTTTCCTGACACAGGTGGGATCAGATCCCTAAATTTGACCCACATTCATGCCTGGAGACACTTATTCTAAAGCAACCAAAGGGTCGACAGTTGCAATTCCGAGCGCTTGGCCGACCATTGAATTGGTTAGATGGCCTTTGGCGGTATTTATACCGCTTTTAATGGCGGGATTTTTGTATGCAGCTTGTCCTGTTCCCTCAGGTCCATACTTTGCCAGTTCCACCACATAGTGAACAGTTACATTGCTAAGGGCGTAGGTGGAAGTGTTGGGAACCGCAGCGGGTATGTTTCCTACGCCATAGTGCAGTACGCCATCAAGCTCGAAAACCGGAGATTCATGGGTGGTCTCGTGCATTGTTTCTACACAACCTCCCTGATCAATTGCTACGTCTATAATCACAGAGCCCGGCTTCATTGTCTTTATCATCTCTTCGGTTACGACAGTCGGAGCCTTCCCTCCCGGAACAAGTACGGCACCAATCAACAGATCAGCTTGGGCAACTGAATCTTCAACTATCCCGCGGTTTGAGGTAAGGGTCATGATCCTGCCTTTGTGAATTTGATCTACAAAACGCAACCTGTCAACATTTTTATCTATCAGAAATACCTCGGCCTCCATTCCCTGTGCTATCCATGCGGCGTTCCAACCTACGTTTCCGGCTCCGATAATTACAACTCTTGCAGGGCGCACTCCCGGGGCTCCGCCAAGTAAGACACCTCTTCCGCCGGATCCCTTTTCCAGCCAGTGTGCTCCTATCTGAGGAGCAAGTCGTCCAGCAACTTCACTCATTGGCGTAAGGAGTGGCAAATCAGTTGAGGGAAGTTGAACCGTCTCATATCCGATTGCCACAGTTTTGGCATCAAGCAGTGCTTTAGTCAACTTTGGATAGGTTGCAAGATGAAGATAGGTGAACAGTGTTAACTCTGGGCGGAGATAGCCCAACTCCTCTTCCTGAGGTTCTTTAACTTTTAATACCAACTCGGCGCTCCAAGCGGTATCTGCATTGCCTATTTCTGCTCCTCCCGCAACAAAGTCGCTGTCTCTTATTGATGAACCTTCCCCCGCTCCTTTTTCTATGATGACACGATGTCCATGGGCTGTTAGTTCCCGTATACCTTCTGGAGTAATTCCAACTCTGTTTTCACCGGGCTTTACTTCAAGTGGAACGCCGATTATCACTGCAGAACTTGCCGGAATTTATCCTGCCAGAGTTTATCCTGGGGTTTCATCTTGAGGTTGGGTTGCAATATGTTCAGGCTGTATGATCAGGCGTACTCTTTTTTCTCCTGGTTGGCGAAATGGATAGGTGGACTTACCAAGGTATTTTTGTGCCAATGAGTCAATGTGCGCATCGGCTCCTTCGGGCGTAATCTCGACTACCGCCCCTTGGAGAACTACCGCATTGTAGGGATCATCAGGAGCGGTAACAGAAATTGCGACAGCTGAATTGTGGCGGAGGTTGTTTGATTTCCTGCGGCCTTCAGCGGTGTTGATTACGATATAATCACCTTCGACATCAATCCATACAGGTGTGACATGAGGTTTATTTTCAGGTGTCACCGTTGATATATGAGCTATTACAGGACGTTTTAACAGTGTTTTTGATGCATTGGTTAAGATGTTCGACTGCTTTTTGCTTGATTTACCTGTTTCACTCATGAGATAAAGTTTATATCATTAAATCAGGCCTATCAAGGCGGCATAAACACCAAGAGTTGCGGTGATCGCTACGATAGCCACCACCATCCACCTATACCAACCACTGATTCTATGTTCTTTTGGCAAAGCTTTTATGGCCAACATAACCAAAAAGCCCAACACCAGCGGAAGGAGTAGTGCGTTTACTACTTCCACCAGGATGATAAGGGATACCAGGTTATGGACGATTAATACGACGAGCGCTCCTCCGATAACGGCAAGGCTGTAAATAAGATAGAACCACGGCGCTTCTAAAGGGCGGTGCTCCAAAGAGTGTTTGTAGTTGGTTACCTCCCCAAAACCCCAGGCAATTGCCAATGATACGACTATTGCAGCAACCATTGCCGCACCTAAAACTCCTACTCCAAACAGCAGGTGCCCAAAGTCTTTTCCCAGAAACGGGGTTATGGCTCTGGAAATTTCCCCTACCGTAACCAGGGTGCCGGAGGATTTTTTTTGACCTATGGTTGCCGCCACAGCTATCAGTACTGCAATCATAATCAACTGGGTTATTACAGCCCCGATGGCAGTGTCCAAACGGGCTTCGCGGTAGCTTTCCGGTTGTAGTCCTTTATCTGCTATCGCTGATTGTTGATAAAAAATCATCCAAGGCATGATTATTGCGCCGATGTTTGCAGCTATCAGATACATATAAGATGAGTTTCCAAAAGGCATGTTTATACTTTCTCTTGCCAGTGCACCCATATGCGGATGTGCAGCTATTGCAATACCGAAGAAAACCAGTTCAAAAAGGCCGAGTGCAATTGCAACCTTTTCTACTTGGCGGTAGCTTCCGGTCCAGGCTATCAAGAGGAGAAATGCGACTGTCATCAGTAGGCTAAATACCCTTGGGATGCCAAACAGCTCTCCTACCCCGACAATCCCGGCAAACTCTGTAAATAATGCGCCTACAACTGAGATGGTCAGACCCGCAATGGATATCCAAGCCATTTGTATGCCAAACTTCTCCCGTATCAACTGGCCATGACCTTTCCCTGTGAATATACCCAGTCTGACCGTGAGTTCTTGCACAATATAGAGTATTGGGATAAAGATAAGTTGTATTAACAACAACCGATATTTCCATTCGGCACCGCTTTGAGCGGCAGTTGTTATGGATCCGACATCTGTATCTGCAAGCATTACAATAATTCCCGGACCCATAACAAACAGCAGTTTTTTCCATCTTGGGCCAAAATACCTGTTTGGTGTGGATAAAGCTTTTCTCATCTGGTTGCCAAGTTAGCTTTTTCCCGGCAATATCGCAAGATGGGGAAAACATTACAATTCCCGGGTTGTGTTCAAAGCAGTGATAAAGCAAAAAATAATAAAAAATATCATATATTGGCATTCACTTGAAAATAAATGAACTATACTAACTCTTTAATGTATAAATTCAAAAAAACAAAATCAGTAAAAGCAGTCGTATTGGTTCTTGCAATGGCGGCATTGTTGGCAGCATGTAGTTCTAGTCCCACCACATCAAAGTCAAAGTCAAAGTCAACTACGACAACGACCGCTTCTACTACCCCCAAGCTTTCCACCACTACCACTGTTCCGACATCAAAGCCCTCATCTTCTCAAGCAGCACTGGGCGCAAGAGTAGGCTCAGCACTGGACAGTTATAAATTTCCATCAGGATGGGTAAAGCAGGGGACGGGGACTCACAGCCAAGCAAGTTATGATGCGCTTGATTCCTGTATCTTTTCTGCGATAAGACTGCCCATCCCTACTACTGCCATTCCTTCAGATAGTTTCGGGACATCTCCGCCATCTTCGGCACCGGGGAGTTCTACGCCATCTACCACACCGCCATCTCTTTATCGTTTGGCCGGGTGGACAACTTTTACCACCGATTCTTCAGCTGCTTCTCAAATAGTAACTGCCATAGGGCAAGGGAAGGGTCTGTCGTGTTTCAAAAAGATAACAACAAGCGGTCCTACGCCACCACCTATTACACATACCAGTTCATCATCGTTGAATGTGCCTGCCGTAGGCAGTAAAAGTGCCGGTTTTACGGTTGCTTTTACGATTAAACCACCCTCTTCAGGTGCTTCTTCCTCCAGTTCGGTTTCTTCATATACAGTTGCAATTGACATAGCTTCATTTGCCAAGGGTAATCTCGTGTCTTCAATCATAGCAATGGAGATGAGCGTGAATCAGATAAGCAGTGTTGCGTTGCCCTCCGGTCTGTTGGACAACCTTCTAACCTCTATGGGATCTGCTGCTTAATTATCTACGGCGCTTAATTATCCACGGCTTAATTGAAATAAAAAGCCGTTCAGCCTAATGCTGCCTTGACCAACCCACAGAACTGGTCAAGGAGTACTGCTTCAAAACCGGGTCCCAGTTTGGCCATAATTTGATGTGCATCGGCATAACTGGTACTCCATGTGTTCATGGCGCAAAAGATAAAATGGTTACCGCCTGCGCCAATGGGGGGTTGGCCAGCCACGGTTGCATGTATGCCGATTACTCCTCCCGCAACAGAGGAAGCCCAAGTTGCATGAGCCACAGGAACACCTTTCAGCAGTGATATAGCGGGAGGATTAGCCCCCGGCCCGGGAATACCGCTGTAATCGGTAAGTATAACCGAGGGTGAAAGGAGATCAATATACTGTTTTACCGTGGCTAGTGAAGGCGATCTCATATCTTTATTATCTAAAATCCACACACCGCCTAAACCAGCCAACGACATCAGGTATTTTGTGCGTTTCAAGTAAGATGTGAGATCAGGCATAGCGGATGGGTATGCATACCCGGCTCCGGAAGGACCGGCTATTAAAGTTTCCTGAGCTGACATTGTTTTTACGTAATACTGATAGACCAACGGTGCAAGTACGGGAAGCCAGGCAGATATGGAAAATCCCATCGGGATGGATCCTCTAAGAGGGTCGTCCCACCACGATACTCTGAGACGCTGAAGATCATATCCCACATTGTCGCCATCTGAAACGCAGAAGGTGATATAAGTAATACCGGGTTTAGGCTGATGCGGGGTGTCGTCCCACGGTATCTTTTGCTGACGCTCTGCAAATGAAGAGTGCACAGTCAGGTTGGTGGCGGAATCGCTTGCAATAAGCGCTTTGTTGTCAGCTGAGATGGCATTTACTGAAATAAATTCGTCTAGCGCGAGACCGGTTTTTTTGTATAAAGCGTCATCGTAAAACAGGTAGCCGAAAACAACCGGTTCCGTTGGAAAAGCGTTTAGTATGGTGGTAAGGAATTTCAGCTCGTTGTCAGGATAGTCCTCGAACGCAAAGCCCTGTTTTGCCACAATCCAGTCCCTAAGGGCTGGATCTGTCGAAGTGTTGTCAGAGCGTATATTGCCAATCCACGAAAGGGGTCCTGGAACATACAAAGTTCCGGCTTTCATACGCGAAAGTGCCCAGCGGTAGGCAGTTTGGTTCCCGGTGAAATGTTTTGTTCGCAAATCTATATGCACCTGCAGGTTATAAGGAGCGCGCGTTAACTTAGCGGATAGTTTAGGTGATACAGGGATCAGTCCTTGTACGCCGGCAAGTGTAGTTGCCAGGTTTTGAGTGTGGACAGGCAGTTTTGGGTCCCAAACTACAAGGCCGTTGGCAACCTTGGTATACAGTTTCAGGAGTTGATCAACCGATAACTGTTCTGCTTTGAAAGGTACGGCATTCACCAGCCATTCCTCGTCCGCTCTAACACTGCTGCCCAGTATGCCTGTCAAGTAGACCTGAGGCCTATACTTGTTGGCCAGCCCCTGTAAAGCTGTAAAAGCTAACTGATCATCGGGCTGTAAACTTTCGATATTAGCCACGTTTATGTTGTTCAATCCGGCTATGGCTATATTTTTTGGGGCAACCGTGTAAATAAAGCTTGGCTCATTTGAACATCCTTCAACTCCCACCCCAGCCATACCGAGACCGGCCAGCGCAATAGCTGAACTTGCTTGGGAGAGAAAACTGCGTCTTGTTACCATTGGAAACAGTTTATCGAAAATTATCTGTTCTTGGGTGTATTCATCTTTGGACTATTCTGATCAGTCGGATATACTGCTGTTTTATCTTTACGCCGAAGTTATGGTAGTATCCAGTTCTTATGAGTTTGTCAAAAATATTGCTTAGATTTGTAGATGTCTTCAGTTTTGCGGTCCCGCTCACAGTTTTTATCGTGTTGTCCATTGTTGTCGGACTTAGCAGTTCAGGGGTTATCGTGACCAGCGCCACAAAGACGAGTGGAGTTGGCGGTCCTAACACGACAAAGACGATTCTAAAATCACCTCAGGCATCCTCTGGTTCATTCCAGCCGCCAGCACCCCTCAACCCACGTTGGGGTCCCGGCGGTATGAACTTAACTGCTGCTTGGTCACGTTTTACCACCGGAAGTTCACATATCTTGATTGCCTATATAGAAGGTGGCATTAACTGGCATTTAGGTGAAGCTAAGAGTTTGGTTAACAACATATATGTGAACTGGCATGAGCTGCCTGTTCCTTGTGTCGGAGAAACAGTTTCAACAGCAGTTATGACGGTAAACGGTAAGCGTGAAAACTGCTCCTTGGTTTATTCCAATAATTTTGCAAACTACGATCTGGATCATGATGGAGTTATAAACGCTAATGAATGGTCATCTGATCCAAGAGTGCATGATGTCAACCACAATGGATATATAGATCCGGAAGATTTGATTGCGGCTTTTTCCAATAATATGAATCATGACCATTCCGGTTATCCCAATGATATTTCGGGTTGGGACTTTTATGATAATCAAAACGATCCCGCTACCGTAGATGCCGCTTATTCTCACTCGGATGATCAGATGACGGTACTGCATGCCATGTGCCCGAGATGTATGATTATGCCGGTTAAAGCGGGTGATGAAGCCATTGACACCACAACAGAACTGGCGAAAGCCTGGCTGTTTGCCGCGAACCAGGGTGCTAAGGTGATAGTTTCCGTTACGGCTGATCTCGGTTACTCACCGTTCATGGCTCAAGTTATCAATACCCTCCATAAACGGGGAGTTGTAATGGTGGAAGCTTCCAATGACTTTGATTCTATGGATCATCAAGGAGGTATGTTCTGGCCTCACGTGTTGCCGGGCAATGGGGGAGTTAGGACATCCAACGGCCTTGGCGCAACTGTTGCATCCGGTATGCCTATCGTTTATACCCGTTCGGATTTAACCTCTTTTGGTCCGCATAACTTTCTTACGGTGCTGAGCGCCGGTGGATCTACCTCTGAATCCACACCTACATTGGGGGGAATCATAGGGTTGGTGTTGTCTTTCGGGCAGAAGGCATACCGTGAGCATCTCATTTCCCGCCCGCTCAGTGGGGCGGAAGCCGTTCAGATCTTAGCAGATACCGCAACCTCGGTGACCAATCCGAACCTTCCGTGGCCGGGAACACCGGGGCGAAAATGGAATCCGCAGTATGGATATGGAATTCCAAACGTCTATGCAGCAATGGAGGCGATTGCTCAGGACCAGATTCCCCCCGTTGTCAGTATTGCTTCGCCCGACTGGTATCGCATTGTGAACCCCGTCACTACTTCTGAATTAACCGTTACGGGCAGCATTCATGCTGAGCTGCCAGGCCAGTCTTTCAAATGGGTAGTTCAAGCGGGGCTTGGGGACCAACCTACATCCTGGTTCAACATAGGTGGCGGAAGCGGAGTCGGGGCTTTTACGGGAAGGCTTGCGGTTTTGAAGACCTCTTTAATACCTAAGTCTTTTTGGTCTAAACCATTTTCAATGTCAAACAGCAAGTTTTTACACACTGCCAATCAGTATAATGTAACCTTACGTGTAGAAGCGACGCTCACTACTTCAGGAGGGCCATGTCTGCCTTGTTTACAGCCTGCACCAATGACAACCTCCTTAGTTGGAATCAGCAGAAGAGTTGTGGAGGTGGTTTATGATCCTACTTGGCTGAAAGGGTTCCCATATCAGATTGGTTCCTCCGGTGAGAGCCAGCCCGCACTGGTCAACCTGCAATCCAGCGCAGGGGGCGTTCAAGATATAGTTTTTGGAACTTCTTCCGGGCAGATAGATGCAATCAATCCCGTTACCCGAGCCGAACTGCCCGGTTGGCCGGTGCACACAGAAGCAGTGCATGTAATTGGCCCGCATAAAGGTATCAATCCGGGTTATGAGCCGATACTGTCTGATGTGGCAGTTGGGAGTTTATACAACAATGGTAAGTTGTCTGTAGTTGCCACGACCATGGACGGCAAGGTCTATGTGTTTAATCGCTACGGTAAGTTACGCCCAGGTTGGCCCCAAAGTGTGTGTGGCGGTCTCAAATCTCCCCCCATACCCAGGCCGGAGTTGCCTCATGTTAGGTTGCCGGTGTGTGGTGCGTTGGCTGCGCCTGTGCTGTTTCCGTTGGGTTCTGCCAATCGCTTGGATATCATACAGGCATCTTGGGACGGGAAGATATATGCTTGGCAGCCTGATGGAGCTGCCCTGCCCGGTTGGCCCGTCGCGGTGCATAGACCAAACAACACCGTCCTTCCTGGCGAGTATACATGGGAGGCGGATCACAAACTGGAGTCAACACCGACAATTGCCTATCTGCAAGGTAAGAACAAACCTCCCGACATAGTTGAAAGAAGCCAGTTTACCGAGATACCTAATACTTCCGGCCCGCAGCTTTTACCCTACGGTTGGATATATGCATTCCAAGCCGACGGCAAGCCATTGCCGGGATGGCCGGTTCGACTGCCAGGCATACTGGAAGGTTATGGTACCGCTATGGAGTTTGTTACAGAAGGAACAGATGAGCCGGTTGCGGCAAACGTCAACAACAATCCGCAGGGGAAGGACTATATTGAGGCAGGTCCCATATGGTCACCACCATATTTGATCAACGGAGGCGGCAAAATTGTTCAAAAATACGGTTCTTTTTCCTCCACCCTAGGAGGCATAATCAAAACCAACTCCAATCCGCTTGCTGTTCTAAAAGGTCAGCTTCCGTCTAATGTGGACTTCCCTTTTACAAGCTCAGGAGCTTTTGGACAGTTTGGGTCAAAGTTGATCTTTGCTCAAGCAATGACCGACGCTCCTACCTTGGTTGCGGCAGAGACTCTATCGGGAAGCGGATATGGAATAAAAAACTATGAGCTTGCGTTTCCGGCAAAGGGAGGATCAGCCTTGCCGGGGTTTCCCTCTCTTGCCCAGGGACTTGATTTTCTCGGTGCGCCGATTATCACAGATGTTACTTCTTCAGGGCAAAATGCGATTGTGGGTGGCGGAGATTCGGAAAGCCTGATGGCTTTCCTGCCAAACGGTCGCCAGGCTGCCGGTTTCCCCAAGTTTACAGGTGGGTGGTCTATTTTTTCTCCTACATCTGCAGATTTACTGGGTAATGGTCATATCGATCTGACGCTTGTGACCAGAGAAGGATACCTTTTTGTATGGAAGACACCCGGTAAAGCTCCATCGGGTAAAGCATCGCAATCCAATCAGTGGACAAGATGGCATCATGATATATGGAATACCGGTCTTTATGGTGTCAACCCTGCCATCTTTTTTAAATCGCTGCCCTCCAATAAGCTGGCTTCCGGTTGGTTGGCTATGTTGATAGCGTTGGCTGTTGGTGTAGTTGCAGCGGGTGTATTTGGGGCAAGGTTATACAAAAAAACTCCTTAAAAATTGCCGGATCTATTTTAGATCCCGCCTTTGGCGAATAGGTGTTCAAATTGATTTCTAATCTTCCCCGCTGTCGCGATCGCATCCAAGATTGCTTTGAATTCTTCGCTATAGAGCGGAGCTATTGAGTGAGATTTTCTTGAATCTCCAATTATGGCGCTGTTGGTTTTGGAAATAATTTCACTCGCGATTGACATAGGAACATTACTTACTTCTGGTATAACAATGTTGAAGCAGTGATGCAAGCACACGTTTGGTCGCTGGGGCTTGAATTGAGGATAAAATGGTGACCATCCCCGTCCGCACTGGAATACGTGATGATCAGGGATAGGAGTGATGTTCAGGTGCGCATCGCCGCTACCAAGTTCTTCGTTTTTGCGCAGGCGCCTAATCTCTTACCTATCGTTGTTGTGTCAACAACGGCACAAGGTGGGTGAGCTATATAGTATTTTTCTCACAAGGGGAAATGCGTTAAAGATATCTAACCGCTCAAACTACCTTCACGTCTATAAACCTTCTGTATCTCTGGGCCAAGGACTTGTCTAGAGTTACAAATACTTCACAACCGTACGTAACAGCACATGCCACCTGGAGGGCATCCTCAAAATCATCGCCTTGGCAGTTTGCTACAGCCCATCGCACCTCGGCATCACCAAGATCTGTGAATTTCAATAGTGTTAGATTCCGCATTAGCGAATCTAACGGAAAACCTTCTTTTTTCCCGAAATACACGTAAAGGTGTGCCGTTAACGGAGACACAACTGATTCTCGTTGTGCGCACTTTGCTGCAATTTTTGCTTTCGGTCTATCCGGCAACAGGACTTCTAGTAAAACATTCGTGTCTAAAAATGTACTCAATTGTTGGATGATTCCCGATATTTCACATCGTTGTCAAGCATTTTATGATATAGATCTTTGACATTCTCGTTTTGGTCGAAGATTGACCTGTTCTTTGATTTGCTGAGTTTAATTGTCTCACTAAGAAACTGCTTCATTGCCTCTTGGCTCCCTTGTTTAACGGACTCATATGCATTTTCCGGGTAAAGGATAAATGCCGGTTTTGAGCGGTAAGTTACTCTTATTGGTTCACCTCTTCTGACTCTAATAACAATTTGGCCAAGGTTGTCTCGCAACTCTTTTGCTGTTATTCTCTTCATGGTATAAGTTTAACATAAACTTCAAGTTATGTCATCAACTGATGATACCTGGTCTTAGTTAACGAATTACTGTCTGAAGCAAATAAGTGAAGTCTTGGCAGAATTAGAAGATTTGCTTTCAGCTTGGGTCCGAGCAATTCGGTAAATACCCTAACCTTTTTGCATGGAAGACACCCGGTAAAGCTCCATCGGGTAAAGCATCGCAATCCAATCAGTGGACAAGATGGCATCATGATATATGGAATACCGGTCTTTATGGTGTCAACCCTGCCATCTTTTTTAAATCGCTGCCCTCCAATAAGCTGGCTTCCGGTTGGTTGGCTATGTTGATAGCGTTGGCTGTTGGTGTAGTTGCAGCGGGTGTATTTGGGGCAAGGTTATACAAAAAAACTCCTTAAAAATTGCCGGGTCCATTTTAGATGTTCAGGTTTACTCGGCAGTAAAAGGAGTTTTATGCAATACGCTGTTATCGGCGTTTACCCGGTTGACTTACCCAGTTGACTTACCCAGTTGACTTACAACCCACTCTTTTATCAGTTGCTCAGCCTTTTCAATTCGGGACTCTTTTATAAGTTGTGGCAGTTTGCTGTCTATGAGAGACTTCCAATCGGTAAAGTCACACGCTACGTTGTTGGCTTTCAATTCTGAACGGGCCTTGGATAATAGTAGAGCTAAGGTATCGTATTCGGGGCCGACAAGATTGGATACCTCTTGTTTCAACCAACGGGCAAGTGCGGGGCTGTACATAGAGGTAGATACGGCTATACTAACTACACCGCGTTGTAAGACGGCAGGTAGAGTAAGTGAACAAGACTTAGGATCATCTGAGCTGTTAACCCAGACTTTGTATTTTTTGCCGTCTTCAAATACCGCTTTGTTTATCGCCTTGTTGCCTGTGGCAACTATAGCCAACCAGTAGTTGGCTATGTCCCCCGGTTCGTAAGCTCGTCTATGGATAGTTATGCCGACAAGATTGGAAATTTTCGGCGCAATCTCCGGCGCTATGACCGTTATCGATGCCTTGTAGAAGAGCAGCTTTTCTACCTTCTTAGTAGCGATTCTGCCCCCACCGACCACCAGACATGGACGACCTCGTAAATCAAGGTTAACCGGATAAAGATATCCGGTTGGTTCAATGTCTTTGGGGTTCATCAGCGTTCAATCCACATCTTCTCCGCCCAGTTATGATCTGTTGTTGATCATGGTTCGTCGATCATTCCGGCTGCTACACATGACTGGGTTAGCTCGTCAATCAAGATAAAGCTACCGGTCATTTTATTGATACTGTAAGCGTCATATGCCAGTGCGACTGCTGTGACAATACGTACTTTGCCGATATCATTTTCATCCAAGTGGCTTGCTGTTATTAAAGATGTTCCCTTATCGGTGAGGTCTAGCTTACCCTCTATACTTTCAACGACAGCTTTTGTTGTGCGTGTCGTATGTTTGATGAGCCAGTGGGTGTTGTGGTCAAGTGGTTTTGGGGAAAACCAGCATAAAGTAGCGCCGAACTCATGAGAGACATGTGGAGGTTGCGCCACGGGAGCCAGCAGGTCTCCCCGGCTGACATCCAACTCATCCGCCAACTGCACTGTAATCACATTTGGAGCATTGGCACTAAGAAGGGATCCGTCAAAAGTTTCAACATTACTTAAAATGGTGCGACGTTTTGAAGGCAGTACTACCACTTCATCTCCGTTGTGCAGAGTGCCTCCGGTCAGCATGCCGGTGTAGCCCCTGTTGCCATTTGTTAAAGTGCCCTTATATCCGTTATCACTATGGGTGTTGTTGGAAGTGAGACTACCGTTATAGCGATTTAGACTGCCGAGGTGGGGTTGGTCAAAAGAAGTCTGTTTTGAAGCCTCGACCTGTTTTGGACGTATTACCCACTGTACAGGGAGTCGCCATGGCTTATTTAAGGACATATCGGCTTCGTCGTTTGCCAGTTCTGTACTTGCTTCATCCAGTGTATGAAGCAATGTTGACCCGTCATACCAGTTTGCATCCTTTGTGGTAACCGGTGCAACAACATTGTCACCCAAAAGAGCAGATACGGGAACCGCCCTCACATTGGGTATCCCCAAACCTCTCGTAAGCTGGGCAAACTGATCTGTAAGCTGCACATAAGCAGTTTTTGACCAGGAAACCAAGTCCATTTTATTAACACATAGTATAAAGCTTTTTACACCAAAAAGGGTCGCCAAAACTACATGATGGCGGGTCTGGGTCTTTAGTCCTCCGGTAATGTCAACAAGTACGAGAGCCAACGCTGCGTTCGAGGTTCCTGTAGCCATGTTACGCGTGTAGTGGGTGTGGCCGGGGCAGTCGGCTATGATGAAGTGGTGCTTTTTGGTGTAAAAGTGGCGATAGGCGACATCAATGGTTATACCTTGTTCGCGCTCCGCCCTCAATCCGTCCGTTGTGAATGCCAACTCCATTCCTTCCATTCCCCGCCTTCTTGCTGCATTGCCCAGAGCTTCCAGTTGATCGGTGGCCAGTTGATTGGTGTCATGCAACAGGCGTCCAATCAGGGTACTCTTACCGTCGTCAACTGATCCTATCGCGGCGAAATGTACACAAGTTTGTTGCTCTGTCACCTAAAAATACCCTTCCTTTTTACGATCCTCCATTGAGTGTTCAGAAAAATGGTCATCAACGCGACTTGAACCCCGTTCAGAAACGGAAGCGGATGAAATTTCATTTATAACCTCTTGCACAGTAACAGCATGTGAAGATATGGCGGCAGTACAAGTAGCATCACCAACTGTTCTAAACCGTACGGTCTTCATGAAAGCCTTTTCCTCTTTTGTGGGTTGAAGAAAAGGTGTTACAGCCATCAGCGCACTGTCTTTATAAAAGACCAGCCGCTTGTGCGCAAAGTAAATAGGCGGCAGCCCAAGTTTTTCTTGTGCTATATAGTTCCATACGTCCAACTCTGTCCAGTTCGATAGGGGGAAGGCTCGTAGATGTTCGCCGGATCGGACTTTGGCATGGTAGAGGTTCCACAGTTCGGGGCGTTGATTCCGGGGGTCCCAGTGTCCAAAACGGTCTCTGAGCGACAGTACGCGTTCTTTGGCTCGGGCTTTATCTTCGTCCCTTCTTGCCCCACCGATTAGTGCATCAAACTTCCATTCAGCTACGGCATCCATCAAGGTTATACTCTGGATGCGATTACGGGATGCGCCCGGAGCATGCTCAACCGCCCTTCCTTTGTCAATGGTGTCTTGTACGCTCGCTACTATAAGCTTTTCGCCGAGTTCTCTTGCTCGCTTGTCTCTGAAGTTGATAACCTCTTCAAAGTTGTGTCCCGTGTCTATGTGCATGATTGGAAAGGGAAATCCACCGGGCCTGAATGCTTTTTCAGCCAGCCTCAACAGTACCGCAGAGTCCTTTCCTCCGCTAAACAGCAGAACAGGTCGTTCGCACTCAGCGGCTACTTCACGCATGATGAATACAGCCTCATCCTCCAGGGCTTTCAAGTTAGAGATATTATTTTGAGATTGTGCCTTTATCTGTTCCATGCAGTGCTACCTTGTAGTGATATTAGCCTGTAGATTGTATCCGTGTCGGAGTTAAGTGTAGTCCGCATTCAGTTTTTTCATCACCTCTCCATCTGCCAGACCTCGGGTCGTCACCTAGAAGCACGGGAGTGGTAGTTGGGGCACAACCAATTGAAAGATATCCCTTGGCTTTTAACGGATGCACCAAAAGATTGTGTTCGGTTTCATAGATTGCAATATCCGCATCTGTCCATGTGACCAACGGGTTGATTTTGACTAGATTGAATATTTTGTCAAAATGAACTACCGGTGTCTGGCGCCTATTTTCATTGTCTACCCGCTTAATTCCAGTTATCCAGGCAGACTTGTCCGAAAGTGCCTCTTTTAACGGGTTGACCTTTCTGAACTCACAACACCTTGTCGTTCCGCATGGCCACTTAGACGGGTGGATGTTTGCAGTTGTGATGTTGAGATTAAGGTTGTAACGATCTTTGACCGACTGTAGATAGTCAAGAGTTTCTTGAAAATGAAACCCAGTATCCAAAAACAAAACTTGAACGCTAGGATTTATCTTCACTGCCATATCAATCAGGATGCAGTCGGCAAAGGAGTTTACGATCACCAGTTTTTCACCAAACCTTTCAATCGCCCAAGCTATAACCGCTTCCGGAGAGGCGTTTTCCAAGATGTCAGTCGGGATATCTTCCGTAATATTTTCAGTAGTGTCTTTTCCAATCTTCTTTTCCATAAATAATAAGTATAACTAAATATGACTAAGTATATCAAGTTTATTATAAATTAACTTTTCAGCACGGACCAGATTCGGGTGCTAACCTTTGAAACGTGACCGTTCCACCATCAACTATAAGACCGCCAATGCCGGGATCTGTTCCAAAACCGGCAATACCGGTGATAGAGGCAAACCACTTAACTAAGCGTTATGGCTCTAAGTTGGCTGTTCATGATTTAAGTTTTCAAGTATACGGCGGGAAAGTTACCGGCTTTTTAGGTCCGAATGGTGCCGGCAAGACGACTGCGCTAAAGGTCATACTCGGACTACTCTCACCCAGCAGCGGTACTGCTACGGTTTATGGACAGGAATATAAACAACTGGACACCCCCTTGGCTGTAGTGGGTGCTGTTATTGAAAACCCCCCGTTTCATCCTGCACGAAAGGCTAGAGATTCTCTCAAGATTTCGGCCGCTTGTATGGGCTTTTCGTATACACGGATAGATGAAGTACTCAATTTGGTTGGGCTCTACGACGTGGCCAAGTCTCGGGTTAAAACCTTTTCCTTTGGTATGCGCCAACGATTAAGTTTAGCCGCCGCTTTGATGGGAAACCCTCCGATCTTGATACTCGATGAACCGGCCAATGGGCTTGATCCGCAAGGTATTCACTGGTTGCGCCAGTTTTTACGCTCCTATGTGTCAGGTGGTAATACCGTCTTTATTTCAAGTCATGTCTTGGCTGAAATAGCTCAGTTGGTAGATGATGTAGTCGTTATTTCTCAGGGTCGTCTTGTCGCCCAAGCGCCTGTAGGGGAGTTGTTGTCCAGAACTACTACATCGCTCAGGGTTACTTCTCCCCAGATAGACAAGCTGGTAAAGGTGTTGGAGCCTTTTGGTGTCAATATAGAGGTTTTGGCACAACAAACTGTACTTGTTACAGGAAAGGACGAGGGGATCAATGCTTTGAAGGTTGGGCAGTTGGCAGCTGATAACGGGATTGTTCTGAGTGAGCTTGTTGAACAGCGCTCAAGTCTTGAAGACGTGTTTTTAGACTTGACATCGTCACTGCCAACCAAGAGGTTTTCACAATGAAGTTTCAAAGATTAATGAGATCTGAGTTTGTGAAGTTCAAAAGCACCCGGTCATTTTTTGTGTTGCTTGGAGCATTTTTGGTTATGATGTGGTTAGTAGCTTTTCTACTTGCATTGGGAATTGCCTTTATGATTGCATTGGGTACTTCTGTCAACGGTTCTGTTGTCGCGGTTACGCCAAAACTTGTTCAGACCTTTTTGATCAGCGACACATTCTGGATGGTATTCTTAGTGCTGTTCGGGATAACAGTGATGGCGGGTGAATACAGACACAATACGGTGTCGATGAGCTTATTGCTTGTTCCGAAACGTTGGCAGTTGCTCATAACAAAGGCAGTTACCTCCTTTCTTCTAGGAGCAGTTGTTATGCTGATTGGTGTTTTGGGAAGTTTGATGATCTGGTTTTCAATGGGCAAGAAATCCTACAGTACATGGAACACTTGGATAAAGGCGATATTTAGTTCGAGAGTTGGGTTGGAGGTTCTTATCCTGATTTTAGCGGCGGGGCTGCTTGGAGTAATAGGGGTTGGACTTGGATCTTTGATAACAAATCAGCTTGGGGCAACGGTTTTAGTGCTCGCTTGGTGGTTCATAATAGAGAATATTATATCCGCGATACCGCGAACCGCTCCGGCGGGGAAATGGTTACCTTACCATGCGTTTATGAGTTTCATAGGAGCGGGAAACCTTTTCGGCAATTCAACGCACTCGACAATTTTCTCCTTCTTGCCCCAATGGGACGGTGCTCTTGTTCTTTTTGGCTATGCGGTGGTTTTTCTTTCCGCCGGCCTTTTTGTAGTGACACACAAGGATGTGTAGTCGGTCGGTATGCTCATGTGGCTTGGATTCACGTTTGAAGTACAACGCGTTGAGTTGACCTATAGGCGGGGTTCTGTCCGCCGGCTCCTTTCGGAAATCCGGGTGGGCAGCCATCCATCTGTGCAGTCTACCTGGGGACATTGAGCGGACCACTCGTCCCGCGCTTGACCTTGCTCCGAGTGGGGTTTACCCAGCCGACCAAGTCACCCTGGTCGCTGGTGCGCTCTTACCGCACCGTTTCACCCTTACCTGTACAAAGCCAGTCCGAGCATATTATTACCCGAACAAGTCTTTTGTAGACTTTGCCATTGGCGGTCTGTTTTCTGTGGCACTATCCTGCGGGTCACCCCGACTGGCCGTTAACCAGCACCCTGTCCTGTGGAGCCCCGACCTTCCTCGACCGTTAACCAGAAAACTGGTACTTAGCCGCGGCTGCCCGGTAAACTCAACGCTACTAAGTTATTATACTACGTTATCCGCGTCTTCTTGAGTTACATATTTTTTACCATTCGGCATAAGAACAGATGTTCAAGTATCACCGGCTGGGATGAAGTTTAAAAAGTCGGCGTTGACAAGGTGGTAATACCAGTTGGCCAGTTGTATCATACTACCGGCTGACACGAGCAGCCGGCCTGAGAGATATGAGGTTGGAGACGGGGCCAGCAGCTGTTTTAGAAAATATCTTCTCACATTGTACGATTAATGTATTACCCGACGACCGTTACAGATTCGAAAGATAACACTTAGATCATATTGATCAAGGAACGGATCTCGTATATGGTCAGCCTCAAACTGTGTCGCCAAGTCGTGTGGGCATACTTTTGCTCACAACGAGCGGAGTTCAAGCCAGACTGGACGTACGTGGGTATGCAACTTGGGGGTCAAGCAAGATATTCAACACGTAAGGCACTTTGGCGCTAAAGGCACGTTTTATTGCAGGGCCGAACTCTTTTAATGATGATATGGTTTCGCCGCCTCCTCCCAACGCTATCCCAAGCTTGTCGTAATGGCATTCAGGTTGTAGGTCAGCGGCTACGTCATATCCATAGAGCATTTTCATAGGGTGTTTTTCCAGTCCCCATATCCCGTTGTTACCCACTATAATGACAACAGCAATCTTGTGGCGTACCAGGGTATCTAACTCTATGGCGGAAAAACCGAAGGCGCCGTCTCCAGCCAAAAGTACTACTTGGCGATCGGGGTGTGCTATCCTCGCTGCCGTTGCATAGCCCAATCCGGTACCTAAACATCCATAAGGGCCGGGATCCATCCAACAGCCGGGTTGATATGAGTTAATCAACTTTCCCGCCCAAGAAACAAAGTCTCCGCCGTCGCCTATTACAACTGCATCCTTATCCAGGTATTTATTCAACTCTCCATACAGAGCAATTGGGTGAATGGGTTTTGCTGAGAAAGCGGCAGTCATTTGGGCATGTTCGTCTTGCCTGATAGCATCTTCTTCGCTTCGCAACTCATCAATCCATGTTTCGTGATCTTTTACCTGTTCAGGCAGATGGTTGCTCAACTCAGTTAGGATGTGTTTCAAATCTCCAATTAAGCTGGTGTTCAGCCTTACACCAAGAGGATGGTTTGCCGGTGGGCTGTCCATAATGTGTATCACCTCTCCATCTCCAAACTGCCCGAAAGAAAGTCTGAAATCAAGTGGTGTACCGACTACCACCACTATGTCGGACTCCTTTAGTTTGTATCTTGTACGTGAAAAATAAAGTTCATGGTCTGAAGTTAGGCAACCTCTGGCTTGACCGTTTGTAAAGGTAGGGATACGCAGGAGTTCCACCAGATTTTGCAAGGCTTCCCATGCTTTCCCCCACCATATATCCGAACCGGCGATAATGGCTGGTTTTGAAGCTTTTGCCAACAAAACAGCCACCTTTTTCAGATCAGCTTCATCTGGTTGAGGTGCAATCACAGATGACGACTGCAACGGTATCTCAGCCTCGGCTTCGTCGAAAAGAACATCAAGCGGTATATCCACAAAAACAGGACCGCGATGGGGAGTTAGTGCAACCGATATAGCATTGGTTATGGTATCCGGGATTGAAGCGGTTGTTGTTGATGTGAGAGACAACTTTGTGATTGAGTCGACTATCGGTATATGGTTAAGTTCTTGCAAAGAACCGCTCCCCCAACGATTTTGAGGTGCTCTACCTCCTAGAACAACAAGCGGGGAACCGTTAAACCAGGCTGTGGTTATAGCGCTTATTCCGTTTGTTACTCCCGGGCCGGCTGTCAGTACTGCTACAGCCGGCTTGCGTGTCAGCTTAGCCATACCTTCAGCAGCGAATGTTGCCGATGATTCGTGACGAAAGTCCACTATCTTTATACCCTCTTTTACGCAAGCATCGTAAATTGGAAAGATATGACCACCCGAAAGTGTGAATATCTCATTTATTCCAAAAGGCTTAAGTGCTTTTACGACCAAGATGCCGCCATGCCCTTTTACCACGGTAAGCTCCTCTTCATCGATCGATTGTTCTACCGATCAGTTGTCCTGAAGCAACTTGTCAAAACCGGTTATAACCTCCACAAACTCCTCCACCATATCTAAGACAACCTGTCGCGCCGGGGTAACTTTGTTCAGTGAACCGACAATTTGGCCTACAAAGTAGTTGGCAAGCTGACCCGGTCCGGACGTTTCGTCCTTGACGCTCCTATGTATACGCTGCAATGCTTCAACTATCAACATGGATTGAAGCGGCATGGGTAAGGGTGACGGAGCTTGCGGTTCCTCCCACTCATCTGTCCAAGCTGACCTCAGTTGTCGTGCTGGCTTCCCGGTCATTGCTCTAGACTTTACGGTATCTGAAGATGTGGCCCTTAGCATCTTTTGCTTGACCACCGGTTCCGTTTCGGCCTCTTCGGTGGTGAGCCATACCGACCCAGTCCAGACCCCCTGAGCACCGAGTGCCATGGCGGCTGCCATTTGACGTCCTCTTCCGATGCCACCCGCAGCCAACACCGGGATAGGAGCTATGGCATCAACAACCTCCGGAACAAGCACCATTGTGGCAATGTCTCCTGTGTGTCCGCCGGCTTCATAACCTTGTGCAACTATGATATCAACTCCACGAGACACGTTTTTCAATGCATGCTCTATTTTCCCGGCTAGTGCGGCAACCGGTATATTTTTCTCATGGGCTTGTTTTATCATATCTTCTGGGGGCGGGCCTAGGGCGTTGGCAATAAGAGATATGGGGTGGGAAAAGGCTATGTCGAGTAGCTCAGTGGTGCCCTTATGTGACCAGGAAAGCAAACCTGTACGTTTTGGATAGTCTTTAGGCAGCGGGGGAACATTGTACTTTTCCATTAGATGGTCGATAAACTCACGATGCTCTTCAGGAATAAATGCGTCCAAGTCGGTTTTTGACAACCCGCCTGCGCTGTCTCCGACATACTTGGCCGGCACTATTACATCTACGCCGTAGGGTTTACCTTTTGTGTGTTCATCTATCCAGGTAAGCTCGGTTTCAAGCTCTTCGGGGGTGAGGGATACCGCCCCCAAAACTCCCATCCCACCTGCATTTGTTACTGCTGCTACTACATCGCGTTGGTGGCTGAATGCCAATATCGGAAACTCAACTCCTAACATGTCGGATATTACTGTTTTCATTCCACTAATTATTACACATTGCGCTGTAAGGTTCCAGATGAGTTTTCCATCTTGGACATACTTCGCTGCTATATTCGACTTTTAAGGTTTTATATAAGACAGTTTATAAGGAAGTTGTGCTGTGGCCAACTGTGCTTTTGAAAGAGGAACCACGTCAATTGGCGGAGGTAATGTGGGCTGGGCACTTAAAGTCGTTGTGGGGTTGACGGGGAGTATCAAAGGCGGCAGCGGTTTTTGGTTAAAGTTAAAATCGTTGACCAGGTTGCCAAGTATCGGGGCATTTTCTCTCACATCAGGACGCGGGTCAGCTCGCCCGTCCGTCTTTGGGTTTAACCGTGCTCCGCCCATAAAATCATCTTCAATGAACTTTAAGTATGCGTCAAAACTCAAAGTCTGGTGATCTATGTAACCGGGTTTTGCATAAGCACTTATGACCAGTCCCGGCACTCTTATGCCATAGCCCAAGGTGTCAACTTGCGGCGGGACGACATTGTCATAAAATCCGCCCCAATCATCCCAAGTAATAAAGATGGCCGTAGAGTTCCAGTCGGGACTCTTCATTACAGCATTTACTATATTAGTTACATAGGACTGTCCTACACTGACGGGTGATGGGGGGTGTTCACTGTCATATCCGTTTGGCAAAACCCAGGATATGGATGGAAGGGAGCCATTTTTTGCTGCGATGAAGAAGTTGGTCAGTTGGCTCACGTTGCCGAGTTGGTGATCTTGATGTACATCTGTGAAACCGGGTATAACATTCCATATTAACGGTACTCCGTGTTTGTTGATGGTGGCCCTTACCCCGGGATAGCCCTCTGTTTGCACTGCGCCGAGATGTTGGGAGCCGGAATGTTGTGACGCCGGCCAGGCAACACCTGAACCCCTTAGCGGTTGATATCCGTTGTCCAGATACCATGACCAGCTTACATGATAGCGGTTTAGCAACCATGTTATATCTGTCCAGGCATATGGAGTAGGATCGGATCTGTTCGCCAGAGGCGGGAAGTCAAGAGCCGATGAGCAAGAAGACGGACTGTTTTTTTTGGCGCAACTGGCTGACCAAGCAGACACCAGGTAAAGATGGGACGGGAAACTCCAAGAGTGTATTGGCTCAAACATATGATCTTGGAGTACAAAATGTTGAGCGTATGCCCAGTAGTTAGGTATATCACTTTGGGTGTGATACCCTACTATTTCGTCCGCGCGAGCAGCTTCCCCGCAACCCGGTGCAAGCGGATCGTTGTTATTGCACTCAATGTTAGAGAGTTTTTGGTCGCTAAATATGAATCCGTTCATTTTACCGTTGTTGGTATCCATTTGGCTTGCTATGGCATCGTGCGGTCCGTCTACATTGATATTGGCATGATCAGGATACGGGCGTATACATGCGCTTCGTACAGGGTCGGGAATACAGACGCTCGGGATTCCATTGTTCATTGGTATGCCATCTGCGCCCGGATAAGTTCCAAAATAGCTGTCAAAAGAGCGGTTCTCTTGAAAGATAACAACAATATGGCGAATTTTATGAATAGATGTTGCCAAACCAGTCTGTGTAGTAGTGGTTTTTCCGGTGGATTGAATATGTGATGAGCCACAACTTGTTAAAATCAGTGCTCCAACAGCTATGATAACCAGCGACTTAAGTGACGTTCTCATCATGTCCTCCTCTACCTACTCCAGAATTTTTCATGCCGATGCCAAAAATCATATGTGATTCTGCGAGGCAAAGCAACAGTTGCGTTATTCTCTTACCATTTTCTTAGAAACTGTCGGCTTTAGTGCGGTTTTTATGTGTGGCATTGGAATATCCTCTCTTTTATGGTGCATACTTGTTAATATATGAGTACCGCCAATACTGCTTCGACAGGACTACATCTATTGCCTGAACAAGATGGTTCAATTCAAGCTTTAGCCGGGGAGGTTCCCGCTGTAAGCGTAAAGGGACTTGTGAAGTTTTATGGTGCCAACAAAGCTGTTGACGGTATTGACTTGGTTGTAAAACAAGGGGAACTCTTGGCACTTTTAGGTCCTAACGGTGCCGGGAAAACTACTACTTTGGAGATTATAGAAGGACTCAAAAAATCTGATGCGGGAACAGTGGAACTTTTCGGGCTACCCCATAAGAAGGCCCGGCGGCTTATTGGCGTACAGTTACAAGAGGGGGCAACTTATTCTGAACTTACCTGCGCAGAGTGCATACAACTGTTTGCAAGCCTCTATGGTTGCCAGACTGATCCGGGTTTGTTACTTGATTGGGTGGGATTGGGCGAGTTGGCAAAAAGGCGGACGGATCAACTTTCAGGAGGACAAAAACGTCGCTTTTCTATTGCGCTTGCACTTTGCAACGATCCTAGGCTGATTATTCTGGATGAACCTACCACTGGGCTTGATCCCCATAGCCGCCGTGACACATGGGAATTAATACGTCTTTTACACAAGCAAGGACGCAGTATACTGCTTACTACCCACTACATAGAAGAGGCGGAGGTGTTGGCGGACCGGGTGGTTATTGTGGATCAAGGCAGAGTGGTGGCACAGGGATCTCCAATTGAGTTGATAAATGAACTTGGCAGTGAGGTTACAGTGTCACTCACAGCGCCAGAGGAGGCTGCTTTAAAGGATTTACCGGGAGTTACTGCAGCCACTTTTTCGGGAGGTAGATGGTATTTGAGGTGTTCAAACCCCGGTGAGGTTGTTGGGGAGCTTACTCTCAGACTGGGTAGTCAGGGATTGAAGGAGCTTTCCGTCAATGGTCCGAGCTTGGAGGATGTGTTCTTAGTCCAAACCGGACACCATATAGGAGACGACGACGAGAACAACAGCGGTAACCGACGGTGAAATTGCCCGATACAACAGATCAAACTCCGGGTGAAGTTAGTTTAAGCGCCTCTGTGCATCGAAGAAGGCTGGTTTGGCCATCTGCATGCAGGGATTTGATACGTATGAATCTGCTTATGTTGCTTAGGAACAGGCAGGTATTGTTGTTTAGCTTGCTATTTCCACTCTTTGTTATGCTGGTATTCGGTGGAATATTAAAGTCAGGAGTTCAAAAAGTCGCACTTTCGGGACCAAAAGATCTGACAACTTTAATGGCAAAATTTTTACCGCCTCGTTTTTTTACTCCCATGTATATGTCGGCTGCTCAGGCTAACCATGATGTTGCACTCGGCAATAGCTCTTTTGCTTTGGTTGTTCTAAATCCCAATGCACATCCCTTGCAGATAGAGGTAGTTGAGAACTTTCACAATGCTTCGGAAAACGGCTACTATACCTCCGTAGCGGAGGCAATAGAGCTTGGAGTAAACCAAACCTTACTACATATGGGGCCTGCGGTAATTCCGAAACTTGATATCATCAAGTCCTCCGGCGCAACAGTTGGAGGTGTGCTTGCTATGACACATTATACCAAATTTTTAACCCCGGGTATCATTGCGTATGCAGTGTTGACAAGCTCCATGTTGGGTGCGAGTATGCGTTTAGTCAGAGACAGAGAGCAGGGAACACTGAGGAGGATCAAGGCTACCGCCGTACCGATGTGGGTTTTTGTAATAGGGCATGTAACAGCACAGTTGGTACTTGTAGCTATTCAGGTGGCAGTACTGTTGACAACCGCCAGGTTACTCTATGGAGTCGGGATAGGCCCCTTACCCGCTGTGGTGGTACTGTTGTTGGTTGTGGGATCACTTTGTTTCTTGGCGCTTGGCTTTTTAGTTGCCGGGATCGCCAAGGGGGAGCAAGCTGCAATGATGATAGGCAACACCATAGCTTTGCCCCAGATGTTCCTAACCGGTATCTTTTTTCCTCTTTCTCAAGCGCCGGAGTGGATGCAGAAGTTTGCCTTGTTTATGCCTCTGCGTTATCTGAGCCAGGGGCTGCGCGAAGTTATGACAAACGGAGCTTCACTTGCCGATACCAGTGGCGATCTGCTTGTGCTGTTAGCTGTGGGTATTGCGGCTGTAGTGCTGGTACTTTTTACATTCCGGTTTGATCCCTTGGGAGCCTCTTAGCTCCATATGATCAAGGCCAACGGTTTTCCTATGTCGTCCAATCCGCATTAATCCGCATTGTTAACTTTTCTGATCAATCTGCGCTAAATTGAATCAATCCGTTTTTTAAGTTCTGCCAGTTCATTGTCAAGTTGATAGGGAAGCAGATCACCAAATCGTTCGTAGTGGCGACTGATAAGTTCTATTTCCGTATCCCACTCCTTAGCATCAACCTTTAGTAACTCTTTGGCATCCTCTTCTTGGATTCCAATTTCCGATATGCCCAGTGATTGAGCGTTCGGAATCAAACCTATAGGTGTCTCTACAGCTTCAGCTGTATTGTCGCAGCGTTCAAACACCCATTTCAATACCCGTGAATTTTCACCGTATCCCGGCCATAGCCATTTACCCTCTTGATTCTTACGGAACCAGTTAACACTGAATATTTTCGGCAGCTTTTCGGCGTGCCCTCGCTCACCTATGGATAGCCAGTGATTAAAGTAGTCAGCCATGTTATAACCGCAAAATGGCAGCATGGCGAAGGGGTCCCGCCTTAACTGTCCGACCTGTCCGGCGGCTGCAGCCGTGGTTTCTGATCCCATGGTTGATCCCAAAAATACCCCATGTGTCCAGTTGAATGCCTGGTATACCAGAGGAACTGTTGTTGATCGTCTTCCGCCAAACAGTATCGCGGAAATTGGTACGCCCTTTGGATCTTCCCATTCGGGTGCAATTACCGGGTTTTGGCAAGCCGGTGCGGTAAAACGTGCATTTGGATGAGCAGCTGGGGTGGATGCTGCGGGTGTCCAATCGTTGTTTTTCCAGTCAATTAGGTGTGATGGTGGATCATCACTCATCCCTTCCCACCATACATCCCGCTCATCAGTCAAAGCTGTGTTGGTAAATATGCAGTTACCCCACAGGGTACGCATTGCGTTAAGATTCGTCTTTCCATTTGTGCCGGGTGCTACCCCAAAATAACCGGCTTCAGGGTTAATGGCTCTCAAGTATCCTTCGTTGTCAAACTTCATCCAGCAAATATCTTCACCTACAGTTTCAATCTTCCAGCCCTTGATGGTTGGTGTTAGCATTGACAGATTGGTTTTTCCGCAAGCGGATGGGAATGCACCCGTAATGTAACGGACACTACCTTGAGGGGAGGTTAGTTTTAGGATCAACATGTGTTCCGCCAACCAACCGTCGTCATGAGCCATTACAGATGCTATACGCAGAGCAAAACATTTTTTGCCCAACAATGCGTTGCCACCATACCCGGAACCGTAAGACCAGATCTCTCTTGTTTCGGGAAAGTGGACTATATACTTGTTGGTGGGATTGCAAGGCCAGCTGGTGTCTTCTAAAGCGTCATCCAAGGGTGCTCCGACAGAGTGTAAACAAGGCACGAAATAACCGCTTTGACCCAGTATATCCAAAACAGGCTGCCCCATTCTGGTCATAATTTTCATATTGGCTGCCACGTAGGGAGAATCGGTTAGTTGAACCCCTATATGAGCAATTGGAGAGCCGAGAGGGCCCATTGAGAAAGGAACCACATACATGGTCCTGCCCTTCATTGACCCGTTGAACAAGCCGGTTAATTCATTGCGCATTTCGCCGGGGTCACACCAGTTGTTGGTAGGGCCTGCATCCCGTTGTTCAATTGAGCATATAAATGTACGTTCTTCTACTCTTGCTACATCTTGCGGATCGGAATGTGCCCAGTAGCTGTTGGGTCGCAGTTGTGAAGAAAGGGGAACGAGCATACCAGATTTAACCATTTGCTGAGTAAGCTGATCATACTCTTTGTCCGAACCGTCACACCAATAAATATTTTTTGGGGTGGTCAACTTGGCAAACTCCTCTACCCACTTGATAAGTTTTTGATTATTTGTGTTTGCAGTCATACTTTTTACTAATCTACTTCTTATTAGCGCGTTAGGCGAATTCGCTCTTATAGAACAGATAAAAAAAATGGTTGGTACCCCCGCAGAAAACGAAGTGTGGGTGGGGGATGACGCTGCGGTTATAAAGCTTGGCGACTCCACTCTATTGGCAACAACCGATATGACAACCGCCGGCGTACATATGGATTTAGCTTTTGCTACTCTAGAGGAACTTGGTTACAAAGCGGTGGCAACCGCTGTTAGTGATATAGCAGCTATGGGTGGCAGTCCGTTCAGGAGCTTAATTTCTGTTGCTGCACCAAAAGGCACTGATTTTGTTTCTCTGCACGAGAGTGCGATATCTGCCGCCCGTGAATTCGGTTGTTTTGTTGTGGGAGGAGACATCTCCGTTGCAACCCAAGTTATGGTAACTGTTACTGTTTTAGGGGTTTCGACTGGCAGTGCTCCGGTACTCCGTTCCGGCGCCAAGGTTGGTGATACCGTTTTTGCCACAGGATGCTTTGGTCGAGCTGCTTGTGGTTTGAGACTATTGAAACTCCGCGCCAAACAGGATGATTATCCTCTCTTGGATGTTTTTACAAAAGCATATCTTAGACCAACACCCAAACTGCTTGAAGGCAAAGCAGCCGCTATGGCAGGCGCCACAGCCATGATTGATGTTTCGGACGGTTTCTCCCAAGACTTGGGGCATATCATCGACTCTTCCGGCGTCGGCATTGAGCTTAGCAGTCTACCGGTGGCGGACGGAGTTTCGGCGGAAGATGCGCTTTTTGGCGGGGAAGATTACGAGTTGGTTTTTTGTGCTTCTGATTTAGAACTGGTGAGGAGTGTTTTTCGGAAGACAGGTCTAAGTATGCCTTTGGAGATAGGGGTGTGTACCAATGCAGCCGGTCAACTTTTGCTGGATGGTAAAGTTTTACCTCGCTCAGGCTTCCAGCATGATATTTAAAATCTTGTGGTACTTGAGAGCTGTATAATAGTCGTTCATGGAGTATATGAAACAGTTTAAAATGTTGTCGGTTATCATCCCCGTGTACAATGAACGTAATACTATCGCTGAGATAATACGCTGTGCTCGAGCTGTTGAACTGCCGATAAGTAAGGAGATCATCGTAGTAGATGACGGATCGACAGATGGAACTACAGATATTTTAACTGCGTTGCGTGATTCCACTCTCGAAGTTATTGTACATGATAAAAATCAAGGCAAAGGAGCCGCTGTACGCTCTGCCTTGGTCCAAGCGCGAGGGGACTTGATCCTTATTCAAGATGCTGATCTTGAATATGATCCCGATGATTGGCATCGCTTGTTGAATCCGATCCTCAAAGGTAAGGCACAAGTAGTTTATGGCAGCCGTTTTGGTGGTGAACGCAAAAATATGCTTCCCTCACATTGGATAGGTAACCGTTTTCTTACGATGTTGACCAATATTTTGTACTCCTCAACCTTGTCTGATATGGAGGTTGGATATAAGCTGTTTGATCGTGAAATTTTAGAACGGTTTACCATTAAAGCAAATCGCTTTGAATTTGAACCCGAAGTAACCGCCAAGATACTGCGATTAGGTTACCGTATTTACCAAGTACCTATCTCTTATGCAGGCAGAGAAGTAAAAGAGGGGAAGAAGATCACGTGGAAAGACGGGATTAAAGCTCTTACTACCTTGATCCACTATAGAGTGGTCTCCATTAAGTAATGGTTGATTAGTTATGGCAGTTTTGGGATGTTAACCATTGGACTTACGGGCGGCATAGGCTCGGGAAAATCTACAGTTGGGACAATGCTGGTTGACAAGGGAGCGTTCTTGTTGGATGCAGATCAAATAGCCAAAGAGGTCGTACTTGTCGGAAAGCCTGCTTATAAAAAAATTGTAAAACGGTTTGGTACGACTATACTGACAAAAGATGGCAGCTTGGACAGGGAAGCATTAGCTGAGGTGGTTTTTTCCGATTCCGATGCTCTGGCTGATTTGAACTCTATTACTCATCCGCAAATCGGCAAAGAAATCCTCCAGCGTTTGAGTAAATTGGCTGCCGAGGAGTCGACCGCCAAAGATGCTCACCTAGGCGAAGCCCTTGATAAAGAGAGGATAGTGTTGTTGGATATACCGCTTTTGGCGGAATCGAAAGATATCGGTACAGGCAGGTTTTTCGAAGGAAAAGAGGGAGGACTTTTAGGCACTATTGTAGTTGATGCACCCGAAGAGGTATGTTCAAAGAGGTTAATAGAAAAAAGGGGGATGAATCCATCTGATGTAGCCCTTCGGATGCGTTCTCAAGCTTCCAGGGAAACCCGCGCTCAGATAGCCGATTTCATTATAGACAACTCCGGAACTTTGCAAGACTTGAAAAAGCAAGTAGATATGGCATGGGAATGGATCAGCGGACTGCTTGTCTCTAAGCGCAATTGGACTGTATGAGTACGAAAAGTGCCTGATTTTCATGTAGTTTCTGATTTTAAACCCGCAGGTGATCAGCCGAAGGCTATAAAGGCCTTAGCCGCCGGCGTAACGCGTGGGGAGAGATTTCAGACTCTGCTCGGTATAACAGGCAGCGGGAAAAGTGCCACCATTGCATGGACAATTGAGGCCGTTAATCGTCCAACACTTGTCATAGCACCAAATAAGTCGCTTGCTGCACAGCTGGCAAGTGAGTTCAGGGAACTCTTCCCCGATAACAGAGTGGAGTACTTTGTTTCTTACTATGATTACTATCAACCGGAAGCCTATATGCCTGTTACGGACACCTACATAGAAAAGGACTCCTCGATAAATGATGAGGTTGATCGTCTTCGTCATGCCACAACTTCAGCTTTACTGATGCGTTCTGATGTTGTAGTTGTTGCCTCTGTTTCCTGCATATACGGTTTGGGGGCACCCCAAGAGTACCGGAACATGATTTTGATCTTACGGCGCGGCGATTTTCTGGATCAGCGGGATATTCTTGCCAAACTGGTTGAACTGGGTTATGAACGCAATGATGTCAGCGTAACTCGTGGGAAATTCATGGTAAAGGGAGACACGATAGATGTACATCCGGCCTATGAGCAAGTCCCTGTTCGCATTGAACTGTTTGGCGATGAGATAGAACGCTTGAGCTGGTTTGATCCCATGCTTGGCCAAGTTATACAAGAGATAGACGAACTTGTAATTTTTCCCGCAACTCATTATGTGGCTCCAAAAGATCGTATGAAAACAGCCATTGCTTCTATCAAAGCCGAGATGAAAGAACGCTTGAGTGAGCTTACGAGTCAAGGCAAGCTCCTTGAGGCACAGCGCTTAGGTATGCGTACCAGACATGATTTGGAGATGTTAGGTGAGATTGGTGTGTGCAGCGGCATTGAAAACTACAGCCGCCATATTGATGGACGAGGTGCCGGTGAGCCGCCTTGGACGCTGCTGGACTACTTTCCCGAGGAGTTTCTTGTGATTGTAGATGAGAGTCATGTTACAATTCCCCAACTGCGCGGCCAGTATAATGGGGATCGTTCACGCAAACTTACACTCGTTGAACATGGATTTAGACTGCCCTCCGCTTTAGACAACAGACCACTCAAGTTTGATGAGTTTTTAGAGCGTATAAAACAGTGTATATTTATGTCCGCAACTCCGGCACCGTGGGAGATAGAACACTCTTCGCAGGTAGTCGAACAGATAGTACGCCCCACGGGTCTGATTGATCCTAAGATAGTCGTGCAACCTACTGTCAACCAGATAGATGACTTAGTGGAGCGTATAAGGGGAGTTGTTGAATCTTGCGGCAGGGTTTTGGTAGTTACCCTGACCAAAAAGATGGCTGAGGATCTTTCCGATTATCTAATAGAGCTTGGGATTAAAGCCAGGTATTTACACTCCAATATCAACACCTTAGAACGTATAGAAATACTCAGAGATTTAAGACTTGGCGTATTTGATGTTTTGGTAGGCATTAATCTGCTGCGTGAAGGGTTGGATTTACCGGAGGTTTCTTTAGTCGCCATTTTAGATGCCGATAAAGAAGGTTTTCTGCGCAGTGAAACCTCCTTGATGCAGACAATGGGTAGAGCGGCGCGTAATGTTGACGGAGAAGTTGTAATGTATGGTGATCATTTGACTGCCGCCATGCGAAAAGCTATAGCTGAAACACAGCGTAGGCGTGCTTTGCAGCAGAAATACAATATTGAACATGGCATAAATCCGAAGACTATTCAAAAGGCGGTGGCGGATATTTTAGACAAGGTTCACAATGTGGCTGTTATTTCAGAAAAGCATACCGCCTTTAACCGTATTTCTGGCAGCGGTAGCACTTCTCGCGCTGTTCACGAAGAAAATTTTGATACAACTTCGAATAAGACATCATTGACATCGCTTATACGAGAGTTGGAAGAAGAGATGCGTGAAGCAGCTTCAAATTTACGATTTGAGCATGCGGCCGTATTGCGGGATGAAATTCAACAGCTGAAAGGTGCATTAAAGACAGCTGAAGAAACAAAAGGTATACGGCATTTCAGGTGACGCATCCCCACTATCCCGTTTTGCGCCATCTCCTTGTTACCAACGATTTCCCTCCTAAATCAGGCGGTATTCAGACGTATCTTTGGGAGCTGTGGCGCAGGCTTGATACATCCTCCTTTCAGGTGTTGACAACCCGATATCCGGGGGCGGAGATCTTTGACAAAAGTTCTGCTATGTCGATACAGCGAACGAGCGCCAGTATGTTATTGCCGAGTATTTCGTTGCTTCATAAAATTCAATCAGAGGCAGGCAAATTCAATGCCGAGATGGTTGTTTTAGATCCGGTGTTACCCTTAGGATTGTCGGGCCCATTTTTAAAAATCCCTTATGCTGTTGTTCTGCATGGTGCAGAGGCTGTCTTGCCTGCCCGTTTGGCCGGTTTACGTTCTATGGTTGAGTTTGTGTTGCGAAATGCTTCACTTGTGATAGCGGCGGGTGAATACGTTGCGGGAACTGCTAGACGTTTAATCGGCACAACAAACGTTCCCGTGATTGTCGTACCGCCCGGCGTGGATACAAATCGCTTCAAACCCAAAGAGTCAAGCCGCTTTCGCGAGTTAGCGCAGAATGGTAAAAAGGTTATTCTCGGTTTGTCCAGGTTGGTGCCGAGGAAAGGAATGGCGTTTTTAATTCAAGCTGCCGCCCGACTGAACAGTTCGGGCAGGGATGATTTTATTGTAGTGATAGCCGGGACAGGCAGATCTCGGACTGGACTTGTTGAGTTGGCAACCAGGTTGAAAGCACCGGTTCATTTTTTGGGCCAGGTTGATGATGCTGATTTGTCCGCACTCTATACCGGCGCGGATATATTCGTTATGGCGTGTACAAACAGATGGTGGGGGTTGGAACAGGAAGGTTTTGGTATAGTATTTTTGGAGGCTTCAGCCTGTGCAGTACCGCAAATAGCGGGAGATTCCGGTGGGTCGAAAGAAGCGGTTGAAGACGGAAAAACCGGTATAGTGCTCGATAATCCTTCAGATATAGATGAACTCGGGCGAGCTTTGATCAAGTTACTCGACAACCCTAAGTTGCGTATTTCTATGGGTGCCGCAGCCAGACAGCGTGCGGTCAATCTGTTTGAGTATGATAAACTGTCGCTTATCTTGGCGGATGGGTTAAACGATAACTTTTGTTGATTTGATTAATTTTTGATGGAGGATTTAGACTATAACTGTTTAAAGACAAACTATTTAAAAAAGTGCAAACAGAAACGTGAGAGGATAAGCAATGCACACGAGAGAAATCGGTAACCCCATCAAAACCAACCCCACCTTTAAAACCAACCACAGCGGCCCCCCTTATCCCGGTGTGAACAAACATCTGCTACTTTTAGGGTTGATGATACTTGCTGTTGTGATATCAGGGTGCGCCAACGTAACTCAAAAGGTAGGGATGGGAGTTTTCTATCCCTCATTACCAAAAGCACCTGTTTGGAAAAGTTCATATACACCCTACAGACCTTCAAGTTGTCCTCCTCTGCCTACTCCCAATGATCCCAATACCGGTCAAGCAGGTGCCGAAACCCTTACTGGCTCCATTCCTTGGCCGCCGCCTCCTATTGGTGCAAATCCGGAAAACTACCTGAGTTATGCTCATACTCCCATAACCACTCCACCGGAGAGACCTGTTAACTGGAACACGACGAGCGGGCATAAATACTTGAAGCTGACCTCCGCCAGATCCAACAATCCTCTTTTATATAAAAACCCTCAAGAGTTATGTGGGGTTAGAGGCAACTCTGTCGATTTAGCTTGGCAAACCACCACCGGTTGGCCGACAACCTTGATAGGAATAACCGACTCGGGTATTGAGTGGTGTAAGCCGGGAATAGTTGAAAAACTTTATATAAACACCGCGGCTTTACCGTTACCCGAAGATGCACAAGGGCTCACAAAGCCTCAACTTGAAGCACAAGGCGTAAAGTTTTTAGACTCTAATCCTTACGACCTGAACAACTCCGGTGTGATCAATGCAGCACAGTATGTGAACGATCCCAGAGTGTCAAAGCCTTATTTTTGTGAAACAACCGCCGGGGTAAACATGATATCGCCAATGGACCTGATAAATACCTTTGGTACTGCCGGTTCTCCCTACTATTATGCACATCAAGGTCCGCCCGGTTTCACTGAGGCTATATCAGGATGGAACTTTATAAATAATAATAACAATCCCTACGATGTCGTTCACTATGATCATGGAACCGGTGAAGCTATGGATTCAAGCGGAGCAGCGAATACCATTCCGCATAATAGTTCCAATTTACTCAGCAGTTACCTGGGTGCATGCCCGAACTGCATGGTTTTGCCGGTAAGGGTAGGAGACAGCTTTATTACTTCCGCCAATCTTTTTGCTGAAGGAGTGTTATTTGCTGTTGACAGTGGAGCTAATGTAATCCAAGAAGCACTTGGGACTTATGATATTACCAACGCTTCACGCCAGGCCGTAAGTTATGCAGAAGCTCATGGTGTACCCATAATGGCTTCTGCAGCCGATGAAGAGGCTCAGCATCATAACTTGCCCGCACTGTTGGCACATACTATCGTAGTCAATAGCGTAACTTGGCCGGGGGGTATCCCCCCTTATATCGGTAAACCACCCATGAGCCCTCCAAGTTATCTCTATTTGAATGGTTGCACCAACTATGGCGCAAACATAGCGGTTAGTGTGGAGTCCGCTTCTTGTTCTTCGGAGGCGACCGGTATCAGTTCCGGGATAGTGGGTCTGGCTGAGTCCGCAGCTTTACAGGCCATGTCCAAGGGCAACCTCAAACCTTATCCCGGGATCAAGACTGTTGCCGGCAAACCGGTAGCGCTGTCGGTAAACGAGATTCGTCAGCTTGTTACGATGTCCGCTAATGACATCAACTTCCAAACATCCGCGGGTAAGTATGGACCTGCTGACAACTATACGGTTACTGGAGCTCCCATGCCGACAACACGCTATCACACCAAGCCCGGTTTTGACATTTATACGGGATACGGGCGCATTAACGCAGCCCGACTGGTGAGCTGGATTGCTCAAGGGAAAATACCGCCACAAGCCCAGATCAACTCTCCTTCTTGGTTTGAAACGTTTTCACCTGGTGAAACTTTAGTTGTAAATGGTATTGTTGGCACTACAAGAGCAAAATCCTGGCGTTATCAGGTGGATGCGGGTGTCGGTCCTGATCCGAGCACATGGCACTTGGTTGAAGTGGGGCACGGGCAGGGAGTAAGAACAGGGGTGCTTGGGCGGATTTCCATGTCGAAGATAAAAGGACTGTTTCCAAAGGGGTATAACTTTTCCGGTGGACCGGTCGGACCCGGAGGAACTACCGATCCCAATCGTTTTACCTTTTCTCTCAAAGTAGTGGTGCAGGACTCTCAAGGGATGATAGGTGTGTCGAGGCGGGCAGAGTTCTTACATGCAGATTCATCATTACTCACAGGTTTTCCCAAGCGCTTTACCTCTTCATTGGATGCGCCGCCTACCCTGGCTCCCATAGGTAACAACGGGCAAAATGTATTGATAGTTCCGACAGCAGGTGGGACCATTTATGCTATGGAGCCGGATGGCAAAGAGCTCCCCGGTTGGCCGGTTTACACCAATCCACTTCCATATCATGCGTTGGAACCTGCATTTGCTACTCATGCCGTAACGTCTGTTCCAAGGGGGGAAATAATCGGTGGGGTTGCTGTGGGGGATTTAGCCAAATCATCCGGACATAATCTCGACGTGATTGCATCAGACCTGGCCGGATATGTCTATGCTTGGAACCAGCATGGACAGATGTTACCCGGGTTTCCTGTTCACACCAATCCGGAATTTTCTTCCCCCGCGGCCTTGAACCCCAACAATCGGCTTTTACCGGGGATATTTGCAGCTGTCGCATTAGCAGATCTTCAGGGAAATGGTGAGCTTGATATAGTAGCCAGTGCAATGGATCGTCATGTCTATGCCTGGGAGCCGAACGGACAGCCGGTTCCCGGTTGGCCGGTACTGGTCGTAGATCCGTCTAAAGTATCTTCGGTCGATCCGACTACAAATGCTGTCACATTTGCGTCAAACTCCAACGTAACTCAAGGTACTAAGTTGATGGACACACCCGCTATTGGCAACCTGAACGGCGGTTCGGGTCCGCCGGATGTAATAGTTGGTTCCAATGAGGAGTACAGCGGTCAGCCAAACGCTTACCTGGGTTCTACGGGCAATGTGTTAAAGTTGTTTGGTGCTCTTTCGGGTGCAGCTAATGCCATGGTATATGCGATATATCCAACCGGATCCTTGCATTTAGGTACTTCTACTGCCTTTCCACCCGGTTATCCAAATCCGGGAGCTTTTTTGCCCGGTTGGCCTGTTTCAATAGCTGATCTGGATCCCGGTTTGCTGCCTGATGTAGGTGATGGTGTGGGTGGAAGCCCTGTTTTGGCTGCTTTATCCGCTCATCATACATTACAAGTAGGTGTTATGAGTGCAGCAGGACCGGCATACGTATTGAACCCGAACGGCACCTCTTTTCTGGGCACTACAGGCGGATTGCCGAATGTGATGGCTTTTCGTCATCATGGCGCCGATTCCAACTCTACCGGCTTGTTCAATATCACCATGCCAGCTCTTGGTATGCCTGCTTTTGCTCCCCTTGGAGGGAACAAGGGTATCACTCTTGTAGCCCCGGCACTCAGTTTAGGTAAGATGGCGGATGTGGGTTTGGTTGCACAGCAGAATCCCCATGAGGCCCAAGTGGCGGCTTGGTCTGCAACAACAGGTAAGTTCCAGCCGGGATTTCCTCAGATAATGGGCGATATGCAGTTTATCGACCAGCCGATTGTAGCCGATGTAGGCGGGAGGAACAAGGGTCCTTATGTGGTGGAAGGCAGCGCTACTTATGATTTGCGTGCATTCAATATCAAAGGGGAAGAAGCACCGGGTTTTCCGAAGTTTACAGGCGGCTGGATGGTGAACAGTCCCTCTTTTGGGCCGTTTGGAAACTTGGATAATCAGGTACTGGCAGCTGGTACGAGGGAAGGCTACTTGTTCGTTTGGAATACCCCCACGCCAGGCGGCGCACCAAGTGGCCCATGGCCACGAGAGCATCATGATTTGTGGAATACCAATAATCTGATGACCCTCACCACCGCCACCTCGTCCACCGCCAAACCGGCGGTATCAACCAGAAAGCATAATGGCGGATGATAATCAGAACAACCGATAAGTTGGCAGATGAGTATGTGACTGAGATTTTAGGAACAAGACAAGGGATTTTAGGAACAAGACAAGACGGATAATCAAGACAGGCGGGTAGGAATGGCGGATAACGATACTGGGCAAATAAAACAAACAGGGCAAGCAGATGAACAGTATTTGGTCGGTATAGCGGGTGTTTGTATACGTTATATTCGAGATGTTTTCGGGCAAGCTGCTCTGGCAAGATTGCTGGAAGGACTGCCGAAGACCCGTTCATTATCGGAGTTGGAAGATGATGCTTCTTGGAGTACCTATTCCGAGATTGCCGCTTTATTTGAAGCTGCTGTTGAGGTAACAGGTGATTTGCGGGTGGGGTTCAACCTTGGTAGACAGATGGTAAAAGAGCTGTCCGGTACTGAAACGGTGGCTTTGCTCAGGTCATTGGGCTCACCCAGTGAGATTTATAGAAATATTGGTGTGGCGTCAGGCAAGTTTTCAACTGCTGCGGTTATGGAACCGCTTGAAGTTGCTGACAACTATGCTACTGTAAGTTCTACGACCAGAGGAGGTTTTCCCCGCCATCCCCAGTTATGTGAGTACACCAAGGGACTGTTGTCAATGGCTCCCACTCTGTTCTCAATGGCTCCGGCAACCATAGACGAATCCGAGTGCCAAGCAAAAGGTGCAAAGCGTTGTTTATACCATCTACAGTGGGGGGACAGTACTGAAGCGACCGTTGATGACGCAGCACAAACCTCTGACGCAGAACAACAGCTGGCTGGGATGACTCAACGGCTTGAGGAAATTTATACGACAGCATCTGATTTGTTGGAGGTGGAAGATATTGACTCGGTGCTTGCCCGTGTTGCTTGGCATGCCGGGCGAGCTGTCAGTGCTCCCAAATATCTTTTGGTTGTCAAACTTGATTCCTATACGGAACCAAAGATTCAATCGCATGGGCTCGAAGCAGACGAAGCGCTCTCTATTGCCAATGAGATTTTGAACAGCGACAACCCTGACGATATGGATGGTTCGCGTTTAATAGTTGATGTGTCCTCGCAATATAAGTGGTATGGTCGCCTAGCTGCTATACATCCGCAAGGATTAAAATTTTTCCCTCATGACAAGCATATGTTGAGCATATATGCCAACTATGCAGCCAGCGCACTTGCAACCATAACAGCTTTAGATGAGGTAAGGCGTTCTGATACCATAACCAAAACACTGCTTGATTTTGGGAGTGTCGTTGCTCGAAGCAAGACGGTATATGAGGTTGCTGTTACGCTTTTGCAAACCGTTCCTATCGTGGTTGGGTGTGATTATGTTTCGGTATTGCTTTGGGAGGAGGATCATCAACTGCTGAAAGAGGTGGCTAATTCAGAGGCGGTTGCTTTCAAAGCTGAGCCGGTGGGTGAAAATACTAAAGAAGGCGAAAATAGTATTACAGGTGTGAATATTTCCGGCCATCATATTGACTCAATTTTACATACCAATATCCCCTTGTATCTTGAACAAGATGATTTTTTGAGACAGAGGTTGGGATTAGAGCGTTATCATGATGTCATAGCTACGCCCTTGCTTTACTTTGAGCAGTTTTTAGGGGTTATTTTAACATGCTTCGGTTCAGCTTCAAGAGCGAAAGACGCTACAGTTTCACATAAAGAACTTTTCCAACAGCTTAGCGGCCTGTCTGATCACGCGGCCACGGCAATTTCAAACACGAAATTACTTGAGAAAGTAAGCTACATGGCATTGCATGATTCCCTTACGGGATTACCGAACCGCATGCTTTTTGAAGATAGAGCCAACCAGGAACTCGGCCGAATTCATCGCACAGGTGAATCTTGCGGGCTGTTGTTTATTGATTTGGACAACTTTAAAGAAATTAACGATGTTTTAGGACACGACTGTGGTGACATGGTGCTAATGGAGACATCCGAAAGGCTTAAAAGTGTTGTGCGTACCCAAGATACAATTTCACGCCTTGGCGGTGATGAGTTTGTAATGCTGGTTGCGGGCATCGATACTGTTGAGGCTGATCAGGTATTGGAAAAGCTGGCCGGCAGAGTTTTGACCGTACTGGCCACACCGTTTGATATCAAGGATAACAGTGTACATATTTCCGCCAGCATAGGTATTACAACTGCGCCCAAAAACGGCACCATCTATACCGAACTGCTCAAACAAGCGGACACTGCCATGTATTCTTCCAAGCGCAAAGGCAGAAATACCTTTTCAGTATTTTTAGGTTAGTGTTTTTGAAAGTTACGAACTGACAAGGTGGAAGCATGGTGTTGATATCTGCTTTTTCTGATGTTTTGTCGATAAACCTAAAATTTTTTGCTAATAGGTGTTGCAAAATGCCAAATCTTATGTAATAATAGAACTGTAGTGACAAATAACTTTATTAAAATATCAATTCAAACTGTAGTACTAACGGGCTAGCGTACGCTTGGCTGTTAGTCGGCGCGTATGCTTGGAACCTCCCAGTCGGGAGGTTTTTTGTTATTTGGGAGTCGGCTGCGGTCGCTTGGTATAGGAAGAGTATGATTTACTTGGAAAAGAAATAAAAAGAATGATAAATAGAAAGGAGAGATAAGAATATGGAAGCGAAACGGGAGATTGTGGAAGCGAAGCAGGAGATTACAGGTGCTCAGGCTTTAATAAAAAGTCTGGAGATGGAAGGTGTCGAAGTCATCTTCGGTTTGCCCGGAGGTGCGATACTTCCGGTATACGATCCGATATTGGCTTCTCCGATCCGCCATATTCTTGTTCGCCATGAACAGGGTGCAGGGCATGCAGCCGAGGGATATGCTCACGTAACGGGGCGTCCTGGTGTTGCTATGGTTACCAGCGGTCCGGCCGCCACCAATATTGTCACCCCATTGGCTGATGCTTATATGGATTCAATACCTATTGTTGTTATAACCGGGCAAGTGGCAAGCGCTTTCATAGGAACAGATGCTTTCCAAGAATGTGATACGACCGGTATAACTATGGGAGTAACGAAACACAACTGGTTGGTTACCGATGCCCAAGACATACCTCGTATAATAGCTGAGGCATTTCATGTTGCCACCACAGGCAGACCCGGCCCTGTATTGGTGGACCTGCCAAAGGACATTTCAAACTCTGTTATGAGATGGTACTGGCCGTCTGTGGATGAACTCGACCTTCCCGGTTACAAATTTCCGACTGTTGCCGATCCCACAGCTATAAATCAGGCGGTTGAACTGATTTTAGCTTCTAAACGTCCCGTCATTTATGCGGGCGGGGGTATTTTGCGAGCACGGGCCGCGAAGGCCTTAGCTGATCTTGTAGAGTTGACGGGTATTCCTGTAGTGACTACTTTGATGGCAAGAGGATGTATTCCCGATAGTCATCCCTTGTGTTTAGGCATGCCTGGCATGCACGGCAACTACACTGCAGTTGCCGCAATGCAAAAGGCTGATCTTTTGTTGACGCTCGGAGCCCGTTTTGATGACAGAGTTATATCCAAAGCGACTGCGTTTGCTCCATATGCGAAGGTAATACATGTTGACATAGATCCAGCTGAGTTTGACAAGGTGAGACATGCTGATGTGGCTGTGGCAGCAGACTGTAAGTTGGCTATTGAGCAGATAAACAAAGCGCTCATTGGTAAAGATCTTGACAGGTCGTTAGAACTTACTCCCTGGATAGACCAGATACGTGAATGGCAAAAAACCTATCCCCTTGTTTACGACAAAACCTACTCCAACGGTATTATAAAACCGCAGTTTGTTATCGAAACCTTGAGGGATGCCACCCCCGACGACACTATTGTAGTGAGTGGGGTTGGGCAACATCAGATGTGGACTTCACAGTACTGGCGCTTCTCCCATCCCTACTGTTGGGCAAACTCCGGCGGACTTGGCACGATGGGCTTTGCTATACCTGCGGCTATTGGAGCCAAGGTCGGACGTCCCGCAGCTATGGTTTGGGCGATTGATGGCGACGGTTGTTTTCAGATGACTGCTCAAGAGCTGGTTACGGCAACGGCTGAAAAGATACCTATCAAGGTGGCGATACTGAATAATGCTTATCTTGGCATGGTTCGCCAATGGCAGGAGATGTTCTACGATCAGCGTTACTCCGAGGTTTATTTATCGCCTGATCTGCCCGATTATGTGGGTTGGGCTGAATCCATGGGATGTATCGGGTTGAAGGTCGAACATTCCGAAGAAGTCCTTCCTGCAATTGAAAAGGCCAACAGCATAGATGACCGTTCGGTTGTAATTGACTTTCGTACCGATACGACAGAGAAGGTATACCCGATGGTTCCTTCCGGTGCTTCAAATGACGACATAGTTGTGTCCCCCTTGCTGGAGCTTCAAGGAAAACAGTCATGAACGAATCATCCTTTTCCCGCCAACATCATATATTGTCAGTTTTGGTTGAAAATAAAGCAGGTGTACTTGCCCGAGTTGCCGGTTTGTTTGCACGCCGCGGATTCAACATCTTCTCTTTAGCTGTTGCCCCTACCCAGGATGAACGGTTTAGCCGGATAACGTTGGTAGTTGATGTGGAGAGGGCCCCGTTAGATCAGATGGTAAAGCAGCTTGACAAGTTGATCAATGTTGTAGAGATATCCGAGTTGCACCCTTCGCTGGCTCGCGAAAGAGAGTTGTTGCTGGCAACAATCAAGGCGGATTCGGACCTTCGAGCGCAAGTAATACAACTTGTAGGGGTTTTCGAAGGACAAATAGTAGATGTGGGCACCTCAATGTTGACCGTAATGTTGGCAGGTTCTCCATCAAAGTTAGACGACTTCGAAGTGCTGATGCGTTCTTATGACATCATAGAACTGGCGAGATCCGGTCGTATTGCTTTGCCCAGGCTGTAGTCGCTCTGTATAGATTATAATTCGTTATATATTTAACAAATATAAGTTATAAAAGGCTTATACTACTTTTGGCATGTCATCAGGAATTCACGCATAGCGCGCGATTTCTATAATATTTATCACTTAGAGTATCAAGTGAGAACTGCATTAAGCCGAATTTTTAAACTATGGATACTGCAATTAACACTAAAAAAGGCGACATACAACAGGGAGGCAACATACAAAAGGTTGTTCCGCCCTCTGCGACTGTAGGGCATATAGTCTCTTCGTATTATGAGGAACAGAAACTGCAGAAAATACGGATGATGGCGGCTATCTGGGCCGCCGGCTCGTTGATAGGTCTTTTGTATACGCTCTCTTCTTCAACGACATATCTCAACAGGGCGGGCGATACCGTAGGTGCTGCGGTAGGTTTGGCGACAGCAGTTTTTGTGGCCCTCTCGGCTCGCAAGCTTTCCACGTGGATTATCCATTTACTCTTGATCTTAAGCATTGTAAGTATCAGTGGGGGGATATTTTTGGACAAAGGCAGCTCTGATTCCCTGGCGGTAGCTTTTATGTATATCTGGGTAGTGCTTTATATCGCATACTTTTTTAGCTTGAAGCAGGTGTTGGGGTATCTGGGCTTTGTACTTTTCAACTACATAGTTGTTTTGGCGCTTACGGCCAGGACAACTATGTTGCCCTCAGCTATTTTAATAGCCGGAACTTTACTGGAATGCGTAATAGTAGTCAGTTACCTTAATAGCAAACTCAAAAAAATGGCTGTTACGGATGCTCTGACCGGATTGCCCAATCGTCAATGGCTTGAAATGATTTTGTCCAGAGAGATTGCCAGAGCTGAACGTCAAAAATCTCCATTGAGCGTGGCTATTGTTGATCTGGATCATTTCAAATTTGTAAATGATACAAAAGGGCACGCAGCCGGAGATGAACTTCTTGTCGACATTGCCGAACGATGGAAAGCCGCCTTGAGAACTGTTGATCTGATGGCGCGCTATGGTGGTGATGAGTTTGTCCTGGTGCTGCCTGACTGTATGTTGAGTGATGCCGATAAAGTACTAACCCGTCTTCAGACAAGTGCTACACAAGGGTGTTCGGCGGGTGTGGCATCATGGAGGAAAGGCGATACGGCAGCTACAATTTTAGCAAGAGCCGACAAGGCGCTGTATAAGGCAAAGCAGGACGGACGGGGTAGGATAGAAAACGAGATGGATGGTTCACCTTTTCAAGATGCTTGTTTATCAAAATAGTCTGGATATGGCCTCCAGTTCGTTTTCGCAAGAACCATAGGACTAAAGGGGGTGTGCTTAATCAGGAAGTTGTCGAACCATGTAAGCAACTTGACAAGGGGCAAAAACAATGCCAACAGCACCAAGCAACCAAAAATCATCCCTGCTATTACATCAAAAGGGTAGTGGGCACCTACGTAAATGCGGTCAAACCCAAGAAGACCCGAGGCAACGGTAGCGATCCATGCGAGCGGCTTATCTTTTGTCAACCATAGCCCCATTATCACCGCGCCAGCAATAGTGGCATGCCCACTTGGGAAGCTATACCCGTTCGTACGCGCCACCAAAACCTCAACACCGTGCAGTGTATTGTATGGGCGCACCTCGCCAAAGAGGGGTTTTAGCCCATAGTGGGCTATTCCCCACGCTATGACAGTACCACCTGCCGCCCATAGCACGCTAGCTACCGCTCTTGGGGCGTATTCAGCCGAGCGCGCTCTCCACCACGCCGCTAAAAGCAGTATGGCTAATAGTCCCAAGCCGGCCAAGTGAGCGTAAAATGCCATAACTGTATGGGCAAAGGCAGTATGGACGGCAAAATGATTGATATCCAGATATAGACGAGTGTTGAGTGACTTTAGGGAGTTTCCCATCTTGAGGCTCAGCTGAGTCTCAGGGAGTGTACTTGCAGTATCCCTTTTGCGGATTCCAACTGAGACAAGATTTTGGCTGAGACGGGTTTATTGGTGGATAGAACCATTAAAGCTGTTTTACCGGATGATGATGGTCCGACAGCCATAGAGGATATGCTTATACCCGCATTGCCCAAAACGGTTCCGACTAAACCTATCATGCCGGGGCTGTCATCGTTGCGAACAACCAACATGTTTTGTGCGGGTGGAACCTCTATCCTATGGTCATCAAGCATCACGATGCGGGGTTCTGACTGCAGTCCTGTAAGGGTACCGGCCAAACAGTGGTTGGGTGCGCGAAGTGTTATTAGGTTGACATAGTCTCTGGCCGTATCCGTGGTGGCCTCCTTAATCTCAACCCCAAGTTCTTTAGCCAGTTGCGGTGCATTTACATAAGATACAGGCTCTTGAGTGCTTATAGCGAATAAGCCTTTCAAGACAGCTAGGGTAAGTATCTTTGTATCAAAATTTTTAAGTTCTCCGGCATACTCAATCTCAAGCTTGTCCGGGACTCCTTCATAAAGGCTCCCGAACAGCCTTCCGATCTGTTCGGCTAAGGGTAAAAATGGTTTCAGGGGCTCCTCAAGACCTGTGGCCGCCACATTGACGGCAAAGGGGACGAAGTCTCCTTTTAGTGCAAGAAGTATCTGTTTGGCTATGTCAATACCGGCTTTATCTTGAGCCTCTTTCGTACTGGCGCCTAGGTGTGGAGTAACTATTACGTTAGGGAACTTGAATAAGGGAGAGTCAACACACGGTTCCGTCTCAAACACATCCAACCCCGCTCCTCCAACTTGGCCTGAACGCAAACAGTCGCAAAGGGCAACCTCATCGATAAGTCCGCCCCTTGCGGTGTTTATTATACGGATGCCCCGCTTCGAAGCTGCCAATAAGTCGGCGTTTATTATATTAATGGTTTCAGGAGTTTTTGGCAGGTGTATGGTTACAAAGTCTGACAGTGCCATCAGATCGCCCAAGTCCATCAGTTCAATTCCGAGTTTTGAAGATTTGGCCGCGGTTATGTAAGGGTCATATGCTACGATCTTCATTCCAAAAGACATGGCTCTTTTCCCAACAAGCGTTCCCACCTTCCCCAGCCCCACTATCCCCAAAGTTTTTTCGAACAACTCTACCCCTTCCCATTTGGAACGCTCCCATTCTCCTTGAAGTAAGGAGGAGTGGGCCTGAGGAATATTGCGAGCCAAGGCGAGCATTAATGCCATAGCGTGTTCCGCAGCAGACAGTATATTGCTTTCCGGGGCGTTGACCACCATGATCCCCTTGGCTGTAGCGGCTTTGATGTCCACATTGTCCAGCCCAACGCCGGCCCTTCCTATGACAACCAACGCATCGGCACAATCAATCACTTCCTTGGTGACTTTGGTGGATGAACGGATAACGAGAGCGTTTATTTTCTTAACCGCTTCCATTAATTGCTCGTTTGACATGGAAAGCCGTATGTCTACTTCGTGTCCGCCCTTTTGCATGAGTTCTATTCCGGACGCAGAGAGTTTTTCCGTGACCAGTATTTTTGAAGTTTTTGCTGAGGTATGCACCATACTATATAGATTCTTCCACTAACCGTTTCATTCTGCCAATTCCCTCTTCAATATCACTATCAGACACCGCATAAGAGAATCTTGCATAACCCGGAGCATCAAATGCCTCACCCGGCACAAAAGCAACTTTTGCTTGGTCTAATATGGTTTCGGCAAGTTCCAGTGTGGTTGTTGGAGTAACGCCGTTATAGGTATGTCCAAGGAGGGCTTTAAGGGAGGGGAATACATAAAAAGCTCCTTTGGGTTCCATACAGGTGATACCGGGGATATCTTTTAAAAGTGAAATAATCAGTTTGCGCCTTCTGTTATAGGTGTCACGCATAGATTCTACAGATGACATGTCTCCTTCAAGAGCCGCTACGGCAGCCATCTGTGAGACATTTGCTATGTTGGAGGTGGAGTTGGACTGAAGGTTGTCTGCGGCTTTTATTACATTCTCCGGTCCAATTAACCATCCAACCCGCCATCCCGTCATGGCGTAAGTCTTGGATACTCCGTTTATAACTACACAACGATCAGTCGTTTCAGGTGCACAGACCGGCATGGATAAGCAGGGGGCTAAGGAGGTTGTTTCGTATACCAGGTGTTCATATATCTCGTCTGTTAATATCCATATACCGGTTTCTGCAACCCACTTGCCTATTTCCGTCATCTCTTTTTGGTCATAAACAGTTCCTGTAGGGTTGGAAGGAGATACGAAGATCAACATCTTTGTGTGAGGGCTAAGCGCTTTTTCAAGTTGTTCCACGGTTGCCTTGAAACTGCTTGACTCATCGGTGTGGACTATCTTTGGTATGCCACCCGCAAGCGATATTATCTCGGCGTATGTTCCCCAGTATGGCCCCGGCAGTATTACTTCGTCTCCGGGATCCAAGAGGGTCATACAAGCGCTGTAGACAGCATGTTTTGCTCCGGCGCTGACAAGCACATTAGCGGGTTTGATTTGAAGGCCGGAATCCCTGGCAGTTTTAGCGACAACCGCTTCTTTCAGTTCTAAAAGTCCTGATGTCGGTGTATAATGATGATTACGGGGATTTGAACAAGCTTTAATAGCCGCTTGTACTATATGTTCGGGAGTGGGAAAGTCCGGTTCCCCCGCTCCGAATCCTATTACATTTTCACCGGCGACTTTCAATGCCTTAGCCTTGGCATCTACAGCCAAAGTAGCCGAGGGAGCTATTGCCGCCACTTTGGCGGATATAACATTGGTAGGTATACTATCTTCCATTCTTCTTGCTATTCTAATCCCCGGATCTCAAGAACTATAGCATTTATACAGTTTTTAAAGGTTTTTTGAAATTCGACTTCAAAGTACAATCTATTTCATTTCGATTGAGTATAGTTCATCTGGATTCCATAATATACTTCATATTTCTCGCTATCAGGAAAGCTCCCGCATGAGCAATTATTAACATAGAGGGCAAACTTCCGCCTGTCTCAGTGGCTGTTACCAAGAGTACCCAGCCAGACTCAGAAAGCCCGGACTAGAAGCATGGATCTGATAACGTTTGTCTAATATGGGCTGGGAATAACTTTTTAAACTATTTCCTTTTGAAGTTGGTGTACTTTAAAATATTAATCGCAAGTTCACTAGCTCTGTTTGAGAAGTTGAACTTCAGCATTAGAACCCAAATTTTTTTTACTTAAGTTTGTTGGTTTGTATACCGATAACAACTTTTAGTAATGTAGTTGAAGCTTTCATGCTACTTCCGGTCAAAGGGAGAAAAGTGGGAGTTTTATAATTGAACAATAGACAAAAAAGGAGCAATAATTATGAAGTTATTGAGTTTAAAACGTAAGCACTGTACAGGGTGTATGGGTGCCGAAGTAGAAGAGGGCTTTACCCTTATTGAATTAATGGTGGTATTGTTGATTATGGCTATTCTTATAGCTATAGCAATACCTACATTCTTAGGTGTAAGGGGTTCAGCACAGAACCGTGCCGCGCAATCAGATCTAACCAACGGTTTGACTACAGCAAAGCTTGTTTATGAAATATCGCAGAGTTATAACCCAGGTACCAACTACTCTGGTACGGGGGCTGTTGACGGCACTGCGCAATCTTGCGCCGGATTACTAAATCCGACTGCTCTCGCATGTGTAATGGGTGCAAAAGAGCCTACATTGTCGTATTACCCTGGTAGTGCTATTAGTGGCCCAAATGAGCTTTCCGTCACTACCGGCACGACGGCAGCCCAGTCTGTAGAGCTAGCTGCATATTCCGCATCAGGTGCATGTTGGTATATACTGGATGTAGAGTCCAATGCTTCTACTGTTAACTCTGGTGCTACTGGCACGTTTTATGGTGCTGCAGCTAAGCAGACAAGCTGCACCGCGGCTATTGGTACAGCACCTGCTTCTGGATGGAAGAACAGTTTCACTGCAGCAGGTACTGCGGTAGGTATATAGACTATAGGTGGCTTGACAGGTCTTTATTATAGACAGGCCTTTATTATAGAAATATATCAAATCCTATAATCTAACAAAGGGACTTTGGGAAGCGAAAGTTTTTCAGAGTCCCTTTATAGGTTAAGCTCAGTTCTCAGTTTCTTTTATTTCCATTAATCCACTTATCCCAACGTCAGCACTGTTAACGCTGGGGATGCCGGTGGCAAGAACACCGGATAGCAAAACCATCATCAACAACCAGTAAACCCATGGATTAAAATGCCAATAGCTGAATACAGCCAGTGCAGCTGCGAACAAGGCAGCTAAAGCAAATCTAATCCGGCTACTTTGGGCTGCTACCAGGATTCCCAAGCCAATTGCGGGCCAGAAATAGTAAGGGTCTATGACGGACTCAAAAAAACATCTTGCAGCGAAGCTAAGCCCGGCCAGCCACAGTACCAATATTAGACCAGGGTGGTGGCGAAGTATCCAGTATCCGATAGTAAAAGCGGCAATTATGGCAAATATGCGCGTCGGGCCTGCTGACACAACTAAAGGCAGGTGACCTGTAATACGATGTATTACAGAGGCAGTGTGTGATATCAAGGCGGTTTTTTCGGCATGGTGAATGTCCGAAATATGCTTTATGTGACTGGGCTTTATGTGACTGGGCTTTATGTGACTGGGCGTAACCAGACTTATTTTTGGTGATAAATAAACCCAAGGGGTGGGATGATCGATTGTGGGATAGTTTGGTTGTTGTAAAATAGCTCGCAGTGTTGATCTAGGACTTGATATAATCGGAACAACCAACAAGGCAAACGACGGCAATACGCCCCGTATGCCAAGTGACAGCCAGTGTCTTTTTTCCGTCAACCCGAATATAATCGGAAAGATTAAACCAACCAAGGGCTGTATCGAAATAGCTATGCCAAACAACCATCCCGCTTTGACATGGCGTTTGTCGTAAGCTGCCATAAGCCCATAAAGACCGATGCCGACCGCAAGAGCATCTTCGGGATGGCCCCATATTACCAATAGCGGCCACAATGCCGCCATTTCTAAAAATGTCAAGACAACCCGTCTGGCAGTAGAAATACCCAATCTTTTGGCGAGCGCATCAAGCGCAAAAAGAGGCAGGCTGCCAATTAGCATCTCATAAGGACCGATGATTAGCCATGCAGTTGGATTAGGTATGGCAAAAGGGTAGGAAAAATTTAAGCCCAGAGTTTGGCTAAGCCAGACAGCAGGAGCCAATATCAACAGTATTCCGGGGAAAACCACCAAAGGGGCGCCGGTTGTATAAACACCACCAAAGTATCCCCAGACAACATATTGCGTGGCTCGTAAAGTGCCCCAAAGGTCACCTGGTGTGATCCACCAAGTAAATGATTTATGAACTGCCCATTTGGGAGCTTTATGGAGCGTATGGTTTTTGATGTAGCAGTAATTTCCCGAAGAGCATTTTATTAATGGTTTTGCAACCTCCCCAAGTAGCCTGGTCCACTCCAGAGAATAAAGCATGCCGGATACGGCTAAAATCAATACCGCCAAGACAACCCACCATACAACCCATTGTCGACTGAATTTCACTTTTGTGGGCTTTATCCTTATCAACTTCACCGGCTAAGACTCCAACTTCACTATGGCCTCTACTTTATTATCAGAAGTTGGGATGGCAAAACCGAGGGTAGCAATTAATAAAAGCATCATGGATGACCAGTATATCCAAGGTGTCATGCGCCAGTAACTGAATACGGTTAATGCCCCGGCAAATAAAACAACTGAGATAAACTTTGCCCAGCTACCCTTAGATGCTATGAGAAGCGAAATGGCAATTGCAGGCCAGAAATAGTAAGGAACCATGACGGACTCAAAAAAACATCTTGCAGCGAAGCTAAGCCCGGCCAGCCACAGTACCAATATTAGACCAGGGTGGTGGCGAAGTATCCAGTATCCGATAGTAAAAGCGGCAATTATGGCAAATATGCGCGTCGGGCCTGCTGACACAACTAAAGGCAGGTGACCTGTAATATGCAACTGGGTGGGTACCGCTCTGGAGTAGCCCGTATTGAATGTTATTTTTGGTGATAAATAAACCCAAGGGGTGGGATGATCAGCTAGCGGGTAACTTGGTTGTTGCAAAATAGATGTCAGTGTTGATCTAGGACTTGATATAATCGGAACAACCAACAAGGCAAACGACGGCAATACGCCCCGTATGCCAAGTGACAGCCAGTGTCTTTTTTCCGTCAACCCGAATATAATCGGAAAGATTAAACCAACCAAGGGCTGTATCGAAATAGCTATGCCAAACAACCATCCCGCTTTGACATGGCGTTTGTCGTAAGCTGCCATAAGCCCATAAAGACCGATGCCGACCGCAAGAGCATCTTCGGGATGGCCCCATATTACCAATAGCGGCCACAATGCCGCCATTTCTAAAAATGTCAAGACAACCCGTCTGGCAGTAGAAATACCCAATCTTTTGGCGAGCGCATCAAGCGCAAAAAGAGGCAGGCTGCCAATTAGCATCTCATAAGGACCGATGATTAGCCATGCATCGGGACGGGGGTTTAAGTGAGGGAGGGGATGCACAAGAAGCCTGGTGGTAAAACTGCCACCGAGTCTGGTATTCAACAAGACAGCCGGAGCCAATATCAATAGTATCGCGGGAAAGGTTACAATCCCGTTTCCATCTCTGTAGATATGTCCAAAATAACCTGACGTTACGTCTTTGACAGAATGTACAATTCCCCATAGATCTCCGGGGGTGGTCCAACCATACGACGGTTTATTCAGTATCCAACTGCCCCACTCCAAAGAGTAAAGCATGCCTGTTGCAATCAAAACCAATACCGCAAAGATTATCCAAAGTTTGGTGGATAGCAGATATTTGAACCTCAATAGCGCATCCTTATTTTATTGTTTTGTGAAAATAGGTCATTCATATACAAAGATTAGACTATTTTGGAGGGGGAAACCCGTATATTGTTCTATTGTGTGCGCCATATCAATGCCAATCCGAGAAACAACTTGAATTTTTCTTCGAGTAGCATTATATATGCCCATACCACTAGACTTGAATCGCATGAGCGATGATATGACACGTAGCGATAATATTGCCCCTCTACAAATATCCAAAATGCCGGAGATTGTCATTCCACCCGACTTGTTGCCGTCTGACGGACGTTTCGCCTCGGGGCCTTCCAAAGTACGCCCCCAAGCTGTGGAGTCTTTGGCTCAAGTTGCATCAACATATATGGGTACCAGCCACAGGAAAGATGGCGTCCGTTCTGTGGTGGCTAACTTGCGTTTTGGACTACGCGAGCTGTTTGCGTTGCCTGATGATTATGAGGTAGTGCTTGGAAACGGCGGAGCAACCTTTTTTTGGGATATAGCTGTTACTTCGCTCATTGAACGACGTAGTCAGCATCTGAGCTTTGGTGAGTTTTCTTCCAAATTCGCAAACTCCGTTTCTTTAGCCGCAAAAGTCTTTACTTGGCTGGAAACTCCTCAAATCATACGGTCTGACCCGGGCACTTATCCTAACCCGGTGGTTGATACGGAGGTAGATTTTTATGCGCTTACTCAAAATGAGACCTCTACCGGTGTGGCGATGCCGATTGAGCGTCCGGAAAACATCCGCCAGTCCATAATAGCGGTGGATGCCACTTCAGCGGCCGGCGGTTTGCGTATTGACCCGACACAGTTTGATGTCTATTATTTCTCACCGCAAAAGTGCTTTGGTTCTGATGGGGGATTGTGGGTAGCTATACTTTCACCTTTGGCGCTTGAAAGGGTGGAACGTATTGCGAGCGGCGATTTTTCAACCGCCCGCTGGATTCCTCCATCCTTGGACTTGAAATTAGCACTTGACAATTCACGCCAAGAGCAGACATACAATACCCCTGCGTTGGCTACCTTATTTTTAATGGCCGATCAGGTCAGTTGGATGAATGAGCAAGGCGGGCTTTCCTGGGCTGTTTCCCGGTGTGACAAGTCGGCTTCGATCCTTTATGGGTGGGCTGATCAAAGTCCCTATGCCACACCCTTTGTTGTAAAGCCTGAGGAACGCAGCCACGTAGTTGCAACTATAGATTTTGATCCCTCAATAGATGCCGCTCAAGTTGCCAAAGTACTTAGAAAGAACGGTATATTAGACACCGAGCCCTACAGAAAACTTGGGCGTAACCAACTTAGAATAGCTATGTTTCCCGCTATAGAGCCGGATGATATAAAACAGGTGTGTTCCTGCATTGACTATGTGGTACAGGCATTAAGCTCCAAGCCATACAGACGCTAAAATTGGAAGTGGTTGTGTCCAAAACATACTATACTTGTCTTTTATGACAAAACTTTATTATGAAAAAGACGCAAACTTATCGGTGATAGCTGATCGCAAGGTAGCAGTAGTGGGGTATGGGTCACAAGGTCATGCACATGCATTGAATTTGAGAGATTCCGGAATAGATGTGCGTGTCGGACTTCGAGACGGTTCATCTTCAATACCTAAAGCCAAAGACGAAGGTCTCAAGGTTGCCACTATTGATCAAGCAGCCCGTGAAGCCGACTTAGTTATGATGTTGGCTCCTGATACTGAACAGAAGGCTATATATGAATCCCAGATAGCACCGCACATGACATCAGGTAAAGCTTTGTTTTTCGCACATGGGTTCAACATTCATTTTGCTCAGATCAACCCGCCAAAGGACATAGACGTAGTGATGGTGGCTCCAAAGGGCCCCGGACATCTGGTGCGGCGTACTTATTTGGAAGGCGGTGGCGTGCCCTCCCTACTGGCGGTAGCCCAAGATGCTACTCAAAAGGCGCATGAGCTCGGACTTGCTTATGCTTATGCACTTGGTGCCACAAGAGCCGGTGTGCTTGAAACAACTTTTGCCGAAGAAACTGAAACCGATCTTTTTGGCGAACAGGTGGTGTTATGTGGAGGACTGACGGCACTTGCCATGGCCGGATATGAAACTTTGGTGGAGGCCGGTTATCAGCCCGAGTCGGCGTACTTTGAGTGTTTGCACGAGTTGAAGTTGATAGTGGATCTGATGTATGAACAGGGGATAAGCGGTATGCGCTTTTCGATCTCTGATACCGCGGAATATGGAGATATGACGCGAGGTCCTCGCGTAATCAATGATTCGGTAAAGCAGGAGATGCGCAGGATACTTGGAGAGATAAAGGACGGAAGTTTTGCCAAAGAATGGATCCAGGAAAATGCCAACGGCCGTCCTAACTTCAATAAATTGAGGGAGCAGGCAAAGAATCATTCTATTGAAAAGGTCGGTAAACAGCTCCGCTCTATGATGCCGTTCGTTTCCGGCGGGAAACCATCGTTGGAAGAGGTATCCGGCGGATGAAAACGTCAGGGAACACGTCACCAACCCGCCTTATCATCTTTGACACAACCTTGCGAGACGGGGAACAGGCTCCCGGTATTTCCTTGGATCCCGGTGAAAAACTTGAAATAGCAGAGCAACTTTCCCGGCTTGGTGTTGATTACATAGAAGCCGGATTTCCCGTATCGTCTCAAGGTGACTTTGAAGCCGTGCAGGCTATTGCCAGAACTGTGCAGGGCCCCGCAATAGCGGGACTATCCCGGACGCAACTTTTAGATGTAGATCGCTGCTGGGAAGCTTTACGAGATGCACCAAAAGCCAGAATACATGTGTTCATTTCAACCAGTCCGATTCACATGGAGCATATGCTCAAGATGACTCCCGAGCAGGTGATAGCTGAGGTGCGTCAGGGGGTTTCCCGGGCCAAGGAGCATGTTGACGATGTGGAGTTTTCACCTCAGGATGCCACCAGAACACCGTGGGATTTTATGATTGAAGTACTTTGTACCGCCGTGGAATATGGTGCTACGACATTGAATATTCCCGATACTGTAGGATACGGCGTTCCACAGGAATTTGGCAGGTTAATCCATGATATAAGAAGTAGTGTGCCGGGGGAGTATGTAATATCTACGCACTGTCATAATGACCTTGGTTTGGCGACGTCTAATACATTGGCCGGAGTACTTGAAGGTGCCGCTCAAGTTGAGGTATGTATAAACGGGATAGGAGAGAGGGCCGGGAATGCCGCGTTGGAAGAGGTTGTCATGACGATAAAGACCAGACCGGACCAGTTTCCAAACATAGAAGTCGGTGTGAACACTTCGGAGTTGGCGCGCACTTCCAGGCTGGTATCTAAGTTGACAGGTTATCCGGTGCAGTACAACAAAGCTGTGATAGGGCGCAACGCTTTTGCTCATGAGGCAGGTATTCATCAACACGGAGTGTTAGAAGACAGAAGTACTTATGAAATCATTGAAGCAGCAACCGTAGGGCAGGTGGGAAGTCAGATTGTATTGGGTAAGCATTCGGGACGTCATGCTTTTGCCGATACCTTGACAAAGTTGGGTTTTTCCATATCAGGAGACGCTCTCAACTCCGCCTTTACCCGTTTCAAGGAGTTGGCAGATCGGAAAGTAGAGATAACAGAGGCTGATTTGGAGGCTATCGTTGTAGAGGAACTGGGTACTTGCCTCGAGACAAACTATGTCTTGGATTCGTTGGAGGTGAGAGGCGGTACTGTCGGAGATCCTTATGCCAAGGTTACCTTAAGTCGTTACAGCCCCCAACACGGAGAGTCCTCTGATGCTCAAAAGGTGGAGGCTGATGCGACCGGAGACGGGATGATAGACGCAGTTTGCACTGCAATACGACAAGCTGTGGGCATTCAAGCCAAACTTGCTGATTTCAAAGTATCCGCTGTAACCGGCGGGATAGACGCGTTGGGTGATGTGGTTATTCAACTGGAAGATGACGGATACAAGGTATCCGGCAGGGGGGTTTCAACAGATGTTGTGGAGGCATCTGCGAGAGCTTACCTCAATGCCGTCAACCGTTTGATAAGGGCCAAACAACAAGGACACAATCAACACTTCACTCAGCCACATAGAGATATCGGACCCTGATTGGCTGGCCCTGATTGGCTGGCCCTGATTGGCTAGATTGCCAACACCGGATTAAATGATTATCCGGCTAACTTACTGTCACCATCCATGAGGGCCTATTTTGCTCATAAGCGGTTATTTCCTTTTCGTGTTGAAGTGTCAAGTCTATGTTATCCCAGCCGTTGACCAGTTTTTGTATGCTAAAGTCATCCAGATGGATAGGCGCTGATATGGGTTTTGTGATCTTGTTTGCACCTGTAAAAGACGGGGAGTCAGGAGAAACATCGACAACAGAGATAAGCTTATTTTCAACATCTATGGTTACCTCTGCCTGAGGGTTGTCTTTGGTCAGTTTGAAAAGTTCATCTACGACTTCAGAATCCACAACGACTGGAACCAAACCACACGATATGCAGTTATTAAAAAAGATATCACCAAATCGTGATGATACCACTGCTTCAAAACCGTAGTCTTGCAGCGCCCACACGGCATGTTCCCGAGAAGAGCCTATTCCGAAGTTGCTTCCAGCGATCAATATAGTGCCACCGACGTATTGGCTCTGGTTGAGAACAAAATCAGGGTCCTTTCGCCATGCTTCAAACAAGCCGTCAGCATAACCGGTACGCTCTACCCTTTTCAGCCAAACTGCCGGAATAATCTGGTCAGTATCCACATTTGAACGTTCCAAAGGAACGGCTTTGGATACTATTTTTCGAACCGGTTTCATGTTTGGTTGCCTCCGGCTTCCCGAATAATCTCCACACCCAAGTCCTCCGGTTGCCCAAAATGTCCCAATATTGCAGTGGCAGCCGCTATAGCAGGCGACGCTAAATGGGTGCGTCCACCCGGTCCTTGGCGCCCCTCAAAGTTACGATTTGATGTGGAGCAAGAGCGCTGTTGTGGGAGGAGCTTATCGGGGTTCATAGCTAAGCACATTGAACATCCAGGCTCTCTCCACTCAAAACCTGCTGCGATAAATATCTTGTCCAAACCCTCATCCTCCGCTTGTTGTTTGACCCTTGCTGATCCCGGCACCAAAAGAGCAGTCACATTTTTTGCCACTTTATGTCCGTTGACTACCGTTGCGGCACTGCGCAAATCCTCAATTCTTGCATTGGTGCAAGAGCCTATAAACACCACATCCACCGGTATATCTTTTATCGGAGTGCCCGGTTTCAGCCCCATATAGTCCAAAGCTTTTATGGCAGATTCTTGGTCTTTTTTTGATGTAAAGTTACCTGGATCAGGCACTGATCCATCAATTGTTACTGCTTGGGAGGGGTTGGTTCCCCAAGTTACGTAGGGTTTTAGGTTGCTTACATCTATCTCCGTTTCGGTGTCAAAGGTTGCGTCATTATCTGACGGTAGGCTTTTCCAGTAATCCACGGCTTGGCGAAAGCGAGAAGCCGACTGAGCAAACTTTCGTCCCTCAATATAGGCGAAAGTGGTTTCATCCGGGGCGATCATACCGGCCCTGGCTCCCGCTTCTATGCTCATATTGCATATGGTCATACGGGCTTCCATTGAAAGGTTTTGAACGGTATCACCTCTGTATTCAATTACATGTCCAGCACCGCCGGCGGTGCCTATTTTGGCTATTATGGCTATTATGATGTCTTTGGCGCTTGTGTTAGCGGGCGGGGTTCCATTGATTGTTATGGCCATTGAGAGAGGCTTTTTTTGAACAAGAGTCTGCGTGGCCAATACGTGTTCAACCTCACTGGTTCCGATACCAAACGCCAATGCTCCAAAAGCTCCGTGTGTAGCTGTGTGACTGTCTCCGCATACTATGGTCATTCCTGGTTGGCTAAGCCCAAGTTCCGGACCTATTACATGTACGATACCCTGGTTTTTACTGCCCATAGGGTAGTAGGTGATGCCAAAATAAGCGCAGTTGGCGGTGAGCACCTCCAGTTGGCGCGCTGCTATCGGATCAGCAACCGGTTGATCAGTATTACAAGTCGGGACATCATGATCGGCTGTTGCGATGGTCAAGTCTGGTCTGCGAACTTTACGCCCCGTCACCTTGAGTGCCTCAAAAGCTTGCGGAGAGGTAACTTCGTGAGTTAAATGAAGGTCTATGTAGATAAGGTCATCGCTTAGAAGGTGAGTATCCCATATTTTATCCAAAAGTGTTTTTTTCATCTAAGCATCGCTGTCATTTTTTTAACTGTCGTTTGCACTGTCGCCTATCTTTACTATTTCGACCCGCAGTTTACCGCCGGGAGCTTCATACTCTATTATATCACCAGGTTTGTGTCCCAATAAAGTTTTACCTAAAGGAGAACCGGTTGATGCAACCGGCATGCTGTTTTGACGTTCTTCTATGGAGCCGACAAAGAAGGGCTCAGCTTCATCATCGCCGTCATATCGCAGCCATACTACCGTACCCGGTGTAACGGTGTCATAGGTGCTTTGTTGTCTGTCAACGATTGTCGCTGTGGCAAGTATAGTTTCTATATGGCGTATACGGGCTTCCATTTTACCTTGTGTATCTTTTGCGGCATGATAGTCACCGTTTTCTGAAAGATCGCCCAACTGACGCGCAGCCTCTATAACCTTTGCAATCTCAATTCTTCTTGTAGTAGTCAGCTCGGTAAGTTCCGCGACAAGCCGGTCGTATGCCTCTTTTGTCAAATGAGTTTGGGGGTTTTCTATACTATCCATCTCTTTAAATAAGACTACACTTTTTTTGTGAGTTTGTGTACTATTAGGAATAGGTAGTTTGGGAGATTAAGGTGTTTTGTAGTTTATTCCCAATTCAATAGGTAAAACGAGGTGTTTTGAGCAAGTATAACATAGCTTTAATAAAAGGAGATGGGATAGGACCTGAGGTCATGTCCGAGGCTTTGAAGGTGGTTGATGCCACAGGAGTCAAGCTTGACGTTACAGAGTATGATTTGGGGGCAAGCCACTATTTGCGCACTGGTGAGGTGTTGTCTGATTCAACCCTTTCCGAATTAAAGGGCGCGGATGCGATACTGCTTGGCGCGGTAGGGCCTCCAGTCGGATCTAATGACGTACCGCCGGGGTTGCTTGAAAGGGGGCTTTTATTACGGTTACGCTTTGAATTGGATCTTTATATCAACCTTCGCCCTTTTACCGGTGTGTCTAACTCCATCTTTCCCAAGTGCGATTTTGTGGTTGTGAGGGAGAATACAGAGGGTGCTTATGTGGGCGAAGGCGGTGTGCTGAGAAAGGGAACCGCAGATGAGGTTGCAACTCAAGGTTCGTTAAATACCCGCTTTGGTGTGGAACGTTGCGTGCGCTTTGCCTATGAACTTAGCCGTAAGAGACCTGCGAAGCATTTGACGCTTGTGCATAAAATAAATGTTCTAAATTTTGCGGGAGACTTGTGGAAAAGAACTTTTGAACAGGTCGGCGAGGAGTTTGCCGATGTTGCGTCAGACTACAACCATGTGGATGCCACCTGCATATATCTGGTAGAAGATGCTTTGCGATATGACGTGATAGTAACCGACAATCTTTTTGGAGATATCATAACGGACCTGGCAGGCGCTGTTACAGGCGGAGTAGGTTTTGCCGCTTCCGCCAATTTGAACCCAACCAGAAAGTACCCTTCAATGTTTGAACCTGTGCATGGTGCCGCCTGGGACATAGCCGGCACCGGGAGAGCCAATCCATTGGCTGCCATTAGGTCGGCGGGAATAATGTTGGACTATCTTGGAGAATCAGAAGCAGCTGACAAAATAGCCACTAGCGTATTAAGCTATGCTTATAATATGTCGGGCAGTTGGCTTGATACCGGAGAGCTATCCACTCAACAAGTAGGGGATGGGTTGGCTAAAATGGTAAGTCAGTGAATGAGCCGGAAACACTGAAATGCACACAAACTTAGATATGCGCAGGGATGGTGCACACAGATTAGATGCATCAGGTAAACTTGTAGAGATGAGGTACAGGAAGTATGCCTATAACCCCCACTGAGAAAATTTGGATGGATGGCGAACTGGTTGATTGGGATCAGGCGCAAATTCACGTTTTAACTCACAGCCTCCATTACGGGTGTGGAGTATTTGAAGGAATTCGCGCATATGCCACCCCTTTGGGGCCTGCGGTGTTTCGGCTGTCTGATCATATGGCACGACTTTTGGATTCGGCAAAGATCTTTGCGATAAATGTGCCCTTTTCTTTGGAAGGCCTGGTAAAGGCAACCAAAGAGACCTTGTGGGCCAACAATGCGGTTTGGGCGGATAATCTGGATTCTTGCTATATACGCCCGATTGTGTACTTAGGCTATGGTGAGATGGGACTCAATCCACTTCATTCTCGTGTACGGGTTGCTATAGCGGTTTGGCCATGGGGAACTTATTTGGGTGATGATGCGCTGGAAAAAGGTATAAGGATGAAGATAAGTTCATGGCAACGACATGATCCCAACTCAATGCCTCCTGCGGCCAAAGGAACCGGTATGTATATAAACTCCTCAATGGCGAAGGTTGAGGCACTTCGAGCCGGTTACGATGAAGCGATTATGCTTTCTCCCCAAGGCTATGTGAGCGAATGCACCGGAGAAAACATCTTTGTGGTGAGAAAAGATCACATCATAACCCCCCCTTCTTCCGCCGGAGCATTAGAGGGCATAACCCAGAACACCATAATGGAGATGGTAACCGATATTGGAATGCAGGTTGAAACGGCCAATTTATTGAGGAGTGATTTATACACTGCTGATGAAGCTTTTTTAAGCGGCACTGCAGCTGAAATCGTGCCGATTAATTCTGTGGATGATCGCACCATTGGTTCCGGTAAACCCGGCAAAATTACAAAGCAGATACAACAGATGTACTTGGATTTGGTCCATGGTAAGGTGGACCGTTACAAGAACTGGTTAGAGTATGTAAGTGGATAAGATAGAGGTTTTGGATACAACCCTTCGTGATGGCACACAACAAGAAGGGTTGTCACTTGGTGTCAATGATAAACTCAGAGTGGCTGAGCAGCTTGATTGGTTGGGCGTTACTTATATTGAAGGCGGGTGGCCTGGCGCAAACCCGAAAGATGATGAGTTTTTTGCCCGGGCGAAAAAAGAACTGAATCTTACCACCGCAAAACTGGTGGCATTCGGTTCCACGCGTAAGGCGGGAATCAACCCCGCAGATGATCAAAACCTCCTAAAGCTTATTGCCTCCGGTACAGAAGTTGTCTGCATAGTGGGAAAAGCATGGGATCTGCATGTAACGCAAGCCTTGCGTACAACATTGGACGAGGCGATAGCGATGGTTAGAGACTCCGTTGCTTTTTTGCGTGATAATAATCGGACGGTTCTTTTTGATGCGGAACACTTCTTTGACGGTTTTAAAGCTAACCCTGAGTTTAGCTTAAATGTACTGAAAGCGGCGGAAGAAGCCGGGGCCAAAGCCTTAGTGTTGTGTGATACAAACGGCGGTTGTTTGCCTCATGATGTTTCAAGAATCGTCGCCCAAGTGGTTCAACGTCATGGTGGGACTCAAATTGGCGTACATTGTCATAACGATACGGGCTGTGCTGTAGCCAATACCATAGTGGCGGTAATGTCGGGTGTTACCCATGTGCAAGGATGCATAAACGGATATGGCGAACGCACCGGTAATGCGGATTTATGTGCTGTTATACCGAATCTATCGTTAAAGCTGAACATGGAGACCATAGGCGACGATCACCTTGTTCGATTGACTCAAGCTGCTCACTATATAGCCGAGATAGCAAATATAGGAATTAAATCTCAGCAACCCTATGTAGGTTCTGCTGCTTTTGCTCACAAAGGCGGCTTGCACACCAGCGGTACCGTAAGGTTGAAAGAAGCTTATGAACATGTATCGCCTGCCACTGTCGGTAATGCAGACCGTTTTGTGGTTAGTGAGTTAGCAGGACGGTCCACCATATCGCTTAAGGCGCAAGAACTCGGGTTGGATTTGGATACTCAAGTTGCCCAAAAGGTATTGGATACCTTGAAGCACTTAGAACATGAGGGTTATCATTTTGAGGCAGCTGATGGTTCTTTGGAGTTGCTGATGCGAAGGTCCACCGGGTGGGAGCAGGATTTTTTTCGTCTGGAATCTTTTAAAGTCACTACAGACTGGTCGACTACAGACTGGTCGACTACGGATCAGGAGAAGTCGGATAAAGGACAAAGCGATTCAGCCAAGGATCAAGATCTAACCTCCCCCTCTTGGCTGTACGGTTCAAAGTTGACTACTAAAGCGACAGTAAAGGTATATGTAGGCGGGATAAAAGAATGCATAGTGGCAACCGCCGAAGGCAATGGGCCGGTCAATGCATTAGACACTGCTCTTCGAAAAGCTATCAGTTCCCAATTCGAGCATTTAAGTGATTTGCGCCTTGTGGACTATAGGGTACGGGTTTTAGATACGCATGCCGGAACTGCCGCTGTTACAAGAGTACTCATAGATACGACTGACGGGAGCCGGACTTGGTCCACCATAGGGGTTTCACCGAATATAATACAGGCTTCCTGGGAGGCCTTAGTCGATTCTATAGTTTTAGGACTACTTAGACATATAAATGAACGTCAAAATACGGATGAAACTACAACAGGCGCCGGGTGGACATCAACCGCGGATAGACGGTGAAGGTAACAAAAAAGCGAGGAGTTGAACGGTTAATATACAGATGAGCCAGCCAAGCAAAGCATCAAAAACAGTACGAACCGGGGTGAGCTCCTTTTTTCCTATCCCACCTCCAAGTTATATAATCACAAAAAGGCCGGCTGACTTTACGGGCAGTGACAGCCTTAGCGAACTTGGAGTCGGAGCACCGGGCCCGGACCAAGGATATGCGTTGTTGTTGGCGAAGACTTTCGAAGATCGCTGGATACTGGATAAAGGCGAAGATGTTCATGATGTGATAGTCGGTGTCGCGGCGGTTGCATGCAAACGGGCAGCTTTGCTGAAGCGCGCTCCAGTTGTCGGTGACATTGAATTTGCTTCCCGCCTATGGGGATTTTTAGAAAACGCGCCTTTGGTACCTGCTGATTTGCTTGACCGGCGTAAGTTGCTTTTCAATGGGGCCGCTCATGATTACTATTTACAACGTAAAATAGTTGACCAGTTTTCAAATGAGGCTTTGATTGCGGCTTGACCGGACGCTAATCAGTTCGTCTTGTGAACATAGTTCTATAATTTTGATTTTATTTAAAACTTTTCTAAAGTTGAAGAGACAAAGAACCGATATAAATGGGGGACTTTGGAAGATTGCGGATTTTTGCGTGCCTGGATTTAGTTTTATGATAAATCCTTCAAGCTTGGCGCATCTCGTTGTTTATTATATACTAATTGCTAAAATTATCTGTTCATTGAATTATTGAATACAAAAAGGAGGACATATATGTTAGTTTCTCTAAGAAATGTTTGGTGGCTTTCATCAAGTGAGAGTGGCTTTACGCTTATTGAGCTGATGGTTGTTTTGTTAATTATGGCTGTACTCATAGCTATAGCAATACCAACATTTTTGGGTGTAAGGGGTTCGGCACAGGATCGTGCTGCCCAAGAAAACTTAGTTACCGCCATGGTTACTGCAAAGGGATATTATGTAAGTAAGCAAAATTATCTCCCGCCACCTGCTACAGCTACTGTATGCCCATCAAGCATATCATGCATTTTGAACACCAGAGAGCCCTCTCTTCGTTTTTTTGGTGCCGGAAGTTCTGTTGATTCATCCGACTCGTCTAATACGGTATCAGAGGCTCACGGTTCAAAAGGGTACTCTATTAATTTTGCCATTTATGGTCAAAATGGATCATGTTGGTATATTTTAGATGTAGAATCCCAATCCAGCCAATGGCTTCAAAGCAACGGTGGCGTGCTCCCGGACTCCGGTCAATACTTTAGCGCGGCTAAAGGACAAACTTCTTGTGCTGCACTTACCAGCCCTGGCTATCCCCCCGGATCACCGGCGCCTCACTGGTTTACCTCTATCAACACCGCTTCCGCCAAAGCCGGACTGTAAGATGCTGTTTTAGCCGACATAGGTATATTTTTAGACGTCAGCCAACATGCCGTGTTAATCTCTTCCGGATTTTTGGTGTGGTTGCAAGGTCTACTGCCGTCCAAGCCAATGCTGTAGCACCATCAATAACTGCTCTGTCAGCATGGGGACTGACAGCTGCGGCGGCAAACCCGGGTTCATGGTTGCGCGAAGGCAAAGAGTTGATTCCAATCATAGGATGGATCGCCGGAACAACAAGTGATACGTTTGCCATATCGGTAGAGATAGTTGGGGAGGTTACACATTTTTGGGTATTGTCCGGGCTATTCAAACTGTCCGCATTCGTAAACGACCTTCCCAGCTTTTGAGAGTTGAGCTTGTAAATCTCCAGTATCTCAGAGTCGGCAACAAATTGAGAGTATATAGGCCCTAAAGATTTTATTTTCAGTTTACACTTTGTTGCCAGCGCTCCCGCTTTGAAGCAGTTGCGTACTTTTTGTCTTAGGTCCTCCAACTCTTTGATATCGGGTGTTCTTATCATAAACCGTCCAAAAGCATGTTCGGGGATTACGTTGGCAGCTTCCCCGCCTTTTAGTACCACTCCATGGATTTGGTGTCCAGGCTCTAAATGTTGACGTAACAGTCCCAAAGCTACTTGAGCTACGACGAAGGCGTCGGCTGCGTTTATCCCTTGCCAGGGAAATGCCGATGCATGGGCTTGACGTCCCATGTAGTGTACTTCGAAATGTTCAACCGCCAAACAGTTTAGTTGTAAGGTATCAACAGGCCATGGATGTACCATCATGGCAACGGAGACATCTTCAAAAGCCCCGCGTTGTAACATTATTATCTTACCCCCACCTCCTTCTTCTCCCGGAGTTCCCAGTACTTTGACTGTTATACCAAGCTCTTTGGCCACCTGCGCCAAAGCCGTTGCAGCTCCTAATGCTGTGGCAGCTATTATATTATGACCACAAGCATGGCCTATCTCAGGCAGGCAATCGTATTCAGCGCATATGGCTACAACCATGTCCCCAGACCCAAAGGTTGCCTCTATGGCTGTTTCAAGCCCATATGCCGGTTTTTTGACGGTAAAACCTGTTTCAGCCAGATATTCTGAAACCAACTTAGCAGCCAGCTTCTCCTCAAAGCCAAGTTCGGGGTGGGCATGAATCTTGTGACTGATGGTTATTAAATGGTTTTTATTCTGTTGAACTGTATTGTCAATATCGGCTTTGAGTTTAAAAGTTTTTGATGTTTTGTTGGATAACTTGGTTGGTATGCTCAATTTACTATTGCAACTATATCGCCAGGACCTACGGTGTCTCCGGCAGACACCCTTATCTCACTGATCTTTCCCGCTCTGTCAGTTGTTATCATATTTTCCATCTTCATTGCTTCTAATACACAGATGGTTTGTCCTGCTTCTACCTCATCATCTGCTTCAACCATTATTTTGACTATGGTTCCCTGCATGGGAATGCTGATTGCTCCGGGAATTCCTTGTGGTGTTGGGTTTTCCTTATGCCTTGGTCGAGTGCGCTTAGATGAAACGGAAGATGTCGTTGCCTTGGCAGTGATTGATCTCAATGTTTTCCCGGCAGTTTCTGAAGCGGATTGAGCCTCATCAAGCCACAACTTTACGTTAAAACGACGGCCGTTCACTTCAGCCACTACTTCTTGGGTGCTGAGTTGCTCAGCAGTGTTATCTGTTTTCACAACAGGTTGGGTGTTGATGTTTTTTGAACTGAGGTCCAGTTTTTGCTCTACCCATGTTGTCCAGTGGTTTGATTGAATAAAGTCAGCATGGGACAGTATGGCTACTTGGGCTGGAATGTTGGTAAAGACACCTTTTACTTGCATTTCCGAAAGTGCCCTCAACATACGTTTGCGGGCAGTTTCACGATCGGGGCCCCAAGTAACTACTTTGGCCAGTAAATTATCGTAAAACTGGCTTATCGTATCTCCCTGTTCATAACCGCTGTCGACTCGAACACCCGGCCCTGACGGCAACCGCAATGTTGTAATAGTTCCCGGAGATGGCAGAAACTGACCGTCTGTCGGATCTTCGGCATTGATGCGACATTCAATGGCATGTCCTTTCCCACGTATTGCATTTTGGTCCAGATCCAATCTTTCCCCCGCCGCAATTCTGATTTGCAGCTCCACTAAGTCAAGGCCTGTTACAAGTTCGGTCACGGGATGTTCTACTTGTAGACGGGTATTCATTTCCAGAAAATAAAACTGTCCCTGATCGTAAAGAAACTCTACAGTCCCGGCATTGTAATAGCCGCATGCCTGGACTATTTTGAGTGCAGCATCCCCCATAGCATGGCGGGTTTCATCACTAAGTCTACCGGCCGGACTTTCTTCTACGAGCTTTTGATGACGCCGTTGACATGAACAGTCCCTTTCCCCCAGCCAAAACTTGTTGCCATGAGTGTCTGCAATAACTTGGATCTCTATATGTCTGGGAGCCGTCAAGTAGCGTTCTAAATACACATCCGCATTGCCGAAGTAAGCATCCGCTTCCCGTCGCGCCGAGTCCAATGCTTCTTGTGCCTCCTGCGGTTCAGCTACTATCCTCATTCCCTTACCTCCGCCCCCGAATGCAGCTTTGATGGCAACCGGCCATCCAAACTGGTTTCCAAACTCAACAATTTCCTGTTCGGTATTGATAGTTTTTTCAGTTCCGGGTACACCTTGTACGCCGGCTTCGCGGGCAGCATGGCGCGAGCTCACTTTGTCTCCCATGATTTGGATTGCTTTTGGGGGCGGACCTATAAATGTAACTCCCGCCTTTTCGATGTCGGCAGCAAACGAAGCATTTTCAGAAAAAAATCCATAACCGGGATGTAAAGCTTGAGCCTTGCTTTTCTTTAGTATCTCAAGTATGGATTGGGTATTTAAATAACTGGTTGCGGCTGTTTTCCCCCCAAGTGCATAAGCTTCATCAGCCAGTTGAACGTGTTGAGCGTTTACATCCAGTTCTGAATATACAGCAACCGTTTCTATACCCATATCTTTGCAGGTACGTATAGTTCTTACTGCTATTTCACCTCTGTTGGCTATAAGGATTTTGTTAAACACATTAAACCTTTCTTATGATCTATGTTTGTCGCGTCAAGGGCAGTCATACAAGTTTCATTGTGAAGTTTACCAAACTGTCATACCGCCGGCACATTCGAACCTTGACTTCACCCAGATAATCGGTTAGACCAGGTTGCTGAGCTGATTATTTAGATATTATCAGAACAGCGTTACCGGGTCGTTTATTGTTCAAAGGCAACAGTTTTTACCGTTAAAGACCCAGTTGAGCGGCACAAGCAGGCCAAGCTGTCCAACCTTGCTCACTTTGAAGCCTTTGTGCGGCTTGATTTTGTAGAGCCGCAGGTGCCTGGCTTGGGATCCCCTGGTAGCCGAGTGCTTGCCAAGTTGCTATGGTGAACTGGTATGCGCCGTAGTAGCCGTTTCCGGTATCGGCTTGGTAGTTTCCACCCGACTCGCACAAAGCTAACTGTTGCAATATACCTTGGGTAGGAGTTGCAGAGTTAGTGTGGGCGGGAACTTGCGGTGCGATAGCGGGTGGAGGAGGGGGAGGGGTCGCAGGTGGCGGTGGCGAAGGTGGGATGGTTGTTGAGGTGACAGCGGGTGGAGGAGGGGAGGGGAGGGTAGGGGTTGGTTGAGCGGGCGGTTGGTATACCGGTAGAAGCAACTCCGTTTGCCATGAATATTTTCCCGAGTTGTATTTTCCCGAGTTGTATTTTCCCAGCCGATACCCAAAAGAGTAATTGGGATCTTTCCCGAGCGCTTTGGATATGGGAGAGTGGGGGCTGATTATCTGCCAAGATAGTGCCAATGGAGTTGTTGACGAAACCGGCGACATTTGATCGTGGTTGTTAGGCAAGTTATGAGGGATGGGGTTATGCGCAGTGGCGTCATTTACGAGCCCGCCAAACAAAATAGCTGCACTAACTGTAAAGCCGGCCAACACATAAGCCTTTTTCTGCCGCTGTTTTAACAGTTTCTGTTTCTGTAGTGTCTGCCTTTGCAAACCCTGTTTTTGTAGTTGTTGTTTTCGCACCTTTCACCTCCTTGAGGTCGTTTGGAAATCCTTGGGCATCAGCTTGGTATTGGGTATACGATACGAAAGTACCTTTTTTAGTAAAGTTGGTGTACTTTGTCAAGTATTTCTGATCAGTTTTCGGTTGTTTCAACCGGTTTTCTCGCTATACTCCCAGCGTATTTAGGAGAAAAAATTTAATTAAACTTTTAAACTTTAATGCCGATCTATGTTAGCTTTATCCCTATATCATGCCATGGTGTAAAGAGTGTAACAAGCTTTATGAGGAAGAAGAACTAAAGGAAAATAGAGAATGTCCCGCGTGTGGTGAGTTGCTTGCATCAAAACGGAAGGCGCCTTGGCACTTCAAGGTTTTACTTATAGGAACTTGCTCCTATTTGGGTTGGAGGGCTTATCAGGGAATTACTTGGCTGGTTCATCATCTTTAACTGTTTAAGATGTATAGTGGTTGTAAAGTATGAAGTTACGGGCCGTGGCGTAGCTTGGTCAGCGCGCTTGACTGGGGGTCAAGAGGTCGCGGGTTCAAATCCCGCCGGCCCGACCAGTTCAAACATTCCAGTTTAATCCACCTTTTGTGAGGTTTTTAGCGAACAGTAGGTATCTTTAGTCGAATCTATTCTTGCCAACCTCTCAGATTTTTCTTATCTGCGTACCCACCAACCCTCAAAATGCGCTAAACATATACAGATATGCAACATTTAGCTACCACAACAGGTTACTTGGCGGTATTTTTAATAATGACGGCTGAGTCATGCTTGATACCGATTCCATCTGAGGTTACTATGCCTTTTGCCGGTGCGATGGCGGCGACCGGCCACCTGAATCTTCTAGCCGTGATACTACTCGGGGCTTTCGGGAATCTTCTAGGCAGCTACATAGCGTGGGGTATTGGGCGAACAGGGGGGCGCTTATTGGTCGAGCGGTTTGGAAGTTGGGTACTTTTGAAAAAAGAGGACCTGGACAGATCCGAACGATGGTTCCGCCGCTTCGGGGAACCAACTGTGTTTTTTAGTCGCATACTGCCTGTAGTACGTACCTTTATATCACTCCCTGCTGGTATGGCTGAGATGGAGCCTATACGATTTGGCGTATATACATTGTTGGGTAGTTTTCTGTGGTCGGGTGCACTTGCGATTGGAGGTTATGAAGTTGGCAGCAACTGGCATGCAATCGCCAATGTTTTCGGACAGGTTACAGATATCGTAGCTGTTATAGTAGTTCTTTTGCTAATCGGATTTCTTTATATGCGTTTCAAGTCAAAACGTGAACAGGGAAAGTCTTCCCAAGTCGGTGATAGTTCATCCCACCTGGACGGCATTTAGGCGACACTGAAAGCCCGTTGCCGGTCTTTTTGATATCTCCGTTCAATTCAAATACAACTGCATATACCAAAAGTGCCAGGATATGGCTAAGACGTATATAGTTATAGCTCTTGAAAGAGTCCTTGTACGATTATTGATTTATTTTCTTGGATGATCTAAGTGGTATATACTCTATCTTTGTGAGCTGTTATGTCTACCTGCAGTAAACTGCTGTCGTTCATCATATTGCTTATCTTGTCTGTTGTTATACCCGGGACTTTTCGTGCGAATACTGTTATCTCTTATCCGTATCCTCATTTGGGCATAGTCCCACCCAATAAGCCGGCTGCCAACATATGGCCGCCCAACCCCGACTATTGGTCATCATCCAGTCCTTGCACGCTCGGTTGGAGCGAAACAAACTCAGCAGCTTTTTACTCGTCTTCTTGTATAGCCCAAGTGCTGCAAGCTATTGATAATGCAATGGCACAAGAAGGAGTTGGGCCAATCAATCTTCCTTACAACTGGGCCGACCTTACTCAAGAAGAACAGCTGTTTATAGTTTTAAATCTTGAGCGTGTGACGAGAGGACTGCCACCTTTTGTCGGTCTCGTCGCTTCACTTGATTCTCTTGCACAAGCCGGTGCCGCTCCTTCTGGAGAGCCTGCGGGTTATTGGGGCGATCCAGCGCTACCGAGCAACTTCTCTTTTGGAGGAGGGACCTACTTTGCCTGGTTCCCTGCTCCTAACTCAACAACTGAGTTTTGGGGAGGTGGGCTGTCTATCGCTGCTGGTGGAATGGAGAACTTTCTTGATGCAGACTATGAGTGGATGTATAACGATGGTTGGGGAGGTAGCGGAGATACTGCCAATATTGACTGTAGCGCACCAGCTGCATCAGGGTGTTGGGGACACAGAGACAATATTCTGGCAGTTTACCCCGCTTACACGAATGAAATAACCGCGACACCATATGCACCATTGACCTATACCGCTTCTATGCCAGTTACTTTGGTGATGGGAGCAGGGGCATCTCAACCCAATATGCCGGGCGATCCCGCTGGCAATTTTACCGCAATTTTTACCGCTATAGCCGGCAACATTCCACCCTTAGTATATACATGGAATCAAGCTGTTGTCGATGGTGCCGGTGTTCTGTCGTCACCTTCGGGGGTTCCAACTGTAGTATCCATAGTGCCCGACATTGGCCCATTGTCAGCCGGTGAGCAGGTAACTGTTAACGGTTCAGACTTTGTTGCCGACGCGACAACTGTTGATTTTGGTTCCCAATATTCCAATAGCGTAGAAGTCGTGTCTTCCAATCAGCTACTGGTCAGCGTTCCGCCTTCTTTGTCGCCCGTAAAAGTTCAGGTTAGCGTAACCACACCAAGCGGTACCTCATCACCTACAACCGGCTCCGTTTTCACCTATGTCGGACCGCCAACAGTCACTTCAGTGTCTTCGACAACCGATTACAGTACCGGAGGTGCGACAATTACCATACAGGGCAGCAATTTCTATCCGGGAACGCAAGTGTGTTTTGGCGGTACAACCTCAGGTTGCACTTTTGGTGCTTTTGGATCTACAGTAGTTGATTCCGTAAGTACACTTACTGTTACTGTTCCTCCGGCACCGCTCACATCCCTTGGTTACGGCAATACTTCCGGAACTTCAAACCCCGGAACTTCAAACCCCGGAACTTCAAACCTCAGTCCGGGCAGTCAAATCAATGTATCCATTACAGTGGTGTCCGTAGGGGGGATTGCGAGTTTCACCGGAGGATTTACTTATGTCATTCCTTCGCCCGCTGAGACGGTATCAGGTATTAGTGAAGTTTTATCTGTCCCCTATAGGATATGTGATACCCGCTTCAAGTCCGGTCAACCTTATTCCGGACAGACTTTATTGCCCAATACAAGTTTAGATGTAAAGGTAGCGGGGACATTCCCTGTCGATGGCAGTACTTCAGGTGTTCCCTCTACAGCAGTTTCTGCAATTTTAACCCTTACCGTAGTTAATCCTTTATCATCCGGTTTTTTGACAGTATGGCCTAGCGGATCCCCCAAACCATTGGCTTCTGTGTTGAACTGGGCTGAGGGGCAAACAGTTGCAAACACATTGGATGTAGCTTTGGGGGAAGGAGGACAAGTCTCCATTTACAATGGTTCTCATGGTTCTGTAAATGTGGTAGTTGATGTCAGCGGATATGGAACCACCGCCTTGGCGGAACAACAGGTTGTTACATCCCCTATACGTATTGCAGATACGCGTTTAAACTCCGGTTACCCCTATTCTAATCAAGAGCTAACACCGTATAGTTCGCTTGGGATTGATGTAGCCGGGGTTGGGGGTATCCCGACTGATGCTGTCGGTGTAGTGGCAAACATAGTGGCAGTTAATCCTTTATCGTCCGGCTTTTTGACAGTATGGCCCGGTGGTTCCCCCAAACCGTTAGCTTCTGTGTTGAACTGGGCTGAGGGACAAACAGTTTCTGATATCGTGAGCGTGGCGTTATCAACGGGAGGCGAAATATCTGTTTATAATGGTTCATCCGGTTCTGTTGATTTAGTGGTTGATGTGCTTGGATGGTATGTGGGGAGCACGCCAACTGTTTCTGGCACCACATCGGGTTCAACCACTACTGATGGCGGTTTGCAAACGTCAGCTTTGCTGTTTACCGGGGTGTCTCCGAGCAGGATATGCGATACTCGTTCAACCTCTGTCTCTGGTATTGATGATAGTTGCAGCGGACATACACTTGGCCCATGGAGTATTTTTATTGTAGACGTGGCCGGCCAGAATGGTATTCCGGTATCCGCCAAAGCGGTTTTATTGAATGTTACGGTTACCAACGGCACTGATTCGGGCTATATCACCATATGCCCCGATGGATATCCGATACCGTTGGCTTCAAATTCCAATTGGACAAAAGGACAGACGGTAGCCGAAACGGTACTGGTTCCGCTAAGCCAAGATGGCAAAGTTCAAATTTATAATGGTGGGGCCGGATCGACGGATGTAGTTATAGATGTAGAAGGATGGTATGAGTAATCGATATCTATTTGATTGTTTATTTTTTAACATAATTATTTAATTTCTGATAATATACTTTTCATGGATAAACCAGACAGCTCGAGTTCGGACCTTTTACGTTTATTAGATGCCTTGGCGCATATCAACGGATCCGACCTGCATTTAAAGGTTGGTTCTCCTCCGTTGGTTAGAGTCAACGGTGCTTTAAGGCGTTTGAAGGGCTTTGCACCTTTACGGCCTGATGATACCAGAACAATGATGGAAGCTATGCTGCCCGGCGAGTTGCTGGAGCGATTTGAAGAAGAGCATGAAGCTGACTTTGCCTATGGAGTAGCGGGGCTTGGCCGGTTTAGGGTTAATGCTTTTCGTCAAAGAGGGTCAGTTTCCATCGCTATGCGTTACGTACGAACCGATATACCCGATTTTGAAGAACTTGGTTTACCTAATGTATTGCGTAGGTTAGCGGACGAGCAAAGAGGTATGGTGCTTTTAACCGGGCCTACGGGTACCGGGAAAACTACCACTCAAGCCGCAATGATTGATTACATCAATACCACCAGAGAATGTCACATTATTACCATTGAGGATCCTGTGGAGTATTTGCATCGTGATAAAAAGGCAGCTGTAAATCAGAGGGAGGTTGGTTTTGACACCAAAAGCTTTCTTAGCGGTCTTCGTGCTGCCATGCGCCAGGATCCAGATGTCATTTTAGTCGGTGAGATGCGTGATACAGAGACTGTTTATACTGCCATTAATGCGGCAGAAACAGGACACCTGTTACTTTCCACCCTACATACTATTGATGCTGCTGAAACAATAACCCGTATAGTAGATTTTTTCCCCCCATATCAACAACAACAGATTAGGGTTGCATTAGCAGGATCTTTGCGGGGTATTGTCTGTCAAAGATTAATTCCAAGGGCGGATGGAACAGGGCGCGTAGTGGCAGTTGAAGTAATGATCAACACCGGACGTATCCAAAGATGTATACTTGACCCGTTGCAAACAAGTGATATAGCTCAAATGGTAGCTGAAGGTGAGTACTATGGGATGCAGACATTCGATCAGTCTATTGCCAACCTTTTTGAGCAAGGATTAATTGATCTAAAAGCTGCTCGAGTTGCTGCCAGCAATCCTCATGATTTAAAGGTGCTGCTTGAACGCAAAGGACTGATAGAAGTTAGTTCACAAGTAGGTTAGCACTTGCCAAGCGGTTGCTTACTTAAGTAAAGTCGCTCTCTTGCGGGTTGCCGACAGTTCACTAGCCGGTTGAAAATTTAAGCGGTTGAAAATTTAGTGTAGTGGCCAGGGAGACAACACCAGCATTGCTACTGCAGTGATAGTTCCAGACAGGATGGGAAAACCGATAATGGGCCCCCCCCGGCCTCCTTTCCTGATTCGAGCAACAACAATAAAGGTTGTAACAGCGATTAAACTACCTGCTGCGTAGCTGATGAGTCCAAGCAAGCCAATGAAAGCTCCGCCCAGCGTGATGAGCAGAATGTAGTTGGTTGATATACCGTGCTCAAGTGCCCGATTGCGTTTCGATAGTTTAGAAGCTATTGCATTCCACGCAACCGACGCCAACGCATAAAATGTCGCTCCGCCCAGCCAAAACAGCGCTTTGTGCCAGCTATGGTCCACAGTAGTTGTAACTAACAGCCCCCCCCAACCAAACAACAAACTGCTCCATAGTAACCTTGCATCAATAGAGTTGGTTTCTATTTCTACTACCGCTAATGCTAATAAAGATGCAACTAAGATGCAGTAGAGCAAGGCAAGGGGTTGGGGTGTAACCGCTACAGCGATAAGGTAAAACATTCCGGCGGTGAAAAGCTCTACCAAGGGGTAGGTGACTGCTATAGAGGCATGGCAATTGCGGCAATGTCCCTTTAAAATAATCCATGATAACACGGGTATGTTATCGAAAGGAGCTATACTTGACTCACATTGAGGGCAGTGTGATCCCGGCCTTATTAGTGACTTTCCCAGTGGCACCCTATAGATAACTACATTTAAAAAAGAACCGATAAAAAGTCCAAAAATGCTATATAAGACTGCCAGCAACTCATGTATTGATAACACTTCTAAAACGATACCCTTTGGTGGTTGATCCTGCTCTGATTTGTTGTAGGTTTTAAAATTAATCGCTGAAGTTAAAACTAACAAAGAATTGACAAATTATTACCAGGAAACCGTTTAATTTATTGACATTATGGCAGAAATGTAATAACGTTAGAGTGTGATATAGTGAGAGGACAACTGAGTTTCCATGCCACAAGCATTAGAGGTTTAGGTTTGGCGTTACCCTAGACCTTCATTTTTCTGCTCAATAAACCGATAATATATAATATTTAGTATAGCAAACAGTAGCAATTGCTTTTTTAGTGGCTTTCATTATTATGCTTATTATGTGTAATAAACTGTTTTATTTAATATTTAATGGTACTATAATTATATTAGGGTATAATTAGGATAAGATCGCATAGGGTAATAGTTGACTGTTTGAAAGGACTGAGAAAGATTTATTTAAGGTAAGTATTGAATAAGTAGGGTTACATAAGATGGCACTAGATTAAGGATTTGTGAGACGTATATATGCCTTCAACGACTAAAGACATACAGGCTGTAAAGCAAATAGCTGAAGAGAAAGGTTGGGACTTTGTCGACTTGGACAAGTACCCATTAGATGAGTCATGTGCTAAGTTGGTTCCTTCAGTTTTTGCCTTAAAACATAAGGTAGTTCCTGTCGGTAAGAAATTCGGTCATCCTATAGTGGCAGTATCAGATCCAGATGACATAATGGTATTGGATGACTTGAAATCTCGATTAGGCAAGAAACTCCAGATAGTAGTTGCTTCGACTGATCAAATAACAGAACTTGCGCAACGCTGGTATAAGTCTTCCAACGGGAAAGCCAATGGGAAAGCCCCAGTATCTCCACCCTCTGCTGAGACAGCTGTTGCCGAAGCCCCGTCTCCACCGTCCGCTAAAGCTTCAAAGGTTGCCGAAGCCCCGCCTCCACCGTCTGCTAAGGTTCCCAAGGTGGCTGAGGTTCCCAAGGTGGCTGAGGTTCCCAAGGTGGCTGAGGTTCCTTCTCCTATAGAAACCCAGGATATTCTTGAACATGAGTTGGATGTGTTGCCGGTTGATATCGGTATTGACGAATCCAAGCAAAATGTTGAGCAAGATGGTATAGACAGTGAGGTGTTCGTCGATTATCAACCGGAACAATCAGAATATATCGACACCAACGGGGTATCTGGTAATGGCAACGCCTTGGGTGTTTTAGACGATGCTGATTTAGAGATTCCGACTGCAGTTGAACCGTTTGACTTGGATGTTTCTTCAACAATGGAGGCAGAAGAGGTAGCGGAGCTTGAAGAAACCAACCCAGAGATAGAGACTGGAGAGATAGAGACTGGGCTTGCTGGTGCTCTTGATACGCTAAGTAACGAGATATTGGGGGATGGTGTATCAATAGGTGACACACTGCTAGACGATACCGGTATAACCGACACTTTGGATGGCATTGGAGTCTCTCCCGTGGAAGCATTCTTGGCTTCTAGACCTGATCTTCCTTCTCTTCCCAGGATACTGCTCAAAGCCGGAAAGGTTAGCGTAGAAGATCTTGAGTCTGTAATCTCCGATACTACTTTGCTACCAAGTTCGTGGGGGCATACCCTTGTGACAAGGGGCATAGTTACAGATAAAGACCTTGTTTGGGCTATGGCTCAAGAAGTTGGCATCGACTTTATTGATTTGGATGAGTATATAGCTGATAATAGTGCAACAGAGTTAATCCCGGAAGCTTTTGCCAGGCGTCATTCCGTATTGCCTATCGGGTGGGAAGATGATCTTTTAATGGTTGCTGTTGCCAACCCATCTGATGTTTTCGCTATTGATGATTTAAGGACGCTACTTGGCTATCAACCTAAAATAGTGGTTGCGAGTAAATTGCAGATTTTGGAGTATACAGACAGGTTATACGGCCATAGTGAAGAAGCTAGTAAAATTGCAGTAGAGGAAGGCAAAAAAGATGAAGATGCCACCCAAATAGTTGATCTTAATGTGGTGCAGGAGGATGCGCCGATAACACGTTATGTGAACTTGGTGGTATTACAGGCTTTGAATGAGAGGGCTTCAGATATACACATAGAGCCGTCCGTTGATGCTTTGCGGATACGCTTTAGGATAGATGGCGTTTTGTATGACAGGATGCATTCACCTAAGTCCATCTACGGAGCGGTAGTCTCAAGAATTAAAGTTATGTCTGATATGAATATTTCAGAGCACAGAATTCCCCAAGATGGGCGTATATCTTTATCAACCGGGGATAAATCGATTGATTTAAGGGTTGCTACTGTTCCCACCATCTTCGGCGAAAAAGTTGTTATGAGAATATTGGAGAAATCCAAGGCACTGCTTCCTCTTACCGACCTCGGGTTTTTACCTGAGACACTTGCTCAATATGAGTCTTGTTGGCGTAAACCTTATGGGATTGTCATAGTTACCGGACCCACCGGGTCGGGAAAGACCACCACTTTATATGCCACACTCAATGTTCTCAATGAAACAGACAAGAATATTATTACCATTGAAGATCCGGTGGAATATCAGTTGACAGGTATTAATCAAGTTCAACTTCATACTAAAGCCGGTCTCACATTCGCTACTGCGCTGCGTGCTATACTGCGTGCTGATCCGGATATAGTATTAATTGGTGAGGTACGTGATGTAGAAACCGCTAAGATAGCTGTTGAAGCAGCTCTTACTGGGCACTTGGTATTGGCAAGCCTTCATACAAATGATGCTGTGAGTGTACCTACGCGCTTGATTGAAATGGGGCTGGAACCCTACTTGGTTTCTTCTACCTTAAACGGGGTAATATCTCAGCGCCTTCTCCGTAAGCTTTGTCCGAAATGCAAACAGGCTTATACACCGTCCAAGGAGGAGCTTTCCACGCCGGGGTTTATTGAGGCAGGTTTGTCCGATACCACCAAAGTTGTCTTTTATCAACCAGTTGGATGCCAAAGTTGTTCCAATACAGGCTTTAAGGGACGTTTTTCTGTAGGGGAAGCCTTAGTTTTTAGTGAAAATATCGAAAAAATGGTTGCAGATGAGGTTGGAACGCATGAACTTTATAAGCAGGCGATTGATGAAGGAATGATATCTTTGAGGGTCAACGGCTTGCGTAAAGTATTAGAGGGGGAAACCACCTTGAAAGAAGTATTTAGAGCAGCAGGTTAGGTGGAAGGTATTTAAAAATGGAAAGGATATGTAACAGGTGAGTGCCATATCTCAACAGTGGTCAGAATCTAATGAGCTTGTGAAAACTGGCGGTGGAAATGTAGATGGAGAAGCTTCATCTGGAGAAGCCTCAGCCGGAGAAATTCCGTCAGTCGATTTATACTCCAATAGACCGGATACAAATGCGATAAGAGCAGTCCCCCAAGAGATAGCGGAACGCTTTTCAGGAATTGGTTGTTGGTTATTAAACGGGCAGCTTACTATGGCTTTTGCAAAACCGCCAACATCGCAAGATTTGGAGACGCTATCGAAATTATTAGGTAAACAAGTTGTGGCCGTACTGGCTGATCCTGCAGTAATAGACAAGATTATAAAGCTAACTTATTACGGAGTCGCTTCCCCAATGCCACCCCAAGCACCACCTCCACCTCCACCATCTTCTATATCGTCTGCTGTCAGCCAAGAAGTTGTAACCGTTGAATCCGAACAGGGCCAGGGGGAATCCGAACAGGGCCAGGGCTTCAAAGAAAAATCTGGAGATATCAGCTTAGATAGCACAATCGAAAGCCCGAATGGATATAAGGAGGCAAGGGAGATTGATCTGGAAGAAGAAGAAGAGTGGGCTTCTACTGAAACTTCAGTGGATACTTTGGTTGAAACTGAAGCATGGGAGATGGAAGAAGAACCTGGCGAGTCTGGGGTACCAGTTGGTGTAGTAAAAGTAGATATCCACTTAAACGATATCCTTCGAGAGGCGGTAGAGTTGGGTGCTTCAGATATTCATCTGACTGCTCAAATGCCCCCCTGTATTCGTATTGATGGGGCTATTCGGCCGATGGAAGGTAAGCCTCGTCTCAATAATGATATGATAAGAGAGCTGCTCTTTGAGATATTAACTCAGGGTTTAAGAGAGCGCTTTGAAGAGGATATGGAACTTGATACCTCCCACTCTGTGGCCGGCGTTGGACGTTTTAGGGTTAATGTATTTGTTCAAAGAGGTGCTATAGGGTCAGCACTTCGACCGATACCCCATGAGATACCGGAGTTTGACACCTTAGGTTTGCCGGATGCTGTCCGCAGTTTTGCTGACCTGCGCAGGGGATTGGTGTTGTTTACCGGTCCTACGGGTTCAGGAAAGTCTACGAGTTTGGCTGCTTTGATAGATATAATTAACCGCACCAAGCCTCTTCATATAATGTCAGTCGAAGATCCGATTGAGTTTCTTCATCACCATAAACGTTCTATCGTCAATCAACGTGAGGTGGGACAGGATACCAAGAGCTTTGCCGAAGCTTTGCGCCATGTATTGAGGCAGGACCCGGATGTCATCTTAGTTGGTGAGATGCGTGACTTGGAGACCATATCTGTAGCTCTTACCGCTGCAGAGACGGGGCACCTGGTCTTTGCTACTTTGCATACTCAAGATGCTCCTCAGACCATTGACAGGGTGATTGATGTGTTCCCTACGGCTCAACAGTCACAGGTACGTGCCCAGCTTGGGACTGCTCTTGAAGGTGTGGTAACTCAACAGTTGCTGAAACGTGCCGAAGGTCGCGGCAGGGCGGTTGTATGTGAAGTGATGGTCTGTACGGCGGCCGTCAAGAACTTAATCAGAAGTGCTAAAATACATCAGATATACTCACTTTTGCAGACAGGTGGCCAGTTTGGTATGCAGACTATGGACCAGGCATTGGCCAAGTTGGTGCATGAAAAGGTTATCACCGAAGGAGAAGCTTTTGACCGGTGCCATTCTGAAGAAGATCTGCGTAATCATTTGGGCGGTGTTTAAGGAGGCGTCATGGCGTTAACATTTGAGTATAAGGTAAGGGACAGAAGCGGAAAACTTGTTGAGGGGGTTGTAGAGGGTGACAGTATTCCGTTAGTGGCCACTAAACTACGTGAGATGGGGTATGTTCCTATTGCGATTCAGTCTAAGACCATGGGGATGAGTACTGAAATCAAAATTCCGTTTTTCTCAGAAAGGGTCAAATTGAAGGAAGTGGCGGTTGCGGCTCGCCAGCTTGCCACTATGATAGAATCAGGGTTGCCGATTGTGAGAAGCTTGGCTGTCTTGGCTGATCAGGTGGAGAACAAACAGCTTTCCATTGTTCTAACCAAGGTGAGATTGGACGTGGAGGCAGGTTCTACCCTCTTTGCAGCTATGGGAAAGTATCCCAAGGTGTTCAACGCTCTTTTTTGCACTATGGTTGAAGCGGGAGAGGTTAGCGGTACTTTGGATGCTGTCTTGTCTCAGGTGGCCAACACCATGGAGGAACAGGCTGATTTGCGTGCAAAGGTAAAGTCAGCAATGACTTATCCGGTTATCGTGTTGTGTATTATTGGCCTTATCTTTTTGGCTCTACTTATATTTATAGTTCCTATCTTCCAGAAGTTGTTTGCTTCTTTAGGTGGGGCCAAGTTGCCTTTGCCTACCAGGATTGTTGTCGGTATTTCTCATGCCATATTATCTCCCATGCTGTTAGTGATAATTATTGTGGTAGTTGGGATAATACTTCTATTTAGGTGGTGGAGATCCACGGAATCCGGTCGATTAAAGTGGGATACCACAAAGTTAAAGTTTCCCATCTTTGGTTCTCTTTTACACAAGGTAGCTTTGACGCGCTTTGCTGGTACCTTATCTTCACTTTTATCCTCAGGTGTTTCCATATTGGAGAGCCTGGATATGGCGGGGCAAGCCTCCAATAATAAGTTGGTAGAGGGTGTGTGCCAGCAGGCAAAAGAGTTTGTAAAAGGCGGAGGAGCTTTAGCTACCGTCCTTGGAGAAAACCCGGCAATAATCCCAATGCTTGTGACGAACATGGTGGAGGTTGGTGAACAAACCGGTGCGTTAGACGCTATGCTGCAAAAGGTAAGTGATTTCTACAGCGCTGAGGTCAACAACACCGTCAATTCGCTTACATCAGTATTGGAGCCTGTGTTGATAGTTATCATGGGTGTAGTTGTCGGTACTGTTATCGTTGCTATGTATCTGCCTATGTTCGACTACATTAAGCACGTACCTACAAGTTAAGCCTTTTACATTTTTATCTGCCAAAATGGGTGACTTTGTTATAAGGCCGTATCAATCTGCTGATCGCCAAAGTGTCAGAAATATCTGTTATGAAACCGGATTTATGGGCGAACCCGTTGACTGGTTGTGGCCGGATAAAGAGAGTTTTGCTGATCTTTTTACTATTTACTATACCGATGTTGAGCCCGAATCGGCTTTTGTTGTAGAGGCTATCTCAGATGATAGAACCGGAGACAGCCGACAACCAAATAAGATTATCGGTTATCTGACCGGTTGTATCGATACCCGTAAAATTCCAAGCCATATTGATATTGCCTTCAAACACCTGTTTATGCGAGCATTACCGCTCCGACCGTCAATGGCAAGGATTTTATGGCGCTCGGCAAGAGATATAGTTGTTGATGCCGTAGCGATGCATACATTGCTTCAAAATGAGTTGATAGATCCAAGATGGCCGTCACATTTACATATCGACCTGTTACCCGAGGCACGCGGAAAGGGGGTGGGTAGGATGCTTATCGACACTTGGATCAATCGCTTGGTGGAGGTCGGTTCCCCTGGTTGTCACTTGAGGACTTTGGCAGAAAACCACAATGCGATTAAATTTTTTGAAACTGTAGGATTTTCCAAATGGGGCGATCCCACTCCGGTGCCTGGATTTAGAACCCGTCAATTAGAAAGGATGCATGTTCAAAGCATGGTTCGCCCATTGTGATCAGGCAACGAAGTACTTAGCTTGCGGGTGATGACATATTATGGCCGTTGTGGTTTGTTCAGGAACAAGCTGGAACTGGTCTCCCATCTTCGGCGATTTTTTTATAATGCGACATTTTCGATAGGCAATAATTTCTATTTGTCCAGGTAATCGATTTATGCTATCCAAAAATAGATATGGCTATCCCATACCTATTACTTTTAATATCA
>JAMCPD010000002.1 GCA_023379935.1 Actinomycetota bacterium | reverse complement strand
CCAGGCCCGTTACATCCGCCATACGTGTGATTCCCGCGCGAGGTAATACCGGAGCGATACGATCATAAGTCTCTTCGGGTGAACATACTCTGTGAGTCGACCCCTGATAGAGCTTAGCGGCACGGTGGGGCATCCCGCGATAATAAATTGGTTCTGTGCGAGTGGCTGTGACGGGTTGCGAGTGTATTACCGTATTGTCATAGATGGTGGCAGTAGGCTGCCTGCTCGCCGAGGATGGAGAATGCTCAATACCCACGGCTGTGTCGATGTCGGCCTGCGTCATGGATGGTCTATTCTGTCTAACGTAGACCACTGTTGGCCGCCAATCAGACAAATGCCGCGGCGACGGCAGTGACGGCACCGACGGCAGTGACGGCAGTGAACGCGGTGGCTTCAGCAGCGGTAGTGACGGCGAGGACGGTGGTGTTACTAGTTCCTCCGGCAATCTTTTCCAGATCCTCATCAGAGAGTTCCTCTATATTAAGGGCCGCCTTTATCGCGCTTAAGTCAGAGGCACTCACCGCGAATCCTGCATCATTTGCAATCTTCAGGCGCTCCTCCGGTGTAGCTGCAGATGCCAACTTATTTGCGAATGTCTCATCTGTACTCAGCTTCTCTACGAATGATTTTATTGCTTCTTCCGTCATTTCCGTTCCTTCCTGTAGTGTTGTTTATGATTACCTTAGGTAGACACTACCTGGTATCCACTAAAGATTATACATGCACAGATGGTATTACGCTAGGGTGGCAGTACCTATTTATTTAATCACCAATATATGATTTATCTGCTGTAACGGTCGTGGTAAGCTGGTATTATGAGTACTCAGCGAGCGCAAGCCTCCGGCTTCAGCTGTGGGGAGGATGTCACGTCAGGTAGTTTGCCAGTCAGTCAGTGGACATCAGATGACGGTAGATCGACGAGTGAATTATCTCTTGTGACATTTGCTCATTACATCTGGTGAAAGCAGCCGGATGATGCAATAGCTGATGAGAAGAGGCTCATTGCTCAGGTGATGGATATAGGTACGTGGGAGGATGTGAGACATATTGAAAGGCTTGTTTCACAAGGTTGTCTCGTTGATGTTCTGAGGGATGCTCAGCCGGGCTGGTTCTCCCCCAGGAAATGGAACTTCTGGCATTATCGACTCGGCTTGGCACACCGTCCGGAGGATATACCACCATTACCTGTTCGTAGAGTTCATGGTTCGTGATGCAACTTTATTTGGAGGTACTTCCTGAAAATCAGCGCACGATCTGGTCGATGCTAGGACCACTTACCGGGATGGAGTTCGTACTTTATGGAGGTACTGCTATTGCATTGCATCTGGCACATAGGCAGTCTGTCGATTTTGATTTTTTCAGTAGCCTACCTCTCGATACAGATTTGCTTTTCGCAAGGATGCCCATTCTCAAGCAAGCTGCTACATTCAAAGTGGCTGATAACACACTAATCCTGGGTTATGCGGTAGGTAACGGTATTGGCAATGATCATGATACTGGCAATAATCATGAAGTTGGCAGCAATATAGTGCAATTGTCGTTTTTCGGCAACATTTCACTGGGTCGCGTGGGTAATCCAGTGGTCGACGACGATAATGGACTATTTGTGGCATCTTTGGACGACCTCATGACCATGAAGTTGGCAGTGATACTGAAACGGGCGGAAAAAAAGACTATATCGATATAGCTGAAATGATTTTGCATGGTGTCTCGTTGGAGAAGGGTCTTGGTTCTGCTGCAGCTATGTATGGAGCTACCTTCTCAATACAGGATGCCCTGGCTGCTCTCAGTTACTTTGATGATGGGGATGTGCAGGAATTATCACTGCACTACAGAGAGCTCTTATTACGAGTAATACCTGAGATAGGAGATATATATCCTCAAAAGATATTATCATATTCACTGACATAAAATGCAGACAGCCTCTTACGAGGCACTACACTGGCATCCTCCTCATGGCCAAAGCCCCCGGCATGCTCTTGCCATTGTGGTCAATGATACTTGCAGGTGAGTTATGTTACTCCATCCTTAAGGGCGGGAGAGATTCAAAATATGCATATTGCTTGGATATGACATTGCATCGTTTGCGTTTCAATGACTGGCCATACTGGCCGGAGTAGCTTACCCGACAGTAGCTAGTAGCCCTGTATCCATTTTTGACCAGCTCTGCCCAGTGCTATGCCGAGCACTGCACCTCCTATGATATCGGTAGCGTAGTGGTGACCAAGGTGCAGCCTTGAATATGATATGGCAACTGCCAGTAGGTAGTATATGGGACCAAGAGGGTCATCTGCTGCAAGCGTAGTTGCGGCACACCAGGCAGTAAGGGAGTGCCCTGACGGGAAACTGGGACTCTGGGGGGTCCTGGTCTCAAAGGAAGTTATCCTGGATAAGTGTCCTGCCAGAGCCTCTTCCAGAGCATGGTGAATATGTGTATTTTGATGATCTGAACTAGTTTTACTGGGTAGGCGCCCTGTTGGAGCATGGCAGATGATTTGGGAGAATGATTCTCCTATGCGCTGTCTATGGTCGTTGTGGCTGGCTGCCTTGTTCGCAGTGCTCTGTGGCCGTGAACTGTTCTGGAAAGGTGGTACGCTGTCGACATTGCGGTCAGGCTGCTGGTCTCTATTGCACGGCTGAGACGAGGTTGGAGAGTATCCAGACTGGCCGGATTGGTATGGCCTTGGTCTCCGCACGATAAACTTCAAAGACCAGTTCAATGCGGGGCTGGCTGTTGCGGTAAGCAGTACCGCCCTAAGTGACTTCTGTCGTAGGCGGCGGCTGGTGGCAGCACGTGTAACGCCTATCAGTGCCCAGATGAGGCCGTAGTCAGCGAGGTTCGAAATTACGGCAACGGCATTATCCAATACTCGTATTCCTCTTACCTGTTCAGCTGCGTACTCAGCCAATTCGTCGATATTAATAGTGAGTACCCTGGACACCTTGGGCACCCATATCTTGATGCGCCGGACATATACCTTTGAAGCCGCACCAGTTACAAAGTGCCGAAGGGCGAGGGATAAAACTTCCTGTACTGCATGCCCTTGTTACAGCCGTCCATAGAGTAGAGACATTCTTCTGTAGAGCAGCTATTACCTGGTCCGAGGGGACTGCCGATATGACGCAGGGTAGTACCCAAGCTCGCATGCCTACTTGCCATACCTGCTGACCGGAAGATGACCTGCGAAGAGCCCTGCACGGCTCTGTGCCTCGGAAACTCGGTGCCACAGCGTCTAGTGCCAAGAGCCTGCGTAATGCGATATCCCATCTGAGAAAGTGCCTCGGCCCTACCATGGTCCTGGAGGTCTCCAAGGGCACCAGCTACTGCCTAGGTCCGAGAGTGGAGACAGACTGGCGGAGTTTTTTCTGATCGTTGGTTCAGGACTCCTCTTGTAGCCACTTTTTCCCAAGCTCAGCTTGTCCCGCATCATCTCGGACAAGGTGGACCTCAATAATATTTGCCTTCCAGGCGAGGATACGATATACTGGTAAATATCTGCAACTGCCGGCCATACAAGCTTCTGATATTTTGTTTGTCGATCCTATGAGGAGGGATATTGTTGTGACTTTCAACTATGTAACCTGTCCGACTTGTGGTACTCAACAGGTAATGGGTTCAAATTTTTGTGCCAGTTGCGGAAACCAGCTTCCTTTTGCACCGGAGTCTCAAACTGCTTTTGGCTCTCAACCCAGTTATCCACAACAGCCCTACCAACCAATTAACCCAACTTTATACTACCCACATACCAATCCTGAACGCCCCAGTTACATACCGACTGTTCTGATTACTCTGTTCTTTGGGTTTTTTGGATTGATTCCGGCAGTCCGTCATTCTCAAATGGCCAAATCAAGAGGATACTCTCAAAATGGCTACTGGTGGATCTCTGGGGGAATACTGGGAGGTCAAGCAGTTCTTATTGTATTGCTTGCTTCCATATTGATGGCGATGTCTGTAACGCGCCTTGCAAATACTGTTCAAGGCAACCCATATAATTCCAGAATAAGCAATTCCTCAACTTCTCAACCACAATCCAACGGCACCTGGTCATCTGGTCAACAGATTAATACCAACGGCGGCCTCTTCTCCGTCTCATGTCCAACTGCAAGCTTTTGTGTGGCGGGGGACTATGCTGGCTATGAGTACACTTACTCCAACAGCACCTGGTCATCTGGTCAACGGATTGATGCCAACGGCAACGCCCTCGACTCCGTCTCGTGTCCCTCTGCAAGCTTTTGTGTGGCGGAGGACATTTATGGCTATGAGTACACTTACTCCAACGGCACCTGGTCATCTGGTCAACAGATTCATATCAACGGTAACTACCTCGACTCCGTCTCATGTCCAACTGTGAGGTTTTGTGTGGCAGTGGATGATTTTGGCTATGAGTACACTTACTCCAACGGCACCTGGTCATCTGGTCAACGGATTGATGCCAACGGCAACGCCCTCGACTCCGTCTCGTGTCCCTCTGCGAGCTTTTGTGTGGCGGTGGGCAAACATGGCTATGAGTACACATACTCCAACGGCACCTGGTCATCTGGTCAACAGATTGATGCCAACGGCAACCTCTTCTCCGTCTCATGTCCAACTACGAGCTTTTGTGTGGCGGTAGACAATAATGGCTATGAGTACACATACTCCAACGGTACCTGGTCATCTGGCCAACAGATTAATACCAACGGCAACGCCCTCAAATCCGTCTCATGTCCGACTGCGAGCTTTTGTATAGCAGTGGATCTTTGTGGGTGTGAGTACACTTACTCCAACGGCACCTGGTCATCTGGTCAACAGATTGATGCCAACGGCAACCTCTTCTCCGTCTCATGTCCAACTACGAGCTTTTGTGTGGCGGTAGACAATAATGGCTATGAGTACACATACTCAAAATCTTGATTATGAATGAACTTGAAAGAATTGCGTTCTTCCGTCTATTGTCGTTTTACGGTTGCAGTGTCCTGACTTCTTGACTTTGACACCTGTCAACATAGTCTGTCAATAAGTGATTGCCGAAGATTTAGGTGCTTTGTATGGGCGGTTGGTTGATCAACACCTTGGTGGGTACCCGGTGGGAGGTCGGTGGCCTGGTGAAGCCCTCTGGGTGTGCCAGCGTGTTTCGATGGAAGATTTTTCAGGATGCAGAGAGGAAATGTGGGCCTTCGCGTTCTGATAGGGATTGATGCTCATGAGAAGGAACCAGTTGCTCCACGCATAAAGAGGGAGCGAATCCGAAAGTTCGTAAAGCGGATCTTAGCGTTCTGTGGGGGCCAAGTGCCTGAAACCGCGATATCTTTCCTGACGCAAAGGGTGGCTGTAATTTATCTAAATACCCAAGCGATTGCAGAGTTTGCTACCCAACCTTGAGATACAACTTCATATATCCAATTTATATCACCAGTCCGCATTATTCGCGAGGTATATATATCATATATTTGACAAAAAAATAATCACCATATGAAGGGACTATGAATAATTTGGCTAAAAGAATAGCTGCGAAAGCCGAGATATGCCTTGACAGTACCATGCCTGTCGATATACGATATCTAATACATGAAGATAATGCCATAATAGAAAGGTTTCCAACCATGATGCCACAATTCGCCCTGTTCGCACCCCTATATCCAGAGCCTCCCTATCTATATAAGGCCGCCAGAGTCGTCGTGGCGTTTCTCGACAATCCACCAGCCACCATGCCAGAGGGCTTGCTGCCGACCGGCCTCGTTGCGTCTCCGACGCCTATGCAGGTTACAATCTTTGCTGACTACCCCGATTCCACTATCGCCTCCTACAAAGAAGCTGTGATATTGGTGGGAGCAACGTACAACGACACCCCTGTGCTGTACTGCCCGCTAATCTATGTCACAAGCGATACGGCTCTCTGCGCCGGGCGAGAAATCTGGGGATTTCCGAAAAAGCTTGCCAGTATCGATATAGAAATCGGAGACCATGGCTTTGTGCACTGTCGCCTGGCAAGAAAAGGCGAAGACCTGCTCCTCATGGAAGGCACGGCACCCAATGAAATCGACGCGTCCTCCCTCGTATCGCTGAACAGCCTCGCGATCATCAATCACAAGGTCATTCCTGGCGTTGCCGGTGGCCAACCTGACGTGGACCTATTGACTGCCATACACTCGAAGCAGTCGGTGAAATCCGCGTTCGGTGGGACAGGAACCCTAAAGGTAGCAGGCGAGAGCGCTCAAGTCCTCGGCACTGGAGGAACAGTACAACTCCTTTGGTCACTCAGCGACCTCATCCTGCCGGCTGGTGAAGTGATTGAAGGCACCAAGCCGGGCGCAGCCTAAACGACGAGCCAGCAGACAAACGGACAGGACGTTCGTGAGGAGCCGTGGTTTTACCGTGTCTCCTATTGCCTGAGTTATGAATCGATACGAGCTGTTTCAATACTATACTGCGGGAAGGCGAGTAAGGACACAAGAATGATGATCGAAACTGCACCAAAACGAGTCGCTGGCAAGCCGGCCTCGCAACGACAAGTCGCGTCAACACAATCATTTCCTCGGCAGGTCACCAAGTATCGAGGGAATAGCCGAGTATCTTGACGTGTCGAAGAGGATGATCCACCGTTAGTGGACATGCAAAGGCGTGGCGGTGCTGGACGCGTTCTACGAAGAGTTGCCGAAGAGACGTCATCTCGCACCCGACAGCTGATGCGATAATCTCTGGTTTGCCGCTAAGGCGTCGTTTTCTCTGGCGATAACATAAATCACCTGACCTATGTGATCATAAACGAAACCATTTTCACCAACCTGGTCTCGACTCATGAAATCTATAAACAGCAACCTGACCGTAGCTACACGGGGATTAAAATATGTACAATTACGTACTTAAAATTTCGTAGGTAAAGGGGTAATACTACCGTTGCATATAGTAAATCCTTTCTTCACAATTATTAAGTAGTAGGCAACAAGCTCAATGCCGAAAAGGAAAATTTGTTTGGAATTTATGAAAGAAGGTAATAAAGATGAGACGTAAGACATTGGATAAGCTATTAACAGCAGGTGGTGGCATATTTCTTTTGGTTATGCTCCTAGTGGGTGCCTTGTCAATGTGGGGATACTCCTTCGCTAACAGCACAGTTCATAACCAGCTGGCGGCGCAGGATATATTCTTCCCACCAAAGGCGGCGTTTGCCCACGCCAAGGTTGGCACCGAGATCACCCCGAGCATGATACCATCCGTTTCACAGTATGCCGGACAACAGCTGCTCAATGGAGAACAAGCTAAAGTCTATGCTGATAACTTCATTGCCGTGCACTTGAGCGAAATGCCATATGGCGGTGTTTACGCCAAGGCAAGTGCTGCAGCTATGGCACTCCCTAAGGGGAGCCCGGCCTATGCAAAAGCCGAGGGGTTGGTAAGCACAATCTTCGAAGGAACGACCCTTCGCGGCATGTTGCTTAATGCATGGGGATGGTGGCTAATCGGTCAGATTGCACTATGGGTATCGATTCTTGCATTCGTATTTGCAGGGCTACTGATTATTCTGGTGGCCATAGGTTCAATACATGCAAAGGTAACATCCGAAACAGAGGTAGTGAAGACTCTTGCTCGTGCAGCTTGATCTGTAGCTAAACAGTCATAGGTCTTAGCTTGATTAGACCGGTGTAGTTTGATAACAAGCTACACCGGTTAGTTCAATATGTGGAATCTGTCATAGCCGATAAATAGCGAAACGGTGTATCAGGTTACCCAAAAATGAGCCGTAAAAATCGACTTAGAGTGGTTTGCGACCGAGGAAAGCTATGAAGACTCCACCTACCGAGATTCAACGTTTGCCTATTTTGATGTTTAGCGAGTGACACAAGCGCCTTAGCATTATTCCAGTTTAAAATCGCAACAGGATAACAATATAGACTGAGTACTGCTGGAAATTATCGGCTGAGCCTGTTAGCCAATCCTTATGACAAGGCTCCCGGCAACCTTATCGTGAAGTGTCTGGTGCTTAGCATCCCATAACGGCCACAGATCATCCAAGACGGTTCCCACTATGTAGAGTGCTCCAAGTGCAGCGATAGCAAGGTATCTCAATGTGGCAGAACCATATCCAATTGGCGACTGTCCATCAACAGCTTTCACTACTCTGGTACCAACAGCCATCATACCTACGGTCTGGCCTCGATTGCTCCCAAGTAGCAGTATCTGGTATAAGGCCATGACGATCAGTATAATCAAGTAGAACACAATAGGAAGTCCGAAATCTGGAGTTGTTGTAGTTACTGGAGTTTTTGTAGTTGAATGTGGCATAACAATGGTGAAAATCAGGAAAAGCGGAAAAAACACAACCATAGCGTCAATTAGGGTAGCACCAACTCTGCGCCACCACCCTGAAAAGATGACAGGTTGGCCATTGGCAGTATACCATTCCACCGGCGTTCCTCCATAAGGGGTATATCCCGGCTGTCCTAATCCCGGCTGTCCTGGATACTCGCCGAGGGGATATTCTCCAGCGAAACCAGAACCAGCGAAACCAGAACCGCCATAGTTGCCTTGTGAATACTGATCACCAAAAACAGGAGGGGCATCATAACCGGGTGATGCAGAACCATAAGAACCAAAATCTGGAGCATCCGCGAGCGGTGTGGTCCCAGCCGGAGCATCCGCAGGCGATGTAACCTCAGGCAGATACTGCTTTACATAGTTTGGATCCGGGTGCAGCTCCGGCGGATACCAGTTACCGTCCGAAGACTGCCACCACCCTGGTCCTTGTGGAGTATCACTCATTAATAATAAATCTACCTCTATTTTAAATATGTGTCCAGTATGTTCAAGGATATATTATATCTTTGAACAGTTTTTATCTTTTAATATTTGTAGCATTTTGTAATATAATTTTATTTCACAGCAACAATTTAGAGTATAATATCCCCGTGAAGTTTGCTTTTTTCTCCGATTTACATTTAGATACTGTTTTCACTTGGGCTGCACCCGAGCAAGCAAGCCAACGCCGTCAAGGATTGCGCAATACCTTAAAACGCATTGTGGAAATGGTCAGGCAAGAACATGTAGACGTACTGCTTTGTGGCGGAGACTTATTCGACCATGACTATATAACCCCAGATACCAGTCGGTTTATACAATCATGTTTTGAGGAATTGAATCCTATACCTATATATATCTCTCCCGGAAATAAGGACTGCTACAATCGGTACAGTACGTATCAAAGGATGAAGTTCACTTCCAATGTACATATTTTTACTCAAAATACACTTGAGCCTATGACCATCGCGGAAGGTTTAACTATTTGGGGAGCTGGACACCAAACCTCAACTAAACAAGATGGTTTCTTGGACAACTTCAAAGTCAATAGAGGGGGAACACATTTGGCACTATTCCACGGATCGGAACAGGGACAAATGTCTATCCAAGATAAAGGCAAATCATTTTGCGCCCCCTTTAGAGAAGAACAGGTACATCAAGCCGGAATCCATCATGCATTTGTCGGACATTTCCATATTCCAAAAGATGCCGATTGGTATACCTATGCAGGTAACCCCGAGCCACTTAATTTCAACGAAAGTATTTTTAGTGAAGATGCTTCCCGCCCAATGGGAGAGATAGACGGAAACAGTAATAAACCCACGCAGATAAACGACACTCAAACCGTCCGCGGTGTTGTTATTGCTGAGTTGACGGATACTAAACAGTTGCAAAGATGGCGAATACCTGTATCGCCCGTCAAAGTATATGACATAATGATAGACATAACAGGATGTACTACAAAGAATGAGGCCGGCACAAGAGTTATTGAGGCTTTGCGTAACCTCACCGGCATAGTAAGAGTAATACTATATGGAGTAGTACCTCCAACCATCGAATTCAACCCACGAACCGACTTAGAAAACCTTAGTTTGGGTATCACATCAAATGTTGAAGCCTATATAGTGCAGGTAGGAAATTTGAAAATTGGTTATGATATAGCACTAATATCTACAGAACCTACAGTGCGAGGAGAGTTTGTACGCGATGTTACTGCGAAGAGCGGAATCAGTGAATCTGAAAAGCACAGAATTATTTCTACCGCCTTACGTGCTTTGGAAAATCGCATAGATTTGGAGGTATACTAAAGTGCAAATTGACGAGATCACTGCTGTAAGTTTTGGGCATCTCAAAAACCAAACACTTACTTTTGCTCCAGGCATGACAGTGATATTTGGCCCAAATGAAGCCGGTAAATCAACTTGGCATTCCGCAATATATGCTGCTTTATGTGGCAATATAAACTCACTGGGTATAAACGGGAGCGAAAATGCTTCAGAACAGTTTATTGACTTATACCATCCTTGGGACGGAAATGAGTGGGTCGTACAAGCAGTTATAACACTCAATGACAAAAGAAGGGTAGTAATTTGGCGTGATCTAACCGGAAAAACGACTCCCTTAATTGAAGACACAAAACTGAATAATGACATATCAACTGAAATAACCAGCAAAGGAACTGCTGATGCATCACTGTGGCTGGGGCTTGATCGCCAATCATTTTTAGCCACTGCTTTCGTAAGACAAGCCGACATATTTTCAATATGTGAAAGGCCGGAATCTTTGGCCGAATACATTCGCTGTGCAGCAGCTTCCGCAAGTGCCGATATATCAGCGACAGAAGCAATTGCCCGCATAACAGAGTACAAAAAAGTAAAAATAGGCAAAGAGGATACAACCGCTGCCTCCCCGCTTAGTGTAGCTATAGACAATGTGAAACAGGCGGCTTTAAACCTTGAAGACGCCAAAGACCGTCAATTGACTTACATTAAACTTGATATTGAAGCGAGACGACTCTCCCAAGCTTTAGAGCTTGCCAATAAGAATCTTAAAACAGCAGAAGCGCTCGCGGCAAAAGATGAAGCTGATCATCTGCTGGAACAGTTAAATGAAGCGCGCGAACTGCATGCCAAATATCCCGACGGACCTCCGGGCATAATCAACATTTATGACAATTCCAACTCATTAAACCAGGTTAGGTATGCCATAGCCTCATGGGAAAAATCCTCTGTCCCTGCCTCCCCCTCTGCCTATAACACCACCTCTGCCCCATCCGCCGCCTCCAAGATAACTGAACTACAAACCAGACTTGATTCGTTGCCACCGGTTGCCCAAGGAGACACTGAACCGTCTCGCACAGTTGTTGACGCATTGGATACATATAAAAAAAATAAGCCGGAGCCGGAGGCTGCAACAGAGGCAAGTGTTGTTGAAAACCGTGCTAAAATAGAGGTTGAAGCTACAATATCAGCATCAATAGCCACAATAATATCAATCACAACCGCAGGTATAAAAAGACAGTACAAGCGAATAGTTGGCAAGCTTCCCCAACAGCTGCGGTCAACTCTGATAGGGATAACAGGAACAGTTACGGTTGCCGGTTTAGTGCTAACAGGAATGGGTAACCTTATGGTTGGCTTGATCATAGTTGGCATTGCGGGAATAATAACTGTTTTATTAATTCCAGACAGCATCAATTCCGAGACCATCCAAACCCAAAGCAATGCAGTGGATACAAATGTCAATATACAAAATACGACAACTAATACAGCTTCCACAACAGGTAGTAGCAGAGAAAACTACAATGATGCGGAAAATACCGCCTATAAAGATCTTCATGATGCTTTACTGTCTCGCGGTATCATGGTTGGAGAAGATATAGAGGTTAGTGCAGAAACCTACATTGAACAGTGTCAAATACGTAAGCAGTGGGCAACATTAACCCGAGAGCTTGCCTTTCAGCTTGCAACTCAACGCCAGCTTGAAGAGACAGCTTTATCTGAGAATAAAAAACGCACCGAAGCTGTTCAGCTGCTTTTCAAAGTTGCACGTGAAATCTTGCCAAACAGTTTTGGAGATGACATGTTGAAATCAATCACCTATGAACAACAAAAACAGCTCGTAGACCAGTTGCGCAACTGGCAAAAACAGCAGGAAGCACTGTTGAAGGAGTATGAAAAAGCTGTACATGAATACACCAGATTAACTCAACTGTTAGAGCATGGTGATATAGGAGATCTGGAAAATCGCTACTCGGCCGCGAGGCAGTTGGCGGATATTCTTATCCAAAAAATAGATCCAATTGAACTAGCTAAGTTCAAGACCAAGAATGTTCCCACAAGAGCGGAGATTGATACTCTAAAGCGAAAAGCAGCGGATTTGGAACTAAATGTTACGAAACAAAAAATGGAAGTACAAACCCAAGTCACCAACCTTTTAAATGTTGCTGAAGCCGAAGAACGGTTGGAGGGTGCAAAGAAGAGTTTGGAACACCTACGTAACTTGGAACATACTTTAAATCTGACAATTAAGTTTCTTGAGGCTGCGCGTGATAAGGTACACAACAGCTTAGCGCCACTATTATCTGCCCACATTGAACAGTGGATTACAGATATTACCGGTGGACGATGGATAAAAGTTAAAGTAGATCCCCTTGCATTTGATATGGAAATAAGTAATCAACAAGGCAACTGGAGAAATTTGGCACAACTTTCGCAAGGAACACGGGAGCAGATATATTTACTGCTCAGGACGGCGCTGGTTGAACAGTTGACTAAGGCAGAGGAACAGTGTCCTTTACTGCTGGATGATATTACCGCTCAGTGTGATGCAGTAAGAACGCAAGCCATACTTGACCTACTGCATAAACTGAGTAAAAATCACCAGATCATCCTGTTTTCACAGGATCATATAGTATCTGCATGGGCAGAGTCGCGTTTGAAAGGAAGCCGGGATATTATTATAAACTTGGACACAACCTTAGCATCGGTCTGAGTAGCTGCCGATGCTGATCTAAGGAGCCAAGTTCGCTACCTCTCTGATTCCGCCGCCTTTGGTTGTCCAACCGTGTTACTACTTTCACGCAGTAGGTGTGCAATAATGGTAAGGCTATGACAAAAAAACTGTTTGAAACTCTGGGTCAAAAATCGGTACAATTTAGATGGCTGGTTGTAGCCTTATGGCTGGGACTCATTATTGCCGTAACCTTCTTACCTTCGCTATCTAGCGTGGTTCAGACACAAAACAGCAACTTTCTTCCGTCTTCTACTCCAAGCGTAAAAGCAACCAACTTGGCGAAACCGCTTGAATCCGTTAACGGAACCTCCTTATTAGTTATCGGAAAATCACTTGGTAATCAACCATTAAATCTTCAAGACTTAAACACCATACACAACCTGGAAACTGACATAAAAAAACTCCCATTGGTGAGATCAATACACCAGATGGCTATCTCTCCCAATCGCAATGCCATGATCATAAAGGTAGTTGCCAACTTCGGGAAAATGAATATCGCGGCCGCTACAGCGTTGAACCAAGCTGTTTTGCAACAGCTTTCCCAGACTAACCATACCCCCAGTGACCAACCCGATATCAAAAGACCATCTGATGTTAATTTTTATCTGGCCGGGCCCTTGGCCACGGAAGTCGCCCAGCAGTCACAATCGACAACAACTTCAAACCGTGCGGAGCTATTCTCTATACTGTTCATCTTAATACTTCTGATGCTGGTTTTTCAGTCCGTTCTGGCGCCTTTCCTAACTTTAATACCGGCGTTTATAGTACTCTACACAGTAACTCCGATAATAGCGGAACTGGCACAGCATAATATCTTACAGATATCGTCTCTTACCGAGATTTTGCTCATAGTCTTGATACTTGGTGCGGGGACAGACTACGGCTTGTTTCTGGTATTTCGTGTACGCGAGGAACTGAGAAAAGGTGCTCAAACTAAGGCGGCTGTCCAAATAGCACTCAGTAGGGTCGGTGAGTCAATTACATTTTCGGCTGCTACCGTTATAGCGGCAATGTTAAGCTTGTTGTTGGCTTCTTTTGGCATATACCATGACTTGGGGGTTCCTTTGGCAATCGGCATAGTGCTTATGTTGCTGGCCGGCACCACACTAACCCCTGCTCTTCTTTCTATATTCGGAAAAGCCACCTTTTGGCCGCGTGTAGTGCGTCAAGGTCCGCCAAAGCATGGATATTGGGGCCGCATAGCTACCTGGATAATCAAGCGGCCGGTTATGGCATTGGTTTGCGGGATAGTGATTGTAGCTGGCCTATCCTTTGGTATTTTAGGCAATAAAGCTGCAGGACTTGGAACTTCTTCTTTAGTAGCACCACCCGGAAGCGATGCAGCCAAAGGGAACGCCGTGTTGGCAGCTGATTTCCCCACTACATCTATAAACCCTACTAATATCATATTCAAGTTTTCCAAGTCTGTATGGGTCAATCCATCTGTTATCGAAAAAGTGCAAAATGGAATAGGCCGTGTACCAAAACTGTTTACCAACCCAGTCGGACCGCTAAATCCAATAGGAAAGTTTATTAGCACAAGTACGCTGTTGGCTTTACATGCGAGACTGGGCCCCGCTGCAAGACTCCCTATAATACCTCCGACACTACTGGACAAAACCGGTTCTTCAGATGGTAGTGTCGGTTCGCTGAGAACAGTCAAGGCAGAACAAAATGCTCTTTTTCTATATGAATCTTACCGAGCAACCTCTTCGTTTATTGCTACTGGCGGACACACGATACAAGTTGAAGTAGCACTCACAAGCGGTGATCCTTCCAGCACCGCAGCAGTCCAAGATATCCCAAAAATACGAAACGCTGTAACCCACATAGCGAAACAAGCCGGAGCAACCGCTTCAGGGGTTGCAGGGGAAGCTCCTGCGCTTTATGACGTAAGTGCGATCTCATCCTCAGACTTGTTGCATATAATACCTATACTGCTGATCGTCCTGGGACTGATACTAATGTTGCTGCTTAGGAGCTTGGTTGCACCTTTATACCTGTTGGCAAGTGTAGCCCTTTCATACCTGGCCGCACTGGGCCTGTCGGTAATAATCTTCATCTACATACTGGGCTTTAATGGTTTAACCTTCTTTTTACCGTTTCTGATGTTTCTGTTTATACTGGCACTCGGCGAAGACTACAACATATTGATGATGACACGCATCAGAGAGGAGTCTCATAATCTTCCCCTCACCAAAGCAGTAACAAAAGCCGTATCGGCAACAGGATCCACCATAACTTCAGCCGGTTTGATACTGGCTGGAACTTTTGGAGTACTGGTCGTAGCGGGTGCTGGTGCAAACAATTCACATCAGGTCCAAGCTTTAGGGGCCGGCTTAGCATTGGGAATATTGATGGATACCTTCTTGATAAGGACGCTATTAGTTCCGTCTACCGTAATCCTGCTTGGAAAAGCAAACTGGTGGCCGGCCTCCACTATGATGGCATCTCACGATATACTCAGCGATAAGTCCCGTGATATACCTCACGATACGCGAAGTCACCTTCTCAATCGTGAATCTCACAAAGATCATGAGCCGGCGTAGAGGCAACCTTCACACTAAAAGTTCACAACGCTCAATATAAACTTGGTCCCTCACTGTCCATTTAAATCGGGTACGCACCAAAACGAGCAAAAACATTGACTAAAGCATATATGACTAAATCAATACGACTTAGAAATATCTTGCCCGGACCTGTTGATAGTCCAGGTTTTACAACAATCAATTACCTGAAGTGGAAAATCATCCCAGCGGAAAAGGGAGGAAAGCGCCTAACTTTTTCTTCCAATATAGGATAAAGAGTAACTATTCCGACACTTCCCGACCACCCATTCCAAGTAGTTCGTAACCGGTCATCAAACCACTACCTTGGACAGCTATGATGATATTTCACCATGGATCTTACAATGAGCATAAGTTGACGTAGGAGTAACCTTCACTGTGAGCCGTTTACCACACTGTGGACAAAAGTAAGGTGGATCCAGCTCTCTTTGGCATCCATAACACTCAATAAGGGGCTTACCACATCCAACACAAAATGAATCCATATAAACTATTTTTAGCAGACTCCTCTGGTCTTGGTTTTCCCGGCAGCAAACTTCGTAGTCTCAGGGGTAGCAAACCCAGCTTCGGCGACTTTAGAAATCGGATGGGAGGCAGATTCCAAGTACGTAACTACTTTTTTGATATCTGACACCAACAGTCCCGCCATATCTTCGCTGAATCCTTCCCTTACCACTATTCTGAGAACCGCAATGTTCTCAGCATTCGGAGCAAGGGTATATGCTGGAACTATCCAGCCGCGTTTTCGCAACTCTTCCGAAATATCAAATACGCTGTAAGAATGGGTATTTTTGAGTTTGAGGCAAACCACAGGAAGATCAGTCTGTTTTGACAAAAACTCAAAGCGCCCCATCTGCTCTATAGAATCTGTCAAGAACTTGGCTACCGACTGACACCCAAGCATAATCTCCCGGTATCCTTGGAAACCCAAACGCAAGAAGTTGTAGTACTGAGCAATCACACACCCCGCCCCACGAGAAAAGTTCAAACCGAAAGTCGGCTCATCGCCGCCCAGGTAGTTAACGTGAAACACCAGTTCTTCCGGCAAATCCGATTCATCCTTCCAAATAACCCACCCGATGCCCGGATACACCAAGCCATATTTATGCCCAGATACATTAATGGAACGCACCAAGGGAAGTCTGAAATCCCAACGAATCTCAGGGCTGACGAAAGGAGCTACAAATCCACCACTTGCACCGTCAACATGTATTGGTACATCCCAACCAGTCTTATTGTTCATCTCCAACAGCGCTTGGTTTAACTGCTCTATGGGCTCATACTCCCCTGTATAAGTACTGCCCAATATTCCTACTACACAAATGGTATTCTCATCGACCATCGAAAGAGCCTCTTCAACCCCCAGCACATAGCGGTTTTCGCTCAATGGAACATACCGTGGCTCAACTTCAAAATAACGGGCAAACTTCTCCCAGCAAACCTGAACATTGTGCCCCATAACTATGTTAGGCTTATCGGTTGGCAATCCTTCACCGTTCCTACGTTTTCTCCAGTTCCACTTCAACGCAAGTCCCGCTAAATGTATAGCTTCAGAAGAACCTACGGTTGCACATCCGACACTGTTGAAATCGGCGGAATCAGAAGCGTGAAACAGGTTAGCCAGTATGTTCACACAACGGTTTTGCAACTCAACAGTCTGTGGGTATTCATCCGCATCTATATAGTTTTTGGATAGTGCCTCTTGCATAAGACGATCTGCCTCGGGTTCCATCCAAGTAGTTACAAAGGTTGCCAAATTCAATGCAGGGTTTCCGTCTAAGTTCAACTCATCGTGCACAAGCTGATAAGCTACCAACGGCGGCAGGGAGGAAGAAGGCAGTTCATATTTCGGAATTGGGTCATTTATGTAACGAGAACCGTAGACCGGAGCCAGCAGCTGTTTTATCCCGCCATCCGGATCTGCTTCCTCTCCGCTCTTTTCATGACAACTGTCAATTTTAAGTTTTACCTGTTTTGCCAACATGACAATCAAGAATAGACCAATATCAAGCTATGCGAACGACAGAAACTTATAAAGATAATGTCCTGTTATTTTGAAAATACCGGGATTTTAAGATAAGTATCCTTGGTCCGGCTCGTAAGGTGGGAGATTTTGCCGGTCAAAAGTGGGAAATTACAGTAATCGTGAACCGGCTCATCAGGTAACAAAACGGGTTCCGCTTGAATTGTACCGTTCCCGGACTGGAAATTTGTACCAAATAACGACTAACCTTAGAGCATGGCTGAAAAGAAAACGGATCTTCCAAGTCCATCCAAAGCTGTCAACAAACTGGAACCGAGAGAAAAGATAGCTGCTTATGGCGGCGCTTTTTTATCAGCAGCTGTCTTTGTAGTACTGACTGTGCCATACCTTGGAAAACACCCCGCAAAAGGCCAGCTGCCTGCTATTGACTATCTTCTGATAGGACTTGGTATCTCAGCTTTACTGGCAGTTGCAACATTGCTGTCACGTAGGGCCTTGGTTGGCTTTACTGCTCTTTTTATAGGATTCGCACTAACTGGAATATCGTTTTTATTAAGCTTACCATTTTTGGCATTAGCAGGGTGGCTCATATTGCGGGCATTTCGATTAGGCAAGGAGGCACAAACTGCCCGACAGACTGCCCTGGAAGAGAGAAAGGGTATGTCGGAGAAGGTGCGCGATCGTTCCCGTTCATCTGAGCGCCGTGGCCGTTCAAGTCCAGGATCGACACCGGCTCCTTCAAAGCGCTATACTCCTCCTAAACCAATATCACGTTCAAAAAAAATAAGACAGATGAGCCAAGATGCTAAAAACAACAGAGATAATAAAGGGCATGCGCCGGGCGAATGATAGTTGAAGTTCTCAATACAAAACGTATAGGCATAACAGGTGCAACAGGATTTCTGGGAACAGCACTGTGTGAGAGGCTGTTACGTTGCATACCTGAATGCGAAGTTGTAGTTGGTATACGCCCTGGTCGAAAAGGGGTGGCGGAAAGGGTGAAAAGGGATCTGGTGAAAAACGAATGCTTCAATGTGCTCAGAGATCAACTCGGATCTAATTTCTCTGACACTATAGCTTCTCGTTTGATTCCCATAGCAATAGATGTTACACAAGATGGACTTGGGTTAACTGAGCATGATGCATCAATACTGAAAAGCTGCAATGTGATCATACACTGTGCCGCCACCGTCAACTTTGACTCTCCGCTGGACCAAGCAGCGGAGATTAATATGCTGGGAGCATCCAGGTTGGCCTCTGTGATAGAAACGCAAGTGCCAGCACCCGAGGGGAGAGAGCCAACGACCGGAATGCAAGCACAGCCACATCTAATCTCAGTGTCAACAGCCTATGTGGCGGCTAATCAAAAAGGGTATGCACATGAGGAACTGTTTTATGACGATTCAAGAATTAAAAACTTAAACTGGAAACAAGAGCTGTTACAGGCGCGACGTGCACGTTCAGATATTGAAGCGCAAAGTCGTACTCCTGAAATACTGAAGAAGTTTGCCAAGAAAGCTCATTTTGAACTTAGCAACGCCGGCACTCGGCTTTTGACACAAAAAACTGAACAGCTACGCCTTGAGTGGGTCAATGAGCGCATGGTTGATATAGGCCGGAGTAGGGCTCAGAGTTTGGGATGGCCGGATGTATATGCATACACTAAGGCGCTTGGTGAATATGTTCTCGCACAACAACACACCAACCTCCCCATTAGCATAGTCAGGCCCTCAATCATAGAGTCAGCGCTAACCGATCCATTCCCCGGATGGATCAGGGGCTTTAGAATGGGTGACCCTGTGATTATTTCTTACGGTAAGGGACTGCTCAAAGAGTTTCCCGGACTCATTGAGGGGGTAACTGATGTAGTTCCGGTCGATCTGGTGGTGGCGGCAATACTCGCCGTTGCGGCAAGCCCGCCACCTGAGCTGCTGAAACCCCCGCCCATATATCACGTAGCATCCGGCACCAGAAATCCCCTAAAATACGGTCAGCTGGTCGAGATGGTACGTGAGTGGTTCGCTGAGCACCCCATTTATGACTCGGCGGGACAACCAATACCGCCACCAGAGTGGTCGTTCCCCGGTAAGGGTCGCGTACAAACCCAGCTTGCAAGGAAGATGCAACTTTTGGATGGAGCTGAAAGGATAGTCTCAAAACTGCCGTTACGAGGAGAATATTCGAAGGTGTTCGCCCGTATTGAAAGCTCCAAGACCACTCTAAAAAGAGCACTTGGTTACGTTAAACTGTACGGCGCTTACACGGAAACTGAAGCAGTGTTTCGTATTGATCGCCTCTTGGAGTTATACGACTCATTACCTCAGCATGACAAAGAGGAGTTCTGCTTTGACCCCGCCATAGTTGATTGGCACCACTATATACACCAGATACACTTACCCTCTGTAGTGCAAAATGCAAGAGTGCCGACATCTCCTTCCGTCGCCGCTATCTCCAGCTCTGTAGTAACTCGCGACACCGAACAGGCAAGAACAGAACGCTCACGCAGAGCAGTACTTTCCAAACAGCGCCATATTGCAGTATTTGATCTGGAAAATACTTTAATATCATCCAATGTTGTCGCAACCTATGCTTGGCTTGCAACTTATCATCTGCCCCCCATAAAACGTATACGACTGGCCGGTCAACTACTTCTTCAAACACCACAACTGTTTCTGATTGACAAGAGAGACAGAAGTGAATTCTTGCGTTATTTCTATCGAAACTACAAAGGCGCCTCAAAAGAGCAGCTGGAAACCGACTCTTGGGAACTACTGAACAATCTTATGATTTCAAAGACTTTCCCTGATGCAATAAGGCGGGTTCGCCAACACAAAGAGTTGGGACACAAAACACTACTCGTAACAGGAGCAGTAGATTTTATAGTAGAGCCTCTCAAACCCTTATTCGACGAAATAATATGTGCGCATATGTCAACACAACTTTACCCGTCCAAAACCGCCGAGCCAATGTCTGTTTCGACATGGTTGACCGGAAAAGTCCGCCCGGGAGGATCCCTATCAACCGGGCCTCACACACCAACATTTACAGGGGAACTGGAAACACCGCCACCTATTGATCAAACTCGTGTAGCCCTCATACTGGAGTATGCTGAAGCTGAAGGACTGTCACTGAAAGAGTCGGTTGCATACGCAGACTCGGCAAGTGACCTGCCAATGTTGGAAGCAGTTGGATACCCGGTTGTAGTCAATCCTGAACCGCGTTTGGCCTCTATAGCTGAGAAAAAAGGGTGGCCTGTTGAATATTGGTCTAAAACCAAAGGCAGTCCAACCCCACTTCTTCCCATATGGACAGGACGTTACGATCAAAACAAGCCACCTATGTTAGAAACCGTTATTCAAAAAATACTGGAGTGGGTAGAGTGAAAGCACTCCTGTTTGAACGAAATATCCCTCGCCTGGCAGCATCACGCATAGGATCAAGTTTATTCGGAGCGGATTTTTTAGGATCAACGCAAGGTGCCAAAGTAGGCCCCCTCAGGTTGGTTGAAACCGAACCTCCGCGATTGCCCGATTCAGTTCCCAACTCACCGTCTGATTCATTGCCCGATTCCGACTGGTATCGAATCCGTCCGAGACTCTCGGGAATATGTGGTTCTGATCTGGCGGCTTTAGCTGGAAAAAGTTCAAGATGGTTTGAACCGTTGGTCAGCTTTCCTTTTGTGCCGGGCCATGAGGTGGTCGGCGAACTCATCAACCCGCCTGCGGGTAAGTCCAGGGTTGTCATAAAAGCAGTGCTGGGTTGTGCAACAAGGGGAATAAATCCACCGTGTGACTCATGTCAAAAAGGATATATAAACCAATGCGAAAGAGTTGCTTTCGGGCATATAAAGCCCGGAATGATGGTGGGTTACTGTGCTGATACTTCAGGCGGATGGTCAGAAGAACTGATAGCCCATAAAACTCAACTCCACTATATAAAAGACGATGTGACAGATGAAGCTGCAGTGATGATAGAACCAACCGCTTGTGCTCTGCACGCTGTCGAATCTGCAAACATAAACGATGGGGATAAAGTACTTATATTGGGATCGGGGACATTGGGGCTGTGTGTATTGGCCAGTTTGCAATATCTACGTTTTTCGGGCGGAATAAACCCTGAAATTATAGCAGTAGCCAAATATCCCGAACAGTATCAACTTGCACAAGAGTTGGGAGCACAATACATAATAAGTCCATCAGAAACAGGAAGGGTCGTACGTAAACGTACCGCTTCATTGATGGCAGGAACTCATCTGACAACCGGTGTTGATATAGTTATTGACTGTGTCGGAAGTAGGGATTCTCTGCGAAATGCTTTGGACGTAGTGTCGCCCAAAGGTAAGATAGTATTGGTTGGTATGCCCGGCGAAACAAGGATTGATATGGCCCCCTTATGGTACAAAGAGATAACTCTGCAAGGAGCCTATACGTATTCACCCACAACCTTTGACACAGCAACAAAAGTGGTTGTCACAAACCACCTCGAAAGGCTGGTCAGTGCCAAGTACAGACTGGAAAACTTTGAAGATGCCATAGCACATGCAGCTAAAGCAGGACAACGCGGAGCTATCAAGGTAGTATTTGATATGCGGAAAAAGCCGCGCAACATACAACGGGAACAACCGTCATGAGCCAGAGGCTCACAAGACCGGGATTAATCTTAGAAGCGGACCGCAATACCCCTCCAACTTTATTCTGGAACGGAGAAGGTTTTTACCTGCAACGCTTACCCAAGGGCAGCAGAATTATCTATCCGCCCGAACCCGTTGAATCTCTTTACGACATAGAAGATGGTATTGATAATGCTCTTCTCAATCCCACAGGAGACTCTCAACCCTTGCCGGATCTCTTAAAACCTGATATGCGTCTGACAATAGTCTTTGACGACATCTCTCTGCCTCTACCGCCAATGAGATCCCCCGATATACGCCAACAAATAATTGAGGCTGTGCTGGATTATGCGGCTCAGGCCGGAGTCGATGATGTAGTTTTAATAGCGGCACTCGGACTGCACAGGCGAATGACAGAACCCGAACTGCGGCATGCTCTCGGTAATCGAATATATGATGCTTTTGCTCCTCATGGGCTTCTTCGCCAACATGACGCCGAAAATCTAGATGAACTAACGCATATCGGAACTACGGAGTCGGGTGAAGATGTGGAGATTAACAAAAGAGCAGCCGACTCTGACCTTATCGTTTATGTAAATATTAACCTAACCGCCATGGATGGGGGGCATAAAAGTATGTGCACCGGTCTTGTAAGCTACAAAACTATGCGCCACCACCACAATCCTAATACACTCTTGCATAGCCGCTCATTGATGGATATGCACTCATCTGCTTTGCACTCCTCTATTTGGAGAATGGGACGCCTAATAGCCAACTCGGGTATAAAGATATTCCAAATTGAAACCACCTTGAATACTGACACCTTTCCCGAAGCTTTCGGATTTTTACAAAAAAGGGAGTGGGAGTGGTCACTGTCAGATCGTGTGCGCTACATAACCACCTCAAACATACTTGAAAAGATGCCTCCCCGTGCGTCAAGAGCAGTGCTTCACTCCATCAAGTCCCCCTATCAAGTTACCTCAGTCCAAGCAGGGGAAGTAGAGGCGGTTCATCAAGTAACCCTCAACAACCTTCATGCGCAACAACTTATGGTCGTAGAAGGGCAAACCGACATCTTGACGATGGGGCTGCCTTACATAGGGCCTTACAATGTTAACTCAACCATGAACCCCATACTGGTAGCGGTTATGGGCTTGGGATATTTTTTCAACCTCTACATAAACAAACCATTGGTCCGCCAAGGTGGGGTGGTAATCATAACTCACCCTACGAGATGGGAGTTCAATCCGCTACACCATCCCAGCTATATTGACTTCTTCGAACAGGTGCTAAGCCAAACAACAGATCCCGTCGAGATGGCGGCAAAGTTTGAAGAATCCTTCGCTGTCGATCCTTGGTATATACACCTGTATCGCAAAAGCTACGCTTACCATGGAGTGCATCCTTTTTACATGTGGTACTGGTGTGCACATGCCTTGGATCACCTGGGGGGAGTCGTTGTTGTTGGTGGAGATAGAGAAGCTGTACGAAGGCTCGGGTTCAGGCCGGCATCCTCTTTTGATGACGGGCTTGAAATAGCGTCCGACATAGTTGGGACTAATCCAAGCATCACCCACTTACACTGCCCACCCCTACTGCTGACAGAGGTAAGATGACATCTCACTCGCGACTTAAATCCATCTTTCAGTTTAGCAATCTAATAGAGCGCAGTCTGCTCTCTTCGCGCTCAGAACCCGTGCTGCCTTGGAGGAAACCAAACTGGCCAAGCTCACTTGCCAAACCCACACCCAAGCCAACTCTTGGTGTTTATTATGACACATCATGGACACGGACAAAACCAAGCAGGATAGCGAGAGCTGCCCTGGTGGACTGGTTAATAAAACCGTTGTCGTCTTTTGTGGCAATGCCCACAGTGGAAGGATTGGATCGACTGGGTAACGTCAGCACCCCTGTTATTTTTGTCGCAAATCACTCAAGTCATTTGGACACCCCACTGCTGCTGTGCAGCCTTCCACAACAGTTCCGCCATAAAACAGTCGTGGCGGCAGCTGCCGACTACTTTTTCGACAAACGCTTCAAAGCAGCGGTATGGTCCTTCGCTCTTGGCATAATACCAATGGAACGCACCAAGGTAAACAGACGTTCCGCAGCCTTGGCAGAGGAGTTGCTCCGCCAGGGCTGGAATATCATCATTTTCCCCGAGGGAACCCGTTCACCCGACGGATGGGCACAACGCTTCAAGGGCGGTGCCGCTTACCTGTCTCTAAAAGTAGGCATACCTGTAGTGCCTGTATACATCTCCGGAACCCGACGTATCTTGGCAAAAGATTCAACCAAACTACATCGCTACCCTACAAAAGTAGTCTTCGGACATCCAATTGTTCCCACTACTCCAGCCCTCAGCAGTGGTGCCGGCAATCTGAAGGGGAAAAAGGACACCGAAGACGCAGTCCACTTTGAAAAACGTATTGAACAAGAGATTGCCTTGCTGGCTGATGCTTGCACAAGCAACTGGTGGGAAGCCTTAAAACGCCATAAGTCCGGAACTACCCCAAGCCTTGGCGGTCCAAAAACAAGTCCTTGGAGAAGGTCCTGGGAGTTGCCACCCTCCTCACGCAGTTCATAACAGCAATACGCTATCCACCCCCACTGCCTTCTGCCAAAGCACGACGAGATGTTACATATGACACGGCGGTCAAAGCATTTACCACAGCCATAACAACATCTCCGTCACTTAGAGACAAGGGAGCCAATAATGCCAACAATGCCCCCAACACCCATACCAACTGAAATCTGGTTTCAAAACGCGCAAAAGCTCTACCTTGTCGATTATGCGGCAGATGTTTTTGTACTAAAGCATCAAAGGAAGGCTTGGCAGCCATTGCCCCAAATCCGGTAAAAAACATCAATACAAGCTGTATTACCAGTCCCCCTACAACAAATGACACAATGGCGGAAAAAGTAACCCCAATCAAGGAAAGCAACAGTATATGCTGCTCTGTCAGTAGTTTACGCAAACGCGGAACTGACATAGAACCAACCACAGAACCGGCTCCATTCCCGGCCAGCATAACTGCATACCACCACAGAGGAGCATCTTCGCGCTTTAAAACAAAAGCTATCCAAAAAGCAAGAAACCCTGTAGATCCTCGCAAAACAGACATAGATGTACCTGCTAAAATTGATTCTGCAGGAACCTTGCGATGCGTCTGTTCCGGATAAGCCAAAGGCTCAACCTGCTCCCCGGCTTGTATAGCAGGTTCAGGCACTGCCTCACTGCCTGCCTGAGAGACAACTTGTGGTCCTGTTTCACGCCCGACCTCTCCTTTTGCTCGAATTCGCGGCAGGTGTATTTTTGCCACAAGTCGAACAGCTAAAATCGCTGCCAGTAGATATAGCAATATGTCTAAGCGCAATACCCACACGGCCCCAACCGTTTTTACCCCTCCGGCTGCAACAGCTCCCGCTAGAAAGCCCCCCAACGATGCTAACAAGGCCAGCCTGGAGTTGGCAGAGGCTAATTCATCAACTGATGTTGTAGCCGGCACCAACGAACTCTTGGTTATTAAATAAAGTTTTGAAAGGACTAAGATCCCAAAAGCTTCAGGAAATAAAAGGAAGCTCTTCAAGTCAAACGACATAAACAAACAGAGAACCCCACGCCCTATCGCAGACAAAAAAGCGATAGTTGGTCTGGTTTTTTTACCTTTGTCCAACAAAGGGCTTAAAAAGGGAGCAACAACTGCAAATGGAGCCATGGTAAACAGTAAGTACAGCATTACCTTGTCCTTGGCTGCATTGGGAGATAGTGAAAAAAACAGTGAACCTGCTAACGAAAAGGTCACTAAAGTATCTCCGGCCATCATAAATACATGGGTGAGCGTCAAGCGACCCAAAGGCTTTTTTTGATCAAAAGCATCCTTGAAAAAATCTAATAGGCGTTGTGTGGCACTCTTATGCCAAGTACGAAAGCTCACTTGAACTATGTTACTTGTCTTTTGGCAATTAATACTGCTAATATTAAATAGTTAATGACAACAAGCACCTATATACTTATCCAAACTACAGCAGGAAAGGCCGCCGAAGTGGCAAAACAAGCTAAAAATATCAGTGGTGTCATATCAGCCGAAGTGGTAACCGGTCCTTATGATATCATAATCAAAGCACAAGGATCAAGTCTTGATGAACTGGGGAAAATGGTGGTAAGTCGCATACAAGTTCTGGACGGAATAGCACATACACTAACCTGTCCTATTGTAAACCTTTAACCGCTTTCAACCGACAACAGTTACGCTGTCACTTAGCCGTAATCAGCGCCCTTATGCCAACACCCATTATAAAAAGCCCACCAAGACCATAAAGCAAATACAAGCGTCGCGCCAACTGGCGTCTGTAGGCATAAACAATACCGACGGCAATAACAGCCAAAAAACCGTAAAACGGGTGAAAAGCCGGCGGTTTCATATGCTTCGGCAATACCAGTCCAATACCTGTACCTACTTGAACAAAAACAGCTGCTTGAACAAAAAAGGTAAACCACCACAAAGCTCTTCTTTTGAGTGATACAAACTTAATGGCACAAAGTGCCCATACGCCTGCCATACCATTTCCTATAATCACCACCCATGCCCAGGCCTGATGAAAATCAAGCAATGACATTGTTGTTTACCAGTCTCGTTACCTCTTCTAAATCAAAACCCCAACTTGACAACATATCGAAAACAGCTTCTTTAGACTTCTTTGGCAACGACTCGCCGGATGACCTCTCCAGCGGTCCGGCTGAAGAAGGAGTACGGCTGAAACGGGGTGCGGCTGCCGGCTGTACAACCCCATCGGATTCTATGAATACCTCCCTATCTCGGTTATGAGGATATTTAGGTGCTTCAGCCATGGAGAGAACGGGTGCAAAGCACGCATCAACATCCTCCATGACTTTGCACCATTCATCGCGGGTTTTAGTTTTAAAAATAGCGGCAAACTTTTTTTTCATTTCAGGCCAATGACTACGATCCATCTGGGGGGGTAAACTGTCATCTTGATCCAACCCCAAACGTTCTATTAATTGTGCATAAAATTGAGGTTCTATGGCTCCGACAGAAATCCACTTGTTATCCTTGGTCTCATAAACTTCATAAAATGGTGCGCCGGTATCCAACAGATTTGTTCCCCGCTCATCAGTCCACCAGCCAAGTGCCCTAAAACTGTGAATCATCGTAGCAAGTAAAGCTGCCCCATCAACCATTGCAGCATCAACTACCTGCCCTTTACCTGAGTGAGATGTTTCCAACAGTCCGGCCAACACGCCAAATGCCAGCAATGCTCCTCCGCCGCCAAAATCTCCCACTAAATTAATTGGGGGCAGCGGGGGTTCTCCGGCCCTACCGATGGCATCCAAAGTGCCGGAAACTGCTATGTAGTTGATGTCATGACCGGCTTTATCGGCCAAAGGTCCGACTTGTCCCCAACCGGTCATGCGGCAATAGACTAATTTGGGATTTCGATCCAGGCACTCCTTTGGTCCTATACCCAACTTTTCCGCTACTTTGGGACGGAAACCCTCTATCAAAGCATCGGCTCGGGCCACCAGTTTCAACACTGCTTCTTTCCCATCGGGATTTTTCAAATCAACTCCAAGAGATTTGCGTCCTCTATTCAGTAAATCAAACTCCATCGTTTTAGATAGCGCTCCCGCCACCTTATCTATACGTAATACCTCGGCACCGGCATCTGCAAGCATCATGCCAGCAAAAGGAGCGGGGCCAATCCCGGCTATCTCTATTATACGTATCCCTTCCAACGGACCGCTCACAGTACAACACACTCCTTTTTGTTATCCACAAAATCTCCACTGTCGTCTTGTCATGAAATATACACGTTAATAAATAATAACGGCGGTTTTGATTAGCACACAAATAATAACTTTGCTAATGTCTTAAACTATTATGGCCAAGAAGACATCACACAAAAACATTCTCCCCAACAACTTCTTATTCGGAGTGGCAACTTCAGGATACCAAGTTGAAGGCGGATATAATGGACCGGGTGAACCGGCAAACAACTGGAAGGTACAAGAAGACAAAGGAAAAATTGAGCCTTCAGGTATAGCAGTTGATTTCTGGAACCGCTATGAAGAACAGCTGGATTATGCTCAGTCACTTGGTATAAATAGCTTTAGGATGTCAATCGAATGGACCAGATGTCAACCTGAACCGGGGGTCACAGACAACTCTGCACTGGAACATTACGGAAAGATTATCGATGCCTGTAAAGAAAGAGGCATGGAGCCACTGCTTACCTTGGAACACTTCACTCATCCTCTCTGGCTTGGCGAACATCTGTGGCTTGATGACGACTCCCCTCAACTGTTTAAAGCATGGGTTGATACTGCAGTAAAACAGTTTTCCGACCGTTGCTCATTGTGGGTAACGATCAACGAAATAAATATAGTTGCTTTAATGACCTACTTATTTGGACTTTTTTCACCCTCAGGCGAACTGCAAAGCATAAAAGGCATAACCAATATAAGGCATGTATACAAAGCTCTGGACAATATGCTGACTGCTCATGTGCTTGCTTACCAAGCAATACACGATCTACAGCCACATGCTAAAGTCACCACCAACAGTTGCTCATTCACCCTTTATGAACTTGACCGTTTTTTGATTGATGTCCTGTTGCTCCGGCAACTTGGAGTTGCAAAACAAGACGCAAAGGAGTGGATACAAGAACAACGTCGCAAATGGTATGCAAAACTACCTGCTACCCATACCATGGGAATAAGGGTAAAAGAAGACGTATTCCGTCGTTTGGCTCACAGATTTCATCCTTACATTTCCGCACTGCCAAAGACAATAGAGGCAGTATATGAAAGCCCATACGATAAGACCTTAGATGCTGTGGGAATTGACTACTATGATCCGGTAATTGGCAACAGCATAAAACTGCCCGGCCACGCTACAGCAGGAGAACGTAACTTCACTTTACGCCCCATGTTATGGGATAGCGTGCCGGACCCTGCGGGACTTACTACTTTTTGTGAAATAAATACCGTAAAGGATTTGGATGTATGGGTAGTGGAAAACGGACTGTGCAACAGAGTAAAAAAGGGACGTGCCTATCAGCGCCTGGACGGGTGGGACCGCCCAAGATATCTGCGAGAGAACTTGGCCGGGGTTGTAGCAGGAATAGAATCAGGCATACCGATCACTGGATACTGGCATTGGAGCCTTGTAGACAACTACGAATGGGGAAGTTACGAACCGCGTTTTGGTATCTTCGGTATTGATCGGGAAAGAGGGGTAAGATGGAAAGAGACAGATTCAATGGGAAATGACTCCAGACAAGCTTATCGCGACATTATACAAGGTCTCCGTAAGGGCGATCTTTCGGTGGTTCGCCATGCATTATAAACCCGGGCATTATAAACCCGGGCATTATAAACCCGACAAGCCCAATAAGTTAGATAACCTCATCCGCTATTGATTCATTCTTACGCTCCAGGCCGGGTCAACCTCATAGGTGACCATACAGACTATAATGGTGGTTTTGGGCTGCCAATGGCAATCAATATGGGGACGAACGTTATCTTCAGGCCTGACGGAGGAGAGGTTCTTGACTTCACCTCGGCCAATGATCACCAGCGTACTCAAATAAAACTGTTACAGTTTGCCGTAAATAAGCATGACTATATGCACTACATACTGCCAAAACTGAAACCTGTCTGGGCAAGATACATGATGGCTATATTGTATATGATAACTGAATCTTCATCTCACGAAACCAGATCAAGTGGCGGTCAATTAAAGCGAGATAAGTTATTGAAACAAGATGAACTATTTGGAAATGGGATAAGTGGCGGCAACGGTTACGTGTTTTCCAGCCTGCCTATAGGAGCAGGGCTGTCATCTTCTGCGGCACTGGAGATCGCCCTGGCACTGGCCTTCGGATATCAGGGTGAACCCTTGAAGTTGGCTGAACTCTGTCGGGAAGCTGAATACAAAGCTACCGGAGTAATGTGTGGATTGATGGATCAGCTGATAACTGTATCGGCAGTCGAAAACCACGCATTGTTGGTCAACTTCTCATCTCTTGAAACAAAACTAGTTCTGATACCCGAAGATGTAGAAGTTATAGTCGCACATTCAGGTAAGGATCGTCAACTCAGTGCAAGTGGTTATGCGCTGCGGCAACAAGAATGTGCAACAGCTACCAAACTGGTAGGACCGTTAAGTAACTTGGGAATAAAAGACCTTCCGTCTGTTAAAAAAAACATAAAAGACTCTACTATTTATAAGCGTGCAAAACATATAATAACGGAGAATGACAGGGTGTTGAATTTTGTGGATACCCTGGGCAGAAATGATTTCAGAAACGTCGGCGAAATCATGAACAAAAGTCACTTGAGCTTGATAAAAGATTTTGAAGTTTCCACTCCGGAAGTAAATGAACTCGTCGACATCTTGCGTGGGTTGCCCGGGGTATACGGTGTTCGAATGACCGGGGGAGGCTTTGGCGGGTGTGTAGTGGCACTGGCAAAGCAGGGGGCGGTCAATCTTGGAGACATTCCGGTGCGGTCATGGAAGGTAACAGCTTCAGGAAAAGCATACTCTACAACAAACAACTCATAGCATTCGTATATACGAATGCAGCTACATACGTTGCAACAACTGAGCTTTTTTTGACTCAAACTCTTCTCTTGTGATTATTCCTTTCACACAGAGTTCATTGAGTTGCTCAATCTGCTCAGGAATGGTTTTAACATTGTTGGGATGTATACCTTCGTGCCCACTGGCTACCATTCCTCCTTGACTTTGTGCCTCTATCTGTTCATTAATCAAGCTTAGTACCTCTCTGGGTCGCGATATGGGTGAAAATCTACGTTGACTTTGTTCACCGCCGGTTTCTATAACAAGAGTTCCCGCGCCAACAATTCGCAGGAAAAAAGGCTGCGAGAAGGAGATGTCATTAAGCCTGCTCAAACGGAAATCCTGTCCCTTTTTTGAAAGGACTCCCTCTTGATATATAAGGCGACTGGATGTTACGAGCAAAACTTTTGAGTGCCATTTAGCCGCTTTGACCAAAAGCCACATTACGGATAACACTACCAACCCACCAAGCACTATGGCAACATATATAGGTGCTTTGGGAAACAGGACAAATATCGCTATGCTCAAAGCTATCAGAGCCAAAGAGAGTGCAAAGGGTTTTATAATAAATACCCAATGGAGCCGTATCTCAGCCACAAGCTCCTCACCTTCATTCATAATGTCTTGACTATTCATATTTTATATCCGCCATACAATAATTTTATACACTTATTTTTACGCCAGTTTACTTGCAATAGATCCCGCCTTTCTAAGAGCAGTTCCATCCGCACCTTGAGTTGTATACATATTCATGCCCATAGGAATAGAGATTGCTTCAGATAGCATATCACTGAGAATGTCCTCAAAGGAAATAGGCGGATCCACCCACAGGTGCCTGGTTAACGATCCTGGAATGGTGTTTATTTCGTTTATATACAGTTCATTCCCATCAGAAAGAAAATCAATTCTGGCCACAGAACGCACTTCGGATAGCAAAGCGACTCGGGTTGCTAGAACAAGCAGCCGATGTTCCAGACTTTGCGACAACTTGGCCGGAAGTTCCCTTGGAGCAGTTAACATACCTTCACCGCTTACATACTTGTCGGCGTACCCGAGAATCCCGGAGTTGAAAGAAACAGAGTTGGAAGAAGCGCGAAAAGGACGCTCAATAGCTGAGAACTCCAGTTTGGGCCATGTCCTAACCCCAATCTGTAAGTCAAACAGCTCATTGCGGTACGGCTCCACAACAGCACCTTGCATGAAATGGGGAGTGGAAGCAACCAGCGCACGAGCTGTATCCAAATCTTCAACTACCTCTATGCCAATCGAAGAACCGCCAAAACGGGGCTTTACTATAAAAGGTCCTATATCCCCAAAAAACCCTATGTCCTCCGGTTCATTTAATTGACTTGGATCCTGTTTTGCCTGTCCCTTCTCCCCCCGCTGTATGGGCGGTATGGATATTCTCGGTAAAGCGGGCAGGCCTGCTGAATGGACCAATGTCCAAAATAACATCTTGTCCATGCCTAAAACGGCTCCAGCAACCGAAGGTCCTGTATAGGGTACTCCAGCTAAAGTCAGTGCAGCTTGCAAAGTACCGTCCTCACCGGGTCCTCCATGACAACAGTTGAGAACAACATCTACCCCTATTGACTTTTTTTTGCTGACAGTTTTAGCAAAACCAGCAAAACCACCTTCATAGAAAAACCCCCCCTCCGGCACTGCCAAGAAGTTCAACTTACGGCTTTTGTCGGGTAGTCCCTGTAAAAAAGCTTCTGCTTCGACAAAAGGATCAACTTCATACCACTGAGCGGATTTCGCCCAGTAAAAAGCCTTGATTTGTTCTGTCATACCGGCACTTTTTAGCCCTCTCGCTGCTTGAAGCCCTGTAAGTATGCTTACATCATGTTCAGGCGAAGGGCCGCCAAATATCACAGCTACAGACGAAAAACTATTCACACTACCAAGATAGCACAGTTGAATAGAAGGATATAATGTCCTTGACTCCTCGCTAAGTTAGCCACAATAGGTAAGCGGGAAGACAGAACGGCACACCTTAGGGAAAATGGTCAGGAAGATCATTTTCATAAAGAACCACGTCGCCTTGGATCAAGTTTCTGCGCACCCAATCAAGCGCCTTGGGTAACGTCTTGGCAGTTATAACTTGCGGCCCATCTGGTTGTGTTCCGTCCATCCGAGTCGCTCTTATGCCGTCAATCAAAGCTTTCTTATTGCTACGCCCCACGACAACCAGGTCAGTAACTATTTCACCGGCAAGCTTTGCAAACTGAAAATTCTCCTGCTTCTGACGTTTACCAAGCTCTACCATACCCGGGGTTACAAGCACACAACGGCTCACTTCGGAGGTTTCCCTTGCCGCCGAGTTGGCCAGCTTACCCAGCAAATCCAAAGCCGACTTGGCGCCCGTAGGGTTAGAGTTGTAGGTATCATCAATAACAGTGACCCCCTTCTGATTTTGGGAGATAACAAGGCGGTTGGGCACCTCGGGTATCAAAGGAAGCAATGTTGCAATCTTTTCCCATGGTATATCCATTTCCAACCCAACCGCTATAGCACATGCAATATTTGACAAATGAATATTTGAAGGACAAGAGCTCTTCGCCACCAACGATCCTCTTTCATACAGATCAAGAGTTTGGATTTTCAAAGATTCGACGATTTCGGGAGAGTGCTCGATTTCTTCCGAACCGACACGAAGGACACAAACATCAACAGAAATATCCCTTGTTGAGCAACGGACTATTTTCTTTGGAATATTAAACTTTTTTGAGTTACCGGAGCCGAGAATGCCACCGGAAAACTCTTCAGGCTCACGCCCCGCCAAAGCAGCTTCCAACTCGTTCGCCAACTTGGATAGATAAGGGTTGTCAATATTGAGCACCCCCACTGATGCACCATCTAATATCTCAGCCTTGGCAGAGACTATTCTTTCCATGGTCTTCATCCTCTCTAAGTGGACCGGACCTATGGCAGTTATCACAGATATCTTGGGTTCGGTCCAAGTACACATAGCGGAAATTTCCCCCGGACCATAAATACCCATCTCTGCTACAAATACTTGGGTGGACGGCATAAGCTGTTCATTGATTGAACGGGCTAAACCGGCATTATTGTTAAAGCTGGCCGGAGTAGCCAACACAAAATACTTCTCTTTCAGCAAATGAGCAATGTAGTTCTTAGCGCTTGTCTTGCCATAAGAACCGGTAACAGCTATCACATAAGGAGATACCTTCTTCAATTTGATACTGGCTTCGGCAACAAAACTCCGCGCAACTCTTCTTTCGTAAGGGGCTGTGAGAACCAACGCAATCTCCATAACAAAAGGAGCGCCAAAAGCGGCTAAGCCAAGCACAAAAAGTATTAGGTTCACCTTTATTGCTCCTCCAAATAACAACTTGTTATACAATATTCCGGCAAAGAAGATATATATAGTCAAACATCCCCACACAACCACTAAGATACGCATTCTACGCGTCCATACAACAGCTCCGGTTCTGCCCTTGATGGAAAGCCCAACAGGACCGACAGCAACTATCACGGCTACCAGAACAGCTAAAACTAAGGGGAAAACATTAAAAGCAGTACCAAAAAGGCAGAAAAGCCCCAACAAGGCGAGAAGCAAATTCAATATACCCGATGACCACCATCTCCAGGCAAAAAGTGTAACTCTGCCTGTAATGTAATGTTCACGTTGTGCAACTCTTGCCCACCGCAGTAACGCAGGAAACAAAGCCCCAAGGCAGCATGCGGCGGGGACCCACCAGTATAGCCTCACTGATTGGTCAACCTATCACTATAGCGTAACAATACGCTACGTAAAACTTGCGGAGCTTCAATGGGAAGAAGGTGCCCAACACCTTCGCAGCTGGTTAAATGAGCATGCGGGATTAACTCTTTTGCTTTTACGGCCAACTCCAAAGGAGTCTGGTCATCATCCTTCCCCCATACAAGTTCTACGGGGCAGGTCAATGACGGCAGTCGAGTTTCATAACTTTCTTGCACCACCCTTATCAACACTTGACGCATTATCCCTTGGACTGCGTTGTAATCAGCAGAACCATAGTGGCGCCTCACCTTCTCCATTTTCTGCTCAGATAAAAACCCCGATGAATACAACCTGCGTACAAGGCGATACAACAACGATGGTTCAGAGATAGGTCTTAGGCGAAGCAGCGGAACACCACTTAATATCAATGCGGAAACCCTGTGCTCTAAAGCTGTGGCCAGCTGTAGAGCTACCCTCCCACCAAAAGAATGTCCCAGTATCACCACCCGTTCTTGACATTCATCAAGTACATCTTTCACTAAGTCGGCATAGTCTTGAGTTCCCCAAACAACAGAAGGCGGAGGAGTATTGCCAAATCCGGGCAGGTCAAGTACTATGGCATCTATTGGCGTATCACCCGATCCATCTCCCGCAGCGGGTGCAAAAACGGCTTCAAAGTCTTGATGGGTTCTTTGCCACCCGGGTAAAGTCAACACCCAAGGAACTCCGGTTCCATAGCGAACCCCGAATACCTGTCCCGAACAGAATGCTTTCAACACAGCAAACTAAGACCTACGAGATACCTTTTTTGATGATTTCCAATACCTGTTCACCAAAACTCATTGCTTTTATAGGTCCAATCCCTTTTATCCCCATAAGCTTCTCATTGTTGGTGGGTAGTTCACATGCCAACTCAGCCAATGTTGAGTCATGCATTATCACATGCGGAGGGACACATGCTACACGAGCCATCCCTGCACGCCATTCACGAAGTAACTTCAAAACTTCTTCGTTGGCAAGACGTTCCAAAACCACAGATGGTCTAGAGTTAAAACTGTCTGTGCGCGAAGCATTCAAACTGGCACGAGCATCAGCAATAAACTTGGACAGATTTGATTGACTTTGCCCACCTTGCCTATCCCCTTCCATCGCATCAATAGCATCCGCTATCTCACTAAGCCAGGGTGAAGGTTGTCGCGATATCGTGCGTTTATTGATGGTTCTATACTGCGCCCAAGAACAGTGCAACTCTTCTTCAGCTCTTGTGACAGCCACATAAAGCAACCTTCGCTCTTCATCCACAGCTGAAGCTGTCCTTGCATGAGACATCGGGAGAAATCCATCTTCCAAACCGGCTAAAAATACTACCGGCCATTCCAAACCTTTAGCACGATGGAATGTCACAAGTTCAACCGCATTTTTATCTTGCGATACAGCTTCCAACGAAGCCGCTGTCATTACCCAATCATAAAACCCATTACCTGTAGGAGTTTCTTCAGTCGCAATATACTCACGAGCCAAAAAAACTACTGATTGCAGAGTATCCGAGAGGGTATCCGATACGTCAGTGCAAGAGGCATCAAAGGATACGTCGTCCAACCAGGTTGTAAATTCAGAGCCGCTGTTGAGTTTCTTACACTCACGCAATATATCTAAAACCTCAGGTTTCCTTATAAACGTTGCTGAATTACCGCAATTACAAGCAATACCGGCTTCTTTTAGAGTTTGCTGTACCAACAACAACTGGGCATTGGTTCGAAACAACACAGCCATGGCAGACCATGGATACCCACTTGCCCAAGCGCAGCGGAGCAATCGGGCAATTCCAGTTGCCTCTTTAACGTCGTTCACATAAGAAGTCAAGGTCGGAATAGGCCCACCATCGCGCACTGTTTTGGGCTTGCCTTCACCAACCCCGCCGGAGACAACTCCGCCGGAAACAACCATATCAGCTCTAATCTTGACCCGGTTAGCTACAGTTACTATCTGAGGAGTACTGCGATAGTTCTTAGGGAGGGTAACAGTTTCCATTGAAGGCCAGCAACGCCCCAGATTATCCAGCAAAGAAGGGTCCGCGCCGTTCCAGGAATAAATCGCTTGGTTGGGGTCACCGACAACACAAAGATCTTTTCGATCCCCTACCCATGCTCTCAAGAGCCTGAACTGAGCGGGGTTGACGTCTTGGAACTCATCCACAAAAAAGTGACGGAATCTCCACCGTTGACCGGCAGCGAACAAACTGTTATGCTCAATCATTTCAGCACACTGATCAAGTATATCCTCCATATCAACTAAGTTACGTTTCTTTTTGGCAAGCTCATATGAGTCATAAAGTTCGACAACCTTGGAGACTCCTATGGTAGGACTCCGTCCCTCACGCAATGCTGCGGCATAGTAACTTTCTGGAGTTAGCATCCGCGCTTTAGCCCACTCAATTTCTCCGGATAGTTCAGAGGTCTTCATAGCGATTCCCGCTTGTTCTGTTTGTTCACGAGTAAAATGAGCTTGTTGAGATGCAACCAGTTCCGACAGAAGTTTACTCTTGCTTGCCATTACTCTAGGATGCGAAATGTTATGATCAGACCAGAATATTTTAAGTTGTGCCAGCGCAACAGAGTGAAAAGTGCCTATCGTAGTCTTTTGGGATATGTCCAGATCTTTCAAGCGTGTTCGCAGTTCCCCTGCCGCTTTACGGGTAAAAGTGATGGCGAGCACATGGGAGGGTTTTGCGGTATTTTGCCGAATACGCCAAGCTATTTTACGAGTCAACACTCTCGTCTTGCCTGAACCCGCACCGGCTAAAATTCTAAGTGGAATACTGGCTGTGGTAACAGCTTGATACTGAAACTCATCAAGATCTTCCAGCAAAACACGGTTCTGGGCTTCATCTCTGTCGGGTTCATCTCCGGCGGGGTACGTCGGAAATGCAAGTGCGTCTTTCAGCAACTCCTGTGACATTAGCTTCGGTTGCCGGTTCACTTGAGCACTCGATTAATCATTTCCCAAAGGCATTTATCAACCATTATCACCACTATACTAAAGCGGTGTGACAGCTTCATGCCTTTGGTTATTTTGCTGTCTGGGAATGTGCGGGAACTTGTTGAGTGGCAGGTACTAACAGATGCTCCGTTCATCTTAAATGCCCATAAAATTGCCGTGCAACAGTACATAAAGTTACCAAATGGTATCGATGACGTGCAGTTTAAAGTAAAAAGTGAAAAACTCTTGACAACACATCCAATTTATGTAATAATTGATCTACATAGTCATAATTACAACTACGGAGATATTAGAGAAAATGACAAAAACTACAGCCATAAATGAAAAAACATCAGATGATACCAACGCCAGTTCAAAAAACCAGATAACCACCCCCAACAACCCTCTGCCATCAAGCGAAGCTGTCCCAACCAGCTCATACCCTGCTGAACTTGCAGATGTCGAAAAATTTGAAAAGATGCTCTCTTCCTATCGTGACGGAACCTTAGATGAAGACAGTTTTAAGATTTTCAGACTCAACAATGGTATATACGGGCAACGTCAAGACAATGAACACATGGTACGGGTGAAGCTCCCATACGGCGGGGTACGTCCAGAACAGTTGGAGATGCTCGGACAGGTGGCACAAAAGTATTCAAGAGGCTGGGGGCATATAACAACCAGGCAGAATATACAGTTTCACTTCGTAAAGTTGGATACCGTACCATCATTGTTGCGGGACATAGCAAGCGTCGGACTTACCACCAGGGAGGCTTGTGGAGACACCGTACGTAATATAACAGGTTGTCATTTAGCGGGAGCATGTCCTTTGGAGGTGCTGGACATTACCCCGTGGGCTGAAGCCGCGTTCAGGCATTTCTTGCGTAATCCCTATTCTCAAAGACTCCCGCGAAAGTTTAAGATCAGCTTCTCGGGCTGTGTGCAAGACTGTGCGCAAGGTGCTTTCAACGACATAGGAGTCGTTGCCATAACAAGAACAACACAAGAAGGAAAGCTTGAAAAGGGGTTCCGTCTATTCATAGCCGGCGGCCTCAGTGCTACCCCACATGCCGCTCAGGTACTGGAGGAGTTTACCCCGCGAGAACTCCTGCTGCCGACGATGGAAGCTGTTTTGCGCACCTTTGATCACTATGGAAATCGAGATAACAAGATAAGAGCAAGGATGAAATGGCTGCTTGACACCATGGGAATTGAAGAGTTACGGGAGAGAATACTAAAAGAACGCAAGTTTTTAATAGCTTCGGTAACTTGGAAGGGCGGGATACCGGAGTTGGTGGAAAAATGGGGAGATGAACCTAACGCACAGGTGAATCTCGGACCGGAAAAACCTGTTCCGCCGGCCGCCAATCTACCGGGAGAACTCACATCGGCCAACCCCGTACCGGATGCCTATTCTCAGCCAATAGCGTTTCGGGACGACAAAAACAGTCCATCCGATCCTTACCAGAAGTGGTTATCTTACAATGTAATTATGGCACCCAGTGGAAAGGTTTCGGCATACGCTCACATACGACTTGGCGATATAACATCTGAACAGTTCGCTGAACTGGCAGATATTCAGCGTGAGCTTCAAGCTGAGGTACGCACCACGATACGACAAAACCTCGTGTTCAAAAACCTGACAGTTGAACAACTCCCGACACTGTTCAAACGCTTGGATGCAATAAAGATGAGTACACCATGTGCTTGGTTAGCCAGAGATGTAGTATCCTGTCCGGGTGCGGACTCTTGCAACTTGGCGGTAACCCAGTCACGGGGGTTGGCTACCGACATAAGCAGAGCTTTGGAAGAGGCCGGACTGGCTGAAATAGGTGAAGTTAGAATCAACATTTCAGGGTGTTCTGACTCTTGCGGGCAACACCATACAGCAGACATAGGCTTTATGGGGGCGGAACGAAGGGCACACGGGCAGTCCGCTCCCGGGTATCAAATGTTTCTGGGTGGTTATGTGGATGAAAATGGGGCGACATTTGGGGCAAAAGCTCTTCGCTTACCGGCTAAAAATGCCTCTGAAGCTGCCGTTAGGGTAATCGCCCGTTTTGCAGATGAGCGCAACTTGGGTGAATCTTTTCATGAGTGGCTACAAAGACAAGGAGGAGCAAAGGCTGTTGCCGCAAACTTGGCGGACTTGGACAACTTCCCTACCCCGGAAGAAAACCCAGGCTTTTATATCGACTTTGATGAAACCGGACCTTACGTTGCCGATGTCGGTATTGGGGAATGTGCCGGAGTTTAAACCGCAAACTTACATATATCAACCCCCAAATACCACCCCACTTATGCGTTAAGGGAACTTGGCGAAGGCCGAATATAAGATTTAGCGGAATATGACAAAAATCCCGGCCATTTAGGGCCGAGACGGATAGGTTTCGGTAGTGACTCGATAGTCAAACATATGTATGATGTATTTGGCTATATGGCAACACCTTATGGATCTGGAGAAAACTGTCGAAGCATGACCAACAAATCCACCTGCCGCCAAAGACAAAAGGTGAAACAGGAAGACTTCCAACAACTATTCAAGGACGCATCACTCTTCGTTATAGTACATATCCAACCCATCTTTCCTGTACCAGGAAAGATGGCCATTGAAATGTTACCCAGAGGGAACAAGTAGTTCACTGGCCTATTTCAACTGGCTTATTTTAGGGGGATATACCCCTAGTAAAACAAGAGGTATTTGTTGATGATTATAGGCATGTTTTGTACAAAATTTCTTTCAAAACTCAGCCGTCCGCTTGTATTGAGAAACCTCCTCTGTGTGGTGGTATCCTTATCAACGCTTGTTGGGATCAACACAGCTGTACAACTCCTCACTCCCACAACAGCCGGAGCAGCAACGCCAGGAGGATCGTTCTGGTCGGCTGGTACTCCCATTGACAGCACCGCTTGGCTTGAGTCCGTCTCGTGTCCCTCTGTAACCTTTTGTATAGCGGTGGATAATCGCGGTAATGCTTTGACCTACAACGGCACAAGCTGGACCAGCCTTACAAACATTGACAGAATCTATCATCCCCTCAATTCCGTCTCGTGTGTATCTACAAGCTTTTGTGTGACGGTAGACAGTGCTGGCAACGCCCTCACCTACAACGGCACAAGCTGGTCGGCTCCTACAAGTATTGACGGCACCACTTGGCTTGAGTCCGTCTCGTGTACATCTGTAAGCTTTTGTATGGCAGTGGATAACAGTGGCAACTACTTGGTCTACAACGGCACGAGCTGGACGAGAACAAACTTTGACGGCACCAATTCCCTCAATTCCGTCTCGTGTATCCCCGGTAACTTGATAATGTGTGGAGCTGTGGATGACCGCGGTTATGGATTTTTATATAACGGTTCAAGCTGGTATGTTAATGCCGATATTGACGGCACCAATTCCCTCACTTCCATTTCATGTCTAACGACAAGCTTTTGTATGGCGGTGGACGTAAATGGAAATGCAGTTGAATACGACGGTAGTTGGACGAGCCCTGTAAGTATTGACACCTTCCAGCTTGATTCCGTCTCATGTGTATCTGCAACCTTTTGTAAGGCTGTGGATAACTTGGGCGACGCGCTTACCTACAACGGTAGTTGGTCAGCTCCTGCCATTATTGACGGTAACAATTGGCTCACTTCCGTCTCGTGTGCATCTGGAACCCTTTGTGTGGCAGTGGATGGCACTGGCAACTACTTGGTCTACAACGGCACGAGCTGGTCAACTGCTACTACTTTCGACGGTACTGTCATCATTGATTCTGTCTCGTGCCCTTCGTCAAGTTTTTGTGTAGCGGTGGATCATGCCGGCAACGCCCTTACCTACAACGGCACGAGCTGGACTTTTCCCACCAACATTGACGGCTTCCAGCCGCTTTTATCTGTATCATGTGCATCATCAACCTTTTGTATAGCGGTGGACGACCAAGGCAACGCCTTCACCTACAACGCCCCGAGCTGGTCAGCTGCCACAACTATTGATACAAACTCCGGCGGGGGTTTATCTGTATCATGTACATCATCCACCTTTTGTGTGGCGGTGGATAACAATGGCAACGCCCTCACCTACAACGGTAGTTGGTCAGCTCCTGCCAGTATTGACGGCACCAATTCCCTCAAGTCCGTCTCGTGTACATCTGTAAGCTTTTGTGTGGCGGTGGATAACAATGGCAACGCCCTCACCTACAACGGTAGTTGGTCAGCTCCTGCCAGTATTGACGGCACCCGCTTCCTCGAGTCCGTCTCGTGTACATCTCAGAACTTCTGTGCGGCTGTGGACGGAACTGGCTATGCCTTGACCTACAACGGCACGAGCTGGACTACACCCCTTAGTGTTGATAATACCACCATCATGTCCATATCGTGTGCATCTACAACCTTTTGTGTGGCGGTAGACTACAATGGTTATGCCCTAATCTACAACGGCACAAGCTGGTCTACACCCCTTAGAATAGACGGTGCAGGCGCTAACTGGATTATTCTCAACTCCGTTTCATGTACATCGTCTAACTTCTGTGTAGCGGTAGATAACAAGGGCAATGTTTTGTCCTATAACACTACAAGCTGGTATGGCCCCGTCAGCATTGATAATCCCAACCAGCTCGAATCCGTCTCGTGTCCCTCTCAGAGCTTCTGTATGGCTGTGGACGGAAGTGGCAACTACCTAACCTACAACGGCACGAGCTGGACTAGTGCGACAAACTTCGACGGTACTAATGTCATCAAGTCTGTCTCGTGTAGTCCTGGTAACTTGGTCACGTGTGGAGCTGTAGATAACCGCGGCTATGGATTTTTGTATAACGGTTCAAGCTGGTTTGTTAATACCGATATTGACGGAAGCACATCCCTCAACTCTGTTTCATGTACCTCAACAACTACATGTATGGCAGTAGATTTAAATGGTAATGCAATCATGTACACCGGTTTCGGTTGGGCGACACCTACAAATATTGATCCTACCACTCTAACCTCCGTTTCTTGTGCCCCACCATACTTAAACTTTTGCGTTGCAGTGGACAACCAAGGCAACTACTTGGTCTACAACGGCACGAGCTGGACGACACCTTCCAGTATAGATAGCCTAAAATACCTCACCTCTGTCTCGTGTCCTTCATCCACCTTTTGTGCGGCGGTAGATACTTCAGGCAACGCCCTAACCTACAACGGCACAGGCTGGTCCACCGCTAAAAACATTGACGGAAGCACATCCCTCAACTCTGTTTCATGTCCTTCATCCACTTTTTGTGTGGCGGTAGACTCTTCAGGCAACGCCCTCACCTACAACGGTATCAGCTGGTCAGCTCCCACCAGTATTATCGGTACCAATATCCTCAGTTCCGTCTCGTGTGCATCTGCAAGCTTTTGTGTGGCGGTGGCGGGTAGTAACGAAGTTATCTTCCACTCAGTCAATGCCGCTATTACAGTTTCTTCTACCCCCACATCTTCTGTTTATGGACAAAGTGTCAGTTACTCTGCAACCGTAACAGGAGAAGGTGTAACTCCGACAGGAACTGTTACATTCACATCAGGTCCTACCACTTTGTGTACTGCTACCCTTAGCAGTGGTTCAGGTTCTTGTTATGCCACTAACGCCCCTTTAGGATCAGACATTATAACTGCTAGTTATTCAGGTGATTCCAACTTTGTAGCATCTTCTAATACAACAGGTCTTAGTGTATCAAAGGCATCTACATCTACCTCGGTGTCTTCATCTCCAAACCCTTCAATTGTCGGACAAAATGTTACATATACAGCCACTGTGTCTGTATCTGCACCGGGTTCTGGAACCCCTACGGCAACTGTGGAGTTCTTGGATGGAGGTTCACCTATATCGGGATGTACTGCAGTTACTTTATCTGGCGGTAACGCAACATGCACCGTCAATTATGGTTCCCCCGGCAACCACTCTATTACCGCTGTCTACTCAGGAGATACAGACTTTACTACCTCTACTTCCAGCATGTTGTCACAAGCAGTATATCCTCCCGCTCCGACGCTTTCCTCTATCTCTCCAACTTCAGGACCTGCTTCGGGTGCTACAACCGTAACCCTAACCGGTACTAATTTCTCCACAACCACAGGCGGAACAACCGTTTTATTTGGCACCGGTTGGCTGCCCGCTACAAGTATTGACGGCACCAATTGGCTCAATTCCGTCTCGTGTACATCTGTAAGCTTTTGTGTGGCAGTGGACGGAAATGGTAACGCCCTCACCTACAACGGCACGAGCTGGTCAGCTGCTACAAGTATTGACGGTACCAATTTCCTCACCTCCGTTTCGTGTATATCTGCAAGCTTTTGTGTGGCTGTGGATGCACGTGGTAACGCCCTCACCTACAACGGCACGAGCTGGACGACTACAAACATTGATGGCACCAATGCGCTCAGTTCCGTCTCGTGTGTATCTCAGAGCTTTTGTACGGCAGCAGACAGAACCGGCAACTACTGGGTCTACGACGGCACGAGCTGGTCGGCTCCCACAACTATTGATACAAACGCCGGCGGGAATTTATCCCTCTCGTGTGTATCTCAGAGCTTTTGTGCGGCTGTGGACGGAAATGGTAACGCCCTGACCTACAACGGCACAAGCTGGTCGTCTCCTGCCAGTATTGACGGCACCAATTGGCTAAGTTCCGTTTCGTGTCCCTCTACAAGTTTTTGTGCGGCGGTAGACTATAACGGTAACGCCCTGACCTACAACGGCACAAGCTGGACAACACCTTCCGGTATAGATAGCTTACAAGACCTAGCCTCCGTCTCGTGTGTATCTGCAAGCTTTTGTGTGGCGGTGGACGGAAATGGTAACACCCTCACCTACAACGGCACGGGCTGGTCAACTGTCACAAACATTGACGGCACCCATTGGCTCGATTCTGTCTCGTGTGTATCTGCAAGCTTTTGTGTGGCGATGGACCAAAGTGGCAACGCTGTAATGACAGCCGCTGACTTTGGTAAAACTGCTGGGACATCAGTCTCTTGTACATCTACAACCTCATGTACCGCTGTATCTCCTGTTGGAACAGGAACGGTTTCTGTCACGGTTGCAACGAGAGGGGGAACCTCGGGCGGACAAAACTATACCTACATTGCCGCTCCAACCCTTACCTCAATTTCTCCGACTTCAGGACCACAAACAGGCGGTACAACCGTAACCCTAACCGGTACTAACTTTGTAACCACCACAGGCGGAACAACCGTTTCATTTGGATCAAATGCGGCAACATCTGTCTCCTGTTCTTCTACGACCTCATGTACCGCCGTATCACCTTCTGGAACAGGAACGGTTTCAGTAACGGTTACAACCGGAGGTGGAACTTCAGGGGCACAAAGTTATACCTATATGCCGCTTCCGACCCTAACCGGTATCTCTCCGACTTCAGGACCTGCAGGTGGTGGTACAACGGTAACACTAACCGGTACTAACTTTGTAACTACCTCAGGCGGAACAACTGCTTCCTTTGGATCAAACCAAGCAACATCTGTAACTTGTTCTTCTACGACCTCATGTACCGCCGTATCACCTTCTGGAACAGGAACGGTTTCAGTAACAGTTACAACCGGAGGTGGAACTTCGTCAGGACAAAGCTATACCTATATACCGCTTCCGACCCTAACCGGTATCTCTCCAACTTCAGGACCACAAACAGGCGGTACAACCGTAACCCTAACCGGTACTAACTTTGATACCATCTCGGGTGGAACAACCGTCTCCTTTGGGTCAAATGCGGCAACATCTGTCTCCTGTTCTTCTACGACCTCATGTACCGCCGTATCACCTTCTGGAACAGGAACAGTTTCAGTAACAGTTACAACCGGAGGTGGAACTTCAGGGGCACAAAGTTATACCTATATGCCGCTTCCGACCCTAAGCTCAATTTCTCCGACTTCAGGACCTGCAGGTGGTGGTACAACGGTAACACTAACCGGTACTAACTTTGTAACCACCTCAGGCGGAACAACCGTCTCCTTTGGGTCAAATGCGGCAACATCTGTTTCTTGTTCTACGACTTCCTCTTGTACCGCCGTATCACCTTCTGGAACAGGAACGGTTTCAGTAACAGTTACAACCGGAGGTGGAACTTCAGGGGCACAAAGTTATACCTATATGCCGCTTCCAACCCTGACCTCTATCTCTCCAACTTCAGGACCTCAAGCCGGTGGTACATCGTTTAGTATTACAGGTACCAACTTCTCCACAGCCTCGGGTGGCACAACCATTGACTTTGGAACTGGAAACCCCGCAACAGGTGTTTCTTGTTCTACTACTTCCTCATGTAGTGGAACTACACCTGTCGGACCATCGGGTGGCGGAAATGTAACTGTTACAGTAACTACCGCTGGCGGTACCTCAAGTGGTATAAACTATGACTATACTACAGCTACTTCACCGACCCTAAGCTCCATTACTCCAACTTCAGGGCCGCAAACAGGTGGTACATCGTTTAGTATTACAGGTACCAACTTCTCCACAGCCTCGGGCGGAACAACTGTTTCCTTTGGATCTACTCCTGCAACTTCTGTAACTTGTTCCACTACTTCCTCATGTAGTGGAACTACACCTGTCGGACCGGCGGGCGGCGGAAGTGTAAATGTTACAGTAACTACCGCTGGCGGTACCTCAGGTGCAGTTACTTATACCTACATACCCGCTCCGACCCTTTCCTCAATTTCTCCGACTTCAGGACCTGCTTCGGGTGGTACAAGCGTGACTCTAACAGGGACTGGTTTTTCAACTGCCTCGGGCGGAACAACCGTTTCATTTGGATCAACTGCGGCAACATCAGTGTCTTGTTCTACCACTTCCTCATGTAGCGCCGTATCACCTTCTGGAACAGGAACAGTTTCTGTCACAGTTACGACTTCTGATGGAACCTCAAATGCCCTAAGCTATACCTATACAACTTATAGTGGGTATAACTCCCTTGTGCCCTATAGAATATGTGACACCAGGTCACTTAGCGTAAAAGGTACTTTTCAAAACCAGTGCACCGGCAAGACTATTCTTCCAGGAGGATACTTGACCATACAGGTTGTGGGATATCAGGGAAATGCTGCTTCTGGCGCTTCAATAGTTCCAAATGGAGCTATGGCTGTAGTACTGAATGTGACAGAAGCTTCGTCTACATCTTCTGGATATCTAACCGTTTATCCCGCCGGAGCCACAAAACCTGCTTCTTCCAGTCTGAACTTCAATCAAACAACAGGAGCAATACCAAACCTTGTACAGGTATCTTTAGGTAATACCTCCGGCTGTAGTGGCTGTATAACCGTCTACAACTATAACGGTAATACGGATATAGCAATAGACGTAGAGGGATACTTTGGACCTGTATCTCAAAAAGGCCAAGGCAGCTTTGTTCCCCTAACCCCATATAGGATATGTGACACAAGGTCACAAACTCTGTCAAAGATAACAGATCAGTGCACCGGAAAAACTATTTCTGCAGGTCAAACTCTGTCAGTACAGGTATCGGGATATCAAGGGACTGCCGCTTCACCTTCTCAGGCTGTACCTCAAACCGGCGGGGCGGCTGTAGTACTAAACGTGACAGAAGCAGACTCGAATCAAGGCGGGTATCTAACCGTTTATCCTGCCGGTACTCCTCCTGTTGCATCAAACTTAAACTTTGCGGCCGGTGAGATAAGACCAAACGGAGTTATAGCCGAGCTTTCGCCAACCGGGACTGTCTCTGTCTACAACTTATCAGGTTCAACAGATGTAATCATAGACGTAGTGGGTTACTTTACCTCTTCTACCTCTGGAACTCAATTTTTTGGGACCGTGCCCTATAGGATATGTGACACTAGGTCACAAACTCTGTCAAAGATAACAGATCAGTGCACCGGAAACACTATAACTGCAGGTCAAACTCTGTCAGTACAGGTATCTGGATATCAAGGGACTGCCGGTTCTTTGACAGGTGTTGTTCAAAAAAGCGCAAAAGCTGTTGTGCTAAACGTCACGGAAGCAGACGCTACCTCACCTTCTTATCTAACCGTTTATCCCGCCGGGGCCTCAAAACCTGCTTCATCAAACTTGAACTTCACCCAATTTAGCGGAGCTATACCAAACTTTGTAACCGTACCTCTTAGCGCAGCAGGCAATATAGCAATCTACAACTACTCAGGTTCAACAGATGTGATCGTGGATGTGGTTGGGTGGTATGGGTGAAATCGCGAGATACAACACGGCTAAATACGACATAAGCAGCTTATTCTCTTCCCCGATTTTAGGTTCTTATTTTAGGGGGATATCCCCCTAGTAACCCAACTCATTATCCTTATATAGTGATGCTAAATTGTCATACCATTTTAAAGCAATTATCAAGAGAACTACAAGGAGAATTTCTATGACTTTGTCAATAAACAGCAAGAGCACAACAACAAACAGGTCGGGTCTTGACTTTGGGATAAACAGACTAAAGCGCTTCATTGTTTTGCTTGCCTCTATCGTAATGTTGGCCACAACCTCACTCGTAACAATAATGACAGCAGTGACTCCAGCCAGCGCAGCCGGAACTACCGTTATGACTTGGTCATCACCACAAAATATCGATCCAAATATTAATGCAAACGGAGGTAGTTTACCCTCTATCTCATGTGCCAGCTCCAGTTTCTGTGTAACAACAGACCTTTCCGGCAATGTGTATACCTACAACGGAACCGCCTGGTCATCTCCGCAAAATATTGACCCGAACGGAGGTGGTATAACCTCTATCTCATGTGCTACTACAACCTTCTGCGTAGCAGTGGATGCCAAGGATAATGCGGATGTGGGCTATGGCACCTCTTGGCCACCTCCGACAAGCATTGATGGAAGCGGTTACGCCCTTACTTCCGTGTCATGCGCCAGCCCCAGTTTCTGTGTAGCGGTAGACGCCTCCGGTAATGAAGTTACCTATAACGGCACCACATGGTCGTCTCCGCAGAACATCTCTTCAAACAAGCCTCTTGCCTCTGTGTCATGTGCCAGCTCCAGTTTCTGTGTAGCAGTAGATTCCTCCGGTAATGAAGTTACCTATAACGGCAGCGGTTGGTCGTCTCCTGTCAGCATTGATCCAAGCGGAGGTGGTCTAACCTCTGTGTCATGTGCCAGCTCCAGTTTCTGTGTAGCAGTAGATTCCTCCGGTAATGAAGTTACCTATAACGGCACCACATGGTCGTCTTCGCCACAACAAATTGACACAAATCCAAAACCATACAACTCTATCAACAGCGTATCATGCCCTTTGACATCTTATTGTGTGGCGGTGGATACCTCCGGATATGGATTTACCTATAACGGCACCACATGGTCGTCACAAAGCATTTACCCTGTTAATTTAAACTCTGTGTCATGCACCAGTACAACATTTTGCGCAACTGTAGGAAGCTCAGTCAATACACTTTTTTACAACGGCAGTTCATGGTCTCCGTCATTAGTTGGCGCTCTCTACACCAACGGCCTCACCTCCGTATCATGTACCACCTCAACTTTTTGTGTGGCAACGGATAATACCGGTAATTTTCTTATCTACAACGGCATCTCATGGTCCAAAGCGCAACAAGTTGACCCTACTCATTCTTCTGCCACTTACGTATCGTGTCTTAGTACTACTTTTTGCATGGCAGTGAATACTTATGGTGACGGATTGACTTACAACGGCACAAGCTGGTCTGCTACAAACTTTGACACCACCGGCTCTCCCAATTTTGTGTCGTGTGCCAGTACTACTTTTTGTGCGGCAGTTGACAACGGGGGCAACGCCTTCACATGGAACGGCACCTCATGGTCCATGCAAAACATTGATTCCAACAATCAACTCCACTCTGTGTCGTGCGTCAGTTCAACTTTTTGTGTGGCAGCAGATAACGGTCCTTCAGGCACTGTCTTTATCTATAACGGCACCACATGGTCGGCACCGGATGCCATTGATACCAACGGCGACATTGACTCAGTGTCATGTATATCAGCCGGATTTTGTATCGCAGTAGACTTTGCCGGCAACGAAATGACCTATAATGGCAGTGGCTGGTCACCACCGCAATCCATTGATACCGTTGATAATCTCATATCCGTATCATGCGTTAGCACAACTTTTTGTGAGGCGGTGGACTATACCAACGCACTCACTTACAACGGCACGAGCTGGTCCGCTCCACACAGTATCGATACTAGTGCTTCTCCAAATTCCGTGTCATGTGCCACAGCATCATTCTGTGCGGCGGTAGATACCTCAGGCAATGTCCTGCTTGGCACTACCCCATCTATAAGCGGTCCGCTGCTCTTAACCTCTCTTTCATCCTCTAATGGGCCCGGAACGGGAGGCAACAGCATCACCTTAAATGGAACAGGGTTCTCCACTACCGGTGGCAGCGGTGCAACGTCAGTGTCTTTTGGAGGCATTGCCGCTTCAGGAGTTACCTGCTCCACCACGACCTCTTGCAGCGCCACTGTGCCGGTACCGCCAAGTGGTGTAACTTTACCGTATACCGTTAAAGTTACTGCTTCCGTATCAAACGTAACCTCTGACTGGACGGCATATACCTACCTACCCGCTTCAGCCGCAACTGGGACAGCCTATAATCCGCTAACTCCCTATCGTGTTTGTGATACAAGAAGCGGTAACCCCTCCAAACTTGGCAGTGCCGGTACTGATTTAACAGCTTGCGGAGGGCTAACCTTGGGAGCAAACGGCAACTCATCCACTCTCACCATCCCTATTGCCGGTACTTATTCCGATACCACCAGCGCAGGTCCAAACGCCTCCGATGGCGTACCGTCCTCTGCCAGTTCAGTCATATTGAACGTAACGGCTATCAACCCGAGTGCCGCCGGATTTTTGACTGTTTGGCCGGCCGGTCAACCTCGGCCAACCGCCTCCAGCCTCAACTATGCAAAAGGAACAGTCGTTCCAAACTTAGTTGAAGTTACCTTAGGTTCAACCTCTTCATGCACAGGCTGCATCTCTATATACTCATATGCCATAAGCGATGTCGTAATTGACGTAGAGGGATATGTGGGAAGCCCCGGCGGCTCCACTTTTACGCCAATAACTCCATACAGGGTATGTGACACAAGAAGTGGTGATCCGAGCCAGTTGTCCGGTTCCAACCTTTCAAACTGCCAAGGCAAAACGCTTACTGGCGGAACTACATTAAATGTAAAAGTTGCCCCCAGCAGTTCTTGCACTATATCTTCTTGTTCAGGAACAGGTGGGGTTCCAGCTTCTGCCACAGCTGTTGTGCTGAATGTAACAGCTATCAGCCCGACCAATCCAGGATACCTTACTGTGTGGCCCGAAAGTTCCTCCAAACCGGTGGTTTCAAACCTGAACTTCATATCAGGTGAAACTGTTCCGAACGCTGTGATTGTTCCCGTATCTTCAGGATCACAACCGGGTATGATTTCCATCTATAACTTCGCAGGAAGTACAAACGTTGCCGTGGATGTAACAGGATACTTTTCTGCTTCCGGGAGCTCTTTTGTCGGCACAACCCCATATAGGGTATGTGACAGCAGGGGAATATCGGCAGTTGGCTATGCCACTCCGTGTTCAGGAACATCGCTTTTGTCTTCTGCGCCATTGACACTTAACTTGGCTGGGGTGGGGCCTATACCGTCTAATGCAACTGCTGTTGTGCTGAACGTAACGGCAGTATCCCCAACTAACTCCGGATACTTGACTGTTTGGCCGGAAAGTGCCGCACAGCCGGTAGTTTCAAACCTAAACTTCACATCTGGCAATGTAATAGCCAACTCTGTAACCGTTGGGCTGGGAAGTACGGGTAAAATCAATATCGCCCTCTATGCCGGCAGCACAAACGTGATTGTGGATGTGGTAGGGTGGTTTACATGAAACCCGGTTCTAGGATAAAGACCATAAACAGATTGAGTGGTATGAGGCCGGGATCAGTACTTTGATTGCCCACAAGTTAGTAGGTAACTCAATGCAACTGGCTATCTGCCAACTTGAAGCGGCCCAAACGCTTTATGCTGAACCCGGAAAGTTCCTCTGGAAGACTCAAAATGTTGCCATCGAAACTCGCCTCACCCGACCTGTGGGAAATCAAGCCGGTGCCCCTTCTGCCGCAGGTGGCTTTCTTCAAAAGGCTCTTGATGTTGGCAAACGAGTAGTCGCCGGTGAACACCTGGCATTCCAGTACTTCACACCCGCTGGAGGCGGCGGCTTGGCGGCCTTTGCGGGTGTCATGCCCGGTGAACTGCGGGCAATTGAGCTTGACGGCACCAAAGGCTGGTATACCGAAAAAAGTACTTTTGTGGCAGCAGAATCCAGTGTAAACTTCGATATTAGCTTCACCGGTATACGTACTGGACTACGGGGGGGTGCGGGATTCGTTCTCGAACACTTCACCGGAAGTGGCACCTTGTTTATCGCCGCGGCAGGTAACTTTGTAGAACTAAATCCATCAAAATATGGAGGAAAGATCCAGATACATACGGGATGCATAGTAGCCTTTGAGGATACCGTCACCTATGCAGTAGAACGCATAGGCGGGCTTAATGCACAAACCGCCATGACTGCCGTATTTGGGGACCAGGGAATTAACCTGGCTACATTGGAAGGTGATGGCATAGTGCTTATCCAGTCAATGAATATTGAAGCACTGGCACGCTCTTTACATCCCTACCTTTCCAGTTCCAGCGAAGAAAAAGATAGTCTGCTTGGTGGACTACTGTGAGGTAACTGCTGTAGCGTTGTAGTAGGATAGATGCCGTAAGATTATGGCTTACAACAACAAGACTAGAATAGCAAACAATAAGGAGAGAATAATGGGATTTCTGGATAAAGTAAAAGCACAGGCTGAGCAGGCAGTGCAAAAGACACAACAAGGTATCGCTCAAGGACAAGCAAAACTTGACCAAGTACAGCTAAAGCGTCAGGGAGATACCCTGTTGCGCAATCTAGGTGCCGCTTACTATGCCCAACAACGTCACGAAGCTTCACCGGATGGGCTAACAGCCGCACTAAAAGCACTGGATGAGTTTTTCGTCGCCAACGGACCGATTGACCTTATCCCAACAGGGGCAGGGGCAACAGGGGCAGCTTCAGCCGGTACAGCTTCTGCCGCCGGTACTCCCGAAGGAGATTACACACTCGACGACGTGTGAATGTGTCTGCCGCTTGTTCAACTGTCGGCTGATGTCTCTTCCAACAACTTGGCAAACTTGATCTTGGCGCTAGCTTGACGGGTTGGAATGTGTTCAGTCGGTATTTCACTGGGCGTATACTGCCGTAGTACTCTTTTCGCTACAGTGATCTTGTGAACTTCATCTGGACCATCATATATACGGGCCGCCCTAGCTGCCCTATACATAGCCTCCAAGGGTAAATCAGATGAAAAACCCAAGGCACCATGCACCTGTATGGCACGATCAATTACGTTATACAATACACCGGCCCCATGGTACTTGATCATCGCTATCTCAACTCTGGCTCCTGCGGGGCCTTCCCGGTCGATTTTCCAAGCAGCATATAAAGTCAACAGTCTCGCTGAAGTCATCTCGGCCAGCGAATCAGCAATCCAGTTTTGTATGCCCTGTTTCTCTGATAACACTGAACCGTGCACAAAACGCGATACGGCTCGTTCACAAAGCATATCAAAAGCTCTCCTGGCTTGTCCTAACCACCTCATGCAGTGATGGATCCTGCCCGGGCCAAGACGCTGTTGTGCCAATAAGAAGCCGTCTCCTTCACGGCCAATCAGGTTCTCCGAAGGTATCCTAACGTTGTCATAGCGGATTTCACTGTGTGCGCCAAAATACCCAAAGTGCTCTTTTGAACTGTTTGAAGTCGGATTTTCCAAAGTCGGCACATCCCTTACAATATTAACTCCTTGAGTATCAACCGGTACAATGAACATTGAAAAACGTCGCCTTGGCTCAGCTTCAGGACTGCTGAGTGCCATCACTATCAAAAAATCAGCTATAGAACCGTTGGTTGTAAACCACTTATGCCCATTTATAACCCATTCGTCGCCATCTCTTCGGGCAGTCGTAGCTATCAGCATAGGGTCAGAACCGGCAGTCTCCGGCTCTGTCATGGAAAAACCGCTGCGTAACTGACCCTCCAGTAGGGGCAGAAGCCATCGCTTTTTCATGTTTTCATCTTTGGTTGTTGCCACTCCATTTGCAAGAAGTTCCACATTGCCTGAATCGGGAGCATTATTCCCAAAGACCAAAGGTGCATATACTGAGCGTCCCAAAATCTCATGCATCAGTGCCAGCTTCACCTGTCCGAATCCAGCCCCGCCAAGTTCGGGAGGCAGATAGGCAGCCCAAAGCCCTTGAGCTTTGACCTGGGCTTGTAAAGGAGCAATAGCCTTGAGCAGGATTTTATGATTGAGATTCAAAGTTTCCAAAGGGTATATCTCTTCCCCCACAAACCGCAGCATCCAATCCAGCTTTTCTTCAAATTCCGGTTCAGTAGTAAAGTCCCATGCCATACTTAATAATATGCTAGATTATAAGCGTGATTGACAACTCCTATAACAATAATTTAATCATTGAAGCAAGGCATGCCTTGGTGGATGAAGGTCGCTTTCTGACACTGCAAGAACTTCACGCTTTAGCAAAACTGCCCGAGCAGGCAACTGTATCACTTGCGGCGCTGGCTCATGAGGTGAGAATGGCTTGGTGCGGTCCGGAGGTGGATGTGGAAGGAATCGTATCGGCTAAAACCGGAGCCTGCCCCGAAGACTGTAAGTTCTGCAGTCAGTCCTCCAGCTATGACTCTCCACTGCATGCAACTCCTTTTTTGGATCCGGACGAAGTACTTAAAGCGGCGCAAGAGACGGAAGCTACCGGTGCAACAGAGTTTTGCATAGTTTTGGCACTAAGAGGTCCAGATGAACGTACTTTCGAAAAAATCATAGAGTTGGTTGAAACTGTGAAGCAACATACCAAATTAAACGTAAATGTTAGTGCGGGTATCTTAACCGATAACCAAGCACGACGTTTAAGCGAAGCAAGCGTTCATCGTTATAATCACAACTTGGAAACATCCCGCTCTTTTTTTCAAAATATAGTAACTACCCATACTTTCGATGAGCGAGTTCAAACTGCCAAACTGGTGAGAAAATGGGGAATGGAACTCTGTTGTGGCGGCATTATTGGATTGGGCGAAACTGATGAACAAAGAGTGGAGTTGATAGCAGAATTAGCTGAGCTCAAACCAACAGAAGTACCACTTAACTTTTTAAACCCAAGGCCGGGAACACCTTTGGGCGAAAGTCAACTAATCAGCCCCATGGAAGCCATAAAATGGATAGCGCTGTTCAGGCTGGGACTACCTGGTGTGCTGCTCCGTTACGCCGGCGGGCGGGAAGTTACCCTAAGAGAGCTTCAAGCCATGGGGATGACATCAGGTATAAATGCACTGATAGTGGGTAACTACCTTACAACATTGGGTCGTACGGCAAAAGAAGACTTGGAAATGTTGAAAGATTTGTCTATGCCAATCAAGACTTTATCGGGAGTCATCTAAGGTGGACGGTTTCGATAAATCACGGCTTTACCGGCGTACAGCTGCCAGATGAACTGTAGCCATGTTTGATTTTTTGTTGAGCAAAGAACAGCTGGCTATAAGGGAAGAGGTCAGGGAGTTTGTATCTTGGGTACCCAAGCGGATGATCTTGGATATGGATAAAGACAAGATTTCATTCCCGAAGGAGTTCTTAGCTGAAGCCGGCAAGAGGCATCTTTTTGGTTGCAGGTATCCTAAAAAGTGGGGTGGTCGCGGCATGGACTGGGTTACTGCTTGCATGGTGTTAGAGGAAGTAGGGGTGCTCGGGTATATCTTTGCTTGTATTTTTGGGGTTGGTGCGGAGCTGGTATGTGATGCCATTATCCAACACGGCACCGACGAGCAGCGCGAGCGCTATGTACTCCCCGTCTTGAGGGGAGAAAAGTTTGCGGCGGAATGTTTGACTGAACCACGCGGAGGATCGGACTTTTTTGGAGCAACGACGGTGGCATCGGATAAAGGTGATTATTTTGTATTAAACGGTCAAAAGCGTTTCATTGTTGGAGCTGAGGGTGCCGATTATTTTTTAGTCTATGCCCGCACGATAACAGGGGAAGGCAACGAAGGCGACTCAGCACCAACCTCCAACTCTGATCAAAGTTCACACCAACACCTTAGCTGTTTCATAGTTGACCGTGGACCGGGTGTAAGAGTCGAATACCTTTACGGGTTGATGGGTTGTCGTGGTGGGGGAACAGGAAGGCTGGCTTTTCATAATGTAGAGATCCCAAAAGAAAACCTGCTTGGTGCACAGGGAGGTGGGAAAGCTGTATTTGACACCATGATGATACCGGAACGATTAGGCACTGCCGCTATGACTATCGGAGCCACCGCCCCCGTAATTGATGTCGCAACAGGATATACTTCACGAAGAAAGGCTTTCGGACAAATAATAAATCAGTTTGAGGGAGTTAGCTTTCAGGTAGCCGATTCCGTTATGCTCCTTGATACCGCACGTGCCATGGTCTACACGACGGCTCTGGCCGTTGACAAGGGACTGGATGTCAGCACAACCCGCCGTTTAATCAGTGAAACTAAAAAATTTGTTACACAAAGCTGCCAGGAAGTAACCAATAAGGCCATGCAGGTAATGGGTGGCATCGGTTACACTAATGTTTTCCCGATAGAGCGTACATTCAGAGATATCAGGCTTGCCTCAATATGGACCGGTACAAATGAAATGATGTCCTTGATTGTTGCCCATGAATGGTATAAGCAGTATGCACAAGATGCCCGCCGACGCAACAGGCGCAACGTTGAAGCTGATGCGGAGGGAGCCGATGCGGATGATGAAAAGATCTATGAATAGGGTGTTATTCGGGTATTTTTGACAACTCCTACCATCCGCTGGGCAATGTTGTTCACCGGTCATACTCCCAAATGGAGGTCTCTGGAACGAGGAACAGATGTCCTACTCAGATAGCAGATATCGACAACTTTCCTGATAGTGAAGGATGTCCGTTAGAGTAGAGTCGGGTGCGCACCAACTCCCAAGTCCTTGCGGTAAATCTATTCTAAAGGGAAACCCCGGTAGTTGAAAAACATCTTTTTCTAAAGTGAATCAAAAGGGCAACAAGGCCAGCTACCCCAACAACAGTCACTACCACATACGGCCATTTTTGTTTCTCACCATAGAATGATGACGGAACTTTTAACAGTACTGAAGCCGCGACAAGTGCTAAAATATCTTCTTTGTGGACATATTTCAATCGTCTGATCTTTAGCTTGCCATTGTATATGGCTCTAAACACAGAAAGCTGCCCGGAACACAGGTCCGCCATATCCAACCAAGGTCCACTAAGTTCACAAAACTGGTGACCGCTGACACAGGCATCAGTGTCTAAGTCAACTATCCTCACCTTATCCCGCTCAAACAGGAGCAAAACAGAAACTCCCTTATCGGCTGCAGTAATAACTACGCCACCCTTGCCAATGGCAAGTAACCGCCTCCTGATCTTGGAATCTGCTATGTTCTCCTCTAATAAGTCCCCCAGCATACTAGCCATACCGGATGATTCAGGATCCACCAAAACATGTTGATAGTTCATTAAACAATCATACAACACAACGATCAAGTAGGGAATTTTTTTGTTTGACATTGTTACTGTGATCAACCGCCAAAAACGGCTAGGATAAAACGGTAAATGGACAAAGCCGATGCAACAAACAGTATGACTATAGTTCTGATTAGGCATGGGGAGACGGCTTGGAGCAAGGAAGGTCTTCACACCGGCAGATCTGATATCCCCTTGGATCAGACAGGAATTCGTCAAGCAAGCATGCTAAAACATCGCCTTGCTAAGATGAACGAGCTCGACCGGCTCAAGGTAGGGCGTGTTTTTTGCAGTTCTCTATCGAGAGCGCGCCAAACCTGCTCCCTTGCAGGCTACGATAAAGCAGAGATAAGAGACGAACTGGTTGAGTGGGACTACGGAGCTTACGAGGGCAAAACTACGGCTGAAATACAGGCTATGCATCCCGGTTGGTCACTGTGGAATGATGGTGTGGAAAAAGGCGAGAGTTTGGGGGAAGTTGGAAAACGCGTCGACACTATATTGAATGAAATTCGCCGAGAAGTAACATCAGAAAGAACTCTTATCTTCGGGCATGCACACTGTTTACGTATACTGTGCGCGCGTTGGTTGGGCTTGGCGCCTGTAAACGGCCGTCTGTTCACTTTAAGCACTGCATCGATAAGCAAACTGGGATACGAAAGAGGAACGCCTGTCATCTTAAGCTGGAACGAAACATCACCGGTAACTTCCGCCTAGCCCAACTCCTTGGCTACCATCTCAGCTACTTGAAAGCCGGATTCAACAGCTTGATGTGTACCGCACCCATATCCACCTGCATCACAACCTACAAACCACAATCTGCTCAAAGGACTTTTTGGGTTGGGTTTGTCAGGCCCGCATTGACCGATTACCTGACCAAGTCCAATACACTCCCCGCCTTGTCCAAAAACCACACTCGCACGGCTTTGAGCTGAGATATTTTGTGAAGTAAAAGCCTCCTTTTTTGTAGTATGCCATCTCAGGTCTGGCCAGTACTTTTCCATTACCTTTTCTACTTTTCCCACTGCGGCTTGGTTCATAGGTGAGGAAGGATCAGGAGAACACATTGTACCCGCCAAAATTACCTGGTGAGAAGGGTCGGGACTCAATAAGGGATCATATAAACAAGGAACTACGATAAAAAGCAAGGGCTGGTCAGGCCAGGATCCATTCCTGGCGCTCTCGAAACGCTCGGTATCCCACCAAGACTCATCAGAAAACTGTATTATGCTGGCTTTGTCGAATACGGGAGCATCCACAAAATAGCGTACGCCAACAAAAGCCCAAGAAGGTTCCAACCTTTTTACCCATTCAAGGTAGTCGGGTGGCAGTGCAGTGCTTGAGTATGGCTCCAGCAGTTTCAATACTGTGGGTTGCAACCCAGCATTTGAAACAACCGTCTTCCCCTTGTAAACCTTGCCGCCAGCTTTTATTCCCACAGCGCTATCATCTTCAACCAATATCTGATCAACCTTAGTCTTGGGCAACCAAGTGCCGCCGTGGTTTTGGATATATCCAACTACCGCTTGCGCTACGTAGCCATATCCCTTCCTATGATAGCGACCTGCTCCGCCTTGATAGAAGTCTCGCAGAGTTCTTATCGCTTCTGCGGCGGGAAGCTTGTCTAGCGCCACAACAAATAACAGGTTGCATAGGGAAAACTGATAGCTTTCCAAAACACTCCCTATCTCAAAAGAACGTACCCATTCGAAAACACTAACGTGTTCCAAGCCTTCCAACTGTTCCGGCGTGGTGCTCAAAATGGCAGCCATCAATTTCAACAGGTTTCCGGCCTCTGCTAAACTTATACCTGCTTCGGAAAGAACCCTGTTCATCTCATTTGAATCACCATAAGAACCCTGAGTTGGAAATGGCGATGTTACCACCCGACCATCTGATTTTATATAGCGAAACTCTTCGCTGGTTTCAGAGGAGGTCAACAAATCAACATCATCGTGCAGTTGCAAAATATCCACCAGTTCATGAAAGCGGGAAGGCACAGAAGGTCCGCCAAGAATCGGCCACATCTCATATACAAACCCTTTTTTGCTGACACTCATAGCCTTTCCCCCAGCCTTAGGATTTTTGTCAACTAAAGCTACTTTATAACCATATTTAGTCAACAAACCGGCACAAGTAACCCCCCCGTATCCTGCGCCAACTACTATCACATCATACATCTGACGGTTTTAATCAACATGTAATCTCGAATAATCAACTGTCGCAGGCATCAACAGACTATATCCTCCTCCACCAAGGTTTTATTCCCAAATCATCCGCTATAACCGACAGTGCGTTGTAAGCCGGTCCAAAAGTTATAAAACCATGCGGATGCTGAGTCGAGCCTGCCATATAAAGCCTTCCGATAGGCGTCTTGTATCCTCCTAGTTCAGGCAATGGACGCTGGTCAAGCATGTTGTCCAATTTTATAGCTCCGCACATCCAGTCTCCTTGAACCATATTTATCATCTTTTGGGAAATCTCAAGTGGAGTATAAGGAACCCAATCCAGTACCGCTTTGTCGGAACTCAAGTTGGGGGCAAACCGTTCCCAAGTTTGGATGCACTGTCTTGCATACTGGCGACCTATGATCTCCCACCCGCCGGGTCCTTCTTGTTCCAAAGAAAACGGCGCAAACTGACGTAAGAGACCTGTATAGCATCCGGCAGGGGCATCGGTCGTATCAAAAAGTGAGTTAACGGCTGCATTCGGTTTCGGCAAAGGAAGCTTCCCTGCTCGTATATCTTGCCAGTCACGATTCATTTCCGTAAGTGATTCATACCCGAGGTTCACAACCCAGGCATTATTGACATCGGGATTGAACTCAGCCGCCTCGTAATAAGGAGGCTCGGATAGGGCCAGGTGAACCGAGAAAAGCGTCCAATCCTGATGAGCTATTCGGCTTTCAACCCTGTCGATAAGTTCTGTTGAAATACCTCCCACGGCATCTTCTTTCACGCTATCCCCGGCCCCATCCGCACTGGCACCGGTCGTTTTGCCCAAAAACCTCAAAAAGGTTTGTTCCACATCTACCGTCGAAGCAACCAGCTTGGTGGCTTGTATTTCTTCCCCGTCACTCAAGCGTACCCCCGTTGCCTGCCCGTCTTCCACAACAATTGAAACAACCTCGGCATCTGTGATCAAAGTACCGCCATGGTGTGCCAGATCTCTCCACAAAGCATGGGCAAGGCGATGGGACCCTCCAACACAAAGATTCCAGTTGTCTATCTTGCCGATCAGCAGCGGAAAACCGATTGCAAGCCCAACCACATCGTTAGCATATCCGCACACCGCACCATGGAAAGCCAAGTGGGCTTTGATCTTGGGGTGTTCAAAATGTTGATCCAAAAACTGGTTGATGCTTTGACGGCGCAGTTTCACGCCTAAGAACTCCGAACGATCCTCTATTCCGAAAGTTCCGAGCGCGCCAGTCAACTCTTTGATCGACATCGGGGGCTGAAACATTAAAGTACCCAATAACAAGTCCACATACCCATGTGCTTCCGTATAGAGACGCTTAAAAGTTTCTGCATCAGCAGGAGAAAAACGCGACATTGACTCAACGGTGGCATCCAAATCGGTGTATATACAAAGAGCCGTATTGTCTTCAAAAATGGAAGCCATTTGAACCTCAGGCCTCACATATACAACACCATTTTTTCTAAGTTCAAGATCTTCTATGGGAGGCGCTAAGTCTACAAAGGTGTGGTAGTTGGCGTGTATGTTGTGCAAAAACCCGGGGCGGGTAAGCTCTTCAGTGCAAAGCCCGCCGCCTTCTTCATGACGGCGTTCTAAGACAACTACATCCAATCCACTTCTTGCCAAGTAGGCACCCAAAGTTAAACCGTTGTGACCGGCACCGATAATTACGGCATCATACCTCTTATGCATAAGGTGGCTTTCCTTTGGGCCAAGAGGTATCAACAGCCTTTGAATAGGCCTCCAAGAGTACTTTAACATGCTTTGCTTGACGCATCAACAAACGCATATCACCTCTGACTTTAACTGCCCCTTTTAAAGCGGCATCAATCGGATCCGTTATCCCTGCTGCAATCTCATCAAAAACAGTGGCCGGACCTCTGAAACGGTAGCTCAACTCCACATCACCGTAATCGCCTTCAACCTCTTTATACCAGTTGCAACGACCGTCACTGATCTCAATCAGGAAATGTCGTTCATCTGCTCCGGTGGCAGTAAGATTTGCAGCACCATCTGCGCCACCTCCCACATAAGGTGATACCCCATCTGCAACTATTTCCACTGCCAACACCCACTTGCCATCGGGAATATCTTTGAGCTTGGTCACCTCTTGGTTTATCGTGTCTTTGACAGCCTCATACCACGGTTGTGTATAAATGTCCGGCATGGTTAATAACCTCTTTCTGAAACTAGTGGGCTTGGCAACCCGATATCTTGAGCTATAACTTTATAAGCATTGTATCCGCATGCCGCATGCATACCGCCACCCGGATGAGAGGAAGGACCGCAAAGGTAAAGCCCCTCAAGTTCGGTTCGGTAGTTGGACGCTTCCGGAAACGGACGGTTTTGACCCATTTGATCAACAGAAAACTCACCGTTTGAAAAGTCTCCTTCCATCATCAGGTTTTTGTGCTCCATTTGATCAGGTGTGTAGAGGCGCATAGCTATAACGTTGTCTCTCGTCATATTGGGCGCGAACTTCTCCCACTTTAACAAAAACCGTTCATTGTAACTGTTTCGCACCTCTTGCCAGTCTTTTGCACTGAGAGAACTTGCAGGCGGGAAAAAATACCATCCGGTCAGAGAATGCTTGCTGGGAGGGGCTTGAGAAGGATCCCATAAACTGTTGACCCATGTTCCCGCAGCAGGTTCGGGTAAACGACCCGAATAAGCATCTCTGATGTAACGGATCATATCATCAGGCCCGTCGAAACCCACAACAGTATAAAAACAGTTGTTTATGTCGGGGTCCCAGCGGGCAGAAAGATAGTTTGGAGCTTCATGCAAGCAAAAAGCCAATGTCCCAAGCACATGGCTGGGTCCATAGCGAAATGCCTTTGCTCTTTTGACCCAAAGTTGACTGAGATGGTTTTGACCAACCATATCCAAAAGAGTCTGTTTGATGTCTGCATTGGACGCAACCAGTTTTTTCGCCTCAATGTACTTGCCATCCGAGGTACGTACCCCAACTGCCCGCTCTCCTCTTACAACTATCTCTTTAACGGCTGTGTTCTCTATCAAGTCTACACCTACTTGATAGCAAGCCTGCGTCATTGCCTTAGCCAAGGAATGTGTTCCGCCTTTGGCCAGTTTCCAGTTGCCGCACGTCCAGAGTACAAAAGTTAAAAATCCCCCACCGGTATTTGCTTGATCCACCGGAAAGCCCCATTCCACCGTGATGCGATACATTAAAGCTCTCAGCTCGGGTGTTTCAAAAAGCTCATCGATAAGAGCCTTGGGAGTCTTGGCAAGCCAGTGGGGACCTATCCCAAGTCCGGCATGTCCGAATGCTCCTTCCAGCATGGCAAGCTGCCCCTCTGGAGGCACCGGCATGGGGGGATTGTATAAGTTTAGAGCAATTAATGGCTCAATGTTTATTGCCAAACGCTTCAACTCTACAAACGTATCGGCATCAGCCGTTGAATAACGGGATATACTGGCGTGAGTGCGATCAAGTAAGTCAGGTCTGTGCAGTACTATTGGCGGTCTTCCATCTCTAAAGGTTATGCCTGCCTGAACCTCAGGCATTACGGTACGCAACCCGATTTCATCCAAGTGAAAGTCTTGAATCATGGGCATTATATCGAAAAACTCCATATACTGGGCATGCATATTGTGTCTGAATCCCGCCATTACGGGCTCCTCGGTATTGGCTCCCCCGCCTTCTTCATGGCGACGTTCTATCACCGCAGTAGACAAGCCAGCCCTAGCCAAGTAAGCGGCCAAACACAGACCATTATGCCCCGCACCAACCACAATAGCATCATAAGAAGCGTCATAAGATACTTCAGGCATTCCGATCTGTCACCTCCTCTGATTCAGGCGACCCGGGCTTGATACCGACCTGTGAAACTGCAGTTTGTTCTGTTGCCATTTTGGCCTGCAAACGAGCCGCACGCTGTGCCCTCAAGTCTGCTGGTATGCGCGGAGCTTTAGCCAACCCTTCAGCTTGAGCGGTATCTGCGGCCATTCCAGTGCGCTCGGCTGGGTTCACATCATGTGACCTTCGACGAAACAGACTGAAAACCCAACGAAAGCCTAAACCTATTATCTTGGGATTGACGGCCAGTCTTATCATTGAGGGTATGTCAGAAGGTGTAATTCGTATTGTGGTTTCCCAGGTTACCGGAGCATGGGTGTTGCCATCCAATACCACCTCATCCCCTTGGCGGGTAATCTTGAATTCATTGAAATCAACAAGCAGTTCACGGCGCCCAAGCCCCCTGGATTTGATCTTCATGACAAGTAGGTATCCTTGTAGTGAGCAATATAATCAGGGGTTGACCACCATTTTTCTATACCCAGATCCTCAGCTATAGAGTTGGCTGCTATATAGCCGGGACCTCCTATCACCAGTCCCCCCGGATATGAAGATGCACCACAAAGGTAAAGTCCCTCTATCGGTGTACATCCGCCAACACAGGTATCGCTGGGGCGAAAAACCCCCATCTGCAGCGGATTGTACTCTCCATGCTTAATTGACCCGCGCACCATGGTGGCTATGCGGGTTTCAATGTCCAAAGGAGTTTCCGAAGAGGTCATGACAATGTTGTCATCATCAAGATTGGGTGCATAACGCCTCCAAGTTTCAAGCAGTTTTGTCCCAAAATCATCTTTTTTCAAATCCCAACCGCCCTCTATTTCATAGGGTACATGTACTTGCAAAAAGCTGACAGCATGCCCGCCGATCCTGACAAGTGTAGGATCGTAACGGGTCTCAACGCTACTGTGCCCACCCAAGGGAACTGAGTAAGCATCACCGGCTAAAACTCCATTCCAACGGCTTAAAAGCTCATCGGTTGAATCAAATCCCATTACAACCATAAAAGCATCATTGATCCAAGAATCGTCGGTATTGTACCGGGGAGGTTCTTTTGTCACAACGGCAAGGGTAAAAAACGACCATCCATCCCACTCCCAATGGTGAGCAGTCTCTTGCAAAGCGGCAGGGATGCCAGCCGTAAGAGTCGAACCTTGACCATCCGAACTTATCACATCATCATTGCCGGCCATTAAGGTTCCAAAGGTCAGTGGCGGCGGTAAGCTCGAAACCACCACCTTTGCATTTATGATCCTCCCGTCAAAACACTCAACACCGCTTACAACACCATCATGAAGGATAATCCTGGTTACCTCCGCCTGGTCCAAAACCACACCGCCAGAGGCATGAATAACACGCGATAGCGCACCGGCCAGCTTGTGTGAACCCCCATAGCATTGAGCCTTGTTCATTGCCCTGTCTATAAGAAGAGGGACTAAAAAGCCGAGTCCGGTATCATTGGGGTTGAGTCCCCACATACACGCGGCATACAACATGGCTGCCCTTACTCGATCATTTTCAAAAGACTCAAAAATTATCTCACGGGGTGACATCTCACTAAGGCGTAGCACCTCACGGCCCAATGGAGTGCGCTCAAAAGCTTCAATCATATCTATGGGTTCTAACGGCGGTACATATGTTCCCGGTGCGATTAGCTCATCGACAAGCGTACGCCATTTACGGATGATCTTCCCAAATGCCCTTGCATCTTGGGGGGAAAACTTGGCTATGGAGTCCTTGGTGTCCTCAGGCTGGTTACACAGCAGCAAGTGACAAGAATCAGAGAAGACCATGGCCATTTGGGCATTTGGCTTGACAAAGGACAGCCCATGCTTGGCAAGATCAAAATCGCGAAACAACGGCATATAATCAACCATCATGTGGTAGATAGCGTGAGGATTGGTATAAAAGCCGGGGAATAAGGTCTCCTCCGTTGCAAGCCCACCGCCTATCTCATGGCGACGTTCCACCACAATTACCGAAAGCCCCGCCTTGGCTAGGTAAGCGGCTGTTATTAATCCATTTGGTCCCCCGCCCACAACCACTACGTCATAAGAAGACTCTTGAGGAAACTCCTCCAAAATATGCTCCGGGGGAGTAATATTGATACCGACTCTGTTCCCAAGTTTGGTTCCACCTTTAGTTGCATTGTTCATTTTACTTCCACCTTTGGAGAATCACCTTCGCTAAGCCACCAGTCTGACGGATACCACCAGCTACCCGGCTCAGCTATGCCATCTTCAATCAAAATATGCATCAAATTATACGGCACAGCCATCAAACAAAGCCCACCCGGATGAGAAGTATGGTTGCACAGATAAAGACGATCTATGGGAGTCCTATACCTGGATAGCTCAGGCAAGGGTCGCCTTGAGAACCACTGATCTTCAGACTGCCTGGCACCATACCAGTTTCCACCCGACATGCCGGCATTTCTAAACTCTGAGTCATAAGGGGTATTTACAAAAACATCCACTATGTTGTCCCCCTTCATATTAGGAGCAAGCTCACCCAACAAGTTCAGTGCTGCTTTTGTTATCTCTGACTTATGCCTGTTGATTCCCTCCGGCCCGGTTACATCGTATTGAGGTGGCGGGACTTCAATGTAAATGGGTGAAAGAAGGTGATAGCCTTCCGGCGAACGTGTGGGATCATAAAGGTCGTGATTGCAGATCATCATAGTCAGATGCTCAGGGGTTGGAGCAGGTGGGATCTTGTGCGAATAAGCATCTTGGGTTTGTGTCCAAAAGAAGTCCATTGAATCAGCGGGAGCTATTATAGTTGCAGGATATACGGTTTTATCGAACGGTTCTTTCATGCCGTGATAGTTAGGAAGATCTCTACATATAACATGCATAACGAAGAGACTGCCGCCCTTTAAGGAAACGTCGCCTACCTTTTGGACAAAAGAGACATCCAGATGTTTCTTGCCAACCAACCGTAAAAAGGTTTGTTTCACGTCTACCCCCGAAACTACAGCCTTATCTGCCCATATGGTCTTTTCGGGCAAAACCGCATCATCACTTAAACGGACCCCTACCGCCCTACCATTTTTGACGATTATCTCTTCCACGGGCGCATTGGTGATAATGCGTGCTCCATGAGCCAAAGCACAACGTATTATTGCGTGAGCATAAGTATGCATACCGCCCCGCGGAGAACCGGATGAGTAGCTGTAAAGCAGTGTCCCTCCCAACGATGGAAGCAGCATTCCGTCCCAAGCCGGATGTGCCCCACAATACCAGGCTCCAAAAGCAGCCACCACGCGGAGGGGTTCCCAAGTAACCATTGCCTCCAAGAAGTCTATGTAGCTCATATCCACCAGTTCTTCAGTCCAAAATCCCGGCAGATACTTACGGAAAACCTGCCACCATGGCATGTCGCGAAGATCCACTTCCACATCTAATGGATAAGGAGGTGTCCAAAACAAGGCTCTGAGCAGCTCTCTCATATGAGCTTCCCCCAAGGCGGTAAAAATATTGCCAACCTCCGCGGTTGAGACACCCGGTGCATACTTTTCTATGCTTTCCTCCGCCAACCCGGCCGTAAAACGACCGCCCAAATTGACAGCCATACCATCTAATGTAACCAGTCCCGCCATTGAGGAATACCACACCATTCGCATTCCATACTTGAACAGCTCAAGCTGGTCAAAACCGGGTGCCGCCCCCCCATAGAGAAACGTCGCATGAGGGTCTATCTTGAAACCCGGGCGTACTTCTGTGTTCTCTTGACCGCCCCCGCATTCAGAACGAGCCTCCAAGATGCATACACTGACTCCCGACTTGGCCAAGTAAGCAGCCAAGGTGCTTCCGTTATGCCCTCCACCGATTATGACCACATCAAAATGTTCTTGCTCCATTGTCAACCACACCTTTATAGATATTCAACTATGTATATATCAACTATCAGTTTATAACAGTCCAAGTTCAACTACGCAAACGTGATAAACCTAACAGTATTATCCATACTCACACAAATTAACAAAACGGTGCAAGTTGATAGAACTGTATAAATTAAACTAGTCTGTCCAATATGAAACTAGGACTGGTTGTCTTCCCGACCGAGTACTCAATGGGTATCGTAGAATTAGCTACCGCAGCTGAAGAACGAGGATTTGAATCGCTGTTCTTACCGGAGCACAGCCATATCCCGACTTCACGGCTAAGCCCTTACATGGGTGGAATTGAACTTCCAAAAGAGTATCTCCATATAATGGATCCTTTTGTCTCCCTTGCAGCTTGTGCCGCTGCGACAAAAAGTTTGCTCTTGGCAACCGGAATCTGCCTGATAATTCAACGTGACGTAATTCAGCTGGCAAAAGAGGTTGCCACCCTTGACCAGCTCTCAGGAGGAAGAGTATTACTGGGGATAGGGGCAGGCTGGAACGAAGAAGAGATGCGTAACCATGGAATAGACCCTTCCAAGAGATGGAAGATTATGGCAGAAAAGGCTAAAGCCTTAAAGCTAATTTGGACAGAGGAAGAAGCCGAGTTTCACGGACAGTTTGTCAACTTTGATCCTATATGGTGCTGGCCAAAACCCCTACAGAAAGGAGGGCCACCAATTTTGGTGGGAGGAAATGCCAAGACGGTTTATAACAAGGTAGTGGAGTATGGGGATGGCTGGATGCCCAATGTCGGACTTTCACAAAAACCGCTCGGTCCAAAAGTAGCCCAACTGCAAGAACTGGCAAGAAATAAGGGGCGAGAGAAGATACCGGTCACGGCTTTTGGAGTTATCGGAACCTGCGAAATAGTAGATAACCTGGCTGAAAACGGGGCGGAAAGGGTTGTCCTGTGGATACCAACCGGCAGCAGGGATGAAGTATTGACACTTTTGGATAACTATGCTATACTGGTAAACAGATAATTATTGTGAAGTATGAAAACAACAAAGGCTGATCAACAACACTCACAACTGTTCCCGACAGGTAAATGGTTGGCATGGTTCGCTATAATCAATATGCTTATCACATGGGCCTTGATAGTTCTGGGCAGTACAGTACGGGTAACCAACTCCGGAATGGGATGCCCAAGCTGGCCACTTTGTTATGGACAAGTCGGATACGTAGATCATTTTCATGCGATACTTGAACAGTCTCACCGTTACCTGGCATCAATCATTACGATACTCACCTTTTTGATCACATTCTTACTTTGGCGTATGAGCAGTACCCGTACTGATCACGTCAACCATACCGATCACGACAGAACAACCATCTTGTCGCAACGTCAACAAGCGGCAATTGCACTAAAACCAGCAGTGGTTGCATCAGCCCTGATTATCTTACAGGTTATACTCGGGGCAGTTACCGTATTCACTCATAATGCACCTTGGACAGTGGCACTTCATATGCTAACAGCAATGTTGTTTCTCGCTGTCATGGTTGTCCTGGCCGTAGCAACAGTGGTATCCTACCTGCCTCCCACCTCCTTGGCTGCAGGCTCAACGATAACAGTTCTAAACCAACCAAGAGTAAAACGGTTGGGAATCTCAGGATGGGTTGCATTGTCATGTACCTATGTGCTGCTCATCTCCGGATCATTGGTGGTAAACGGAGGAGCAGAGAGTAGTTGCCCGTCATGGCCTTTATGTTTCTCCAGCCCGGCCCCCAGCGGGCTAATTACATTGCAGTTATTGCACAGATCAATAGTTGTCCTGACTACATTGGTAATTGGACTTTTTTTAGTCCATGTGTGGAGACATTGGCGCACAACTCCCGGATCACGTCCCATAGCAGCTTTGACCGGACTATTTTTCCTGATCCAAATAGCACTGGGAGCATTGGTGGCGCTCTACAAAGCACCCGAAGGACTGGCAGACGTACATCTGGCTGTTGCCGGAGTAATATGGGTAGGGATCGTCGCCCTCGCATCTTTGGGTTGGTGGACAGCTTCAGATGCCCACTCTTCAATCCAAGATACCGTATCACAGTACGAGCCGGATAACAGCCTGATATAACAGCTATACAATGGCGAGTATGACGGAATTTCTAAGTGCAGAATGGTTTGAACAAGCAAATAAGCTTTTAGCAACCAGCCATTTCAACTCTTCAGACTTGTCTGAACCGTTTGTAATCCAATATTGTCTAACAGATGCACCTTTAGGGAAGGATATCTCTTATTACCTTGATGTATCTGCGAACAAGGTAACTCTTATGAAAGACATTGATAATAAGGACAGGGTATCCCTCACCATTACCCAAGACTATTCCTGCGCCAACTCACTGTCGGAAGGAACAATGACCATTCAAGAAGCACTCTCTGCAGGAAGAATAAAAATTAAAGGTAAGGTGGATATCTTAACTGGAGAACACAAAATACTCGAGCGGATACATCAAGCTTTAACTGTTTAACAGCGACTTAAACAAGGGAAAATGGGCGGATTTGTCTCAGGAAACTTCACAGATTTTAACAGTCTAAAAGTGTATTTGAAACAACCGCTCTGAGCCCTCCACTTTGTCAGCCATAATAGACTCCCTTCCTGCCATGAACACTATCCGTTCCTCTTCAAGTGTCTTTTAGTGACACACGAGCGGCTGGTGCTCCAGCCGTGCAGCCTCGGGATGATATATTCATCCACACACCCCAACAGGTGTCAAGGCTGCTTCCCGATTAAGGGCGGTCACTGCCTCGTTCTCTAAATTCGAACGAGCGGTCTTCCTCTCCTCTCCTTTGGTCTTACGACCTTCGGCTCGGGCACTTCCCCGCGAACTGCGGGTGTTTTTGTCCGGTTCCCACCCATAGGGTCTAACAGGAACCTTGGACCAATCGACCGGCGTCCCAGTCGATATTGTTAGCACGCAGTGCAAAGGTGATCTTATGGGTAGCCTCAGTAGTTGCATCTTGACTTCTCATAGCACTTGACTGACCAGCTTTTTTGAGACATTCCTTTCTGCTTGTCTTTTTGCCCTGGAATCTGCAACTTTTATCCAGTCGTAATAGCTTGAACGAGGGACATTGCAAACTCGACATAGAATCTTTATAGGAAATTTGGCCTTCTGGGAGGAGATGAACTGGTATATCATCTCCCGTTTGTCTCCTTCACCCAGAAGGTCCAAAGCGTTTTAAGATTTCCCGCTCCATTCTAAAGTTCCTCGTTTTCCCTTTTGCCCAGCTTCAACTGCTCTTCCATGGACATAGGCTTAACTCCGTCATTTTCATTACCTACCTTCTTTATCCATGCCCTCAAAGCACTTTCTGATACTCCCAGCTCTCTCGCGATCTGAGTAACAGGCCTGGAACTTGAATTGACAAGCTTTACGGCATCAGCTTTGAACTCACTCAAAAAAGAAAGGTTTGATTCCATTCTTGTTATTTTCCATATACATATTCTCCTTTATTTTTTAGATTCGTATGTACGGAATTAGGGGGTAGGTCCAGCCAAGGCCAATGAAGCGGTCGACGAAGTACGTCGTGCGGAGTCGAAGATCCGTCCCGAACTCAAGCGGTCCCGTTACATGTGGCTAAAGAACGAGGCCAACCTCACCGTCAAGCAACACGAGAAGCTCACCCGGTCCTCCATGCGGCTCGAGGGAACACGCGCCGCCCGTTGGCGCGACGACTTCAACGAGTTCACAAGTTGGCGAGTACCGAAGAGGCCGAGACGTACCTGCGGCGCTGGTGCTACGGGGCCAAACGCTCACGGCTGGAGCCGGTCAAGGAGTTCGTCGCCACGGTCGAGGCCCACTGGGACGGCATCATTGCCTGGCAGCAGAGCCGGCTCAGCAACGGGCTGCTCGAGGGAACAAACTCGCTCGCCCAAGCGGCCAAACGCAGGGCTCGTGGCTACCGCTCCAAGGCCAAGATGATCACCATCATCTACCTCATCGCAGGGAAGCTCCCGCTCCCCCAAATCCACACAATCTAGCGAGGAGCCAAAAATAGAATACAAGTGGCAAAAAAATATATTACCGCTTACCTCTCTATCCCCTTATTCCTGTCCTGCTCCTTAATAGCCTTCTCTATCTCTGTCCTTGTTTTGTCTGTGAATATTCTTTCTTTATTATGCATAATCCAGCCAGTATCTTTTTTGTCGTTTTTTATTTCCATGACGGTGGCACCGGGACCGGATTCTTCGTAAATAGATTTATAACAGGAAAACTGGGATTGGTTATTACCTTCCTGTTGAACTTCAGTTATTGATTTATCTTTTAAATATTCGGTTTTGATATATTCTTTAATTTGCCCTTCAAAAAATTGCTGTATTTCAGATTTTGTAACCTTATATGTCGGCTTTAAATAATCAATATTCTCATCCTGTATGTCTTTTACATATGTCAACGCCGTGGTAAAGAGTCTAAATGTCATTCCCGGAATCACTTTTTCGGCATTTTCGTATATTTTTCCCAAACCTATATGGTATTTTGATAGAACATAATTATCATAATAGTCTCTAAATTTAGACCTTAAGAAAAGAACATGTATTTTCATAGCGGATGATTGGTCAAGCGTAGCAATATTAACTAATCCGATTTTATTATCCTGTTCCAGTTCTGGTTTTAAAAAATGCCAAGCAGGATTAGAAGAAACATTCGTAAAAGACAGTTTAACGCCCCCGCACATTAAATCAACCTGTTCCTTGCTATCTAACAATATTTTGTTATCTTTAAAGAAACTGAGAGTTTTAAATATTTCATTCTTATTAAACCAGTCTTTATAAGTGAAAAAATCAAGGTCTTCGCTTTGCCTGTGGCCTATCCTTATAGCTAAAGCTGATCCACCAACCAAAGTAAAATTTTCTAAAAAATCTAATTTCTGATTTAGAAGTTCGGTAAAAACTTTTTTAGTATCGGGCGATAAATTTTCCAGCGACATATTCTCCATTTTCAACCTCTTTCCTTATTCATAATTTTAATAAGTCTATTAATTCTTGTTTCTACTTTAATGTTATTTATATTCGTATTAAAAAAGAATTTCGCTAAAAAATAATTTGCCGGTTCAAAACGTCCATCTGGAATAAGTTCTCTTTCCCATACTTTATATAAAATGTTATAAGGATATGTTTTAAATAATAATATAAGGGCATCGATATCACCGTATGCGAGTATTTTTTCGATAAGAATTTCGTCAGGCATATTCTCAGAAGTTATATCTTTGGAATACGACCAAAATAAATCAAGGTCTTTAGCAATATTAAATAGGACTTCTTTATTATCCATAACATATATTATACAGCGGATTCAACTTCGAAGTGTAACACTTAACCCAACTTTCGGCTGATTTGTCCCAAAAATGCCCAAAACAGCCATATTTCGGGGTGCCGCGATGTGAAATAGCTGGTAAGAAAGCTGATGGTCAACAGATATGCAAATGTAGTGACCTAATCTTATTTATTTATAATTAATACTTGATATTGATATATTAGTGTGCTATAATTAAACCATGTTCATCCGAGAGACCGAGACAAAGAACAGAAAGACCAGAGCTATCTATATAAAGCATCAGCTGGTAGAGTCCATAAGGACTCAAGTCTGGTCCGCGCCAGCGGGTGGTCATGGATCTCGGTCATTTAGATGTCGACAGATCACAGTGGAAAAGCCTCGCAACTGCAATTGCCGATCGACTTGCCGGTATTCAGAGCCTTTTGCAAGAAGATCCCGAGATAGCAAAAGCAGCCGAGAAGGCACTTGACCACTACGACTTCCTTGCAACCAGCAGAGAAAGGAGGGATACAAGAAAGCGCGAGGCCAGGTATGTCAATGTAGATGTTGCAACCGCCGCCACCTCGTTCAACCGCTCCTTCGGTGCAGAACTTCTAGCTGGCGAATACTACAGGCGGGTCGGCTTCGAGAAGATCTTTTCCTCTCTCGGTCTTGATGCACGGAGGCGTTCCCTTGCAAAGGCGGTGATACTTGCAAGGCTCATATCTCCAGGATCAGAGCTTTTAAGCCACAGGTGGATAACGAGGATAAGTGCACTTCCCGAGATGTTAGAAATGGACGTCTCCACAGTAGGAAAAGATGCGATATATGAGACAGCTGATCTTTTGTACGCGAAGAAACACGAGATAGAGGCCATGGCCAATCGCATCTGGACACAGAAGATACCCTACAAGAGGCGTCTGTTGCTCTTCGACATAACCAACACCTATTTCGAGGGTAGCTGCAAGGATAACCACGCTCCTAGGTTCGGCCATTCAAAGGAGAAAAGATCCGACTGCCGCCTAGTTGCACTTGGGCTGGTGACAGATGAGATGGGAGTACCTGTGCACTCGGAGATCTACGAGGGGAACCGTTCTGAGCCCTCCACAATGTCTAACATAATCGACTCTCTTTCTGCCGTGAACACCATTCCAACGCCTCTGTCTATCGTCATGGATAGAGGGATAGCCACCAAAGAAAACCTGGAGCTGTTGAAAAAGAGGGGATATCCCTACATAGTCATAGAGCGTTCCGATAAAAGATCGACCTACACAGAGCAGTTCTTAAATGCAAAAGAGGGCTTCACCCAAGATGGAGAAGAAGGGTTCTGAGGCCGTCTATGTAAAGGCCATCCCCTGCGAGGAGGGAACAAGGGTCCTGTGTCTATCAGAAGGAAGGGCCGCCAAGGAACACTCCATGGATGAGGCGCACAGAGTGCGTTTCTTTTCAGGCTCTTTCCAAATTGAAAGAACGCATAGATGCGGGCAGGCTCAAAAATGAGTTCAAGGTGGCAAATGCACTCGGAAGGATCACCTCCAAGTATCCATCTATTGCAAAGCACTACGAGATTAAACCGCTCTATGACATTACATCTGAAAACCAGAATCTGAGGAAACTGAAAAGCCTTGAAGTAAAAGAGTTGGAGAGCAACTCCAAAAGGGCATCTCTATATGGCTGTTACACCATCACCACCAGCCACAAAGATCTTGATGCAAAAGAGATCTGGAATCTGTACATGACCCTCGTAAGGGTGGAGGAGGCATTTAGATCCCTAAAGAGCGACCTCGGTCTGAGACCCGTATATCACCAGTTGGCGGAGAGAACCGCTGCACATCTGTTCATCTCGGTTCTTGCCGTACCATATTATGGATGGAATCGAATACGACTTGTGGACAAATGGAGATACGAGGCGTTTTTCGACCATCAAGGAGATACTCTCCACCCATATACTTATCCACCATCATCTTTACAGACGATAAGGACCAGATCCATCACTTGCGGGTCTCTGCCACTCTTAGAGCGCGTGCCACAAGGAGATCTACGACACCTTGAAGGTAAAGGACACTTACTTTGAGAAACCATTCAATAGTTGCACAAGGTTGTAGTGACCAAATTAAGGCCTTACAGACCCACTACCAGGGGCGTTGCGGGCATCAGCGGCAAAGTTGGGCCAAGAACGATTTCTTATATCCTACCTTGCTTAAAACCAAGCTTTGAAACACACTTCCTCGCAATACCTGACAAATAACACTCATTCAATTTCCCATGCATGTGCGTAGAATCGGATAACTTCACTGAAAGTTTATGAAAATCGCCGAAGATGGGTTGAACACAAAATACTCGAGCGGATACATCAGACCTTAACTGTTTAACAACGACTTAAACAAGGAGTTTGTTTTATCCAAATCCTTGATGGGGAGGTGTTCTTTGCCGGAATGAGCAAGCTCGGGATCTCCCGGTCCTAAGTTGCAAGCCGGTATCCCAATGCTATGGAATGTGGCGACATCAGTCCATCCCAGTTTGGCTCTTGGTTTGGCACCGCTGACAGCTACCACATCGGAAAGCAATGAGTTGGCTAGGTTGGGGGGTGCAGGCTCAGCCAGATCAACTACTTCAATCCTGTCTCCAAAGGAGGTGTCCATCGCAGGTTCCAAAAAACCTTCTAAAAACTCAAGAGCTTGTTTGCTGTTCTTATCGGGTGCAAAACGATGATTAATCGCCAGCGTTACCAGATCGGGAACCACGTTACCCGCTATGCCCCCTTGTATATTCACCACTTGCAACGCCTCTGTATATTGACATCCATCCAAAACACAAATACGCGGCTTATAGGCATTGATCAAGCCGATCACTTCACCCGCTCGATGTATGGCATTTACACCCTTGGATGGTCTTGCGGTATGCGCGCGTTTGCCCCTCATGCTAAGAAAAATTTGAAGTGTGCCCTGGCAACCTGCCTCGACAATACCTCCAGTCGGTTCAGTCAAAATAGCGGCATCGCCGGCAAACAAGTCCGGGTAAGCCGCCAGCATCTTATGCAATCCATTATATTCACGGCCAATTTCCTCACATGCGTAAAAAATATAAGTAACATCAACCGAAGGGGTTTGCTCTTCGGTGGCGAGATTTATCATAATGGCTATGCCGCCCTTGGCATCAACAACTCCAAGTCCGTAAATCTCCCGATTATCCACCCTTGCACTGTCTGCACCCGTATTATCGTCAGATGAAAGTGGAGTTGTAGGCGGACTCGGAGGAACGGTGTCCAAATGCCCCGCTAATATAATACGATGTTTCCTGCCAAAGTTAGTCCTGGCAACCACGTTGTTCTCAATTCTCAAAACATCAAGCCATGGGCATTTGACCAGCTTGTCATAGACAAAAGAGGCTATTTGATCCTCATTCCCGCTTATGGAGGAAATACCGACTAAAGCTACCGTCAACTCAGAAAGTGGTTTCACTTTGGGATCTGCTGGCACAGTCGATACGACGATAAACTCATTTAGCTACACCTTGATTTCGTAAAAACTCATTAAGTTCGACTTTATCATGCCTAACACCTGGTTCAAGATGTTTTATAACAAGGACACACGGTAAGTAAAATTCACCACCTGGATATTCTCTTGGTCTATAAGCACCAACAGCCACGCACCAGGGCGGAACTACCCCTTTCCCTAGCTCCTTTCCACTCGTCCCATCTATTACCGCTATGGAAGGGTTGATGATCACTCCCGCCCCAACTACTGCTCCTTGCCCTATATGCGCTCCTTCAGTCACCATAGATCTGCTGCCTATAAAAGCGTCATCCTCCACCACTACCGGTTGAGCCTGGGGCGGCTCCAACACTCCTCCTATTCCTACGCCTCCGGCTAAGTGAACCCGCTGCCCTATTTGGGCACAAGAGCCCACAGTGGCCCAGGTATCTATCATGGTGTCAGCTCCAACCCAAGCTCCTATGTTGACATAACTGGGCATCATAACCACTCCTTTGGCCAGATAAGAACCATACCTGGCCAAAGCTCCGGGCACAACCCTGACTCCCAATGCGGAGTAGTCACGCTTCAAGGGTATTTTATCGTAATACTCAAAAGGTCCCATATGTTCAACCCAAGCAGCAGCCAGTTTGAACTGCAGTAAGATCGCTTTTTTCACCCATTGATGTACCACTACCCTGCCCAGCTCTTCACTGGATCCTTTTATCACATCAGCAACTCTCAACTTACCCAAGTCCAAAAGTCTTATAACCTTGTCTATATGCCCCAAAGCCTCATCAGCCCCAGCGCCTGTTTGGGGTAGGGAGTCTTTTCTCTCCCAAATATCCTCTATCGCTGCTTTTAGTTCCCCTATGTGGGCCATGTTGTCCGCTACTTCCGCCATTTAGAACCTTTCAATCTCATCGCCAATATATCCAAATTCTCAAGAGGTTGAACCGCCGCCACACGCACCATGTTCAAGGCGTCAGCAGAATAAAACTCCCCGGGGCTAACCAGTGCTCCACCGGTGGTCGCCAGCCATTTTGTAAAACCCCAACCGTCTCCAACATCAACCCACAGATAAAAACCACCCTGCGGCATCTTGGCTTCCACCCCTATATCGCCCAATATTTCAATCAGCTTATTTAGCCTTTCTAAATAGCGCGACCTTTGTGTCTCTACATGACTATCATCCTCCAGCGCAACTTGGGCAGCATCTTGGACCGGTCCGGGAACCATGAGACCGGCAAACTTGCGCATTTTGACGAGCCAGGTAACCAGCTCGGCATCCCCCGTGTAAAATGCGGCACGCAGTCCTGCCGCGTTGGAACGCTTAGAAAGAGAGTGGATGGACAATACACCTGTCATATCTTTATGACCTGTCTGGTTGGCAAAACCGGTTGGGTTTTGAATAATACTTGAAGGCGGCCTGTCCCAAGTAAACTCCACATAACATTCATCACTTGCAATCAAAACATTGTTCTTGTCCCCCCACTCAACAACGCTGTCTAAATTGCAGATTTTCCCGGTGGGATTGTTCGGGCTGTTTACCCAAAGCACAAGCGCCCTTTGTATATCTTGTTGATCAAGGTGGCTCAAATCAAGTTCGACAACCTCCTTGTCTTCCGGCTTGAGAGCTGTTTCAACAATTTTACCGGAAAGCCCCTCCCCTGTTTTCCCTACAACCTTGCCTTCTTCGACTGTGTAAACCGGTATTGATATTGAGCGCAACCCGGCAAGGCGAGCACTATCGGCATAGGTGGGGTAAGAAACTTCAGGATACAAAACTGTATCCTTATCTGGCCAAGCAAGCTTTAAAAAGCGCGGCAGAGAAGCAATGAACTCCTTGGCACCAATACACATGCCTACAAACTGCGGGTCAACAACAACCTCAAAACGTCTTTTCATCCAATCCGCCGCGGCCTTTCTGACGGCAACACTACCCTGTGAGAAAGGGTAACCGTTAGCGGAATTAGATGCCGCCAATGCATCCATTACTTTCGTAGGTAAAAGGTCATAAGGAGTGCCTACCGAAAGATCTATAACACCCTCGTCAAAACTTGATGCCGACAGCCGAAGCTGTTCAAGGCGGTCGTATGGATAAACCGGCCAACTATCCTGATACATACACATCATCCAATCCGTTCCCATTCTGATTTGCGAAAACTCTGTCTACAGAACCAAGCCTCTCTTTTATGGAAGACCTCAGTTCCCCAAGCCCCCAGCCCTTGATTGCCGACATGCAGACGTAACCACCCAAGCCGACATCGCATGTACTGATGATATCCTCCAAGCCTTCACCATTGTTAACCACGCGAGTCGGCGGAATTGACTCCTGATCCATAAAAGCATCAATCTTGTTGAAAACGATTAACTCCGGTACCTGATCGGCCTCTATTTCAGCCAACACTTCTCTTACTGCTGCAATCTGTGCTTGTGGTGACGGACAAGATACATCCACCACATGAAGCAACAAGTCCGACTCGGTGACCACCTCTAAAGTAGAGTGGAACGCTTGAACCAGCTGATGCGGTAGCTTACGTATAAAACCAACCGTGTCTGAACACAAAACAGTACCGTAGTCTTCAAGCCATAGTTTACGGGTACGCGGATCTAAAGTGGCAAACAGTCTGTCCTCAACCAACACATCGGCTTTGGTCAGCCGGTTCAGCAAAGTGGACTTCCCTGTGTTGGTATATCCAACCAGTGCAATCGTCTTGTAGTTGGAACGCTTTCTGGCCCGCCTTTGGGTTTTTCTCACTTTACTCAGATGAGACAGATTGGCCTCCAACTGTTTGGTGCGTCTTTCCAATCTACGACGATCAACCTCAAGCTGGGTCTCGCCTGGTCCTCTCGTCCCGATCCCGCCTGCTTGCTGGCTGAAAGCCACGCCCTTACCCTTGAGGCGGGGAAGAATATAGCGTACTAAAGCCAGCTCCACCTGAGCCTTACCCTCTTCACTGCGGGCATTTTGAGCAAAAATGTCTAGTATCACCGCCGTGCGGTCTATAGCGGTGCGCCCAAGCAGCTTCTCCAGATTACGTTGCTGAACAGGGGTAAGCTCGTCATCGAAGACTACGGTATCCGCGTCCAACGATTCACAAACTTCATACAGCTGTGCAACTTTGCCCTTACCGAGATAAGTGGCGGGATCGGGGACATCTCTATGTTGCAAAGTCCGCGCCACCACATCCGCGCCAGCAGTATTGACCAGATCCTTGAGTTCATCCAAATTGGCCTCTACAAAAGAGAGCTTTTGCCACTTCAAAGCAACCCCTACCAACACTATACGCTCCCTAAATGTCCGCTCTATTAAAGCCACAGTGATTAAAGGACTCCCTGTCCAAAAGATCTCACACCGAAGCGTTTCAAAGCATTCGGATCGACCTCTATATCGGCAACCTTTTTGGCTGTTGTGTCAAGTACTGCCTGAAATACTCTTGCCGCGGTAGCACCCCCTTGAGATGGAAGCGGTGTCAATTCTACGTGAAGTACTCCACCGGGGTTGTTTACAACAACATCAGTGCCGACATGTCCCCACATATGGGCCGCTGCCGCCGCTGCGCAACTTCCGGTCCCGCAAGCCAGACTTTCACCAACTCCTCTTTCAAACACTTTCATCTCTATTTCATCGGATTTTTCACCAATAGATATGAACTCAAGGTTCACCTGTCGGTCAATACCCTTGGCATCAAGCAACCGCAGCACTATCATGGTGTCAGATAAAAGATTAATACCTCTTGCATCCTTTGTCAGTGCTATCAAATGAGGATTGCCCACATCAGCCCGGCAAAACTGTAAGATTTCAATGCAGTCAGGCTGATCCGCCAATGCGGCCCCAAGCGGATTCACTAATTCGGGCATGTCTTGCAGTGAAACTTCACCCATTTGAAGTTTCACTCTGTACTCAAAAGGGGTATCACTCGGCTTAGCCGACACTTTGCGCACCCCGGCAGCTGTTGTAACTAAGAACTCACTTGGCGATACCAGCCCCGCATCTAAAACAGCCTGGGCCAAACATGCCAAACCGTTTCCACTGATTTCAGCCTCTTTCCCGTCAGCATTGTACAAGCACATTGCCACCTTGGCATCCTCAATAACTCTCGTACTCTGGCCAGCTTCTCCGCCTTCGATGCTGTCACCCTGGACTTGTCTGTTGCTATATCCGTCACCCTTCAAGACACGTATTAAACCATCAGCTCCAACACCCATATGACGATCACATAAGATACTTATCTGATCAGTGCTAAGGTGCAGTCTGTCTTCCAAATCAATCAGCACGAGAAAGTCATTGCCAAGTCCATGATGTTTTGTAAGGTGAATCATTTTACCGTGAAAGTTCTCATCGTCTTTCAAGCCGCTCTCAGGAAAGATTCGAAGGACGCTACGGCTTGGTCTGCCGAAGCTACCCAGTTGATCCGGTTATCCCTGCGAAACCAGGCCATTTGTCGTCGAGCAAACTCTTTGGTCCGCCTTAATATCAGCCCGATCACCTCTTGTGGTATTAGGTCCACCTGATCCTGGCGGAAAGCCAAGGTATCTTCGTATCCCAACCAGTCAAGGAGTTCCTTGTATCCCAATGCTTGACGGGCAGTTCGTGAAAGCTTGTCAACCCTACCGACAAGTGAGATCACTTCAGCCAACAGACCCGCTTCGAACTGGTGTTTCAACCGTTCCTCTATACGTTTTTTCAGTTCATCCGTATTAAGAGATATACCCAACATCGTAAAATCAGGGTTAGGTGTGTAACTGTCTAATCCCGGCCCAAAAGAGGAAAAGGGCTTGCCCGTTCCCAATACAACTTCAAGTGCCCTTGTTATTCTCCGCCTGTTAAGGGGATTTATCCGCTCTGCCGCTAGGGGATCTAACTCGCAAAGCAACCCGTAGAGGCGGAACAGTTTTGGTTCTTGTTCAAGTTCTGCGGTAATCTCAGGAAAACGCGGAGGTATGTTGAGCTTATCAACAATGGCTCTTATATATAAACCGGTACCTCCGACAATAACAGCCGTATGGCCTCTATCTTCTATCTCCTTTATGGCGGTAAAAGCCTGTTGCTGGAACTCGCTGACAGAAAACTCCTCGCTTACCTCCACAAGATCCAATAAGTGATGCGGAACTTGAGAGCGCATTTTTAAAGTAGGTTTGGCGGTACCTATATCCATACCTTTATAAACACACATAGAGTCTGCATACACCAGTTCAATATTGCTATTCACTCGAGCAATATCCATGGCTATTTCAGATTTCCCTGATGCCGTGGGCCCAAGTAAAACAAAGCGCCGACTCATTTTTCCTGCTCTCCCAACAAGTAATGCGACGTGGCATCAGTTATACGTACCAAAAGGGTTGAACCGGCGGTTACAAGATCATCCCCACCAAAGTGTACCAGCTTGTTCTGCCTGGTTCTACCGGTGAACAAGTTGGGGTTACGTTGGGAACGACCTTCAACTAAGACTTCTTCAAGCCTTCCCACGCGTTCATGATGCTTTTTGTAGCTGGAATGTGAGAGGACAACCTGCAGCCTCTCATAACGACTTAAACATACCTCCGGCGGAACAAAATCACCGTCCATTTCAGCTGCTTTGGTAGCCGGTCTGGGTGAAAAGATAAAAGAGTAAGCACCATCATATTCAGCCTCAGCCACCACCTCTAAAGTTTCCTCAAAATCTTTTTCCGTCTCAGTTGGGAAACCAACTATTATGTCAGTTGTAACCGCCAGATCACTGATGGCCTGTCGTGCATCGCTAAGCCGCTCGATATATCTTTCTCTCGTATATCCCCTGTGCATGGCAGCTAGAATACGATTACTTCCGGATTGGAGGGGCAAATGTAAATGCTCGCATACTGAAGGGGTATCAGCCATAGCGCGAATCGTCGAGTGCGAAATGTCCTTCGGATGGGGACTGGTAAAACGAATCCTTTGTATACCATTTATACTCCCTACCGCTTTAAGCAGTTGATCAAACAACGGTTTTCTCTTGGTAATATCCCTACCATACGAATTGACATTTTGACCAAGTAAAGTAACCTCAACTACTCCCTCGGATGCCAAAGAACTGACCTCGTCAACTATCGTATCCAAAGGTTTGCTTACTTCTGCCCCACGTACAAAAGGGACTATGCAAAATGTGCAAGAGTTGTTGCATCCCACCTGTATCGTAACCCACGCCGACCAGGGAGACTTGCTTTTCGGTGAGGGTGCCCACCACTCATCTTGAGCGTCCCATATCTCGACTACGGGTTTGGCTGGATTGGACTGTGCAAGTTCAAACAGATCATACGCACGGTGCAGATTGTGAGTACCAAAAACTGCATCCACAAACGGTGCCTTTGCCGCTATGAGTTGACTGTCCTTTTGCGCAAGACACCCCCCTACTAAAATAACCAAGTTGGGGTTTGTCTCCCGGATAAACTTCAATCTTCCCAAATATCCATACAACTTGTTGTCGGCATTCTCTCTTACACAACATGTATTAACTATAACCAGGTCTGCTTGATCAATACATGCAGTCTGCTCCATACCCTTTTCAGAAAATATCTGAGCCAACCGTTCTGAATCGTGCTCATTCATCTGGCAACCGAAAGTACGAATGAAAAACTTCCCCCGGGAAGTTCCGGTAGTTCGCCCGGTAGTTCGCACAGTCTCAGTAGTCTCAGTAGCTCGCCAAGTCTCAGTACTCACAGAGGATGATCCGCAACAATAACGCCTTGCATATCGGCATGCAACAACATGGCTTTACCTTTCAACCTAAGCTGCTTCAATGCATCACGTCCGGCTATGAGTACTTCCTGGGCTGCAGCTTTTTCACAAATACCAAGAAGACTCGGGCCTGCTCCCGACCAACACACAGCTAAAGCACCTCCAGCAAGAAGCCTGGAAAGCAACTGGGGTGCTTCGGGGAATAACGGACCTCGAAAGTCTTGATGCAGCCTATCTTCAGTTGCTTCCTTGCATAAATAAGAACTCCCCGCCAAACCGGCCAAAAGTAAGTTCATACGCCCTAAGTTGAATACGGCATCACTTAGACTCACAGTCTTGGGCAGCACTTGACGAGCCTTCTCTGTCAGGATAGTCTTTTCCGGAACCAGTACCACAAAGGCTAAACCAGGATCAAGAGGCAGGTTGATTGCTTTCGGACCGTTGTGTAGTACTGCAGCAGCAACTAAACCTCCCATGGCGGAAGCAGCAGCGTTTTCAGGATGTCCGTCAACTATGGCAGCTACTGTCAATGGATCGGTTGAACCGGCCGCAGCAGCAGCAGCAACAGCTACCGCAGCCGAAGAACCCAATCCTTTAGCCACCGGTATGTCGGAATGTATGTTAATTGAAACATTGTCATGACCAAGGACTAAAAAGGCGACTCTTGCAGCCAAATGGGATGCTCCCTTGTCGATAAACTCAGAACCCTGTCCCGTGGCCTTTACGCTTAAATGCCTTGCCTTTTGGATCTCTACTTCTACATAAAGGTCCAAAGCTACCGCCAAAGTATCAAAACCCGGACCTAAATTTGCAGATGATGCAGGTGCTCTTGACCACATGACAAACAGTTTACCAAAACCCGCGCTTTTTAGTTTACCAAAATCTATTTAAGCGCCAAAGAAACGATGGGGCGGTTAGGGGGTGATTATCATAGAGCGAAAGAGAGTACTCTTGTTCACCAAGGCCCACATGCAGTGTAGGTATATCTTCGAGCTTCCTGTGTGTAACCCCCTCATGTGTGAGACCCTCGTGTGTAAGTAATGCGCTTTTACTCAGTTCAACGCTCATCCCGGGTAATGCTACCAGAGAAACCTCTTTTCCTGCATGAAGAAGAACGGGAGTTGATTTCCAGGGAACAAGCATACGTGCCACAACAGCACCTTTCCCAATCACATGAACAGTCTCTAGGCTGGCCTTTAGCTTATCTATCAAAGCTTGATCGGCATTTGCCGCAGTACGCAATGGTAACCACCCCGGTTGTCCAAAAGCTGCCGCCATGGCCGTCTCTTGTACACCACCAACTGAGGTGTCAGCTGCTGCAACCAAACAACCGTTGGCTTGAGGCGTAAAACCCGACTTGACTCCCACTATACCATCAATGCCAAGCAGTGGATTATAGTTGGATACAACCCCCGCTATAGGTAAATTGACACTTTGCATATTCACTATCGACCTGAAAACAGGGTTGGCCATAACAACTGCCGCAAGTTTCAGCTGGTCAGCCGGAGTACTAACACTGGCAGGGTTAAAGCCGCTGGGTCCTGCATAATGGGTAGAATTCATACCAAGTTCTCTTGCCCAAGCATTCATCTTAACAACAAATCTCGCAACCGATCCCGAATCCCAACGAGCTAATGTCCAAGCTATATTGTTGGCAGAGGGAACCAACAGCGCCTCCAACAACTGATATTCACTTAATAACTCGCCGGGTGCCACAAAAACCGAACTTTCATCAAAGCTTGTATCAGTGCCAAAACGATACGCATCCTGTTGAGTCATACGTAGCTCAGGACCCGTAGCACCAGGGGTCAATGGATGATCTTTCAATATAATGTATGCCGTCATCATCTTTGTAACACTTGCAATGGGAACCGGAGTTTGTATGGGTGACTGTTCCGTAAATCCGATACCCGGCACTGATACAGCAGCCTCCCCTGTTTCGGGCCAAGGCATAGCCGGTATGGAACCTGCAAAACGTATCTGTTTGGGAACCGCAATCACAACTTTCGTGTTCGGTAACGGAGATGTAACCGCCAAAAATGAAAGCGCTAAAACCAGCACCGTTGCAATGATCAAAAAGATACGCCAGAGATACCCAACCATTTTCTTAGGTATTGTTAAGCGCATCCAACTCTTCAGTAGTCATTAAAACCTCTCTGGCTTTGGAACCTTTAGCCGGCGCAACAACTCCTTTTTGCTCCAACAAGTCCATCAAGCGACCTGCTCTTGCAAATCCCACTCTAAGCTTTCTCTGCAACATAGAGGTTGATCCTATATTAGAACGCACTACAAGCTCCATAGCCTTGTCCAACAACTCATCATCAAACGGATCGGCTGATCCCGTCTGTGAAACCTTATCTATGTTATCACTGTCTATCATCAACTCATCTACATAAGTTGGATTAGCCTGTCTCCCCCAGTATGTTACCACAGCTTGAACCTCAGCTTCTGAAACCCAGGGTCCTTGCAGCCTTACGGATACATTCGAAGAAGCCGGTAAGAAAAGCATGTCTCCTTTGCCGACAAGGCGTTCCGCGCCGGGTTGATCCAAGATTACACGGCTATCGGCCAACGATGAGACAGCAAACGACAGGCGGGAAGGTATATTGGCTTTTATTAAACCGGTTATCACATCTACAGATGGTCTCTGCGTGGCCAATATCAAGTGTATCCCTACCGCCCTGGCCATCTGAGCTATCCGACAAACAGAGTCCTCCACCTCACGAGCGGCAACCATCATCAAATCGTTCAGCTCATCTACTACCACCAATAAGTATGGGAGGCGCTCCCGCGGTGTTGGCATATTCAGCTGCGCATTATAACCTCCTATATCTCTTACCTTTGCCTCCGCAAGCATACCGTAGCGCCTTTCCATCTCTATGACTACCCAAGACAAAGTGGCAGCAGCCTTGTGTGGATCCACTACAACCGGAGCCAACAGATGGGGAAGCCCATTATAGGGCTCCAACTCTACTCTCTTTGGATCTATCAGCACTAAACGCAGTTGATCGGGTGTAGACCTGGTCAACACGGAAACCATCATAGAGTTGATACAGGATGATTTTCCCGCCCCGGTAGCCCCTGAAATCAACAAGTGGGGCATATCATTTAGAGATGCCATTACAACTCGACCTGAAATGTCACGCCCTAATGGGACATCTAAGGGGTTTGAAGAAGCTTTTACATCTTTCTCTTCCAACACATCACCGAGTAAAACCAACTGACGTCTGGGGTTGGGAACCTCAACGCCTATTGCAGACTTCCCCGGTATGGGAGCTAATATGCGAACATCTGCAGCGGCCATCGCATAAGCAATATCTTTGGCAAGATTGGTTACTTTTGACACCTTTACACCTTGCGCCAGTTCAAGCTCATAGCGGGTTACGGTTGGTCCCACCGTAGTACCTATAAGTCGAGTTGAGACTCCGTGAGACCCAAGGGAGTCAACCAAAGTATTTCCTCTTGCCAGTGCCAAACGACGATCAAACTTCAACCCCGGCCTACCCCTAATCAAGAGTGACGTAGGAGGAAGTTGCCAGTGTTGAAGTTGATTCAGGTGCTGATGATGATCGTCGGGTTGCTCATCAAGGCGATCATCCCCCTGTTGTTGCAATCCCACCTGGCAGCCAAACAGCGTATCCTCATCGGTATCAAGTCGGTCGGTTGTCTGATCAGATACATGGTTATCGTCATAACTCTGTTCAGGTGTAGATACCTCAGGTGCAGGCGGTACTTTTATTGGTTCATAATCGTTGTCTTTGGGCACCGGAGCGGATGGTTGTGAAGATATCCGCCGAGAATCGGGATGAACGATATGAAAAATCCTACTGAAGGTTTTATACAACAATGACCATGTGGCAACAGAAAACTCACTAAGCGACATGGAGGTCATCAACATAACTGCTACGACCCCAACCCCGCCGAAGACCACAACCGCCCCCCATGCAGAAAGTTCTTGGGTAAGCGGCTGTCCGATTAGAGAGCCCAAATACCCTCCGGCTCCGGCCAACTTGTCAAAAGGTGCATCGGTTCTAGGAGCACCCCCGGCTAAATAAAAAAGTCCGGATATGAAAATAACACCTAAAACTCCACCGGTGCTCAGTCTTATGCTGAGTCGCAGAAAAGAGCCGTCGTTTTGACCAACTATTAACAGCACTCCGATAACTCCCAGTATGGGTGGAAGCAGCATACGTCCCCAGCCAAAAGTAAAGGACATTGAGTGAACCAGTATTTTTCCGGCTGGCCCCAAAAGATCGGCATATATTCCAAAAGCCGCCAGTACACAGACAACTAAAACAATGACCCCTAAAAGATCACTCCAGCGCAACCAGGTGTTCTTGGATGTCAAACCCGGCGATTTCGAATTTCTAGGTACCGAATTCTTGCTACCCCCGGTTACCTTCTTCGTTGAACCGGTAGTCCTTCGTTTAGTGCTTCGTTGTTTTGCAACTGCCATTACAACAACAAAAATAGCACTACTAACAGAGCATTACAGTGATCTTGGAAGATTAAACAGATGCTGGTGGTGCCTGGTTTGACAAATCATGATAACTACGCATCACCTCGTATGATGTTATCTGAAAAACTGTGATAACCTTGTTGGTAATGAGCGATAATTTGGAAAAATCGCATTTTGGCCCGGTTGTGACTGCTATGATTACACCGTTTGATCAAGAAGGCGACTTGGATATAGACGGGGCAGTTTCTCTGGCCAAATGGTTGACGCAAGAACAGAAAAACGATGCTTTGGTTATAGCGGGCACCACAGGGGAAGGACCGGTGCTTTCAGATTCCGAAAAGGCTGACTTATGGAGTAGTATATCGCAAGCTGTCACCGTTCCCGTTATCGCCAATTCAGGAACAAACGACACCAGACATTCCATTGAATTAACTAAAATAGCTGCTTCTTGTGGCGTAGCGGGTATTTTAGCTGTTACACCTTATTACAATCGGCCTTCTCAATCAGGGATAGAAACACACTTCACCGCGATAGCACAAGCCAGTAATCTTCCAGTACTGCTTTATGATATTCCGGTAAGAACCGGGCGAAAAATAGACATAGACACCATAATAAAACTGATAAAACAGGTCCCAAACATTATTGGCGTAAAAGATGCGACATCCAACCCGGCACTATCCGCCCGCCTCATAGCGCAGGCTCCAACAGGCTTTGAACTTTACAGCGGTGACGACTCCTTTACCCTCCCCTTGTTGGCAGTTGGAGCAGTGGGAGTAATAGGAGTTGCTACACATTGGGCGGCAAAAGAACACTCCGAGATGATCTCGGCATTTTTGAAAGGAGAAATAACAAAAGCCAGGGCTATCAATGCTGCATTGCTTGAATCCTTTAGCTTTGAAACCTCTGATGAAGCACCAAATCCAATTCCGGCTAAAACGATGATGCGGGTTATGGGACTTGCCGCGGGGCAATGCAGGCCCCCCCTGGGTATAGCCCCTTTGTGGTTGCAAGAACAAGCTAAGCAGGTATTGGAAAAGCTAAAAGTCGCTAATGCGGAAATCTCAAAATAAACCCATAAATCAACCCCTTGATATAGCCTTTTTGGGTGGATTGGGTGAGATTGGACGCAACTGCGCATATATTAAAGCAAAAAATCACGTATTAATAATAGACTGTGGCATTCAATTTCCAGATCCCGGCGCACTAAAGTCTGACCTCATACTCCCCAACTTTTCCTACCTATTGCAGAATGCTTCCTTGATAGAAGGGGTGGTTTTAACCCATGGGCATGAAGACCACATAGGTGGACTTTCATTGCTGCTCAAGGAACTAAAACGAGTATTACCCGAACAAAAACCGTTGAAAGTGTGGGGATCAAGGTTTACCTTGGAACTAACACGTCTGCACCTGGAAGAAACAAGAACACTAAAAAGCGTCGAGTTGGTGCCGGTTGAAGACTTGGAACGAGTGAAAGTAGGACCGTTTGAAGTTGAATTCATACCAATGACTCATTCAGTCCCCCATGGCTTTGGGTTGGCCATTCATACCCCACAAGGGGTTATTATCCATTCGGGTGATTTCAAGATTGACCTTGACCCTATAGACAAACGCTTTTGTGAGCTGGGGCGTATTGGAACTATAGCTACTCAAGAAACCATTCGCCTCTTGCTGTCAGATTCGACCAATGCGGATGAACACGGGCATACGGAAAGTGAATCGGAGGTGGGATCTTCACTCAAAAGCATAATCGAAAGAAGTAAAGGACGTAGGGTTATAGTTGTATGTTTTGCAAGTCATATACACCGTATTGCCCAGGCGGCACAAGCAGCAATTGAAGACGGTAGGATGTTGGCAGTTGCCGGCCGGTCAATGGAGAAGAATATCTCTATTGCTATAAAACTTGGTCTGCTCCAAATTCCAGAGGACATGTTTTTGGATATTGAAGACACCCAAAAGGCTGATCCGACTAAAGTATGCGTACTGTGCACCGGATCTCAAGGCGAGCCGATGTCGGCTTTATCCATGATGACAAGGGGAGATCATAAATGGTTGAAGGTGGGACCCAACGATGTGGTAGTGATGAGCTCGCACCCGATACCCGGAAATGAATGGGCAGTAGGTAAGGTAATAGACGGTTTATGCCGTAAAGGATGCGAGGTAGTACACTCCGGGGTGGCTTTTGTACACACAACCGGCCATGCAAAAGCTGATGAACTGGCAACCTTGTTGAACATCACGAGGCCTGAGAACTTCATACCAATACACGGTGAGTTCCGTCATCTTACAGCTCATATAAAAATTGCAGAGCGTTTTGGCACCAATACACTACTGGCACAAGACGGCGATTTGATAGTTCTGGACAAGCAAGGAGTAAAGATTAAAGACAAGTTCCCAGCCGGATATGAGTACGTTTAACCGGTTCTTTCTCTGATTCCCATCTTCGGCGATTTTTTTATAATGCGACATTTTCGATAGGCAATAATTTCTATTTGTCCAGGTAATCGATTTATGCTATCCAAAAATAGATATGGCTATCCCATACCTATTACTTTTAATATCA
>JAMCPD010000001.1 GCA_023379935.1 Actinomycetota bacterium | reverse complement strand
ACCAAAGGAGAGGAGAGGAAGACCGCTCGTTCGAATTTAGAGAACGAGGCAGTGACCGCCCTTAATCGGGAAGCAGCCTTGACACCTGTTGGGGTGTGTGGATGAATATATCATCCCGAGGCTGCATGGCTGGAGCACCAGCCGCTTGTGTGTCACTAAAAGACACTTGAAGAGGAACGGGAGGAACGGGAATAAAAGAGGGAGGGACCGCTAGATACAAGATAACGGTGAGTAACAACGGTAACGTACCTCTTATGGATACGGTTCTTCGTGTATCGGCGGTGGTGCTGGGTGGTGATGCACCATGGTATTCGAATAATGGTCAAGATGGTCAAGATGGGATTTACTGTCCCAGCTACGGCAAGGCCACTGGCTCAATGTCTGGCTCAATGTTCTGCTATGTCGGCTCCAAGGTTGGCTATATGGCCCCGGCTACAAGCGATACATTGGCCATCGACGCTTCTTATAGCGAACTGCCCTCAGCTCCAGCATCTCTTACGTTGCACGTATCGGTGTCAGGTATAGCACCTGATGGCAAGGTAATGACAGCGACGGCTTCGCCTGTATCGGTGAGAGTGATTCCAGTGAACTACAGCGGTCCCTTGCGTATACAGCTCAGTTTCCAGCCCGATCCGGTAGCCCTGGATCAAGTGTTCCGCTTGATTGTGACACTTACGAACGAAAGCACGACCAGTTCGATCCGTGGTGTGGCTTTTCAGGTTCCGGTGCTCCCTGCGGGAGATCCGGTGACGGCGCCGAAAGGCTTTCTAGGAGCTTCGGCCGCGCCTTGCCAAACAGTAACTGCAGCAACGTGGTACGAGTGCTTACTGAATAGCCTGAACCTGAGCGCGGACAGTCTCGCTCCTAGTACGAGCAAGTCCCTGGAGCTTGCCGAGATCGTACCTGGACCGGGTTATCCATTCCCTGATGTTGTTACAATGGGTCCACAGGCTTTTACCCAGCAGAATCCCGGTGAGGCGGGATTTGAGGTACAGGCATCAGGAGTACTCCCTTCAGGTAAGCTCACGTTTGCCACGGCCACCGGCTACGTAAACATCTCATGACGCGATCTCATGAGACGATGTGCTAGCAGATGCAAATTGCCAACAGGTCCCCAGCCGCGGACACCCCGCTTGGGTATGTCGTAACGGGCACGCTGCACAATGGCCCGCCGTATGTCACTGCAACCATGCCTGTACCTGTATGGATCAACAAACTAGCCAACATCGACTGGAAGGGGTAGTCACTCAGTCATTAATCGGAAGAAACTGCCTAATTAAGGTTGACATAGGCAACCCAAGACTGATAAGAATGAACAATGAGTAATTCTCGGAAATTTACGAGGCACCTGCGGTTAGTACAGAATCCTCGTAGATATGAGTTCCGCAAGTTATCTGATGACGAGTTTGAGAACATGATACTTGACTGGGCAGAGCTTACTGACGAAATTATTCAACTACTTGTTGACGGTTTGCATGACAAAGCGGTGGAGCGATCTAATGTTGCATTTAACGAGCTTGGTGATCACTATGGTGGGATCTCTTCTCTCATCGGTCCTTTGGACGCATCCGCAACTGTTGCTTCGCATATCCTAGAACATGGTTATAATTTTGCCGGGCTTGTGGATGAACTAAAAGCAATAGATGTACTGCACACCGTGGGTAGTTTGAATGCCGCCATTGATCTAGCTCGGGCAGTTATGGCGCAGACGGTGGGGATCGAAAACTCGATAGTGGATGCAATGGAGGCTCTTGTTGAAACAGGTGAGGATGCAGCTGCTGTCTGCACGGGGGTATGGACAGTCTTTTGTGAAATTGCAGCAAAACATCGTGTCGGTGTTTTGTGGTGTGACGATGAGCTGGATGACGACGACGATGATGAGGAGGAGGAGACGGAGGACAGTTTCATAATTGATTGTATAGAAGAAGCCAGGTCCGCCAAAGGATCAGTTACGGCCCTTATCACTCTGGTCGGATCCGCCCAAACCGGACTGTCCCACGCTTTGGCTGAAACACTGGTAAGCGATGAGGGATTGACGCAAGGTGTAATTACCTGTTTGTCTCTATTGGGGCTTGATGGTGAATCCGATAGCCAAACAGTGCGAGGTGTTTGTTATGAGGCAGCGAATTACTGGGTTGAAAAATATCTTGAAAATGAAGACATAGATGTGAATAAAGATATAAGTGAACTGTTGGAGTTGGTTGAACAAATAGCGCAAAGACTTGGTGGCGGAATGGAGGCTGGTTCAGAAGCATTAGAGTATTTGGATAACTGTTTTTCAAATGCTTTCTGAACTGGTAACGGCTGATTGTTATCGGTTTGATTTCAACAATAGCCTGTGATATAGTTAGATGATGCTAAGCTATGGGTTTTGGTTTTATGGCGGCGTAGCTCAGTTGGTAAGAGCGCACGGCTCATAATCGTGAGGTCGCCGGTTCGATCCCGGCCGCCGCTACTGTGTCGTGTGTGATTACTGTTGTATATATTAATATTAAGATTGCTGTATGAAATTAAAATTTTCCATTGAGTGCTGTTTAGATACCGTTTTTTTGTGCTATTTTATGCTTTGGGGACAAAAAAATTAAATGGGTAAGGAGTAAGAACCATCTGTGGCTAAGGGAGAAAAGCGAATAAAAGTTACTTTGGCTTGTGAAGTATGTAAAAGACGTAACTACATAACAATGAAGAACAAGCAAAATGACAGAGAACGGTTAGAAATTAAAAAGTACTGCCGTTGGGATCGTCAGCATACTTTGCACAAAGAGACACGTTAACGGGTTACATGAAAAATGATTTCTGACATAAAAGCGTATCGCGCAGACAAGGTAACACAAGACGACATTTCAGAGTTGGTTATGCAAGCTCAAAGTGGCAACAGCTATGCCTTTGAGCGTTTAGTGCGTTTGACCTACAAGGACCTGTATTCTTTAGCCTTTAGGTTGACCGGTAACGACAATGATGCATCTGATGTTCTCCAAGAATCTTACTTGCGCGCGTATACCTCTATAAGAAAATTTAGACAGGAATCCACCTTTATGACATGGATGTACCGCATAACGGCTAATTGTGCCGCAACTTCAAATACCAAACGCAAACGGTTATCATGGGAAGAGCTTTCTGAGCAGATTTTAATATCGGATGATCCCAATGTTGTCGGCTCGAACAATGCAACACCTGAAGACATCACCGCCCAAGTTGAGGATTTGGGTAAGGTTGCTTCAGCAATTAGGTTGCTACCACCCAGACTACGCATGGTAGTCGTATTGAAGGATGTGTATGGGCTGCCCCATGAGGCTATAGCAACAGAGTTGGGAATATCACAGACGGCAGCAAAAGTACGTTTGCACAGAGCTCGCCTGGTACTCCGCCAAGCATTACTGCCTTTCAAGGCAGCTTCAAAGGTTGGTTCAAAGTTGGAACGTTTAAAGGAGCATTCCAAACGAACATTTGGAGGTCAAGTCGAAGGGGGAGTTGGAGAATAAAAATGGCAGTTGGTAAGTGTGAGGTTGCGTCTAACGTGTTTCCTCTGGCGGTGGATGACCTTCTGGCGTTGCCTGTTAGAGTTGAGAAACACATAAGTTCCTGTTTGCATTGCCAAGCGGAGTTGGTTTATTATCGTAAACTTCTAAAGCTTTTAGACAACCTCAGAATGCAGGTATTAGAACCGCCAAGTGACTTGCTGTTAAAGATTTTGTTGACTTTGGAAGAAAACCTGAAAGAGAATTTGGACCAACAACATAACCATGACTACAGTTCCAGCTACGATAGGCTAAGGTCGATCCTGTTTGACAGGCAAGTTAATTTTATTAACGCCTTAGCTGTTGCTATAGCCGCATCAGGAGCTGTAGTATTGGGATTGAAGTTGTTGAAGGGCAGTAGCTCAACCGGTAGAGCCCCGGTCTCCAAAACCGGTGGTTGGGGGTTCAAGTCCCTCCTGCCCTGCTATGATGAATAGACAAACTAGACGGCTTATGCAAAAAGAAGGGCAACTGGAGTCTGACGGCTCTGTTGCTCAAACTAGGCCTACCCCTCCCAGCCCCAAGGCGACACGGAATCGTACTACACCGTCTGATTTTGCCAAAGAAGTCAAAACCGAGATGAGCAGAGTTGCTTGGCCAACCAAGCAAGAAGTAATCAACTATTCTATAATAGTTCTTATTGCTCTTACCTTGATTGTCGCTCTTATATTTGGTCTTGACTATACTTTTTCAAAAGCTATGCTATGGATGTTCAAGCCATGAAGATGGGGATGTTCAAGCCATGAAGATGGGGGTGTTCAAGCCATGAAGATGGAACAGGAGATGCCAGATACAGATATTACAGATATGTTGAATGTGAATACTACAGATACTGCATCAGATACCGGAAAAGGAGAAAACGCAGAAGAGGTGAGTGCCAAAGGCGGGCGAGAGCTGTATTTTGGTGAAGATGCGGATACGGATGGGTTGCACTCTCCAAGTCCTTACGATCTTCCCGGGAAGTGGTATGTAGTTCATACATATGCAGGATATGAAAAGAAGGTTAAGTCTAATATTGAAGCCAGAATAGTATCGTTGAATATGGAAGGACGTATATATGAGGTTGTAATTCCAACAGAGGAAGTGGTTGAATTCAAGGGAGGGAAAAAGAGCGTAACATCACAGAAAGTATTTCCGGGATATCTATTGGTACGCTGTGTGCCGGATGATGATACATCCGCTGTAATACGGGAAACGCCTGGCGTTACAGGATTTGTGGGTCGAGGGTCAATGCCTGTAGCATTGTCTCGCGCGGAGGTGGAAAGTATACTTCAAACCCCCGAGGAAGGCGCGGAAACAACTAAGCGAACTCGCCCCAGGTTGGAATATGCGCTTGGTGATAGTGTAAGAGTAAAAGAAGGACCTTTTGCGGATTTTTCAGGTCAAGTTGTTGAGATTAATGAGGACCAAATGAAGCTGAAGGTATTGATTGATATATTTGGAAGGGAAACTCCTGTAGAACTTGAGTTTGCTCAAGTAGCCAAACTCTGAAGTTTTTCGGTACTAAGTTTAATATGGCTAAAAAGAAGAAAGTTCGTGCTATAGTGAAAATGCAGTTGTCGGCCGGCGAGGCTACTCCCGCGCCTCCCGTGGGGACTGCGCTTGGACCTCATGGGGTGCAAACAGTTGAATTTTGTAAGCAGTATAACGCTGCCACCGAGAACAAACGCGGAACTGTTATTCCTGTTGAAATAACAGTATATGAAGATCGGTCTTTTACTTTTATACTCAAAACGCCTCCCGCAACTGTGCTGATTAAACAGGCCGCCAGATTGGACAAAGGATCTTCCACGCCCGGTAGGGTATCAGCCGGCACAGTTACGCGAAAGCAGTTGGAAGAGGTAGCTAAACTTAAGTTGTCTGATTTGAATACCGCTGATATAGAATCAGCAGTACGGCAAGTTGAGGGCACTGCTAGGTCAATGGGGATTATGGTTGTAGATTGAAGGTATTTTGTTATGCATAGAAGAGGAAAGAAATACAGGTCAGCTTTACAGGATTATGATAGAGAAAGGCTATATTTACTGCCTGAAGCTGTTGTTTTGTTGAAAAAGTTATCCAATGCCAACTTTGATGAGACAGTAGTGTTTGCGGCGCGACTTGGAGTTGACCCGCGCAAGGCAGATCAGATAGTACGAGGTACTATTTCATTGCCAGCAGGTATCGGCAAAAAGGTTTGTGTAGCTGTATTTGCTGCTGGACAAGCCGCAATAGAGGCGCGTGAGGTCGGTGCCGATATAGTAGGATCCGATGACCTTGTGGCCCGTGTGGAAGAGGGATTTGTAGAGTTTGATGTGGCAATAGCTACCCCTGATTTGATGAACGTGGTTGGCAAGTTGGGGCGTATTCTAGGACCAAGGGGGCTTATGCCAAATCCGCGTACTGGTACGGTTACTAATGAGGTGGCCAAAACCGTCCTTGAGTTCAAAGCCGGTCGAATTGAGTACCGTACCGACAAGGTCGGTAATGTGCATTTGCCGGTGGGGAAAGTTTCCTTTGAGGCTGATAAGTTGTTGGACAATATTCGTGCCATAATAGAAGAACTGCAACGTGTAAAGCCTGCATCCGCAAAAGGACGCTACTTTCGTTCGCTCACGTTGTCATCTGCTATGGGTCCCGGGATAAAAATTGATCCGACTCAACTACGTATAACTATGGAAAATGTCGATTCACTCACGGAGAATGCGGGACTTACAGCTTGAACAGTAGGCGAGTTATTACAAGTTTTACGCGAAGGAGAATATTAGGTACATTATGGCTGGTTTGACTGAAGCTGTCCACTCTGTGAGGAAAAAAGAACCAAGAGAAGAAAAGGTTGCCGCTATCAGCGAATTACAACAGTTTTTTTCTACTTCCAATGCAGTAATTTTTACCGAATATCGGGGGCTTTGCGTATCTGATTTTCAACGACTGCGATCAGAATTAAAAGTTGCGGGCGGGGTTTGCAAAGTGTACAAAAATACCCTTGTAAAGCTGGCTTATACACAAAAGGCTGCTTTGGTCCCTGATGGGTCGGCAGTTGACGCTACGTTGGATAGCGTATATAATTTTATGAGCGGTCCAGTTGCGATCGTTTTTGTTGAAAATGATATAACTACTTGTGCTAAAGTACTTTCAGACTTTTCCAAAGATAAACCTGAACTGGTTATCAAAGGAGGTCTTTTAGGTGATAGTCTGCTTTTAAATAAAGATTTAATAAAGCTGGCCTCGTTGCCGTCAAGAGAAGTGCTGTTAGCGCAGTTGCTTGGAGATTTAGCAGCTCCCTTACATGAGACGCTGGATTTGTTTGGTGTGCTGCCGCGCAAGTTTGCGTTGTTGCTTGCAGCATTGGCGGCGAAGAAAGAGAAAGAAAATAGTTGAAGATAATTAAGGAATAAGCGAGTTAGCCGGAGAAACAATCAGAGGAAGGAAAGCAATATGCCGACAAAAGAGAGTACAAAGACAACTACAAAAAACAAAACCAAAGAGGATATACTGGACGCAATAGCGAATATGAGCGTTTTGGAGTTAAGCGAGTTGGTAAAGGAGTTTGAAGAACGTTTTGGCGTTACCGCACAAGCTCCCGTAGCCGTTGCAGCCTCAGCACCAACTTCAACATCCGCTGCTTTGGATGCCGCAGAAGTAGAGGCGGATGAGTTTGATGTTGTACTTACCGGCGCAGGGGATAAGAAGATACAGGTAATCAAAGAGGTTAGGGCGTTGACAAGCCTTGGCTTGAAAGAAGCCAAGGACCTGGTTGAAGCGGCCCCGAAATCCGTACTGGAAAAAGCCAACTCTAAAGATGCTCAGAAAGCCAAGGAACAACTTGAAGCAGCCGGGGCCAGTGTAGAGGTTAAACCGTCCGCGTAAAAACTGTGTTTTTTGCGTTTTTCCTGAGATTGTGCTTTGCATTAGTATATAATGCTTGCTAAACTGTTAAAGTGTCGTGTTAAATCCCAGCGTTAAATTACCAGTGTCCTTTTGTGCTGTCATACCGTGCGCTACTGCCATAATATACACTGTTATACCACTATGATCTGTCACAATAGTATATGTCATAATGGGCTGTGAGTTTGCCATTGCGCATGATAGCTTCACACATAGGTAGTTGTCATTGTTTTATTACTGTCACCGTTTTATTACTGTCACCGTTTTATTACGAAGGAGTTAAGTAGTTTGCCAAGAATTTCATCCTCTATGGAGCTTAGTAATGCCCGCACTCGTTTCTCATTTGGCAATTTAGATGAAGTGTTGCCAATGAGTGATCTTTTGGCGGTGCAACGTGAATCCTTCCAACGATTTCTTGATAGGGACTTGGCTCAAGCCTTTTCGGAGATAAGCCCTATTGAGGACTTTACCGGTCAGTTGTGTCTGGAGCTCGAATTCGATGCGAATGATCCCGAGTTACACCCCGGACCTAAATTTTCGGTAACAGAGTGTAAAGAGAAAGACATCACATACGCAGCTCCGATCTTTGTAAGAGCACGGTTTATGAACTCAGCTACCAGAGAGATTAAAGAGCAGGTGGTGTTTATGGGAGATTTTCCCCTGATGACTGACAAGGGTACTTTTATCATCAACGGGACAGAGCGGGTTGTTGTAAGCCAACTTGTGAGGTCTCCCGGCATCCTCTTTCAACCCGGAAAAGATGCTAAGACAGTCGTGACCGGTACCATACACCCATACAGAGGAGATTGGCTGGAGTTTGATGTAGAGTTAAAACCGGGCAAAGAAGTCAGTATAGGTGCGCGCTTGGCCCGCAAAAGACGACTTTCTCTGCTTGTTTTTTTCAAAGCCCTAGGGTGTGACGATGATGTTCTGTTTTCCAAACTGCCCAAGGCATTTAAGTTTTTATCAGATCAGGCAAAGCGCGAAAAGGAACAAAATCTTACCAGGGAAGATGCCTTACTGGAGGTTTATAAAAGGGTAAAACCCAATGAGCCACCCAATCCTGAAATGACCAAGATCTATCTTGAAAATGTTTTTTTCAACCCCAAGCGTTACGATCTTACCAAGGTTGGCCGTTACAAGCTAAATCGCAAACTCGGTCCGGAGATAAAGCGAGCTTCGGAGCTGCTTGACATGGAGTTGGCGCTTCCAAAAGAAGATCAGACTGTATTGAGTTTTGCCGAGATACTGGCAACCGCAACCTACATGCTTCATTTGGCAAATGGAGAACCTGGTTATCACTTAGATGACCAGGATCATTTTGCCAACAGGCGTATTAGGCCGGTAGGCGAGCTAATTTACAATCAACTAAGGGTGGGACTTTCACGTATGGAGCGTGTTGTCAGGGAGAGAATGACTACTCAAGATACTGAGGCTATTACTCCTCAATCTTTGATCAACATACGTCCTGTGGTTGCTTGCATCAGAGAGTTTTTTGGTACCAGCCAATTAAGTCAGTTCTTGGATCAGAACAACCCCCTCTCCGCCCTCACTCACAAACGTAGGCTCTCCGCGCTTGGTCCGGGCGGACTTACCAGGGAAAGAGCGGGATTTGAGGTGCGTGACGTACACAGCTCACACTATGGACGGATGTGTCCGATAGAAACGCCCGAAGGTCCGAACATAGGTCTTATTGGTGCTTTAGCCACATATGCAAAGATTAACGAGTATGGGTTTATCGAAACTCCGTATCGTAAGGTAAAGAACGGAGTTGTCAGTGATGAAGTGGTATATCTTGCTGCTGATGAGGAGGAAGAGTACGTTATCGCACAGGCCAATGCTGATCTGGATAAGAGTGGGCATTTTCGTTCCGACAAGGTGTTGGTGCGAAGAGGCCCAAAGGGTGCTGAAATTCAAGTTGGTACCAGCGCCATAGCTTATGGCTCTACTTCTGAAATTGATTATGTATCTCCTGAAGAAGTTGATCTGATGGACGTTTCTCCTAAACAAATATTCTCTATTTCCACCTCTTTAATCCCCTTTGTTGAGCACGATGATGCCAACAGGGCACTTATGGGTGCGAATATGCAAAAACAAGCAGTTCCGTTGATGATACCCGAAGCGCCCTTTGTCGGCACCGGTATAGAGTCACGCATAGCCCGTGATGGTGGGGAGTTGATTATAGCTGAAGGCACCGGAGAGGTAATAGAGGTTGCGGCAGATCATATTACGGTTGCTTACAACCGCACCGATAAAGACTCTTTTGGTAGTCTTCTCGGAACAAAAACTTACCCGCTTGTTAAGTTTTCCCGTTCCAATCAAAACACCTGTATAAATCAGAAAGCCATAGTAACTCAGGGGCAAACGGTTACCAAAGATACTATATTAGCTGACGGTCCCGGTATCGATACCGGTGAGTTGGCACTTGGTAAGAACTTGTTAGTCGCTTTCATGACGTGGGAAGGTTATAACTTCGAAGACGCCATTATAATATCAGAACGTCTGGTACGTGATGATACTCTAACCTCTATTCACATAGAGGAGTATCAAATTGATGCAAGAGATACCAAACTTGGTTCGGAAGAGATAACTCGCGATATACCCAATGTTCCCGAAGAAGTACTTGCCAACTTGGACGAAAGGGGAATAATAAGGATAGGAGCTGAGGTATCGCCCGGCGACGTACTGGTGGGTAAGGTAACTCCAAAGGGAGAAACCGAGCAAACGCCCGAAGAACGTCTTTTGAGAGCTATATTTGGGGAAAAAGCGCGTGAAGTGCGCGATACCAGTTTAAAAGTTCCCCACGGTGAAGGTGGTGTAGTTATAGGTGTTAAGGTGTTTTCTCGGGAAAATGAAAATGAACTTTCCCCTGGTGTCAATGAGTTGGTTCGCGTATACGTAGCTCAAAAGCGTAAAATTTCCGAAGGCGACAAGTTGGCAGGAAGGCATGGGAACAAGGGAGTTATATCCAAGATACTTCCCATAGAAGACATGCCTTATCTTGTTGACGGCACTCCGGTTGATATTATTCTAAATCCCCTTGGGGTTCCCAGCAGAATGAATGTAGGGCAGGTATTGGAGTCCCACCTTGGTTATGCTGCCAAGTGGGGATGGGATGGCAACTTTGGCTCAATGAATGGTGCGGTTGGCAAGACAGCCCCTTACCTTTCTCCTGCGGTATGGGTGAACACTCCGGTATTTGACGGTGCCCATTGGGATGAGGAAGACAAAGCGGGCAAGCATGATACTATAAAGAATATCTTTCAGAAGTTGAATCCCGATTTTGCCGGTGAGGTAAATGGGGGGGAGCGCATAATTACTCCGTCGGGTAAAGCAAAACTTTACAATGGCCGTACGGGGGAGCCCTATGACAACTTAATTAGTGTCGGGTATATATATATAATGAAGCTTGCCCATATGGTGGATGATAAAATACATGCCCGTTCAACGGGCCCTTATTCTATGATCACTCAACAACCATTGGGTGGTAAGGCTCAGTTCGGCGGTCAGCGTTTTGGTGAGATGGAGGTATGGGCATTGGAAGCTTATGGTGCCGCCTACTGTCTCCAAGAGTTGCTTACCGTTAAATCTGATGATATTTTGGGACGGGTTAAGGTTTACGAGGCAATCGTAAAGGGTCACAATATACCCGAACCCGGTATTCCAGAGAGTTTCAAGGTTCTCATCAAAGAGATGCAGGCTCTTTGTTTAAATGTTGAGGTATTGTCAAACAGCGGTGAGGAGATAGAGATGAGGGAGTTTGATGATGAAGTATATAAGACTACCCATGATCTTGGAATAGATATAAGTCGTCCTGAAAGAGGTTCAGATGAGGAAGACAGGCGTTGGATAACTCAAGGAGGTTCCTGGAATGTTTGATATAAACGATTTTGAGCAGTTGAAGGTCGGTTTGGCTACCGCTGACTCAATTCGCAAGTGGTCTAACGGTGAGGTTAAAAAACCTGAAACTATCAACTATCGTACCTTGCGTCCCGAAAAGGATGCCCTGTTCTGTGAAAAGATATTTGGTCCCACAAAGGACTGGGAATGCTATTGCGGTAAGTACAAGAAGGTAAGGTTCAAAGGTATTATTTGTGAACGCTGTGGTGTTGAGGTTACACGGTCGAAGGTACGAAGAGAACGTATAGGTCACATAGAACTGGCTGCTCCAGTAGTGCATATATGGTACTTGAAAGGGACCAGGTCATGGCTTGCTTATCTGCTTATGGGTACTGATACAAAAGAGGAACTCAAAACCAAACAACTCGAAAAGGTGGTTTATTTCGCCGCTTATATGGTCACCTCGGTAAGTGAAAACTTAGCTTTAGAGTTGCCCGCCTTGGAAAATGATTTAAACGAAGAGATCAAGATTATAGAGCAAACTCGTGATGATGATATCAATGCCAGATTGGAGGTGTCGGAGGCGGAAATAGCCGAGTTGGAGAAACAAGGTGCCAAAGAGGCTGAGATAAAGAATCGCCGACACCTGGTTGAACGTGACATTGAAGCCATAAAAGAACAGGCCAAAGAGGAGATAGCACTGGCTAGAGAGGCATTCGATCTGCTTGGTAACCTTTATCCGCGAAAGGTTATCGAAGATGAGCTTTTATGGAGAGAGCTTACTGTTCGTTGGGGAGCTTACTTTGAAGGCGGAATGGGCGCGGAAGCTGTCCTTAAGCTGATAGAAAGCACAGATTTCGATCTGGAGGAAAAGAATCTACGTGAAATTATAGATAACCGTTCAGTATCTTCTCAACGTCGTGAAAAAGCTATAAAAAGATTAAAGATAATATCTGCTTTTAATGCCAAAGATGAAAACGGCAACTTAATAAATGATCCCAGGGCTATGTTACTGGAGGTCATACCGGTGCTTCCTCCTGATTTGCGACCGATGGTGCAACTGGACGGCGGCCGGTTTGCAACCTCTGATTTGAACGATCTATATCGGCGTGTAATCAACCGTAATAACAGACTTAAGCGGTTGTTGGATTTAGGTGCACCTGAAATTATTATCCACAACGAAAAACGTATGTTGCAAGAAGCGGCTGATGCATTATTCGATAACGGGCGCAGGGGGCGGCCTGTTGTCGGACCCGGCGGGCGTCCGTTGAAAAGCTTATCCGACATGCTAAAGGGGAAGCAGGGCCGCTTTAGGCAGAATCTCTTAGGCAAACGGGTTGATTATTCCGCCCGTTCTGTCATAGTTGTCGGGCCCACTTTAAAACTCCACCAGTGCGGTTTGCCTAAGATCATGGCACTGGAGCTTTTCAAGCCATTTGTCATGAAGGGACTTGTTTCAAAGGGGTATGCCATGAATATAAAGTCAGCCAAGCGGATGGTGGAGCGGCGTTATGCACAGGTTTGGGATGTGTTGGAAGAGGTTATAAAAGAGCATCCAGTACTGTTAAATAGAGCCCCTACTCTGCATAGATTAGGGATACAGGCTTTTGAACCGGTGTTGGTTGGGGGTAAAGCCATTCAGATACATCCTCTGGTTTGTGCAGCCTTCAATGCGGATTTTGATGGTGATCAAATGGCAGTTCATCTCCCATTGTCGGCAGAAGCCCAAGCCGAGGCCAGGGTGCTCATGCTTTCCGCCAATAATATTTTGTCACCGGCAACGGGGCGTCCCATTACCATCCCGACCCAAGATATGGTGTTTGGTTTTTATTATCTTACAATAATGGAGGATAATCTGCCCGGTGAAGGCAGTGTGTTCAGGTATTCATGGCAGGCTATGAGAGCTTATGATGCCGGTGTGATAAAACTGCATACAAAGATAAAACTGCGCTTTGCCAAGGCTGATCATCTTTACGACATTTCCAACACGGAGTCGGGTGATCAATCAAGCAACGGTGTAAAATCAGTTCAAGGTCCGAATATTTCCGCTGAAGGTTTTATTATTGATACCGATGAGATTGAAACTACGGTTGGAAGAATTATCTTCAACAAGACTCTCCCCCAAGGCTTTAGGTTTGTAAACGATATAATCGGACGTCGTTATATAACGATATCGTCTATTGTGGAGGAGATATCAGAGCGCTATCCAAAAGCTGAAGTTGTTGCCACTTTGGATAGGATCAAAAATGTAGGATTCCGTTATGCATCACAATCAGGGTTAACTATATCTGTTGATGATGTTAAAATTCCCCCGGAAAAGGTGGCGATATTGGAACGTTACGAAAGAGAGGCGGAGAAGGCGGAGGCACAGTTCAAACGGGGAGTTATTACAGATGATGAGCGTCGACAAAAGGAGGTGGAAATATGGACTTCAGCTAATTCGGAGATAGGCCATGCGATGGAAAAAACCTTATCGACCATGGCTTTCAACCCTCTTGACATGGTTGTTGATTCCGGTGCCCGGGGGAATACCCAGCAAATACGCCAAATAGCAGGTATGAAAGGATTGGTTTCTAACCCTCGCGGAGAGATGATTTCCCGTCCGATCAAGTCTTCTTTCAGGGAAGGTTTGACGGTGTTGGAGTATTTTATCTCTACCCACGGTGCTCGTAAGGGGCTGGCTGATACTGCATTGCGTACGGCTGATTCAGGTTATTTGACCCGGCGTTTAGTGGATGTGGCACAAGAGCTTATTATACGCGAAGTTGATTGCGGAACGACAAGAGGCATATGGCTGGAAAATATACTCCCCGACGAACCCGGACACCGCTATTATGTAGAAACCCGCCTTTTCGGCAGAGTACTGGCCCAAGATCTTGTCATGTCACGCACAAGGTCGTCAAAGTCATCGGGTAAGAAATTTGCGCAGGGACGTATAATTGATAACGAGCTAATGCTCCAGCTGCGTGATGATCCAACTATTGACAGAGTTAAAGTAAGATCTGTTCTAACCTGTGAATCTGTTCAAGGGGTTTGCGCTACCTGCTACGGACAGTCGTTAGCTAACGGGTTTTTGGTTGAATTAGGCGAAGCAGTCGGGGTTATAGCTGCACAATCCATAGGCGAGCCAGGAACTCAGTTGACTATGAGAACTTTCCACACCGGAGGAATTATAGGTGCAGATATAACTCACGGACTTCCAAGAGTGGTTGAACTTTTCGAGGCGCGCCGCCCAAAGGGTGCTTCCGTGCTGGCCAGAACTGCCGGTTCGGTTACTGTTTCCAATGCCAACTCTGCAGAAGTATCGGTTACGATTAGAGATTCAAAGGGAAATGAGGATACTTATACGCTTCCTCCCAGAGTTCGTTTAGAGGTCAAAGATGGAGATGTAGTTGAAGTTGGGGATCCTTTGGTGGAAGGACCAAGAGACCCGAAAGAGTTACTTTTGACAAAAGGTATCAGAGCCGCGCAGCAGTACATAGTTGATGAGGTGCAAAAAGTGTATCGTGAGCAAGGAGTATCAATCCACGACAAGCATATAGAATTGATAGCCCGGCAGATGTTACGTCGTATTGTAGTAACCGAACCGGGCGATTCTGGGTTCCTTCCCGGTGAGAAAGTCGATATGCCAAAGTATATACGGGTAAATCGAGAACTGGTTAAAAACAAAACAAAACCTGCTGAGGCGCGAGCCGAGCTTATGGGTATTACAAAGGCATCGCTTGCCACCGATTCATGGCTGTCTGCAGCTTCTTTCCAGGAAACTACGAGAGTACTTACAGAAGCCGCTATTGAAGGCTCTTCTGACAAGCTTTTGGGGCTAAAGGAAAACATCATCATAGGAAAGCTTATACCTGCCGGCACAGGAGCTTTCGCGTATAAGTCACTTCACATAGCAAATCAACATCCACAACGCTTGGACTATTGGTCATCGCAGTGGGATGAGTCGAGTGAAGATGGACTGTTGGGGAATCAGCAGTGGGAAGAGTCCGCAGGTGAGAACAGCCCGGGTAAGAACAACCAAGGCGAGAATTTAGCTACTTGGCTTAGAGATATAGGACGGGATACCGCCGGGGCCCATGATTTGGATAATGATAGCGATCAAGAAGGTGCATCATAGGCATGGCGCAAGATCTGAAAGATCCAGGGAATACAGAATCTACTGGGGATATAGTTTTATTTGAACAAAAGTCTAAGGTGGCTTTTTTAACTATCAACAGACCGAATGTTCGCAACTCCCTTTCTCTTGGTGTTATAGCTGAATTACGACAGTTGTTGGCTCGCTGTAAAGCGCAACAAGACATAAGGGTTGTTGTTTTGACCGGTGCCGGGGACAAGGCATTTTGTGCCGGAGCTGATTTGGGGAAGATGTTTGGTGGTCCAGATGTCGATTCTCTTCATGATCCACGAGCTGAGGTGGTTGCGTTGTTCAACGATCTATGGGGCCTCGGGAAACCTACCGTTGCCAAGGTTCGCGGTTACGCTTTGGCCGGCGGATTCGGGTTAGCACTTTCATGCGATTTCGTTGTTGCCTCCCAAACGGCGGTTTTTGGTACTCCTGAGTTAGATGTTGGTTTATGGCCGTATGTGATTACGGTTCCGATTTTACGTTCAATGTCTCCCAAGAAAGCCTTGGAGTTGATGATGACATCGGCAAGGCTGAATGCTAACGAGGGATTTGATCTAGGCTTTGTGAACAATGTAGTTGCCGATGAACAACTCGACAGCGCTGTGGATGGCCTCTGTGCCGTTCTGGCTTCAAAGCCGCCTGCCGCAATGAGTATGGGGAAGACCTCTTTTTACCGGGCCTTGGATATGACAACAGACCATGCTCTTAGCTATTTACAGAGTTTGTTGACAATTGCATCCGCAAGTTCAGAAGTTGCTGAAGGGATCCAAGCGTTTTTCGAAAAGCGTTCGCCAAGCTGGAAGGAAAATTAAGGTATGCCTAAGCGTGCTTTGATAACCGGGGTAACGGGTCAAGACGGCTCTTACTTAGCCGAGTTTCTTTTGGAAAATGGTTATGAGGTAATATGCATGGTTCGCCGTTCCTCTACCGTCAACTTTGAGCGTATAGCTCATTTTCAAGATCGAATAAAGTTGGTTGCGGGTGATCTGCTTGATCAGGTGTCCCTTATAGATATACTACGTGAAAACCGCCCTGAAGAGGTTTACAATCTTGCCGCACAGTCCTTTGTACCAACTTCATGGTCCCAGCCTGTGTTGACAGGAGAGACTACAGCTTTGGGAGTGACAAGGTTGCTGGATGGTATCCGTATGGTCAATCCGGAGATCCGGTTTTATCAAGCCTCGTCAAGTGAGATGTTTGGCAAGGTCCATGAGGTGCCACAAAAAGAAACCACCCCATTTCATCCGAGGAGCCCCTATGGAGTAGCTAAAGTTTATGGGCATATGATAACAGTTAACTACAGGGAAAGTTATGGGCTCCATGCTTCATCGGGTATACTTTTCAATCATGAGAGCCCCCGCAGGGGTATGGAGTTTGTCACCCGGAAGATAACGCATGGCGTTGCCCGCATAGCGGCAGGTTTGGACAGCGAGATAAGGCTGGGTAACCTTGATGCGCGACGCGATTGGGGTTATGCACCCGACTATGTAAAAGCCATGTGGCGGATGTTGCAGCAAGATGAACCGGATGACTACGTGATAGCAACAGGTGAGACGCATTCTGTTCGTGAGTTCGCCGAGCAAGCCTTTGAGGCAGCTGGCTTGAACTGGCAAGACCATGTCCGTGTGGATGAGAGTCTTTTGAGACCTGCCGAAGTTGATCTTTTGGTTGGTGACTCCACTAAGTCGAGAACTAAACTTGGTTGGAGCACCGAGATTGATTTTTCCGGCTTGATCTCTATAATGGTGGAGGCGGACTTAAAGCTCGTTGGTGGTGGATAGTTTAATTCGCTCTATAGCATTTAGTTCTGTAGTGGCAGTTGTTGACAACTTCCCTGTACTGGCTGGTGTCAACTTAGAGGTTGAAAAAGGTGAGGTAATACTGGTTCAAGGTCCAAACGGAGCCGGTAAGACGAGTTTGCTTAGAACTTGTGCGGGGCTTATCCCTATCGTATCAGGTAGGGCTGTTGTGCTTGGATATGACTTGACCTTACATCGTGGCGGTGTGCGAAGTGTGGTTGGGATGTTGGGGCATAGGTGTTTTTTGTATGATGAGTTGACTGTCGAAGAAAACCTAGCCTTTTTCATGCGTTCTTTTAAAGTTCCCATTTCTAAAGCAGATGAGCATCTTGAAAGATTTGCTCTTGTCGGGCGTTTGAGGTCTACACCGGTCTCAAAGCTTTCAGAGGGACAACGGCGTAAGTTGCAAATTGCTATGGTTTTTGCCAGATCCCCCGGGGTACTGTTGCTGGATGAACCGTATGCGTCTTTGGATACCGGCTCAAGAGCCTTGTTGGATCAAATGATTAAAAAAGTTACCGAAACCGGAACGACGGTACTGCTTGTTTCTCACAGTGATGACGCTATTGCTGACAGGAAAGTTTATGTGGCGGGCGGGCAGGTGGTTAGCCATGTGGCGTGATACATGGTTGGTAATGGGGAAGGATTTGAAGATAGAACTGCGTTCTAAAATCTTAATCAACCAGGTTGTCCCTTTTGCTTTGTTGGTTTTGCTGCTGTTTGGATTTGCATTAGGGCCTGGCAACCAACTGCTTATAACTGCTACACCCGGTTTATACTGGTTAGCTGTCTTATTTGCTGCCTTGTTGGCAGTGCAGAGGAGTTTTGCAATTGAAGCTGTTGACGGCTTTGGGGATGGTTTTAGACTTTCAGGTCTTGATCCGGCAGGCATTTTTCTGGGTAAGGTAACCGCTGTTACTATCCAGCTGTTGGTTTTGGAGGTCATACTCAGCTTGGGTGTAGTAATATTTTATGGCTCGCAGCTTGCTAACAATCTTTGGTTTGTGATAATTATTGCTATAGTGACACCTATTGGCCTTAGTGCAGTTGGTATAATTTATGGATTGACAGTTGCCGACCTCAAGATTAATCAAACTCTTTTCCCCATGTTGCTGTTTGGCGTAGCTGCACCTGTTCTAATTGCAGCCACTAAAGCATTCTCAGCCGCAATTGCCGGACATATAGATCAGGGGGTCCCGTGGCTTGATTTGTTATGTATTTTTGATGCCGTTTACTTAGCGCTTGGTATTGGGTTGTTTGCTCCTTTGCTGGAAGATTTATGATATGAGTGATGTGAGCGATGTCACCTTATAAAGCCGGTTTTGGACATCGGATGGACACCTTATTTCTAAAAAGCCGACGTTTTCAACTCTTCCAACAGGTTTTAGGGATTGCCTCCGCCGTAGCTATAATCTTACTGGTTTGGCTGGGTCTGTGGGTAACTCCGCCATCGACCACTATGAACAATCTGGTTAGACTGCTTTATGTACATCCTCCGGTTGCCTGGGTTGCATTTATGGCTTTTGGTGTAACGGCTCTTTCGGGTGCACTCTATTTATGGCGGCGTACCAGAGATATTTTTTGGGATAGGATTGCCGGAGCTTCTGCTGAAATAGGGGTTGTATTTTGTGCTTTAACTATAGTTTCGGGATCACTTTGGGGCAAAGCTACTTGGGGAGTATGGTGGACATGGGATGCAACCCTTACTTCTACCGCTTTTTTGCTGGTACTCTATTTGGGTTACCTTGCATTGCGCGCCTTGCCCGCCGAAGAAGGCGTAAGAGCACGACGCTCGGCTGTTGCGGGGCTGGTAGCGTTTTTGGATGTTCCGATAATTCATTTTTCGACCACATGGTGGAAGACACTTCATGAGCCGAATACCCTAACCGTTGCGGTGCACGGTTCCATGGCGTGGACACTGGGGCTTGGATTTGGAGCATTTACCATGTTATACGTATGGCTGTTGTTGAAGCGCTACAAGATTGAGGTACTCAATGGGAATGTGGAGAGAGTAGCTATGGCAACTGCCTTGAGCGAACGTAAGATGGGAGCCTGTCTACCTACCGTCAATTTAGCTGACAATTCTCCTATTGATCGCCCTGGTACTGATCGCTCTGGTGATTTTATCGACTCCCCCTACTATGGAGAGGAAGACCCCTAGGCATTATGGTATACATATATACAGGTTATGCGGTAATACTTGTCTCACTGTTTCTTTACACCCTATCTATGTACCGGCGGGCCAAGAGGTTGCGTAAACAGTTATGATCAATGATGCAGATATGGTTGGCGATGTGAGTACCACCTCAAATCCACAGGTGGCTTTTGCACGCAAAAGACACCGCAGAATGCTAATGGTACTGGTTGTTGTGCTCTTTGGTATGGGTTTCCTGTTTTACAAGGGCCTTTCTAGTGCGCTTGACTACTATTTACCGGTTAATCAGGCACTTTTACAAAAAGCTTCACTTGGTAACAGTACTTTTCGTATTGAAGGAGCAGTTGTTCAAGGTAGCATTAGCCGCAACAGAGACATTGTAAATTTCGAGATTGAAGCTCATGGGGCTAAGGTTGATGTACGTTTTGAAGGAGTTGGATCTGAACTGTTTAAGCCGGGAATTCCGGTAGTGCTTGTCGGTCATTTCCGGGGGAATGAGTTTATCGCTGAACGTCTTATGGTTAAACATTCTGATGTTTATACTCCGGCTTTGCTATCCGCAGTTAAACTATCGCCGGCCCCCTTTACTTCAACCGGCGCTGTTTTGAACATGATCGCTTGAAAGACCTTGAAACTACTTGAGGAGGCAAAGGCTTGAGGTTTGACATCAATGTTTTGCTTGGAACGGGCGGTATATTTCTTGGCTTCCTAAGCTGTTTGGTTGGGGGAGCTGTGTTGGTGAGAAGTTTACTGACCAAACGCACTGGGTTGCTCAGGGCGGGACGCTTATACGCGTTCTTAACTTTCGGCGGCATTTTAACTGCCTGTGCAGCTATGATACATGCTCTTTTCACCCACGATTTTTTAATCAAATTTGTTGCTCAAGACAACTCCTTGCAAACTCCTCTTTTGTATGATTTGACGGGTATGTGGTCCGGTCTCGCCGGTTCCATACTTTTGTGGACATTGATTTTGTGCGGGTACTTAGTTTGTATGGTTATCTTCATGAACAGGGATTTTAAAAGGTCGCTCCGTTTTAATGTCGGTCAAAAAGTGGCGTATAAAGATCGTTATGATGTTTGGATATCTGTCGCTACTTTAGTCGGGTTTATAGTGTCGGGCTTCTTTTTTGCTTTGATGCTTGGCCCGTCTAACCCTTTTGCGACATTTAAAGGTCATGTTCCTTCCAATGGTACGGGCGCAAATGTATTACTGGCAGACAATCCGTTGGTCATTTTGCATCCACCCCTGCTGTATCTCGGATTGTTAGGTTTCATGGTGCCGTTTGCTTTTACAATCGCCTCTCTTGTAACCGGACAACTGCACCCTCGCCGTTTGGAAGCTTCGCGCAAATGGGTTCTGTTTGCATGGGCATCTCTTTCTGCGGGGATATTTCTTGGTGCCTGGTGGTCGTATCAAGTGCTGGGTTGGGGTGGATTTTGGGGTTGGGATCCGGTTGAAAATGCAGCTCTGCTCCCATGGTTATGTGCCACTGCTTATCTGCACTCCTCTCTTTCTGTAAAACGCAATGCAACATTGAAGGCTTGGAGCCTCTCGTTGATTGTAGCTACCTTTTCCCTGGTACTGCTTGGGACGTTCCTAACACGATCCGGCGTTATTCAATCGGTTCATGCTTTTGTGGAATCAAATTTGGGACCTTTTCTGATAGCTTTTTTTGCTGTCATATCCGGGTTGGGGATAGGGTTGATTGCCGCCAGAGGAGGAGACCTGCGTTCATCGGCGAAAACAGAAAATCTTGTTTCAAAAGACGGTGCTTTTTTGGCAAACAACCTGTTATTCGGAGTTTTTGCTTTTATAGTTTTAGTGGGAACTGTTTTTCCGCTGTTCGCTCAAGGGTTTGATGGTTCTCAAATCACTATTGGAAGGCCGTACTTTACAACCATGCTCGTTCCCGTGTCTTTGATCATTCTGTTTTTTATGGCGGTTTCCCCCTTGCTGTCCTGGAACACTACTGATATGGCACAGTTCAGGCGTAAACTTATGTTACCCTTATCCGCTGCCACGCTTGTACTTGTTGTATGTGTGGCATTTGGAGTTAGGGGGGTGCTTGGTTTGGTTGTATTCTGGCTTGGATCGTTTGCCTTTTTGTCTGCGTTTAGCCGTATAATCCATTATCTTGTCGTCGGGTATAAAAGTAAACTTACTTTGGACTTACTCGCCAAGATTGGCGGCATGACAGTGCATATCGGCGTAGTTGTAATAGCTGTGTCGTTTACCGCTTCCAGCCTTTTTGCTCATCGCGCTCTGCTGAACTTAGCTGTCGGGAATAAAGTGGATGCTTACGGATATACCTTTACCTACTTAGGGCCCAAGTCGGTTGCCGGTTCAGACTATACTTCTGAACAGTTGTTGGTTTTCGTAAAGGGGCAAGGGGTTTTAAACCCGGCTGTCAGCGAGTATTTCCCGAGTACCACTCCGGTCGCCACCCCCTCGGTCTCTTCGGGTTTGTTCCAAGATGTTTATCTGAGCGTTGCAACCTTGCCGACATCCAAGAGTTCCCCCGTTCAGGTCAGTGTAGTTGTTCAACCCCTGGTTTACTGGTTGTGGGTGGGTGCTTTGTTGATGTTAGTCGGAGCGGGTATGTCCATGCCCGCGCTTTTATCGCATTCTGACCTTTCTCGCTCCAACTCTTTTTCTGATGAGCCCTCCCATAAACTTCGCCAAGGTATTACCGCCAAAGACAGAAGCGACCATGGTACATGAAATCCATGCTGAATTAGAGGATGGGTAGCTTGGACACCTCTGCCAGTTTAGAATCCAAGCGGATAAAGGTTATTTCCATTGCCGTTATAGTTGTGATTGTTTTCTTAGTCGCGCTGTTGGCAACCAGACCACCTGTGACATCCAATACAGTCAATGACCCGTTGGTCGGTAAACCGGCACCCTTGATACGAGGAACTGCAGTTGTGTACACACCCAACCCGCCGTCATTCAAAAAAACCGCTGTAAACCTCCTTGCCTTGAGGGGTAGGTTTGTAGTGGTTAACTTTTTTGCCAGCTGGTGCACAGCGTGCCAACAAGATCAATCTCACCTTGTACGTTTTGCTCATCAAAATGATACCTTAGGAGGCACACAACTCATCGGAGTTGTCTTCTCAGATACTTTAGGCAATGTACGCCATTTTATGTCTTCAACATCGGTGACCTGGCCTGTACTACTTGATCAAGGAGGGCACTTAGCGTTGGATTATGGAGTAAGAGCTCCTCCTGAAACCTTTGTAATCGATCCAAACGGCATAGTTGTTGCCCACATTGACGGTCCTGTTACCGCTTCGATGCTTGAGGGTATAGTTGCCAAAGCTAAAGCAGAGTTGGAAATATGATTAACAGCGGCAGCGATGGTCTTTTGACCAAGATTACACCCGTTTCACCAAAAGATAAGCCTGAAAAAGCGCTTCGTTCGCTTATTCGGTTTGATAAGTTGAAAAATTGGTGGTGGGTAGTGTTGCTCATAGTCATAGTGGCGGCAACACTTAGCATAGACGCAACTTTTACTCCCCTACATCAAAGCCTTTCACAAAAAGCCCAAGCGTTGGACGCTCAGATACGTTGTCCCGTGTGTGTTGACCTTTCGGTATTGCAGTCTGAAACAGCTATAGCTTCCACCATTCGCCATTACGTATTTCACGAGTTGTCGAAGGGGTATAGTGATGCTCAGATAAAGTCATTTTTGGTTCAAAAATATGGTTCTTCAATACTGATGAAGCCTCCGTTGCAGGGTATGGATTGGTGGCTGTGGTTATTGCCACCGGTCGCTATTTTTCTGGTTGTATCCGCTTTGATATTATGGAGATATCCCGGGTTGAGAAAGCGCCTTTGGCCAGGTGAGCCTTCCTTGGGCTTTCTAAGAAACACCCCAAGCAGGTGGCGTTATTCCGGTATTTTATGGATGGCATTGATTTTGTCAGTTGGCATAGCGGGAGGGGTAGTTCTTGAAAAGGCTTCGACTCAACGGTTACCCGGTAATACTTTTACCGGGGGTATTACTTTAAATACTGCTCAGAAAGTGAATCTTGAGCTGTCTCAGGCCGGTTACCTAATTACAAAGGACAAGTACTTGGAGGCGATAAAACTGTATCAAAAGATACTGCAGTTATCCCCCAACCAACCCCAGGCCCTTACGGATGAAGGTTGGTTGATAAACACCTTAGGCGTATCATCCCACAGTTCCTTGCTTGTTCAAGAAGGATTTAAGTTACTTCAAAAAGCCGTAAATAATGATCCGAACTACGCTGATGCGCATGGGTTTTTAGGATATATGCTTTTAGCGGACAAACACAACAGCGCGCAGGCGGCGATACAGTTCAATGAGTTTGTTGCCCTTCACCCGTCGCGACAGATGCTTTTGTTGATGCATTCAGCCATGGTTAGAGTTTTCAAAGGCCACGGTAGTCCCAGCAACGGTATAGGCGGAAAGCTTCCTTAAGTTGGCAATAACTTTGGCCAGTGCATCGCACAACGCCGTGATGTCTTCTTGAGTTGTGGTGTGTCCGACCGAGATTCGAAGCGAATGCTTGGCATCCGCACCGATTGCCTGCAACACCGGCGATGGTTCTGCCGATTCCGATGAACATGCGGATCCCGAATGGACCGCAATACCCATCTTGTCCAAGGCGAGCAAAGCACCTTCAGCCTCTATTTCATCTATCCCTAAACAGACTATATGACAGAGTCGCAAGTTCGGATTCAAATGTCCAAAAAGTCTTACCCCGCCAATCTCAGATACGGTTTGGATAATTTTTTGAGTTTGTCGGTATGCTGTTTCAATTTCGGTATTTAACAAGGCGTTGTTATCGGAGGATAAAAGTTTACACAGCGCTCCAAATCCGACTATAGCCGGTGTGTTCTCCATTCCTGCCCGCCGCATCCTTTCTTGTTCCCCCCCTACGATCAATGGGTGCAAACGAGCGCCCTTTTTGACTATTAAAGCTCCAACTCCTTTTGGCCCGCCACATTTGTGTACACTGAGCGATGTAAAGTCTGCATCCAGTTGTCCCAGATCCATCTTTAAATGCCCCATTGCCTGGGTTGCATCTACATGAATAGGCACACCCCGGTCTTTACAGGCGGCGACTATCTCTTCTACGGGTTCAACCGTTCCTATCTCGTGGTTCCCCCACTGACAGTGTGCAAGGGCCAAAGGTGGCGCTTTATCGCCTGAGTTAGTTGCTTCGTCCAAGGCTTGTTTAAAGCTGTCTACATTTGCGCGTCCGTAATGATCGACTTCCGGCTGAACAAGAGTTGAAAATCGTTTGCTGACGTTTTGAACGGATGAGTGTTCTATCGGCAGACAAACAATCCCTCCCGAGGTATTGACCTGTTTTGCGGACCATACTGCAGTGTTTATAGCCTCTGTTGCGCTTGATGTGAATACAATTTGGCGCGGACGTACCCCAAGAAAGTATGCCACCTCCTCCCTGGCATTTTCCACTGCTGCTCGCCCCGCTTGACCCTCAGCATATATTCTGCCGGGATCACCTTGGCAAGGTCCTGATAAGCATTCCAACATAGCATCCAGTACCTCTTTGCGCAACGGAGAGGTAGATGCGTGATCTAAGTAATGACGAGCAGATTTAGGCGATTGATCATGGTTACTCAAAACGGAGCGTCCTTCAATAGTATATCAAGCCAATATGGCACAAGAACTATCACCCTTGGCTTTTGATGACATAGTTATTGATGCCGCTTCAGTTTGCCCGCAAAGTGCCGTCAGCATTCCCTGTATTAGGCCTCTGTCAATGGCGCATATCACGGGGTACTGTGTGGCGGCTTCACCAAAAGGGCAGCATTCCGACACTACGGCTGTTTGTACTCCTCTTTGTTCAGTGTGAGCGGCAAATCCATGTGCGGTGAGAGCATCTGCAACAGTGCCCATAGCGGCGTAGATGGAACGTTGAACCTGATTAGGTGATATCCGGCACCCAAGCTTATAACCGTATTCGCGCCCCACCTCTTCTGCGATCTGCTCAGCTTGAGCCGGTCCCAAAAAAGACAAGGATTTTTTCAGCAGCAGTACAAGCAGTTCAGCACGTTGCAATAAAAATTCTTGCACTACATCTTTTTCAGGTAAAAAGTAACGTTTAGAGGGTCGTCCGGCACCTTGCGGTTTTCTTCGACTAATCTTTATTTCCAGATATCCTCCGGCTGAGAGACGCTCTAAATGGTGACGTGCAACATTTGGATGCAGTGAAAACACCTTGGCAACCTCAAGAGCTGTGATACCTGTATGGGCACGGGCATATAGATAAATCTGACGACGTGTGGGATCTCCAAAAGCAGAAGTTGCGGCTGCCATGGTTGAAACAAAGTTATCGTTTTGTATAGCCGCTTCCTCTTTTTTCTCAGACTTGATATGCTTGGATGCATATTTATCCATACGTTTAGTATAGCACAGCGAGATTGGAATAGATAGCTACAACTTCCATCCTAAATAGAACTTAGCGGTTGCAAGGAGAAAGATATCTGTCATTCCGGCTACATAAGTCAGCGCAGCGTTCAATGCCTTTGTACTGTTCGGCTCAATGTCTAAGCCTTGTGAATTGCTGTTGGGCCTGGTGTTGATTAGTCCAGGATGCTGCCCAAAGTACTCCACCAAATTTTTCAGTACCTTTTCTAAGATCTTCCCCTGTTCGACTGCTATTGGACTCGAGTAAATGTGTTCGTAATTGAACTTTCTGAACTCCGCCAAAGCTTGGGCGGCCTCTTCATCCATTCCAACCTCTCCCCGGCTTTCGAGCGTCCGTATTACACCTGATATAAAGCGATCGATTTGGTGTCCTTTGGTTGTCCCGCATACCTGCCGGATGGATGATGGCAGCATGTTTGTGCTAAGTAGACCTCCTTTAACTGCGTCTTCAAAATCGTGGCAACAGTAAGCTATCCTATCAGCCCAGGAAACGACCTCACCCTCTACTGTAGCACAAGCTGGGCGGGACCAAGAGTGGTTGCGTATTCCATCCAAGGTCTGCTCACATAGATTTAACGGTTTTAGTATGACATCTGCTCCCCATAGCGCGTGGTTGAAACCGCCTTTTATATATGGGGATAGAGCAACCTCTGATATATGTCCGCCGGGGCCGTGTCCGCAGTCATGCCCCAATGCTATTGCCTCCGTTAGAGCTACATTCAGTCGTGTAGCCCTGGATATGGCAGTTGCTATTTGAGCAACCTCTAAGGTATGCGTCAATCTGGTGTGTATATGATCGGATGGGAGTACGAATACCTGAGCCTTTCTTGACAGGCGTTTGAAAGCGTTGCAGGCATCAACTATCCGATCCCTGTCTTTTTCAAAAGGAGTGCGAATGTCATCGGAACTTTCATAGTGCTCTCTTTTTGCAAAAATACTGCGTGTTGCCCCAAAGCTCAGCAGCTTATCCTCTTGTTCTTCGCGCATGGCTCTTGTCCAAAGACCTCTAATGTTAACCTTCGGTCCGCTTGTTTTATGGGCTCGCCGCATTGGAAAGGTGTCATTTTGAGAGCTACTGTTATAACCTTGCATAGTTTCTGTCCAATTCATCATGACTGCATTATGACCTTAGGGTATGACACTGTGATCTTGGGATTAGGAATTAGCGGAGCATGCCGTAAACTGTAACCTTTGAAAACCCGTATAAAACCCGTCTTTTGCGATTAAAAGTGACACATCAATAGTATGCATCTCCTATAAACTGTTATACCAGATATTATGAATAATCATGAGAAGTCTGTTGACACTTACTTTGAAGAGTTGATGAACAAAGCAAACAAGGAAAATCAAAAACTTTTTGAAGATTATATGCGCATAGAGGAAGTTTATCGAAATGCAATTTCATTTGATGAAACTCAATTTGAAGTAAAAAATACTACTACGTTACCTAGGCCTTATATTACCACCACTATATCTGCGAGGTAAAAGATATACCTATGTGGGGGGGAGATATTTCAGGAATTTGATGATCTTTTATTAAAACAATATGATTCCAATAAAGTCCAAAATCCGACCGAACCCAGCCCTCATGATATAATTAGGCGAAAATATTTGAAGGAACTTCAGAACTACACGAAAAGACCTGTAACCTGACTTTGACACCCATTTTGCAAAAAAGTGGCTGTAACCCCTGGTCATGATGGGATTATTGAGTCCGTTGGCTGATCAATATCCTTGCGGATAAGAGCTTCGTTTGGTTGATCCGAGCTTTACCAAGATATACGTAACTATGAGCCAACAGTTCCAAGGCCAACAGTTCGAGGACCCTGGAGGGGGACGAGTGGTTCTTCGGCCATTCGCGCCAACGCAATATTCAAGATTCTTCGCTCAATCACTTGCTTATTCGACATATCGAAACTCTACCATTGTTGCCAATCTTCCGGTGACTTAGATCACCAATATTACGATAGTATAATCACCAATATTACGATTTTTCAAGGCATCTGTTGTCTGGCTACATCTGAACTCTTCTCCAATGGAGCAGATCTTTTCTGACCACAAAGGATTATAATTGATACGATCTGAAGTTCTCGTGATCTACGTAAACGTTTATCCGGATCAGATTCTTACAGACCTGAAATTGCAAAAACAGTTTTGATCCCCCCCAAACCACCTGTTCCGGATGGTATTTTGTGCGGTTTTTTACAGCAACGTAACAAAGTCGGTTAGGTGGTATACTAAACTACTTGTTTGCGAGCTTTGTTTTTAATTTACAGCGAAGATGCTTACCGCAGTTTGTTTAATTTTGATGACGGAACAGGAGAAATTAAAATGTATGTTCGGATAGGTTTTATCCATCTGGCCAAAGAAATCGAGATAGATATGGTTGATGGTGACACAGACAGGGACAAGTTATTGAAACAGATTGATACAGCGTTGAATGACGACAAAGGTATTTTATGGTTGGATGATCGCAAAGGACATCGCACGGGAGTACTTGTTTCAAAGGTAGCTTATGTGGAGGTTGGTCCATCCGGCCAATCGGGAAGGCGAGTGGGCTTTGGGGCCTAATAACTTCTTTGAGGCCGTATAGGTGTATCTGAAATCACTTACATTGAAGGGTTTCAAGTCTTTTTCTGATTCCACTACCTTAAAGCTTGAACCGGGAATTACGGCGGTAGTCGGTCCTAATGGAAGCGGAAAGTCCAATATTGTAGATGCTTTGGCATGGGTACTTGGTGCTCAAGGTCCGAGCATGGTACGTTCCGGCAAAATGGATGATGTTATATTTTCAGGATCACTAAAGCATGCTCCATTGGGACGTGCGGAGGTCTCCATTACTATTGACAACTCCTCATACCGACTCCCCATTGATCTTGCGGAAGTAACCATAACCAGAACATTGTTCAGGTCCGGAGAGAGTGAGTATAGTTTAAATGGTGTTGAATGCCGTCTCCTTGACATACAGGAGTTGCTTTCAGATTCAAGGGTGGGGCGGACTCAACATATCATAGTCGGTCAAGGTCAACTTGAAGCTGTACTTAACGCTTCCGCCCAAGAACGAAGAGAGATCATAGAGGAGGCAGCCGGAGTCCTAAAGTATCGTAAGCGACAGCTTCGGGCTTTAAAACGTATTGAGGCGACAGATGCTAATCTGGAACGACTTTTTGATTTATTGAGGGAGATACGCAGGCAACTGCGCCCACTGGAGCATCAAGCCGGCGTTGCACAAACTCATCTTTTGCTGAAAGCGGAGTTGACTTCCATAAGTGTCTATCTGTTGGGGCAGGAGCTAAAAGAAATTAGGGAGCATGTTATAAATACTGAGAAACGTCGTGCTATTTTGAAAACACGTGAGGAAGGTTTGACCCAAACTCTTTTTGACCTGGAAACTGAGATAAACGAGGTAACATCCGATCTGTCGGGTGAGGATGGCTTGGAACCTGCGAGAGAGCCGGGACCTGATATGGTGGATGGATCAGAATTGGCTAAAGATATTACTGATTTAAACCGCTTGATCGAACGGGCAAAAGGTTTTTTGACACTCATGGCGGCTAAACTTCGTTTGTTCAAAGAGGAGTTGGACAGTTTGGAAGGTTCCGGAGAAACCGATCTGTTCAACTTGGAGCTGGATAATTTACGGCAAGAGATGACAGCCAAACTTGAATTTCAAAAGACAGAGGTAAAAAGACAGATATCGTGGCATCAAGAGATGATAAAGCGCGGGGCAGCCAAGATAGAGGCACTGGAACAACAGGAGAAAGAACTGGGCGAAGAGGAGGTGTCTTTAGAGGTAAAAATTCATGAGATGGAGAAAAATATTGCAGTCGCGACCTCCGACCAGCTTCAAATTTCAAGTAAAGTCGTTGAGTTAGAGGAAACTCTTCTTTTCTTAGAATCTGCTTTTCATGCCGCCGAAGAAAAGAAACATAGGCTGGGAGCGCAAATAGCAACCGTCAAAGCCTCGATATCCCAGCTCCAAGCTCCACTGGAAGTATTGAAGTCTCATCAAGGTTTTGTAGGACAGATGCTGAATTTAGTTGAAGTTGATGAGGGGTGGGAGATACCATTTCAAACCTTAGTTGCAAAGCTTGCTTATGGCGCGGTATTTAATGATGTTTCACAAGGGCGGGCTGCGATGGAGATACTACAGCAAGGCGGTTTTAGGGGTACTGTCTTGGTTTTGGACCCAAAAGAGGCGACTTTGGGGCCAGATAACCAGTCCATCAACTCATCACCTGACAGAGGTTATTCAGCCGACCCCAACTCCCCCCAGTTGGTGAGGGATCATGTACGCCCGTTGCATCCCGGTATAGAACTGTTGATAGATCAACTGCTTGATGGTGCATTTGGGCTGGACGCTTCTTGGCAGCAAGCTTTGGATTTCTATCTTGACTCCCCCGGTTCAACGGTGGTAACTATGGATGGAGATATCTTTTCACCTCGGGGTTGGAGTACAAAAAGTGTTGATTATGCGGAGGCACAAGGATCATTGGAAGGTTCTTTGAAAAAACTGGAACTACAGGTAACCCAAGCGGCAGAAAAGGTTGAACAGTTCAATGACAGTATACAAAAGGTTCGTAATGATCTGGCAAAAGCGCGTACGCAATATGACCGAACCTCCAAGGCGTTAAATGCGGATGAGGTTCGTCTTGAGACACTTCCAAGGGAGATTGAACGATTGAAATCGGGGAGGGATCTTTTGCTGAGGCAGATCCAAGAAGAGCGCTCTCATTTAGAAGAAGTGGTTTCTCGTTTGGACATTGACCAAGAACGGCTTTTAAAGTTATCCAAAAAGTCTCCGGAAGATATGGATAGCCTTGATAAAAGCGAGTTGAATACTGAGCTTACAGCGGCTAGGGCAAGGGCACGACAAAAAGTATCGCAGCGGTGTGAGATTCTGAAGAATAACATAGACATTATCAACAGGATTGAGGCTGTTACCAAAAGATGTTTGGACCGTTTAAATGAAGCGTTGGTTGAAGCAGAACGGCTTGATCGTCATAATAAAGCCCAGGCCAAGTTAAGGTTGCAACATCTTGATCTGTTACACAAGCGTCGAAATCAAACCTCAACCGAAATGACTCAAGTAGCTCAAGAAATTGCCCAAGAAGAGGTAAAGCTTACGGAACTGAGGCTGGGTGAGCAGCTTTTAACCGAGACGTTACGCAAAGACTTTTCCTGTTCGCCCGAAGCGGCTTTAAAGGCTCCTGTTCCTGACTTAAAACCTGGAGCAAATACACAAACCGAACCAGCGCTTCTTGAGCGCAAAGAGGCACTGGAAAAAGAGTTGAGCCTAATGGGACCTGTGAACCCTCTTGCACTTGAAGAACTCAACTCTTTGAAGGAGCGTTATGAGTTCTTGGAAAACCAAATAGCTGACTTGAAATCCGCCAAACAAAGTTTGCTTAAATTGACAAAAGAGATAGACAAAGAGATGGAGGAACTATTGAGAGCCGCCTTTACAGATGTACACGATAATTTTGAGCAACTGTTTATGACGTTATTTCCTCACGGCAACGGGCGATTTGTTTTAACTGATTCCGCCCATCCTTTGGAAACCGGTATTGAGATTGAAGCTAGGACACATGGCCGCAATATACGCAGGCTTTCTCTGTTGTCAGGCGGAGAAAGATCACTTGTGGCAATGGCATTTTTATTTGCAATATTTCGCAGCAGACCATCTCCTTTTTACTTTCTGGATGAAGTGGAAGCAGCATTGGATGACATTAATTTAAGTAGATTCTTAAATCTTCTGGATGCGTTTCGTACTCAAGCACAGTTGGTGGTAGTTACACATCAAAAGAGAACTATTGAGACCGCAGATGTTATATATGGGGTTACTATGGAGCCTGGCGGCTCTTCCAAGGTTGTTAGTCAACGTTCTGATGTCATCGCTAAAGCTGTTTCAAGTGCGTAAGAGGTAGGTATTGGTGACTTTGGCAATTATAGTAGTCGCAGCTTCACTTGCGGCAATTTTACTGATTTTCGCTGTCCGGCTCGTACTGTTACGTATTTTAAAAGGAGCTAAAAAAAGTACTATTGTCGAATCTGTTTCCCCCCCGCGACAAGTTTCCCAGCTTTCTGCCGAGAAACGTTTTTCCATAGGGCTCACCAAGGCGCGGGAGCTGATCGGAGGATACCTGAGTGTTTTGTCTGCCGCCAAATCATTGGATTCTGTAACATTAAAAGAACTTCAAGAGATGCTTATTCGTGCAGACGTAGGAGTTCAAACCACCAATAAAATTTTAGAACATTTAAAACAAAAAGTAGCCCTAGACGGGCAAGGTAGTTCAATCCCGGATGTCTTGGCGCAAGAATTAAAAACAGTTCTTTGCCGCAAAGACAGGGGCTTGCACTTAGAACCAGGGTACACAAATGTGTGGCTTTTTGTCGGTGTAAACGGCACAGGGAAAACCACCACAATAGGAAAAATTGCATTCAAACAACTTAGTGAGGGAAGATCCGTTGTGCTGGCTGCCGGCGATACTTTCAGGGCCGCCGCCACAGAACAGCTTCAGACTTGGGGAGAGCGTGTCGGTGTCTTGACCATCAAAGGCTCGCCTAAGGGTGATCCCGGGGCTGTGGTATTTGATGCTGTTCAGCATGCTATTGCAGACGGTATTGATTTAGTTTTAGCGGATACTGCGGGGCGTTTACACACAAACTCAAACTTGATGGAAGAGTTGAAAAAGGTTAAAAGGGTTGCTTGCCGTGCCACCAAGAATGGTGCTGGATATGTTAGTGAAGTGCTACTGATTTTAGATGCGACTGTAGGGCAAAATGGACTAGTCCAAGCGAAACAGTTTACCGATAACATAGGGGTTACTGGTGTTGTCCTTACGAAGTTAGATACAACCGCCAAAGGTGGTATAGTGTTGGCTATCGAGTCTGAGTTGGGTGTTCCAGTTAAACTTGTGGGTATAGGTGAAACTCCTCAGGACCTTTTAGAGTTTAATCCGGATGAGTTTGTAGAAGGACTGTTAAAAGCAGATGTTTGAAGTATTGACAACCCGTTTTCAAGGTATTTTCGCTAATCTGCGCAGCCGCGGACGCTTATCGCAGGAAGATGTTCAAGCTGCACTGGATGAGATACGTGTGGCATTGCTTGATGCGGATGTTGATTTAGGCGTAACCAAGTCGTTGTGTGATCGCATAGGTGAGCGTTGTGTTGGTATACAGCTTTCCAAGAGTATATCTCCGGAACAACAGGTGATAAAGGCGGTTGATGAAGAACTGCGGGCGGTATTGGGTGGTGATGCTTTACACATTAAGTACTCTTCAAAACCTCCGACCATAATTTTGCTGGTTGGGCTCCAAGGTGCAGGTAAAACAACTGCTGCTGCTAAGTTGGCTTACTGGTTTAAACAACAAGGTCGAGGACCTATGTTGGTTGGGACTGATCTACGACGACCTGCGGCCACAGAACAGCTTCGCCTTTTGGGGTCTCAAGTGGGGATTGATGTCTTTTCCGAGCCAACCGATTCAGTATCGGTTGCAAAGAAAAGTATTGAGGTTGCCGCATCTCACGGGCGTGACGTGATGATAGTGGATACCGCAGGTAGGCATAGCATAGACGAAGAGATGATGGCGGAAGCATCGCAACTGGCCCGACTCCTAAATCCCCAGTATACCTTTTTGGTATTGGATGCAATGACGGGGCAGGCAGCTTTGTCATGCGCTATGTCTTTTCACGACAGAGTTGGAATTGATGGGGCGATACTTACTAAACTTGATGGTGATGCCAGGGGTGGTGCAGCTTTATCTCTTAGCCGGGCTGCCGGTTGTCCTGTCTGTTTCGTCTCTACCGGCGAACGGCTGGAGGATTTTGACCTATTCCACCCTGATCGTATGGCTAGCAGGATATTGGGAATGGGGGACATTCTTTCTCTTATAGAAACAGCGGAACGCAAGTATGACGCTGAAGTGGCAGCTAAAGCTGCAGAAAAGCTTGTTAAAGGAAAGTTTACCCTTGATGACTTTCTTGAACAGCTTCAACAGGTCAAAAAACTCGGTTCAATATCAAGTTTACTGGGCATGCTCCCCGGTATCGGCAAAGAGCTTAAAAATGTGTCAATTGATGATAAGGATATAGCTCGCATAGAGGCGGTGATTCATTCAATGACACGTCAAGAACGTCAAGACCCTGCTATAATTAATGGGTCACGGCGTTTACGTATAGCACAAGGTAGTGGAAGTAACGTAACCGAGGTAAATCAGTTACTCAAACAGTTCAAGACAGCTCAAACGTTGATGTCCTCCTTGGGTGGCGGAGTTGGGGGCCGTAAAGGGGTTGGACTTCTTGGAGGGATTAGCAAGCTTGCCGGCGGGTTGGGAGGACTGGAAGGGTTGGGAGGACTGGAAGGGTTGGGAGGACTGGGCGGTATTGCCGGGGGGCTGGGCGAACTCACTGCCCGCCAAGGTGTTGGCGTAGCGGCCGGTGTCGGCACAAAGGGTGGAGTTAAGAGTAAAATAAATAGACAATCTCAAAAAACTAAAGGTAAAAGAAAAAATAAGAAGAAAAGATAAAAAGAGACAAGCTTTCTGAAGGAGGCAACCAGGTATGTCAGTTAAGTTACGTTTAATGAGAGTTGGAAAGAAAAAGCAGCCGCTATATCGTGTAGTGGTTGCGGATAGTCGCTCTCCCCGAAATGGAAGATTTATAGAGATCATAGGCACCTACGCGCCTGGTGAAGAACCTTCCGCTATCCGTATAGACCAAGAGAAAGCTTACAAATGGATCTCTGTCGGAGCACAACCGACTGAAACGGTACAGAAGCTGTTAAAAATTGTCGGTGGAAGTGAAGAGCTTCTTAGCAAGACAAAAGCTGCCAAAGCCGCTCAACTGGCCAGCAAGAAGATCGATAAGGCAGCTGTCAAGGTAGCTGATGAGAAGTGACCGATATTAATTTTAATACCGCAGAACCCAATGGTAATGTAGATGATACCACCTTGGACGGTAGTTTAAACGACCTAACCGGCAATGAGATCAAAGCGCCGGTGTCCAAAGCAGTACTTGAGTATATAGTAAAGGAGCTGGTAACTCAGCCTCAAGATGTTGTGGTGGACGAAGTTGATGATCGCTTTCTACAGTTACGCCTTATGGTTGCACCCCAAGATATAGGAAGAGTTATAGGGAGGCAAGGCCGAGTTGCTTCAGCATTGCGTTTGTTGTTAAAAGCGGCTGGAGTTCGAGACGGTGTGCAAACTCGTCTTGAAATAGTTGAATAAACAAGATACACAACCTCCCTCAACTCTCTTGCAGGTAGGTAAGGTACTCAAATCTCACGGACTTTGTGGTGAAGTAGTCGTAAAGCTGTTTACAAACAGAACCGAGCGCTTGGACAAGGGATTTACCCTATATTCAAACCAAGGTAAACTAACGGTAATGCGCTCCTTTCAATACCAGGGGCGAAGGCATTATCAAAATTGGATAGTTCTGTTTTCAGGTATCGAAAACAGAACACAAGCCGACAAACTTCGAGGGACTACCTTACTTGCACCACCCACCGAAGATGCAGGAGTACTTTGGGTTCATGAAATTATTGGAGCCAGAGTACTGGACGTGACAGGTAGTTTCAAAGGTGTAGTTAAAGAGGTCGAGGCGAATCCGGCAAGTGATTTGCTGGTGTTGGAGGGAGGTGTTCTGATCCCCATGCATTTTTGTGTGGATCATGGCAAAGACTGGATTATGGTAGATCCCCCAAAAGGAATTTTTGATGACTAGAAATCCCCATTTTGTTCGATGGAGGTTTTTTGATGCGTATTGACGTATTTAGTATTTTCCCCCAAGCGGTAGAGGGATTTTGTGAAGTTGGATTAATAGCCAAAGCAAGGGAGAATGACTTATTTGAGCTTCGGGTACATGATCTGCGCTCTTTTGCAGACGATCCAAGGCGCGCTGTGGATGATAGTCCCTTTGGTGGCGGAGCTGGGATGGTTCTTTCACCAAGCCCTATTTTCGATTGTGTAGAATCAGTTAAACCGCCTCGGCCCCTTTTGCTGTTGAGCCCGGGTGGGCGTAAGCTGGATCAGGGATTTGCCGGAGAGTTAAGCCAAAAGGATGGTTTTTCACTCCTTTGCGGTCGCTATGAAGGAGTTGATCAAAGAGTAGTTGACCATCTGATTGATGGTGAGCTATCAGTAGGTGACTACGTTTTATTTGGTGGCGAGGTTGGTGCTTTGGTGACGATAGAGGCTGTTGTGCGTTTGATACCGGGGGTTTTAGGTAATGTTGTTTCAACTGATGATGAGAGCTTTTCCGATGGATTACTGGAGTATCCCCAGTATACTCGTCCTGCTGATTTTCGAGGTTGGCGAGTTCCTGATATTTTGCTGAACGGGAATCACAAAGAAATATCAAAATGGCGAAAAGCGCAGGCTCTATGGCGTACTATTTTCTGTCGCCCCGATTTATTGGAAGCAAGAGGCGGGCTTAATGAAGAAGAGACAAAGCTGTTAGCTGAATATGGTTACTGCCGATGAACTGTATGGTAGCGCTCATTGGCAGTAGTTTTATTTATTCCACCAGATAGCAAACACTTCTCGTCTTGGGTTTAATGGTTGGTGCTTTATATAATTAGCAATTTCTTTATCGTATGACTTTGTAAGGCAAAGTCTTTTGCGGATAAATTCGATAAAGTTCCTATTATTGCTTGAGGTTGGATCGGGTTCCCAAGGGGCAATTACATAAGGATTCACGTAACTTTGGAAGTGTACATCCGCTGCAGCGGATCCATTCAACTCTTTCAATGTTTCCGTTTCGCCTGTGATGCTCTCCTTTATTACCGCAATAGCATCGTGGACAGTCGGAGTTGTAGGACGCTTGATGCCGTGAAACTTTTGCCACAGCGGATTTAACCAGGCCATTGGATGTTCGGCACTCAGTTCAATAACCACCCGCGATGTTGCGTGTTCTGATAATGCTCTTACAAAGGGAGTTAAGTCAGCCACATTGTAAAGTACGTTGTGGCATACAACTACGTCTGCCTTATCAACGGCACTTGCCACTTGCGGCCAAGTGCCTTGTACCAGACGATGTTCAATCCCATTTGCTGTTGCTCTTAAAGCCAGCTGTTCAAGCATTTCAGCATTTTCATCTACAGCGGTAACAAAAGTAGCAGGCGGTACCAAGACCAAACTGGCTGCCCCGGCACCTGCTCCTACATCCAATACCGAACCATGGTTCTCCAGTGCATCGGCTGCGACAAAGGCTGAAAATGTATGTTTGTTGGACCTTTTGTTTTCCAGTGCTTTATCCGCAAATCTGGCAAACAGTTCAGTGGGCATTGTCCAAGGTGGCTCAGGTGCGTTAGCCAGTATTTCTTGAGGGATAGCCCATAAAGCAAGATCATTCATCCAGCGCTCGGCTGCAGAGTTCTGATTAGGCATGGTACTCGTTATCCGTTCCAACGCAGGGGGGAGGAGCCCACATTACATCAAACAAGCCAAGTATCCCGGTAATTGTTCTGCTGCCGACCTGTTTTGCGACAACCCGAGCGTATGTACAATGGCTGGTTGGTGTGGATTCATCTGTATGAAGAAGTGATCCCGGAATATAAACCGGGGTTACATTTCGCAAGGCCTGAGATAAACATGCCAACAACTTATCGTCGTATAGCATGACAGATATTGATGTTATAATTGGTCTTGACCCGAATTCATACTCATTGATGATACTATATCATAAGGAGAATCTTTTGGAAGCTGAGGCAGTTTTAGATTGTTGCCTGAACAGATGAGATTTCTCCGGAAACAGGAATAATAAATATCAGACTTCAACATGACAGGATCACTATCATACCTTATAATAGTGGAGCTGTATATTTATGTATAGAACTTCTGGATACAAGGAGGATTTCCGGCTGTGAAGCCAACTGATATAGTAGAAAAAGCAAGATTACGGGATGACATTCCACAGTTTAGATCTGGGGATACGGTAAAAGTACATGTTAGAGTGGTTGAGGGTAACCGTGAACGAATACAGGTCTTTGAAGGTGTTGTTATAAAGCGTCGGGGGTCAGGACTCGGTGAGACATTTACAGTTAGAAAAATGAGCTTCGGTGTGGGTGTTGAAAGAACATTTCCTCTCAATTCACCTATGGTAGCCAAGATAGAGGTTGTTTTCCAAGGTGATGCACGAAGAGCCAAACTGTATTACCTGCGTAATCTCAAAGGGAAAGCAGCAAAGATCAAAGAAAAGCGATCTGTACGCTAAACATGTGTCAAGGTGGATATTTTTCCACCATCTATGTGAGTGTCACACCCCTACCGTAGAATGGATACATGCCAACTATTCAATTCAAAGGCAAGACGTTTGTCCAGAACCATCACTTGGCGGTTCCATATCATCAACTCGTCCCAGACAAGAAGAAAAGTCTTACAGATAAAGTAAGCCTTCACGATAATTTAATTATCCATGGCGATAATCTATTAGCATTGAAAGCACTCTTGCCCACATACGCAGGCAAAATCAAGTGCATTTATATTGACCCTCCATACAATACTGGCAACGAAAACTGGGTTTACAACGACAAAGTCAATAGCCCAATCATCAATGAATGGATAGGTAAAGTCGTGGGCAAAGAAGGTGAAGACTTAACTAGACATGACAAGTGGCTTTGTATGATGATGCCGAGGTTAAAGCTTCTGAGAGAGTTGTTAACTGATGATGGTGTAATCATAATAAATATTGAAACTAATGAGTATGCTAATTTACAACTATTATTAAATGAAATTTTCGGGGAGGAAAATTGCGTAGGCACTTTCATCTGGAGAAAGAAAGAGGGGGGTGGTCAGACTAAAACTGCATTCGTTATAGAACATGAATATGTTTTAATTTACCAAAAAAGTAAGGCTTTCCATTGGATAGATGAGGTTATTCAAGAAGATGATTCGAATTTCATCTTAAGTGACGATAGAGGTAAGTATAAGTTAGTAAAATTAGCAAAGTGGGGCAATACTGCTCGAAAACAAGATCGTCCTAAAATGCATTTTCCAATAATCTCTCCTTCTGGTATCAAACTTTTGCCTATCGCTCCAGATGGAACTCCGGGGCGATGGAGAGTAGGAAAAGAAAGAATGAATTATCTTATTGAAGAAGACTTGATTGAATATAAAACTGCAAGAGATGGTCAATTAGTTGCCTACGAAAAGGTCTATTTTAGCGATGATGACGTAAAGACAATTAAGGAACGTTCAATAATCTATAATTTAACCAACACCGCCGATGCTAGTAAGCAGTTAACCGAAATTTTTCGTGAAAAGGATAAATTCGATAATTCTAAACCAGTGGACTTAGTTAAGTATTTCCTTGATTATGTTACAGTTTGTGACTCAATTATCCTAGATTCCTTCGCAGGCTCAGGAACAACGGCTCAGGCAGTACTTGAACTCAACAAAGAAGATGGCGGTAACCGTAAGTTCATCCTCGTTGAAATGGAAGACTATGCAGATAAAATTACCGCCGAACGTGTACGACGTGCTATAAAAGGTGTCCCAAATTCAAGCAACGATCTGTTAAAAGTAGGCTTAGGTGGTACGTTCAGTTACTTTAAATTAGGCGATCCCATTGAAATCTCCAGCATTTTAAGCGGAAAATCGCTTCCGACATATTTAGAACTTGCTAGATATGTCTATTACACTGCAACCGGTGAGGAGTTCGATGATTCTAAGTTAAATGAGGTGAAGAACTTTATTGGACGTTCGAAGAGTTACGACATCTATATGTTCTATAAGCCCGATATTGATTACCTTAAAACAACTGCGCTAACTCTTGATGAAGCACGAAACCTGCGCAAAAAAGCCGGTAAACAACCTTTGTTGGTATTTGCTCCGACTAAATATGTCGAGCAAACCGAACTTGATAATTTGCAAATTACATTTTGTCAACTGCCCTTTGAGATTTACAAGGTAAAAGGATAATGGAGCTAAGAGAGTATCAAAAGAAGGTCCTGGACAAGCTGAGCGAATACCTGCTGGCTCTCAATGAACAAAAAGATATTTATGACCAGCTGGTTGAAGAACATCCCGAATTGAAATCAGACATTCATTTTCCCAAGAAGGCGTGGGAGAAAATAGGACGGAACTTTTATCATGAAGCATCTAACGGTCTTGGTGAGCCGGTAGCAGATATTTACATAAAAGTCCCAACTGGTGGTGGTAAAACTTTATTAGCTTGCCATGGTATTGACCTCATCAACAGGCTCTATATTAGACAACAACACGGGCTTGTACTTTGGATAGTCCCGACTTCTCAAATCTACGAGCAGACGCTTAAATACCTAAAAGACAGAGAACATCCCTACCGCCAACTCTTAGACATATCCAGTGGGGGGCGAACCCTGATTTTAGAAAAATTAGACAACTTCAACACCAATGACGTTGAGAACAATCTATGCATTTTACTTTTAATGCTCCCATCAGCATCAAGACAGAGCCGAGAAACGCTTAAGATATTCCAGGATAACAGTGGTTACACAAGCTTTTTCCCACCTGAAGATGCGTATAAGCTGTATGAAGAGCTTGTTGAAGCTGTTCCAAATCTTGACACTTATGGCGAAGCTGGCACCATATATGGTAAGTTACCGCTAACTTCGCTTGGCAATGTCCTTCGCATTCTAAAACCAATAATCATTATTGATGAGGGTCATAAAGCATACAGTCAAACCGCCAGAGAGACAATCTACGGTTTCAACCCGTCCTTTGTTTTAGAACTATCTGCAACGCCTCCCAAAAATGTCAACAAGCTTATTCAAATTACCGGAAGGGAACTCAATGATGAGCAAATGATAAAGCTTGACCTGCATGTGACAAATAAGAGCTCTGTTGGTTGGAAGGAAACCTTAAGCGAATCTGTTGCAATGCGGGATAAATTGGAAAGACTTGCAAAAAAGCACGAACAAAATACAGGTGTATATATACGTCCCATTTTGTTGATCCAGGTGGAACGTACAGGCAAAGATCAACGCCAAGCAGGCTTTATTCATGCCGAAGATGCCAAGGAATATCTACTAAAGCAGCTTTCTATGCCGCAAGATCACATTGCAATTAAATCCAGTGATACAAACGACATTGAAGGAATGGACTTATTATCAAGAGGCTGTCCCGTTCGATTCATAATTACCAAGAAAGCACTACAAGAAGGATGGGACTGTCCCTTTGCCTACGTCTTATGTGTTCTGGCAAAATCACAGTCTGAGGTAGCAATGACGCAATTAATTGGTCGAATCCTTCGTCAACCCTATGCGAGAAAAACCGGAAATAAAATGCTTGATGAATGCTATGTATATTCTTTCCAACACGACACCGGTAAATTAGTCAGTGGCATAAAACAGAACTTAGAATCTGAAGGGCTGGGAGATATTGCAGGACGCATTGCAGTCGATGAGGAAGAAAATCCAGGTTATGAGCGTGAGAGGACTATTCGCTATCGTAGCCAATTCAAGAAATTTGAGGGTAAAATTTATCTGCCTGTATTTGCAATTAACGACAAGGGTGTTTGGCGCGAAGTCAGTTATCAATCCGACATATTAGCCAGAGTTGATTGGTCTCTGATTGATCTTTCTAAACTAGGTGAAGTAAGTCTGGGTCACAAAACTAGCACTGATGAAATTGTCAGCATCGGCTATCGTGGTAATGCATTAGAAACCGCCGATAGGTCTTTCCATGAATATTATTCACAACTTAATATTGAATATATCGCCAGACAATTACTTGATGTTATCCCCAATCCTTGGATATCTTACAGTGTCGCTGAGAAGGCGATACAGGTACTTTTAGATCGCTTTGAAGAAACAATAATATCATCTAACCTAGTTTTTGTCATGGAGGAGTTACGCAAAAGGCTTGATCAACAACGTGAAAAAATATGCCAGGACATATTTAGACAGATGCTTACATCCGGTACTATGAAATTTTACTTGCTAAAAGGGAATGTAAACTGTCTATTGCCAACGACAGTAAAGGTTCGAAGCAATCAAAAACTCACACATACTGATGGTGAGCAGTTGCAAATGAGTCTTTTTGACTGTGTACCAAAAGAAGATGTCAACGGGCTTGAAGAAGAAGTTGCTCTTTATTTAGATAAGCAAGAAAAACTTCTCTGGTGGTACCGCAATATATCTCAATCTGGATATCGAATTCAAGGGTGGAAACCTAATCGTATTTATCCTGACTTTATTGCAGCGAACAAGACTGAAAATGACACTTACAACAAAGTCTATGTGCTTGAAACCAAAGGTGAACACCTTTCCGGTAATCCTGACACAGAGTATAAGCGTGAGTTGCTAAATTTCTGCAGTGCCCGGGCGGTTGAAAAAGACTGGGATGAACTTAGTCTAGGTATGAACGGCAGTAAGTTTATATTCACAATGGTAGACGAATTAGATTGGTGTAATCAGCTCAACACTTTGATCGAAACGATATGAATACAACATCAACAAATCCAGTGACACCGCCATCCTTGGAGATCGTTTTCAATGCGGTAGACAAAGAGTTGGAAGGACTAACGAATCACGTAGAATCTCTGGATACAAAAGCCGGTGTTATTCTCGGTTTTGCCGGTGTCGTGGCTGGGCTCGCTGTTTCACATGGTCAACTGACAGTACATTACGGACTTGCTATTAAAATCGGTCTCATCATAGATGTACTTGCGGGCATCTTGGCGATGCTCACTTTTCTCCCTCGCAAATGGCCTGTATTGCAAGCCAGAAACTTACGTAACAAATACTTGATGTCGCCAGCAGAAGAGACTCAACTCATTTTATTGGACTCTATGGTATCGAGAGTCAATGAAATTTCTTGGTTGGTTGTCAAAAAGGGCTGGTTGATCAAATTTGCTCTAGCTTCTCTAGCGGTAGCGATTGCTCTAATCGCAATATCTAGTGTATAATTATGAGTAGGAGAAAATGAAAGATATGACTGAATCCGAATCGATAAATCAACCGAATGTCTCTGCTGAGGCAATGCCACCGAAGAGTGAGGCACCAACTTCGGGTGATAGCTTTAATCGACCTGAGCCTCCACCATTTAATGTTGATTACGACTTGATCAGTTATATAGAGAAGGGGCAGAAGCCAATTCGCCCACCTACTGGAGAGTCGAATCTCTTCGGAATAATAAAAACAATGGCGAAGAGGGGGCAGAAGCCAATTCGCCCATCTGATAGAGAGACTGAGAAGAACCTATAGTCTTCATTTTGAGATGGTGGCTACGACGATTATTGGATGAACCATATCAACATTATGGTTTGAAGTTTTTATCACCCATGCCAATCAACAATATAAATCTAAACGGTTGTGTTGCTGTTGAAGAGGTGTACCGAAATGTTGTGTTTCGATAATCTTACTTTAATTTTTAAAATTGTTTGAGTCACAACAGGCTATTTTTGACTTACTTTGAACGGCTTAGAATTGGGCCATCCGCTCATCAAACTTAGAGGTAAATCTTCTCAGGCCGCTTCTTGCATACCCACTTCGACGAGGATGTCGTTCAAATATGATCTGTCAATAGATTTTAGGTACCAGTTTCCTATTATATCCGTTAAAAATCATATAACCTATTCCTAATTCACCTCCGCACTAAGATGGGAGACGGATCTCTATCACGAGAAATCGTGGCGGTTGTGGAATGGTGCGGAGTTGACTGGTTACGCATCTTTAGAGTTAATGGGAGCGCTCCCGTTGGTTCAATTAAACATCTGAACTGTTGATACCGGACCAATGGAATTTTCACCTCCAATAACCCAGATATGGCCCGCAAACGCAATAACACCGGCATGAGATACTGGGACTTGGAGATTTCCCGCCGTAATGACCGTATTGCTGGCGGGATTGAATGCCAATATTGTTGAAACCGGAGTCAGCGGGTTCGTAACTGTTGCCTCAGCGCCCGCTGCCTCTCCTCCCACTATGTACAGGACTTTGTTGAGGACAACTGCGGATGCTCCAGTGACCGGCTTGGGAAGTTGCCCCACTATCGTAACCGTACCGTTTGAGGGATTAATTTCTTGTATTACTCCAACCGGATCACCCGACATTGTTTGACCACCAAAAACGTATATCTTATGATTCAATGCTGCTAGTGCCGCATAACGTACAGGTACTTGCAGAGGTGCAAAATTCTTAAATGTAGTTCCATTTGTTGTTGAAAGAACGGTTGCATCTGCTGTAGTTCCGTTATAACCGCCGATAATGTATGCGGTGTTGGAAATAACAGCTGCACCTAAATCTGAACGTGGTTGTGGAAGTTGACCGATAACCTTGCTCTTAGTTGTGCTCGCGTTATTAGATACTGTTACAGCTTGTACAGCGGCAGTACTGGAGCTTGTACCGCCTCCAAAAATTATTTGTTCTCCTTGAAGTGTTACTCCGGCGGCATCATGAAGCGGACCAATCAAAGATCCAACGTAGGTAAGATATCCATCTGTTGTGTTCAGCGTATATATTCCGTTGGCAGATGTATCGTTTGCAGTTAATCCACCAAAAATTGTAAGCTGTCCTCCCCGTGAGCTTAACTGGCCGGTTTGCAAGACCACAGCACGACTAAGTGGAGCATGAAGCGACCAAGTCAATACGGTGGATTTTAGAGGCGGTACTGCAAAATGTTTCCTTGTGGTGGGTGAGGCCACAGACAAGGTTGGGTTGGTGGAATGTGCGGTATTCCCAGATGAGTTCCCGCTGTCACAACTCACCAGCCCGATACTTGTAACTACAGTAAGTATTAGTAAAATAAGATTGACAATTTTTTTGCTGGACAACATGTTAGCTATAGTCTAACTGCTCATAAGTATTCCGGTATGCTTCAGCAATTCTATGCTTGGAACAGACCAGCCCCCCGGTTTCATGTCTACGAAATCGGGTGCCCAACAGAGGCTCACCGACCGACTCGAACAGTATTGTATTGATAGTTTGTTGAAAAAGAGTAAAACAGATAATTGGTTTTATGATTACACATGTTCTAAGCTACTTGATTAGCGTGAATATTCAAGAACAAAGGAGCGTAACTAGATGCCAATTTTTAAGAAGTTGCATGACCAAGAAATAGAGAAGAATCTACAAAAAAAGGAGGTACAGTGGGAAAGCGTAGAAAACCAACTCGAAAGTTACCTTGATATCGCTAAAAACTACAAAGGCTCGTCTGCTTGTTCCGACTTGGAACTTGAGCAACACGAACTTCACTACTTCACCTTAAAAAATGCTCGTCTTGTAGAACCGCGTCGTGCCCTCAACATCGAACGGGTGTATATGGCGGTCCGACAGTGAGGGTAGGCAGTGTTCCGCTCCACTTGGGAGCCTTTTACGCCACTCAGACTCCCCCAAGACCAGATGTGTTGACTCCGGTAGATACCGGTATGGCTATTGTAACCGATGTGAGGTTAGTCTTCATAGGAAGCCGCTATACTCGTACTATATATTGGAAGAAACTGTTGAGTATAGATGACGATCCGTCAGAATCCATGGCAACAATACACGAGGAGGGACTGGAACATTCTGTCGGGATATTCTACGGTACGGCTCATTCCTTTCCAATTTATCTGCAAGTAGCCTCCGCCGCGGCCAGAGGCACCCGTGCCCGGTTAGTGGCGGAATGGGAAAAAGATGTACAGGACCATCAAGCTTCACGACCAATCGCAAGTGCTGCTGCTAACCAAGGTTCTAAGATTCCGCCGGCTAACGGAACTCCACCGGGGAAAGATGATGTTCCTCCGGCTGCGCCCACTTTTAGCGCGCCAGATATACCAAGTAAGACAGCTTCGCAGCCAAAGTCACAGATTGCGCCACCTGATGCGAAGCCAACACCACCCATACAACCGGTTCCGGATTCACCTCCGCCACCGGGATGGTATCCAGATCCTTATCATGAGAGGTCGTGGCGCTGGTGGAATGGTGCACAGTGGACCGGTTACGCACCTTAAAAATTGAAAAACCGTTTGTTTTTAGAATAAATCCGGTATATGAACGTATGACTCGCACAACGAGCAAAGACGTACTGCGTTTAGATCTAGGGTGTATTCGCCCAAGGATCTACATCCGCTTGCCAGGCAGATAGATGGGTCTTCTCGGCGCGGTAAAGAATTTCGCCAAGGAACAATGTGATTCCCATATCTACTCGTGGTATATCTACCTGTGCGATGCCGACATGCCTGAGAGGTACCGCCGGGTTTGTCGACGGTACCGAATATTAGCGGAATATGGAGCAGACGCCATGTTGCATTCCGTAAAACGCTATCCTAAAGATATCTTATGGATATATCAGGAAGCCTTGCGATATAAGAAAACAGCGAGCGGCACGGTAACTAACAATATTCCAACTAACCATACGATAGTCTCCCATAGCTGTGTTGCTACCGGTCCGCCCATGAACAGACTTCGCAGAGCATTCGCGGTATGAGAGACCGGATCAGCCTTGGCAAAGGCTTGCAGCCATCCGGGCATTGTAGCGACAGGAACAAAGGCTGAGCTTGCAAAAGTAAGCGGCATTATCCAAATTATGCTGGCCGCTTGTGCCGCTTCGACGTCTTTTGTTATCAGACCTATTACGGCAGATAACCACGAAAAAGAAAGTCCAAACATAAGTACTAATGCCATTGCGGCTATAGCAGCGGTTATACCTGCTTCAAAGCGAAACCCAATTATTGCTCCAACTCCGGCCATGAGCAGTATTACAAATACATTCCTCCCTGTATCGGCGAGAGTACGCCCAACTAAAACTGCAGAACGGGCCATTGGTAAAGACCGAAAACGGTCAAACATTCCGGTAGACAGGTCTTGCGCCAAACCTATACCAGTCTGTACGGAACCAAAAATCACAGCCTGTGCAAAGATACCCGGCATTAGATAATCAATATACGATCCCTGTATTGTCAACTTCAGTACGCCGCCAAAAACATAGTTGAACAGCAGCACAAACATGATCGGTTGGACAACAGACATTACCAACAGATTCGGTAAGCGAACATACCTAAGCAGGTTACGCTTGGCTATTGCCACAAAGTCAGTAATAGACCAGCTGAGCAACTGCTTAAAGCCAGGTTCTAGGTGTTTTTCGTGGCTTGCGGAAGCCAGCGAAGTTGTTGGGGAGTTGGTTGGAGATGGCGAGACAGCTTCCTTGGCAATCGGAGGCGATGTGATTGGCCCCATGGTTGAAACAGGTTCGGCAGATGTCGTAGATACTGTTGGGAGCGTTGAAGATGTTGGAGCTGTTGATGGTTTTACCTCTGCACCGTGTCCTGTCAGGGTAAGAAACACATCATCAAGGGTTGGTTTATGTACAGCTATGTCCGCTACTGATATGCCTGCGTCATCAAGCGCCCTTACCGCATTGACCAGAATTGTCTTGCTGTCCGTTATGGCAATCCCAACTTTGTGCGAAACTTTATCTACCTGAGGTTCACTGGCACTAAAAACTTCAAGGGCACCAACTGTTGTTGAGACATCTTGATCGGTATTGAGGGATACCTCCAGAACGTCATTGCCAATCTTAGATTTCAACTCATCGGATGTTCCATACGCAATTACATGGCCCGAATCCACTACTGCAATTGCATCAGCAAGATGATCTGCCTCTTCTAAGTATTGAGTTGTCAACAAAAGCGTAGTTCCCTCTGCCACGAGTCCCCTTATCACCTCCCAAAGGTCAATACGACTTTGGGGGTCCAGCCCCGTGGTTGGTTCATCAAGAAAAAGAACTTCCGGAAAACCGATCAAGCTTACGGCCAGGTCCAGACGACGACGCATGCCACCCGAATATGTCTTTATTGTTCTGTCCCCTGCCCATAGAAGGTCAAAGCGTTCCAGGAACTCTGAAGCCCTCTTGTGAGCTGTTTTTCTTCCCATATGGTATAGGGAAGCTACCATGAGAAGGCTTTCCTTGCCTGTGAGGTGATCGTCCAGCGCTACTTGTTGTCCGGCCAGCCCTATAGAAGCACGTAGCGCACGTGCCTGATGTACTACATCGTAACCCGCAACTTCTAAGTGCCCGGCATCAGGTGTGATCAGGGTAGTCAATACGCGTACAATAGTTGTTTTTCCGGCACCATTTGGACCAAGAAGGCCAAGTACAGTTCCTCGCTCTACGGCTAAATCGACACCGTCGACGGCCTTAACTTTACCAAAATACTTTTTTAAACCTTCAACTAAAATAATCGGTTGCGACATTTGAACTATCCTACCAACACCAGTTTCGGTTGTAAAAGGCAAGGTGTATGTTAAAAAGTTGGGATATCAAAAAACCGGAAAACAGATTTGACTATCTCAACACTTTATAAAGAACTTATCTTTTGAAATATACATATGTAATGTCAAAACATATATCCACTTCGTCGCGAGTCTTTCCACCTTCGGTGAAAAACCGTTGTTTCCAATGGTATGAGAGTCCTATTTTCCTTGAGCAGTTTGTCGGGCAAAAGCCTGTTCTGATGCAGCTTGGTGCAGCAAAGTTATGACCTCATTATCGGATGTTTGAGAAAAGTCAGCATACCATAGGCCGATAGACAAGAAGGATTCCGGTGTATAAAGGCATACAACCTCATCGGCATCTTGACGCAGTTCAGCGATTGTACTTGGTGGGGCTACCGGTATAGCCAATACTATGTGTGTTGCTCCTTGTGCGCGTGCTATGGAGCAAGCCGCCCGGGCAGTTGAGCCGGTGGCAATACCGTCATCAATTATAATCACTGTTTTTCCTTTTAGGCTAAGGCGAGGCAGATCACCCCGGAAACATTGTATCCTTCGCATCAACTCGGTCCGCTCCTTTTCCTCTATTGCAATAAGTTCGGCATCAGTTATTCGGTAGAGGCTGGTTATATAGCTATCTATGATGCGCACATCATCTTCGCCAATGGCACCCATTGCCAATTCGGGTTGGGAGGGTACACCTAATTTGCGAACTATGATGATGTCTAGTGGGCACTTTAGTGTTTGTGCCACCTCAAATGCAACAGGTACTCCTCCACGAGGTAGCCCCAGTACGACTACGTCGTGTTTTGCCAGATACAACAGCCGGTTAGCCAGTTGTTTGCCGGCATCGGAACGGTTCGCAAAAAAAGCGATGTTATATTCCACACATTAATTATATGCCTTTTCACGATCCGCTACGATAAAACTTACGAATCCGACTTTGAAGTCTAATCTTTTCTCAAAATCGTTAAGCCGATATCGCACTGTATTTAGAGGGCAATTGTTGGGTGGATCTAATTGCTCTTCCAGAGATAAAATGGATAGGAATACGTATGAAGTTGCGTTTATCTCCGGGTGCCCAAGGTTGCAAGTTGAGTGCTTTTGCTTTTTCGACAACAGCGGAATCCTTTACTTCGCTGACATTGCCAATGATCATAACGCTCCATCCGGTTTTGGTTGCGTAATCAATCCTGTCGACCTCAAAAGCTACCGGTGCATTGTTCTCTGCGGCTTGGAGTTTTGTCCCTTGGCTTGTTGCAATTATAATCTCTGAATTCAAAACAACATAGTTGACAGGGAAAATTGATGGAAAATCACCCGTTATGCATAAACGTCCTAGGGTTTCTTCACTTAACAGAAGGAGACATTCTTTTTCACTGAGGATGTCAAATGATTTATTGGTAAAGTTTGACTGTGCTGATGTTGAGTTGTCATCAATGTTTTGTTTGTGATCCATAAACCATATTCTAGCAGTACCTGTTCGTCTCAACAACTGTGGTTCACTGTAACCATTCACGTAGCCTGACCTGGCCAAGTGCCACGGGTATATTGCGGACAGGATCAGATATGTAGAATATCGTTTGACACCAGTCACCTAAGAATGCCTGGTTTTCTGGAGCGGCATATGATATGATGTGAATATGGCCGTAACAAGTACACGGACAGATATACAAGACGAAATACGCAGGGGATCCCTACCGATCAGTGCTGTTACACTCAAGATTAAAGAAGCACTTGAACAGGGCAATGAACATGAGGCATGGCGTTGGCTGATTGAATTTGCCGATGATTTCCGAGGTTCGACAAGAAAGGGACAGAAATGGCTGATCTCGGAACCATCCTCTCCGATAGGTGACAATCGCTATGACAGTGCCATAGCGGCACTGGTTGAATATCTATGCAGTACTGTGGACATAGCATCTCCACCATGGACAAACGAGGAATACCGTTTTGCTTGTCCGTGGTGGTTTCACGTGGATTCACCAATTGTTCGAGCCAGGGCCATAAGAGAAAGCCCGATCTCGTTCAAGCGCCACGGCGTATTTATCTGTGCCGGGGCATTCGATAGTGTCTGATCTGCTGGATCGGAATAATATATTGGTGGCATTTGATAAGCTCAATTCCGAATTGGCACGTAGACGAGCTGAAGTGGATTTGTTTGTGGTAGGAGGCGCAGCTATTATTCTCACTTACGATACGGATCGGCGTACCCGTGACGGTGATGCTGTATTCACGGATACAGGAGTGGTATATGAAGCGTCACGGACGGTTGCGCGACGGATGCACCTGCCAAATGATTGGCTAAATGATGCTGTACGCACCTATACCTTGGGCATAGACAAAGATGCGTCAGTTATTTATGAGCAAAAATCATTACGGGTAACTGTCGGATCGCCTGCATATGTACTAGTCATGAAATTGCTTGCCGCACGTTTGGATCGGGACGAAAAAGATATTGAGTTTCTGTGTAAGAAGTGTGGAGTATCTACCAAAGAGGATGGTATCAACATAATACAGAGATACTTACCTGACCAGCAGATTCCGGATAAGACTATAGACATTTTGGATATTATATTTCCACCAGAACCGGATTACCCACACAGAAGAAGGTAGCCATTCACGTCTGCGACGGTCCGCGCCAGTGGGCCAGAGCGGATAATAGTGAAGCGGGGAGCTTGGTACGCGCTGCGATTAGGTGCGTATCGGTGTTGGAGGCATCCAGGGTGCTCCGGCGGATAGGGCAATCAAGACGTGAATGGTTACGGTTCACTGAAAAGGAACTTCTGTATTCTAAGATATCCGGATCTCCATACTGTTTGCCGCTTCCCCTAAGCCCATAGCAGTCAATACATCATCTACATCGCATAGTGGTATTGCCCCTTGTGATAACAGAGAGTTTGTTCCGGCCGAAGCGGGACTCTTGATTGATCCCGGTACCGCCAACACAGGTATGCCTCTTTGAATAGCTGCCTCAACAGTATGGAATGACCCGCCACTAATCCCTGATTCAACTACCACTACAGCCTGAGAAAGTGCGGCAATAATACGATTGCATAAAGGGAAGCGCCATTTTTCAGGTGCCGCACCGAGTGGAGCTTCAGAGATGATTGCACCGTTTTTTGCCACATCTTTCCATAGTTGGGCATTAGCGGAAGGATAGATTACGTCCAATCCACTTCCCGCCACTCCAAGTATCGGAGCTGAACTGTTTGGTGTTGAGAGTGCTCCTCCGTGTGCTGCCGCGTTTATTCCTTTGGCTAATCCGCTAATCACCACTATCCCCTTACTTGTCAGGTTGCTTGCCAGCTCTGACGCCACTTCCCTTCCATAATGAGTTGCTGATCTTGTTCCCACTACCGCAACCTTTGGTTTTTGCAAGAAAGAAAGATCTGCAAAGCTGCCTTTTCCAAACAGTATTGCAGGCAGTTGCGGATCTTCTTTCAGATAGGGTATGTAGTTGCATTCGCTGAGTATGTGCAGTTTGATCCCAAGACTCAAATACCTTGACCAAATCCGGAATACCTCTTGCTCACTTTCCTGCTTAGTTTTATTTGGGTTGAGGTATGCCCATATTTGAGAAGGAGTGTCCTTATCCATGAGTGCCTTTAATCGCTGTGGAGTTATGCCAGGCAGGTGAGCTATAGAAGCTGCATATGCAGATTGCGGAAGCCCCACTGAGAGGAGTGGCTCAGATGGAGAGTACGCTGATCTCGACACCTGCCTGGCCATGCTGGTTGATGTTGAAATGCTTTCGGGACTGGATTGAGCCGGACTGGGTTCAACCAGTTCAGTTGTCAGCAGTGTCATAAAGTTCTTACCCGACTGTCCTTGGCGCTAAAGCTGGCGCTACATGATGATCGTCTATTTTCTCTTTTTGAAACGTGCACTTTTATGGCGATAAGTTGTCCCTTTAGGTCTATTGACGTAGCAGATGGAACAGTTGTGATCATCCTTTTCCTTTTGTTAAATATCTCCGACACTTTTTAATATCCAATAATAAAGAAGGGGTATGACAAATAAAGGCAAATAAACTGTTAAACTGTGAATAAATTGTGAATAAACTGCACAACTGGTAACATCTCCGACTTTCAAGAAGATTGTTTAATTATGAGTTTTAACGGTTTTAGCCTTGCGCATTTTAGTAGCATAAGAAGTATTGGAAGTATAGTTTCAAGTTTTGTGCCAAGAGCAGTTGAGCACGGGTTGACGGCTGTTATGCTATTGGCCTTGTTATTCAGTGCATTGGTTTATGCGGATGGCTATGTATTAACTTATTCCAACAGTTCAACTGTTCCGGTTTCTTATGTGGTGCAATCGTCTCAGATGAGGTTGGTAAAAATTGCTGCGCCCTACTTGCTGCCTCATGGGGCTATAAAACTTTCCGGTATTGCGCCCAACACCAAAATAAACATCACTTTGGTATTCAATCCCTCACATGCAAACAAGTTGGCGGCTTTTGACAAGGCTGTTTCAACCCCCGGATCTCCTTTATATAGACATTATCTGCGTCGGGGGCAGTTTGGGAGCTTATTCGGCGCTGACAGCCAGACAATATATCTGGTTCACAAATGGCTTGGCGCATCCTCACTTCCGCTTGGACATTTGAGTTCAAATCAACTTTCAATTTCCCTTTCAACCACTGCCGCAAGGGCCGAACATGCCTTTTCCACCACCTTAAACACTATACGATTGCCTTCGGGACGCTTGGGGTATGCAAACGTAACGCCACTTATGGTTCCAGCCTACTTACTGCCCTCTTTGCAGACTGTTATCGGGATGAATACCACTATCCGCCCCCATCCTTTTTTGCGCCTAAAGCGCAGTATTGCCTATCCTAATTTCGGCTTTAATCCCGAAGCATTAAGCGGAAAAGCAGTTACGAATAGGTCAACCGTTTCCAACATTTCCTTTAGCGGGCCTCAGGCTTGCTCAACCGCTTCCCAGGTGGCAGCTTCCAACAGTTCTTATACTGCCGATCAAATTGCAACGGCTTACAACATAAGCAGCTTTTGGACTCGTTCACTGTTCGGACAAGGCGAAACTATAGCTCTTTATGAACTTGAGCCCTATCTCTCGTCTGATATCCAAGCTTTTCAGTCATGTTATGGAACCAGTACTGTGATACAGAATGTTTCGGTAGACGGTGGCCCAGGAACCGGAGCCGGCAGCGGGGAAGCGGTATTGGATATAGAAAATATAATAGGCGTAGCTCCAGAAGCAAAAATACTTGTGTATCAAGCTCCAGGTAGCGGCAACGGTCCTTATGATAACTACTCTGCTATCATTAATCAAGACCTTGCTCAAGTGGTAAGTACTTCATGGGGCGAGTGTGAACAGTCTCTACCTACCTCCTATATTGATGCTGAAGCCACCTTGTTTCAACAGGCTGTCAGCCAGGGACAAACTATTTTGGCAGCAAGCGGGGATTCGGGATCGGAAGACTGCTATAGCTCTTCTACACCGAATTCGCCCACTTATTTGGCTGTAGATGATCCCGGTAGCCAACCCGATGTTACTTCAGCCGGGGGTAGCAGTTTACAAGCGCTGGGTCCTCCGCCAACACAGACTGTATGGAACGATTCTTCCGGTGCCTCAGGCGGCGGTATATCCACTATTTGGGCAATGCCGGCTTGGCAACAGTCTTCGGCCGTTGCCGGTGTTATCAACAGCTACTCAAGCAACACGCCCTGTAGTGCGCCATCGGGAAGTTACTGCAGGGAGGTTCCGGACGTTTCAGCTTCAGCGGATGCGGCTCATGGTTATGTTATCTACTATAACAGTTCATGGGATATAGCCGGTGGTACAAGTGCGGTTGCGCCACTCTGGGCGGGAGTGACTGCTTTGATAAACACTACCTGCTCTTCTCCACTGGGTTTTTTAAATCCTGCCTTGTACAAAGTGGCATCGGCGCCAAACTCACCTTTCGGGCAAATTACCCAAGGGAACAATGACTTTACCGGAACAAATGGCGGTAAATATCCGGCGGGGAGCGGTTACAACATGGCCACAGGCTTGGGTACACCAATAGCTAACCTCTTGGCGGCAGATCTCTGTGGTTCTGCTCCGACCCTTACTTCAATATCGCCGACTTCGGGACCGAAAGCAGGCGGTACAACTGTTACACTCACAGGAACTGGATTTTCAACCACAACCGGTAGTACAACCGTTGACTTTGGACCGGGAAACGCGGCAACATCTGTAACTTGTTCTTCTACGACCTCATGTAGCGCCGTATCACCTTCTGGAACCGGAACGGTTTCTGTCACGGTTACGACTTTAGGTGGTACCTCGGCAGGTGTGAACTACACCTATACAACAACAAGTTCAAACGCTCCAACCCTAACCGGTATCTCGCCAATTTCAGGTCCTGCTTCAGGCGCTACGACTGTGACCCTAACCGGGACTAACTTTTCAACCACAACCAGTGGAACAACCGTTTCATTTGGATCAAATGCGGCAACATCTGTAACTTGTTCTTCTACGACCTCATGTAGCGCAACCTCACCTTCTGGAACAGGAACGGTTTCTGTCACAGTTACGACAAGCGGGGGAACCTCAAATGCCCTAAGCTATACCTACACAACTTATAGTGGGTATAACTCCCTTGTGCCCTATAGAATATGTGACACCAGGTCACTTAGCGTAAAAGGTACTTTTCAAAACCAGTGCACCGGCAAGACTATTCTTCCAGGAGGATACTTGACCATACAGGTTGTGGGATATCAGGGAAATGCTGCTTCTGGCGCTTCAATAGTTCCAAATGGAGCTATGGCTGTAGTACTGAATGTGACAGAAGCTTCGTCTACATCTTCTGGATATCTAACCGTTTATCCCGCCGGAGCCACAAAACCTGCTTCTTCCAGTCTGAACTTCAATCAAACAACAGGAGCAATACCAAACCTTGTACAGGTATCTTTAGGTAATACCTCCGGCTGTAGTGGCTGTATAACCGTCTACAACTATAACGGTAATACGGATATAGCAATAGACGTAGAGGGATACTTTGGACCTGTATCTCAAAAAGGCCAAGGCAGCTTTGTTCCCCTAACCCCATATAGGATATGTGACACAAGGTCACAAACTCTGTCAAAGATAACAGATCAGTGCACCGGAAAAACTATTTCTGCAGGTCAAACTCTGTCAGTACAGGTATCGGGATATCAAGGGACTGCCGCTTCACCTTCTCAGGCTGTACCTCAAACCGGCGGGGCGGCTGTAGTACTAAACGTGACAGAAGCAGACTCGAATCAAGGCGGGTATCTAACCGTTTATCCTGCCGGTACTCCTCCTGTTGCATCAAACTTAAACTTTGCGGCCGGTGAGATAAGACCAAACGGAGTTATAGCCGAGCTTTCGCCAACCGGGACTGTCTCTGTCTACAACTTATCAGGTTCAACAGATGTAATCATAGACGTAGTGGGTTACTTTACCTCTTCTACCTCGGCAGCCAGCTTTTATGGAACCGTGCCCTATAGGATATGTGACACAAGGTCACCCAACGGTACGACTATCGTTCAAAATCAGTGCACATCAAACGGAGCTATTGCTCCGAATTCGACCCTTTCGGTTCAAGTGGCCGCCTATCAGGGCACGGCATCTTCTTTGTCTGCCGCAGTACCCGACACTGCTACTGCTGTAGTACTAAATGTCACGGAAGCCGGTGCAACCGCTTCGGGTTATCTGACTGTTTATCCATCAGGAGCCCTAAAACCGGCCACCTCAAGTTTGAACTTCAACTCTACCACCGGCATAATACCCAACTTTGTGACAGTCCCGCTTTCATCCAACGGTGATATAACTGTTTACAACCATTCAGGTAACACCAATGTGATTGTTGATGTAGTCGGGTGGTATGGCTAGCAATGTTCTTTGAGCAGTTGAAAGATCGCGGGATTGAAGAAGTTTTCACCGTTTGCTAGTATCCTAAGTTGTGATAAGGCCCTATAAGATAGTAGTTGCTAAGTCTGGTTTGGACGGGCATGACAGAGGAATAAAGGTTATAGCGCGCGCTCTTAGAGATCGCGGCTTTGAAGTGGTGTATACTGGTTTGCACCAAACTCCTGCACAGGTAGCTGAAACAGTATTGCAGGAAGATGCTGACGGGCTCGGTATATCGCTTCTTTCAGGAGCGCACATGACGCTAATGCCTCAAGTGATGGCCGAGTTGGAGGGGAGAGGGCTGGCAGATAGACTGGTCATGTGTGGTGGCATTATACCCGACACTGATATACCGGCATTGAAAGAGATCGGAGTTGAAGAGGTGTTTACTCCAGGAGCTTCACTATCCGCCATTACTACTTGGCTGGAGTCTGAACTGGATAAACGGGAATTGGACAAACAAGAACAGTGAAGAAAGAATAAAGGAGATACCTAAGTGGATTTATTTGAATATCAGGGTAAGCAGTATTTCAAGAGGTATGGCATACCAGTTTCTGATGGCGGGATTGCTGCTACAGTTGAAGAAGCTGTAGACCAAGCAGCCATAGTTGGCTATCCGGTAGTTCTAAAAGCTCAAGTTCGCGTAGGGGGTAGGGGCAAAGCGGGGGGCGTCAAGCTGGCAAGCAACCAAGACGAGGTTGTCCGCAATGCGAGTTCTATTTTGGGAATGGATATTAAAGGGCACAAGGTACATAGGCTATGGATTGAACATGCAACCGACATCAAAAAGGAGTATTACGCCAGTGTTACGTTAAACCGTTCAGAAAAGTGCAATATGATCATGCTTTCCGCAAAAGGCGGTATAGATATAGAGCAGGTAGCTCATGATGATCAGAATGCCGTGATCAAGTTGAATGTGAATCCCTTAGAAGGTCTTTCACTTGATCAAGCACGCCAAACAGCAGAAGAAGCTATGTTGGATGCACAAGCAATTGAACAAACCGCCCTGTTTTTATGCAGTCTTTATCGTTGCTATACGGAAGGAGACTGTGATTTAGTGGAAGTAAACCCGTTGGTGTTGACAACAGATGATAAAGTGCATGCTCTGGATGCCAAGGTTACCTTAGACGACAGTGCGGCTTTCAGGCATGAGGAATGGGCTGAGTTTGATCAAGATGAGGACAGCGATCCGCGCGAGATTGCGGCACGGCAAAAAGGGTTGAACTATGTAGGACTTGCCGGTAATGTCGGTATAATTGCCAATGGTGCTGGACTGGCAATGAGTACCTTGGATGTTGTAAGTCAAGCCGGTGGGGAACCGGCTAATTTCCTTGATATAGGAGGAGGAGCAAACGCCGATACCATGGCGGCTGCGTTGGAAGTAATTAACTCCGATCCTAATGTAAAAGTGATATTTGTGAATATCTTTGGGGGAATAACTAGGTGTGATGAAGTGGCTAAGGGAATAGTCGAAGCACTTTCAAGAGTACGGTTAAACTCTCCCATAGTGTTGCGCTTAGATGGTACAAATGCTCAAATCGGTCGAGATATTTTAGAAGATCACCTTTCGGAAAATTTCATTACCGTTCCGACCATGTTGGGCGCTGCCGATAAAGTTGTAGAGCTTACCAAGGAGGCTATGTAGCATGGCGATATTTGTAGATGAGAACACCAAAGTTGTGGTTCAGGGTTTGACGGGATCACAAGGAAGGTTTCACGGGTTGCGCAATCGTGCCTATGGAACAAAAGTAGTTGCAGGCGTTACACCACACAAAGGCGGACAGGATGTAGAAGGAATACCGGTATTTGACACTATGGACGATGCCGTAGCTCAAACTGGGGCAACCGCATCCTTTGTGTCAGTGCCTCCGAGTGCCGCTCCCGAAGCTATATTGGCAGCTGCGGCTGCGGGTGTCAAGTTTATTGTTTGTATAACCGAGGGCATACCGGCTCACGATGAGCTGATAGTTTACAATACCCTAAAGAGCAACTGGCCCGAATGTAGGCTTATCGGTCCGAACTGCCCCGGTATCATTTCGCCGGGACGTTGTAATATAGGGATCACATCAGGTGATATAGCATTAGCCGGCGGTCCTGCCGGTATTGTAAGTCGTTCCGGTACTCTTACCTATCAGGCATTGAATGAGCTTTCAACAAAAGGTATAGGTCAAACTACTTGTGTCGGTATAGGTGGCGACCCAATTCCGGGTACGAGTTTTATAGACTGTCTTGCGGCATTCGAGGCGGATACTGAGACAAAGGCGGTACTGCTTATCGGTGAGATAGGCGGTAACGAGGAGGAAAAAGCAGCTCAGTATATAGCTGAAGTGATGACCAAGCCTGTTGTGGCTTATATAGCCGGGGTAACCGCTCCTCCGGGGAAGAAGATGGGACATGCCGGTGCAATAGTTTCAGGAACAGCCGGAACTGCTCAGGCAAAGATGGCGAGTCTTTCATCGGCAGGGGTGAAGGTAGCCACCAACCCCAGCCAAGCCGGCGATATTATGGCAGAGATCGTATCCGCATTTTAGCTGGTGGCAACCAGGTTGCGGCGGAGGCAATGAAAGTAGCAAGCGAAACTACACCATGATCAGTAACATGCGAATAGCTGTACTTGTTTCGGGCAGCGGTACTATTCTTCAAGCGATGATCAAAGCGGATTTACCTATAGCTGTGGTTGTCGCAGATCGTAAATGCAAAGCATTGGACATAGCTTCGGATGCAGGCATACAAAACATCATAGTTGAAAGAGACGACTTTTCCGCCAATTTTGACCGTTTTCACTACACTGATATTTTGGTTGATGCCTTGCGCCCATTTCAGGTTGATATTGTGGCAATGTCCGGTTTTGCTACTGTGTTGGCCAAACCTATTTTTGATCTGTTTCCCGGGCGTGTACTCAATACCCATCCGGCTCTGCTGCCGGCTTTTAAGGGATGGCATGCAGTTGAGGATGCCATCCAGGCCGGTGTTCAGGTAACGGGGTGCACGGTTCACATCGCGACCGAACAAACCGATGCGGGTCCTATACTTGCCCAAGAAGCGGTTGATATACTGGAAGGCGATACCGTCGAAACCTTACATGAAAGGATAAAACAGGTGGAACGCCGTTTATATCCCGATACGGTTAAGAAGTTTTTGACAAAGCTGGAAGAGTTGGAGGAAAAACACAAAGTGCCGAAAGAACAGGAGCCTATAAAAAAAAGAGCTTTGTTGTCCGTGTATGATAAAACAGGAATTGAACAGTTTGCGCGGGGGTTGGAAACCATTGGCTGGGAGTTGATTGCTTCCGGGGGGACTTCTTCGGCACTTGACGGTGCTGGTATAAGCCATATACAGGTGGAAACGGTTAGCCAAACTCCCGAGATGTTGGATGGACGCCTGAAAACATTACATCCCGCTATACATGGCGGAATTTTGGCTGATCGTTCAAAACCTTCCCACATGTCAGATCTTGATAAATATAACATAACCCCAATTGATCTGGTTATTTGCAATCTTTATCCTTTTGGAGCATCACCTTGCATAGAGAACATTGACATAGGCGGTCCTACTATGTTACGCGCGGGTGCAAAGAACTATGAATATGTCAGCGTGGTGGTTGATCCCGCTGATTATGATACAGTACTGGCAGAGCTGCAAGCAAACGGTGAAACATCTTTACAAACTCGTCTTATGCTGGCTTATAAAACCTTTTCTCATACAGCAGCTTATGATGAGACAATTGCTAATTGGTTTGGGGACAAGAAAGACTCGACCGATCAACTGAGCGATAAGCCGGCCGATCAACTTTTACGGCTTCCCAATACCTTACACCTGAAGTTGGATAAGACTAAGGACTTGCGTTACGGCGAAAACCCCCACCTTCAAGGCGCCCTGTATCACCCTCGCGGACGAAAGAGCATATGGGATTCGGCTATACAGCACTCAGGGCTGGAGCTTTCCTATTTGAATATATTGGATGCTGACGCTGCTTGGAGGCTTGTATACCAAGTAGGGAACTTAAGCATGCTCCACGAACCAGGAAATACGCTCGAAGGCAACGAAGCTGCTGCCTGCGTTATAGTCAAGCATGCCAATCCTTGCGGTGTAAGCCTGATGTCTGATGCAGTAGAGGCTTATAAACGGGCTTTTGAATCCGATCCGGTTTCGGCTTTTGGAGGGATAGTGGCGCTGAATACTACGTTTACTGCGGCTTTGGCAAAAGAGATGTTGAGTTATCCAAAGGCCGATGTGGTTATAGCTCCGTCATATGAATCGGGTGCTATCGGCATCCTTGCAGCTAAACGTAAGAATACCCGTATTATTCAAGCTGTGCCCCCAGTCGCTTCCTTTATGGTTACAGGTGGTCAAGCCACATCTGCACTAGCGGCGGATGCGGCGGCGGGGCTGACACTCAGATCGCTGGAGGATGCATATTTAGTACAAGAAACTGATCGTATTATAACCAAACCGAAAGATTGGCAGGTTGTTACACGTCGTATTCCGACCAAAAAACAGTACAATGATCTTGAGATGGCCTGGTTGGTCTGCGCTTTTGTTACTTCAAACGCTATAGTTTTGGTTAAAGATTCCATGACTATAGGCATAGGTGCCGGACAGCCGAACAGAGTTGATTCTGCCCGTATAGCTATTGAAAAGGCACAACAACATTCACGGAGAACAGAGCGGGACACAGACAAAGAGGCAGGGGAAGATGCGGTTGGTGCCAGTGATGCCTTTTTCCCCTTTAGGGATGGCCTGGATGAACTGGCTGCGGCAGGAGTTACCGCTATAGTTCAGCCCGGCGGATCTATCAGAGATCAAGAGTTGATAGCTGCCGCCGATGAACATGGTATAGCTATGGTATTTAGCAATGAGCGCCACTTCAAACACTAAAGCAACGATGAGAGCAATTTTGGGTCCTTCAAAAGCCGGGATAATGAAACTATGAGTGCCATTGTTTTGGACGGCGAAGCAACAGCTGCCAAAATACGTGCCCAAGTTATGCAAGAAGTAGAGTATTTGAAAGCTGAAGGTATAAATCCCGGGCTTGGTACCATTCTGGTTGGTGATAATCCATCAAGTGCTCGTTATGTAGAGATGAAACATGCCGACTGTCTGGAGGTCGGAATTACCTCCGTTCATCGTCATCTGTCGGTCGAAGCCGGTTTCAAGGAGTTGTTGGATACCATATCTGAATTCAATCATGACCCGAAGATCCATGCTTATCTGGTACAACTACCTCTTCCGTCGGGTTTTGATGAAGTAGCGGTCTTGTTGAATGTAGATCCAGATAAGGATGTTGATGGTTTACACCCTGTTAATTTGGGAAAGCTGGTTATGGGCGTCTCCGGTCCGTACAGTCCGCTTGCTTGCACGCCAAGGGGGATACTGGAGTTGTTGAAGGCTTATGCGGTTCCCATCCAATCGCGTCATGTAGTGATTCTGGGACGGGGGCTTACGATTGGCAGGCCCTTAGCACTTTTACTCTCCTCCAAAAGGCCTGACTGCAATGCAGCGGTTACTGTTATACACACTGGAGTACGTGACCTTGGCTACTATACTTCCCAAGCGGATATTGTAATAGTCGCAGTTGGGAGAGCGGGATTGATTACAAAAGATATGATAAAACCTGGGGCCTGCGTGGTAGGAGCCGGAACTTCTTTTGAAGGGCGTAAGTTGCTTTCGGATGTAGCAGAGGATGTTTCCCAAGTTGCCGGCTGGGTTACTCCCCGCATCGGAGGGGTAGGTCCTATGACCAGGGCTATGTTGTTGGTCAATGCCGTAGAAGCAGCCAAACGCAGCCAAAGAACCTCGAAAGAAACTAATGCGTAGTGTTGCATAGTAGTTCAGGACCGGAAAACTTCAATGTGATGAGGCGAGTTCATCAATGACTAAGATCTCTGCACTTTTGGAAGCGGGGTGGTGTTTTTCGATAGAACTGTGGCCGCCCAAAAACCTGGAGTCTGAAAACAAGCTTCGCACTGCCTTGAGTGAACTTGAGGCTTTAGAGCCTGATTTTGTTTCTATTACTTACGGTGCAGCCGGATCAACCAGAGAACGGACCCATGAACTGGTTGTTGATTTGCTGAACAATAGCCCAATGACCCCTATGGCTCACTTGAGTTGCATGGAACACTCCAAAAAGGAGCTTTCCATCATATTGGAGCGTTACAAAAAAGCAGGGGTGGAGAATATTTTGGCATTGAGGGGAGATCCTCCATTGAATGCCACCGTGCAACTGTCACAAGGCGAGCTGGTCTATGCATCTGAACTGGTGGAGTTAGCAAAACAGGTCGGCAACTTCTGCGTTGCCGTGGCTGCACATCCCGAGGGGCATCCCTTGTCTTTGGATTTGACGCAAGATCGATACCGGCTCTCTCAAAAGCTTGACAAGGCTGATTTTGCCATAACACAGTTTTTTTTCAATCCCCAATACTACTTTGATTTGGTTGATAGCTTGCGTGTACTGGGAGTAGATAAACCGGTGATACCCGGAATTATGCCGATTGTCAATCTGCGTACCGTATTTAAGATGTCCGAACTGTCAGGTACCAGTGTACCGAAAGAGATTCTTGCTAGACTGCAAGCTGTTGGTGCTAACCCCGATGATCTACGCCGGGTTGGTGTAGAAATAGCGGTAGATCTTTGTGAGCAACTGCTTCAAGCGGGTGTACCCGGTTTACACTTTTACACCATGAACTCTTTTGTCTCGACGAAGGAGATTTATGAGGCGTTGGGGTTGGGCGCCCGACGTTCTAAGTCTTAGATTTCTTTATGGTTTGCTTCACATGCCGAAAAGATCATCTTTGCCATGCGAAGCGGATTGGGCGCGTTTAGGACAATACGACCTATAACCAGTAGATCAGCACCTTGAGCTAATGCTTGTTCTGGCAAAAGGCTGCTGGTATGATCGTCAAGATTGTCCTTGTTCAACCGTATGCCCGGTACTACCTTGAAAAGTGAAGGCGCTGCTTTGCTTACCGCCCCAAGGTGGCGAGGCGGACATACTACCCCTTTGCAACCGGATTGGGTTGCAATACTTACCCTTTCCAATACCGCCGATTCTGTTATATCAGATTGTGAGGTAAGGAAGGTAACGCCAAGCGCTATAGTATTTATTCCCCCGGTATTCCCCCTCGCCGTAGCGTTTCCCTCTGCCAGTGCGTTTACAGCGGCTTTTAGCATTTCTGTTCCGCCTGCTGTGTGAAGTGTTAGATATGATACTGGCATAGCGGATATCACCGTACAGGCCTTTGCAACCGTGGTGGGTATGTCATGCAGTTTCAAGTCCAAAAATATCTTATAGCCTAATTCGGCCAGTGCATCTACCGCCTTTGGTCCTTGTGCGCTGAAAAGTTGCAGTCCTACTTTGGCAACCGCAAACAACTCTTGTAGCTCTTTTGCCACCGATACCGCCTGATCAAGGTCGGCGGTATCAAGAGCTATAGCCAGATGTTGTCTGATCGTTTGCTTAATCTTGTCGTTAGAGGCCCAAATGTCGGGTGAAGAAGTGTTGGGGGTATATGAGTCAATCACTCGCTTGGAAATCCTTGCGGGTTATCATAGGAAATATATCACTATTTGTAGTTTATATCACTATTTTAGGTTTTTCAAAAACCTTCTCTTAGGTTATCAGCCTAGGGGCGGCATCCGAATTGGACAGAGACCAGCTTTGACAGATAGACTTTTTATTGTAAGCCAAGAAAAATAGTTTAATATAAAAAACAGAGTAAATATAAGTTTATAGAAGTTGGAGTGTGCTTGTTATTATGGTGATGTTATGCCTGAAAAGATAACCGTTGATGACAACGGAAACCTGATAGTTCCCGATGATCCGATAGTTCCTTTTATCCAAGGCGATGGTATTGGTGTGGATATTTGGCCTGCTGCTAAAACTGTCTTGGATGAGGCGGCGGCTAAGTATGGCAAGCATATTGCCTGGAAAGAGGTTGCTGCGGGAGAGAAGGCCTACAAAGATACCGGTGAATGGCTCCCGAAAGAGACACTGGAAACGTTTAGTGAGTATGTGGTCGGCATAAAGGGACCGTTGACCACCCCGGTGGGTGGAGGGATCAGGTCATTGAATGTAGCTCTTAGGCAAGCGTTGGATTTATACGTATGTTTGAGACCCATCAGATACTTTAGCGGTGTTCCCTCGCCTGTCAAGCATCCCGAAAAGGTTGATATGGTTATCTTTAGGGAAAATACGGAAGATGTCTATGCAGGGCTGGAAGTTGAAGCCGCCACTTCTGTAGCAGCCAAAATGATAAGTTTTTTTTCCGAGACCTTAGGCTGGGAGATTCGTTCCGATTCCGGTATAGGCATAAAGCCGGTTTCTGCTTATGCCTCCAAACGTCTTGTGAGGGCGGCACTTAACTACGCTAAGAAACACAATAGACGTAGCGTTACCTTGGTTCACAAAGGTAACATACAGAAGTTCACGGAGGGCGCCTTTAGAATGTGGGGATACGAAGTAGCCCATGACGAGTTTGCGGATTGTGCAGTTTCGTGGGATGAATGCGGAGGCGAAGCCGGTGACAAGATCTTGGTTAAAGACACCATAGCTGATATAACCTTTCAGCAGGTACTGACCCGCCCTGATGAGTTTGATGTGATAGCCACCACCAACCTGAACGGAGACTACCTTTCCGATGCTTTGGCTGCCCAGGTGGGCGGGATCGGAATAGCTCCGGGGGCAAACATCAACTATGAAACGGGACGAGGAGTTTTTGAGGCTACTCATGGAACGGCACCAAAATATGCCGGAGCGGATAAAGTAAATCCCGGTTCGCTTCTGCTTTCCGGTGTACTGATGTTTGAGCATCTTGGCTGGGGGGAAGCTGCTCAAGATATAGTTCGCGCTATGGAACGAACGATTGCGGAAAAGATCGTAACTTATGACTTTTCCCGTTTGATGGATGGGGCGAAAGAAGTACGTTGTTCGGAGTTTGCCATGGAGGTGGTGAAGAGACTATGAGTATGATTAAACGTAACCCTGTACACGTAACTGTTACAGGTGCAGCCGGACAGATCGGCTATTCTTTGCTTTTTAGGATAGCTTCCGGTGATTTGTTAGGGCATGATCAGCCGATAGTGCTTAGGTTGCTTGAGATTGAGCCTGCTATGGCGGCATTGGAGGGGGTGGTCATGGAGTTAGACGACTGTGCTTTCCCGTTGTTGGTTGATACAGTGGCGACTTCAGATTTGAAGGTGGCTTTTGCGGCTACGTCATGGGCACTCCTGGTTGGCTCCATACCTCGCAAAGCCGGGATGGAAAGAGGGGACCTGCTTGGCGTCAATGGCAAGATTTTTGCGCCCCAAGGAAGGGCGATAGCTGAAAATGCCGCTGCCGATGTAAGGGTACTGGTGGTGGGTAACCCGTGTAACACCAACTGCCTTATTGCCCGTGAGACCGCACCGGAAATACCTCCTGATAGGTGGTTTTCCATGACTCGCTTGGATGAGAATAGAGCGAAAGCCCAGTTAGCCAAAAAAGCCGGCGGAGTCGGGGTTGAGCGGGTGAGTAACATGGCGATATGGGGTAACCATTCAGCCACACAGTTTCCCGATTTTGAAAATGCCCGTATTGACGGCAAGCCGGCTACCCAAGTCATTGACGATCTTGCCTGGCTGCAGGGAGAGTTCATTTCATCTGTCCAACAACGCGGTGCTGAGGTCATCAAAGCAAGAGGATCTTCGTCTGCCGCTTCAGCCGCTAATGCTGTAATTGATACTGTGAAAAGTTTGGTTACTCCAACCCCGGAAGGGGACTGGTTCTCCGTGTCGGTTGTCTCTTCCGGTGAATATGGCATACCCGAAGGCTTGCAGTTCGGCTTTCCTGTGCGTTCTGATGGTTCAAACATACAGGTGGTTGAGGGATTGGAACACAGTCCGTTTGCTGATGAGCGCATTCGGTTAACTACCGAAGAACTGGTTAATGAGAGAAAAGAGGTTGGTTCGCTTTTAAGTTGAACAAAACAACACTTTCCAAGTTGGACAGGCTAAACAGCCGAATTTCAGCATGTGTGGCTTGCCCTCGTCTGGTTGCCTGGAGACAAAAGGTGGCCGCTCAGAAAAGAGCCTCATTTGGGGACCAGGACTATTGGGGAAAACCGGTTAGTGGCTTTGGTGATTATAAGGCAACTTTGGTGGTGGTTGGACTGGCTCCGGCGGCACATGGTGCAAATCGTACCGGACGCATGTTTACAGGAGACAGTTCGGGTGATTGGCTTTTAAAAGCTATGTGGAAAGCAGGCTATGCTAACCAGCCAGTCAGTAAAAGTATTGATGATGGGCTGTTATTAAAATCAGCTTGGGTAACAGCAGCCCTCAGATGTGCTCCACCGGCCAATAAGCCGACTGTTTTAGAACGCGATACCTGCCTTGCCTACCTTGAGGAAGAGTTTGGGTTACTTCAAAATATGCGCGTTGTTATAGCGCTTGGGAATTTTGCTTATGGAGTATTGAAAAAGCTGTTTTCATTGTCCGGCGTACCCAAGTTTGCTCACGGGTTGGAGGTTCCCATTCCTTCTTTTTCAAAAGTCCGGCTCTCTGCTGTAAGAAAAGGCGGCGGTGATGCAGATTATACGAGAGGTGGTGACAGTTCGGGTGATAATTTTGTGAACCACACACTCTTGTGTTCGTATCACCCAAGCCAACAAAATACTTTTACCAAAAAGTTAACAGAGCCGGATTTCCAGGCGATATTTGATCGAGCAAAGGAGCTTGGAGCTTAGGTCGTCTCCTATGCCGGTAGCTGGAGGTTGCCTTAGGTTGGCATTGTAACCGGACTGTCCTTTTACCTGCAAAACATGTAATCTGAAATTGCCCATGAGCTGGATTCACCTATTATTGCATATATAATTTGTCGGATTTGAAAACGAAGGCCGGATGATTTAGAGATTGGCACCAGATGAGTGAGTTAAATTAGACCCGAGGTTAAATTAGACCCGGTCCTGTTATGGCATCGGCGGGCCAACGTTTTCGGCTGATTCGGGATAATTTGTTCAGTGTTTTCAACGCGTTCGGGTCGTCATCAACAGGGCGCGTTTCTATCATTCCTGCGGTTACGGCACCGTCTATTGTTTGGCGACCCGTTTGTGTTCTGATGATTAAAAGAGTCCAGTTTTCAAAGGTTCCTATGCCTCCGGCTGAAATATCTGCGTGTTGAGCGGCAAAGTCGGGGCAGGCTTTACAACCATCTCTTGTCCAAGCATAAGCTTCTTTCAACGGTATTTCTTGATAACTCCCATCGGTAGTCCATACTTGGAATACACCTTTGATGTTGATTTTGGATATTTGCTCCTCTTTGACTTTGTAACGTTGTTCGAAAAACTGAGGGAATACTGTCTCATCAAACGTCTTGGAGCAGAGTAGTCCTATATTCAGTACAAACCTTCGTGCAACCTTTCCAGCCTTTCTTGCACTCATTATTGCAGGTGCAGAGGACTGACATCCCATCCCAACCAGCGCAAGCCTCTCTGCACCGTCTTGGACTGCCTCGAAATAACCGAGTGGATTTGTTGAGTAGGTATATCTGGACCCTATTGCTTTTAGCACGTCTCTTCGGTTGTGCGCCACCAGTGGTATGGCTTTCTGGCTCCTGCCGGCGAAACTACCAGCGCTATCGGTGTTGGGCAGATAGTGGGTGCGGATATCTGGGGGAGGGATGTTATCAGCGTGGGGGGTGGCGGCGGAATTCGGAGTGTAGGACAGCAGAGCCGCGTCTACAATGTCATTTTCAAGTGCCCAAATTAAAAGTGCTGAAACTAAACCGCCATCTTGACCCATTTTGTTAATTTCAGGATCGCTTGCCCTTGCCAGTATGATCTCCGAAGAGACACCGGCAACTTCCTCAATGGTGCGTTGTCGGCCGAATAAATAGTTGTCACATTCTTCTTCCCATGTTCTAAATCTTGGACAAGCTCTGGTGCACATGGTGCAACCCTTTTCACCGTGTGTACAGTTGTCAAATCCTCCGTCAGCTTCTATCTTGAACGGTTTGTAAACGCCATTTGAGTCATCGTAGCGGAGTACATCATGTGGACAGGCTATGACGCAACCTGCACAACCCGTGCACAATCCTGATGTAACTACTTCTTTGAAGAGATGAAGCCAATGAGGTTTGTCTAATGCCATAACTATAAATCTTAGCTTTGACGAAAGCCAGTTTGTCAAACTGGCAGTGAGGAGATAACGGTGACTAAAAAGTTAACCGTCTTGAAATGAATAACGGAGAAGTTGGCGAACAGGTAGTTTAATAACGGTGGGCATAGGAATCGCAACAACAGTAAACTTAAGATATTGAATTTGAGTTGGAACTGTAAGCCGGGATTAGGTTGAGTTGAAATTGGAAGGAGCTGAGAAATGCAACTGGAATGTGCTAAAAAAGGTGAGATAACAGATGAGATGCGCTTTGTTGCAGACAAAGAAGGCGTGGATCCGGAATTTGTGCGCGCCGAGGTTGCTTCGCGGCGCGCGATTATTCCCGCTAATATCGCTCATCCTGAGCTGAAACCAATGATTATTGGTAAGAGTTTTCTGACCAAGGTGAATGCGAATATAGGCAATTCATTGGTGACGTCTTCGGTCGATGAAGAGGTTGAGAAGTTGCACTGGGCAACTACTTGGGGAGCTGATACAGTTATGGATCTCTCTACGGGGCGCAATATAAGTGAGACCAGGGAGCGGATACTGCGTAACTCTAGCGTGCCTATAGGTACAGTTCCCATATATCAGGCACTTGAAAAGGTGGGGGGCAAACCGGAAAAGCTTACTTGGGAGGTTTACAGAGACACTATTTGCGAGCAAGCAGAACAAGGAGTTGACTACTTTACCGTTCATGCCGGGGTGCGGCTTTCTTACATTCCCCTTACGGTGGGACGGATAACGGGTATTGTAAGTCGCGGTGGTTCGATTATGGCAGCTTGGTGTTTGGCGCATCATGAGGAGAACTTTCTTTATACGCATTTTGAGGAGATGTGCGAGATTATGGCCAAATACGATGTTTCCTTTTCATTAGGTGATGGTCTGAGGCCTGGGTGTATTTCGGATGCCAACGATGAAGCCCAGTTTGCGGAGTTGCGTACTTTGGGAGAGTTGAACGAGGTTGCGGGTTCTTACAATGTTCAGGTGATGATTGAAGGACCCGGTCATGTTCCAATGAACAAGATAAAGGAGAATGTTGATCTTGAGCAAGAACTTTGCCATGAGGCACCCTTTTATACTCTTGGTCCGATAGTGACAGATGTCGCTCCGGGTTATGATCACATCACCTCCGCCATAGGTGCCGCAATGATAGCTATGTATGGAACGGCTCTTTTGTGCTATGTCACACCGAAGGAACATTTGGGGTTGCCGGGGAAAGAAGATGTAAAGCAAGGGATGATAGCCTACAAGATTGCTGCTCATGCAGCGGACCTTGCCAAGGGACATCCCGGTGCAAAAGAGTGGGACGATGCCATTTCAAGGGCTCGTTTTGAATTTCGTTGGGAAGATCAGTTTGACTTGGCGCTTGATTCTGATACCGCACGTGCTTACCATGATGAAACCTTGCCCGCGGTTGGGGCTAAGAGCGCACATTTCTGTTCTATGTGCGGGCCAAAATTTTGCTCTATGCAGATTACGCAACAGCTTGTGGATTATGCCCAGTTGCATGGCTTAGAAGTTGGCGATAAGGCGCGTGAGGCAGGAATGCGTGAAATGGCTGCGAAGTTTCGGAAAATCGGGTGAGTCTTGTGTTAGAAGTTGTAGACCCAAGTATTGATGTGGCGTGTGTGTTGGTAGTCTCCGCACACCCCGATGATGTGGATTTTGGTGCCGCCGGCACGGTAAGCATACTTTGTCAGAAAGGGGTGGAGGTGCATTACTGTATAGTAACCGATGGTGAAGCAGGCGGTGAAAATACGTCAGTCACTCCGGAGGAACTTGTCAAAGTACGCCGTTTTGAACAGTCCCAGGCGGCAGATATTTTAGGGGTAAAGAGCGTTTCCTTTCTTGGCTATCCGGATGGATCTTTAGAGGTGACGCATAAGCTGCGTTGTGATATTTCTGAAGTTATAAGGCGTGTACGTCCCGATAGGGTTATAGCACCTTCACCAATGCGCAACTGGACAATGATTCATGCAAGCCATCCCGATCATTTGGCCGCAGGTGAAGCAGCTGTTGATGCTATCTACCCGGATGCCCGTAATCCATTTGCTCATAGAAAGCTTTTGGAACAAGGTCTTGAACCTCATGTAGTACCCCAGTTATGGCTAATGGCTTCTCCAATACCGCAGATTGCAGTTGACATAACTGAGGTTTTTGAAGCTAAGCTAAATGCGCTATGGTGCCATGAAAGCCAGATACCGCCTAGAGAAAGAGACTCGATTGCAAACCGGCTGAAGGAGAACTTTAGCAATGTTGCCAAACATGCCGGATTATCCGGGGGTAAGTTTGCGGAGGCCTTTCAAGCTGTTGACACCCGGTAATAGGTGATGACAGGCCGGCTTCTGATATAACAGGGAACATTTGTAGGGACCCTGGTGTTAGGCATGGAAAAGATATCAACCACCCAACATGAATACAAGCGTGGTCGAGTCGGCTCTGGTTGATCGGTATCTTGATCGTGCCCTGACAGAGTAGTTTGACTGTTCCGCAGTCAGCAGATAAATACGGTGATTCATTGGGGATTTTCCGGTATAGCGAATTTAGTGGATTTATACGGTTCCCGCTTTAAGATAAAAGCCCAAACTTCTGTCCGATTACCAGTTGATATACATTCCGGCGGAGGTGTTGTATCTCTCGGATCGTGAGTAGGTAACCGTTGTAAAGACCCGCTTTCGATTGACGTAGGATAGAAATAAAAGGAGCTATTGAAGATGGAAGAGGAAGCAGAGATGGTGAGATTGACGGTGGAGGTGACAAAAGAGGAGTACGCTAAGCTAGAGCATATCGCCGAAGTTCGTGATGTACTAAAAACGGTCGCTCTTCGACAAGCCATCCGGGATGAGGCCGTGCTCCGTGAGCATGTGGAAAGAGGTGATCAAGTCCTCATCAAGGAAGGTAACAGGTTAAAAGAACTCCAATTACGTGACTAATCCAAGCAATGGGGAAGATCAACAGGAAAGATCTGTAACTGACTCAATCAAAGAAAAGCTGCTGTACATTGACCTAACCGGGGAAAAGCCGCCACAAAAATCGGTTTCAGACCCACCGGAGAGGTCTTTCAACCCGGCGAAGTACCGGGAATGGGAGCGTATCGCGTTGGCCACTCTCTTGGTGCTAGCATTGATCGCGGTGGTCATTGCGCTTATCGTGTCAGCAACCAATTCAAACGCATCTGCTAACTTGTATCGGGATTTGGCTGTACTAATCGGACCTGTGGGTACAGTTCTCGGCTTTTACTTCGCGAAAGGTAACAGTTCACAACAGAGTTGGCTGGCTACGTTTCACAACATTTTGTCTTTAACTATAGGATCTTG